>DJEU01000040.1 GCA_002431395.1 Lachnoclostridium sp. UBA5890
AGACATAGGGAACCTCTTTTCTGGTATTTAACACTATACAGGAAATTGGTTCCTTTTTCCATACCTAAAGGAATTATCGTTTACACAAAATATTATACACTATCTATCCGAAATGCAGTGCAGTAAACAAAATGAGTAATACAGGAAGCCAGTAGTGAAAAAACTGCTGGCTTTTTCTGTGAGTAGAAACTAAAAGGTTAATAGTGATAAACTATTCTGTACTTGAAACTCAGTAAGGGTTTGATAGAATATGTACAGAAAATAATTTTAAATTTTTTTTGTCCCATACTTGACAGATGCAGGATATCCGATCTGGTGGGGAAAAGAGCCTATGATTATTCGTACCTTCTTGGAAAAATATAACCTGAAAGGGAAAAAGATCGTGCCATTTTGTACCAGTGGAGGAAGTGGTATCTCCGGCAGCATGAAAGGGGTAAGAGCGTCGGCAAAGGGCGCAAAAGTGCAAAGCGGAGCGGACCTTACGGATTCTTCCGCAACCGGTGTGGCAAAATGGGCAAAGAAGAAAGGGAAATGATGGGGGATAAAATTAGGAATTTTTAAAACATAGCATTTTTTAACAAAAATATTGCATTGAAACAAAATAAATGTTATAATGCAAGAAAAATGTTAAAAAGGTGTATGTATGAAAAAATATTTGTCTGACATTTTTGGAGTAAATGTCAAAATTGAAAACTGGGACGGTAAGATCCAATTGCCTCTTTATTTGCGAAACAAGAGAGAGTATTATATGCTTTCGCTTGGTGAGAGACAAAGTATATTGATGAAGAATGAATCGGGCTATTTTAATGTGACTTCTTTTGAAAAAGAAATAAAAAAAATAGAAAAATATGCAAAGATGCCGGTTGTATTATGGCTTGATACAATTTCTTCTTATCAAAGAAATGCCTTGATTAAAAACCGAATTTCTTTTATTGTGCCAAATTCGCAAATTTTTGTGCCGGAATTTGGAATAAGTTTAAAGGAATTTTGTATGAGAGCAGAAAAGAGAGAGAAGAGAGACAAAATTTCAGCAATGACCCAATTTTTGCTCCTTTATTTTATCTATCAAAAGAAGCAGGAGAAAAAGAGCCAATCGGAGATTGCAAAATGTCTTAATATGTCAGCGATGAATGTCAGCAGAGCGGTTCAGGAATTGCAGGAACTGGAGTTGCTGATTACCCACAGACAGGGAAACCAGAAAATGATCGAGGCAGTAGCTTGTGGAAGAGAATTGTATCAACTTTCATGCAAATATTTACAGTCTCCGGTTCAAAAGAAAATATATGTAAGTTCCCAATATTATAATATCGCATTACCTATGGCTGGAGAAACAGCACTAGCGAAAAAGAGCATGCTGAATCCTCCAAAATGTATGGTTTATGCAATGGATAAAAAGCGGTTAAAGGAAATTCCTCAAGAGGCTATTGTTAAGCCACAATTTGTTCTGGGGAATGATTATGTGGAAATTGAACTATGGAAATATAATCCTTCAGCTTATGTGATGGATGGCATGGTGGATGTAGTGTCACTGGTACAAAGTCTTAAAGATGTGGATGATGAACGTGTGGAAATACAGATTGAAGAAGTTATGGAGGAATACAAATGGTAATAGGGCTGGAAGTTTTAAGAGAAGCATTTAAAGGCTATGAAGATTGTTATACAATTATTGGCGGAACCGCTTGTGATATTTTGATGAGCAGGCAAAATCTGGATTTTCGTGCAACAAAAGATATTGATATGATTCTATTGATTGAAAATAGATTTGAAGAGTTTGGAACTGTACTATGGAAATTTATTAAGGACGGGGCGTACAAATGTGGATGGAAGAATTCAAAAACCTTACAGTTTTATCGTTTTACCGAACCACAGAATTTGAATTATCCGATAATGATTGAATTGTTTTCGAAAAATCCAGGTTATCAACTGCATGATATTGAAGCAGTAATTACTCCGCTACATATTTCAGATGAAATATCCAGTTTGTCGGCAATTATGCTGAATGATGATTATTATAAGTTTATGTTGAGTGGGAGAAAGACAATAAGTGGTGTCGGGGTTCTCGGAGCCGAGCATTTGATTCCTTTTAAAATGAAAGCATGGTTGGATTTATGCAGGCGAAAAAATGAAGGGGAGCATGTGAACTCTAAGGATATTAAGAAGCATAAAAATGACGTATTTCGTTTAATGAATATAATAAATCCGGAGGAGAGGATTGCTTTGCCGGA
Organism: Lachnoclostridium sp. UBA5890; assembly: GCA_002431395.1. GTDB lineage: Bacteria > Bacillota > Clostridia > Lachnospirales > Lachnospiraceae > Eubacterium_F. The sequence goes on from DJEU01000040.1 coordinate 2,226, forward strand.
AACAGTACAAGATGATGTCAGACAATTTGTAGAAAAGATGCCGGAAGAACGTATCAATATGAAAAATATTGGGCTTGATATGGAGTTGTATGACGCATTGCATATATTAGAAAATATGTATTTGTTATAAAGAAAAAGTCAAATAAAAACCAGCAAAATAGGCATATTTCCCATTTTGCTGGTTCTTTTATGTTCTAATTCTCTAATTACTTACCGTTCTTATTTACTTCCTGCATTTTCATTGCGCGGACCTTGGTTGACAGACCAAATAATGTGATGAATCCGTCAGCGTCGTGGTGGTCGTAAAGGTCACCGGTTGTAAAGGAAGCAAGGCTTTCGTTGTACAGGGAATATGGAGAAGTTGTTCCTGCTTTGATAATGTTTCCTTTGTACAGTTTGAATTTTACTTCACCGGTTACATACTGCTGTGTAGACTCGATGAATGCCTGAGTAGCTTCGCGAAGTGGACTGAACCATTTTCCTTCGTATACGATCTGAGCGAGTTTGTTGCCCATTTCCTCTTTTACTGCGTAAGTATCGCGGTCGAGGATCAATTCTTCGAGCTGCTGATGTGCTTCGTAAAGGATGGTTCCACCCGGAGTTTCATATACACCGCGGGATTTCATACCTACAACACGGTTTTCTACAATATCAATGATACCGATGCCGTGTTTGCCACCGAGACGGTTCAATTCGCGGATGATATCAGAAACTTTCATGGCTTTTCCGTTGACTGATTTCGGAACACCTTTTTCAAATGTCATTGTGACATATTCGCCTTCATCCGGAGCTTTTTCCGGTGTGGTACCAAGTACGAGAAGATGTTCGTAGTTTGGCTCGTTGGCAGGATCTTCCAATTCCAATCCTTCGTGGCTGATGTGCCACAAGTTACGGTCACGGCTGTAGCTGGAATCTGCAGCAAAAGGAAGGTCAATGCCGTGTGCGCGGCAGTATTCAATCTCGGATTCACGGGAATCCATGTTCCATTTGTCGTTTCTCCAAGGAGCGATGATCTTGATATCAGGAGCAAGAGCTTTGATACCGAGTTCGAAACGGATCTGATCATTTCCTTTTCCGGTTGCACCGTGGCAGATAGCGACAGCGCCTTCTTTGCGGGCAATTTCCACGAGACGTTTGGCGATAACCGGACGAGCCATGGAAGTACCAAGCAGATATTTATTTTCATAGATTGCATGACCCTGTACACAAGGAACGATGTATTCGTCGCAGAATTCATCGATAACATCTTCGATGTAGAGTTTGGAAGCACCACATGCTTTTGCACGCTCGTCCAATCCATCGAGTTCGCTTCCCTGTCCACAGTCGATGCAGACGCAGATAACTTCATAATCATAATTTTCCTTCAGCCATGGAATGATCGCTGTCGTATCCAGACCGCCGGAATAAGCAAGAACAACTTTTTCCTTCATAATTAAACCTCCGTAAATGTGATATAGAAAGGGTCTCAAGGTCGCAGCCCTTCCCATGCGAGCATGGACGTTGTCGGGGGAACTTTGAAACCAACGGCTTGCTCCGTTGCTGGCGCAACTGTCGCAAGCCTGCGAATATTCGGATTCCCGATCCTTGCGAAGCAAGTCTCTCCATCCTCATATTCGGCGAGTTTCAAGGTATCATCCTCTTTCATGCGAGCACGAGAGTCTGACACTTTGAAACTCTGATACCATAAATATACAACATAAATGAATATTATGCAAGAGGAAATGTGGATTTTATGTTTTCTTTTGATGAATTGTGAAATTGTACTTGCGTAAATGAGTACACAGGTGTATAATAAATATGCATTTGCATAAAAGATGCATATTTATGCAAAATATTCATTGAATTATGCATAAAAGGAAATAAAAAAACTATTTATGAAGAAAGATTTACCATTAGTAATAGAAAAGAGGCTAAATGATGATTAAAGTAGGTATTATCGGCTCGACTGGTTATGCGGGTCAGGAATTGGTAAGATTGTTATTGCAGCACAAAGAGGCAGAGATCGTATGGTATGGTTCACGAAGCTATGTCGATGAAAAATTCAGTGCTGTTTTTGGAAATATGTTCCAGATCGTTGAAAATGTATGCAAAGGCGATGATCTTCATGAATTGAGCAAGCAGGCAGACGTGATCTTTACGGCGACGCCGCAGGGTTATCTAGCATCGGTTCTGGATGAAGAGATTTTGGCAAATTGTAAAGTAATCGATCTGAGTGCGGACTTTCGTATTAAGGATGTCGATGTGTATGAAAAATGGTATGGCATCGAACATAAGAGCAAACAATTTATCGGAGAGGCCGTATATGGTCTTTGTGAGTTGAACCGAGATAAGATCAAGGGAGCGCGTTTGATCGCGAATCCGGGATGTTATCCGACTTGTTCCACACTTTCCATCTATCCGATGGTAAAAAATGGATATATTGATACCGATACGCTGATCATTGATGCCAAGTCCGGTACAAGCGGAGCGGGTCGTGGAGCAAAGATTCCAAACTTGTACTGTGAAGTGAATGAAAATATTAAGGCATACGGGGTAGCGACACATCGTCATACACCGGAGATTGAGGAACAGCTTGGCTATGCGGCAGGAAAGCCGGTAATGATCAATTTTACCCCACATTTGGTTCCAATGAACCGTGGTATTCTCATTACGGCTTATGCGAAATTAAATCCGGGTGTGACAAAAGAAATGGTTCGTAAAGCGTATGAAGAAGCTTACAAGGACGAATATTTTGTACGTGTATTAAACGATGGTGTCTGCCCGGAAACACGTTGGGTAGAAGGCAGTAACTTTGTTGACGTCAGCCCGAAAGTGGATGAGCGTACCGGTCGTGTCATCATGATGGGTGCCATGGATAATATTACCAAGGGCGCAGCAGGACAGGCAGTTCAGAATATGAACCTGTTGTTTGGACTGGATGAGACAGAAGGACTTCGTCTTGTTCCGGTATTCCCGTGATAAGGAATCGTTAGTGTGTTACGTTAAAAGTTAGAATATGGAAATGAGGTAATCGTATGCAGAGAATTGATGGTGGTGTCAATGCACCAAAAGGATATGAAGCGTCCGGAATAGAGGCTGGGATCAAATATGAAAATCGAAAAGATATGGCACTTGTATTTTCTAACGAACCGGCAAATGTGGCAGGAACTTTTACTACAAATGTAGTAAAAGCGGCACCGGTTCAATGGGACAAAGAGATTGTTGAGAGCGGACATCATGTCCGCGCGGTTGTTTTAAACAGTGGAATTGCGAACGCGGCGACAGGAAAAGAAGGTAAAGAGTACAATTATGAGATGGCATCAGAAATCGCAAAAGTACTTGGTATCATGCCGGAAGAAGTACTGACAGCTTCCACCGGGGTTATCGGGATGCAGCTTCGTATGGCACCGATCCGCAAAGGAGCACCGCTTTTGAAAGATGCATTGTCAGCCGATCGTCAGGGGGCAAAAGATGCTGCCAGTGCTATTATGACTACGGATACCGTATCCAAAGAATGTGCCGTTACCTTTGAACAGAAAGGCACAACAATTACGGTCGCCGGAATGAGTAAAGGTTCCGGTATGATCCATCCCAACATGGCGACGATGCTCAGCGTCATTACGACGGATGCCAAAGTAAGCCATGAAGTGCTTCAGGGTATGCTTAGTGAGATTGTAAAAGATAGCTTTAATATGATCTCGGTAGACCGCGATACTTCGACCAATGACACCTGTGTGCTTTTGGCAAACGGAGCAGCCGGGGCAGAGGAAATCCAAAAAGACACCAAAGAATACGAGGCATTTTATGAAGCCGTTTCTTATGTAGCAACCGATCTTGCCAAGAAAATGGCAGGAGATGGAGAAGGATGCACCCGCCTTTTGGAAGTAATTGTAAAAGGAACAAAGACCAAACAGGATGCGGTTACCTTGAGTAAATCGGTGATTTCTTCGAATCTTGTAAAGACAGCGATTTACGGAAAAGACGCGAACTGCGGCCGTGTGCTTTGCGCGCTTGGTTATGCCGGCGTTGAGTTTGATCCGGAAGTTGTGGATCTGACATTACAGGCAGGTGGTGAAGAAATGCTATGGATCAAAAATGGTGTACTTACCGATTTTGATGAAGAAAAAGCGATTGAGATGATGGGAAGTGATGCGGTGACACTTGTTTGTGACATGAAGCAGGGCGAATGCAGTGCGACAGCTTGGGGCTGTGATCTTACGTATGATTATATTAAGATCAATGCGGATTACCGTTCGTAGCACTGTTAAAATATGGAAGAAAGGCAAGAAAAAATGGATGATAAATTAAATGATGTATTGATAAAAGCGGAGACATTGATCGAGGCACTGCCTTATATCCGCGATTTCAACAATAAAAAAGTCGTTGTAAAATACGGCGGAAGTGCGATGCTGGATGAAAAACTGCAGCAGAGTGTGATCAAAGACGTGGCACTTTTGAAACTGGTGGGAATGAAGCCGATCATTGTACATGGCGGTGGAAAAGAAATCAGCAAATGGGTGCGCTTGATGGGAAAAGAACCGGAATTTGTCGAAGGACTCCGCGTGACAGACGATGACACGATGGAAGTGGCAGAGATGGTTTTAAATAAAGTAAATAAGCATCTGGTACAGATGATGGAAAAACTTGGTGTGAGAGCAGCCGGCATCAGCGGAAAAGATGGCGGAACTCTTCGCTGTGACAAAAAGACAGCAAACGGCAAAGATATCGGTTACGTCGGCGATGTGAAAGAAGTCAATTCCGAATTGATCGACACTCTTTTGGAAAATGATTTCGTGCCAATCATTGCACCAATCGGACTGGGCGACGATTATAAGGCGTACAATATCAATGCGGACGATGCTGCCTGCGCAATCGCAAAATCCATGAAAGCGGAGAAATTGGTATTTATGACAGACATCGAAGGTGTTTGCAAAGATGCGGATGACCCATCGACACTTGTTTCTGTGCTGACATTGGATGAAGCGCATAAAATGATCGAGGATGGTTTTATCGGCGGCGGTATGCTTCCGAAAATACGTAACTGTATTGATGCCGTAGAACAGGGCGTAAACCGTGTACATATTTTGGACGGAAGAAGAGAACATTGTCTCCTGCTTGAGTTCTATACAAAGAAAGGTATCGGAACGGCAATTATTGGAAATGAGACAAATTTGTATCATCATGAGACAGAGTAAAGGAGCAGACGTATGAATACATTAATTGAAGAATCTGAAAAATATCTGATTCATTCCTACAACCGGTATCCGGTAGCAATGGATCATGGAGAAGACATGTATCTGGTAGATACCGAAGGAAAAAAATATCTTGATTTTGGTGCAGGAATTGCCGTATGTGCGCTTGGTTACAGCGACGAGGAATTCAAAACTGCATTGAAAAATCAGATTGACAAGGCGACACATTTTTCCAATTATTTCTATTCAGAGCCATTGATGCAGGCAGCAAAATGTCTGGCAGAGGCGACCGGAATGGACAAAGTGTTTATGGCAAACAGCGGTACAGAGGCCAATGAAGGTGCTTTGAAACTGGCGAGAAAATATGCGATCATGCAGGGACACGAAGAACGCCATGAAGTCATTTCTATGAATAAAGCATTTCACGGAAGAAGTATGGGGGCATTGTCCGTGACCGGAACAGAAAAATACCGTGCACCGTTTGCTCCACTTATTTCCGGCGTTCATTTTGCTGATTATAACGATCTTGACAGTGTAAAGAGTTACATTAATGACAAAACGTATGCCATTATTGTAGAGGCAGTTCAGGGCGAAGGCGGTATTTATCCGGCAGACAAAGAATTTTTGCAGGGAATCCGTGACCTTTGTACCGAGCATGATATCATGATGATCTGCGATGAAGTACAGTGCGGTATGGGAAGAACCGGAAAAATGTTTGCTTACCAGCAGTATGGCATCCAGCCGGACATCGTAACAATGGCAAAAGGAATTGGAAATGGAATCGTTGTCGGCGCTTTTGCGGCAAAGACAGACGTGGCCAAAGCCCTTGTACCGGGTGACCACGGTACGACCTTTGGAGGAAATCCTCTGGCAAGTGCGGCGGTCGTAGCGGTAAATCATATTTTTAAAGAAAAGAATATTCTTGAAAATGTCAATCGTGTCGGTGAGTATCTTGGCAAAAAACTGGATGAGATCGCAGCCGGAAGCAAAGTGGCAAAAGAGGCCCGCGGAATGGGACTGATGAGAGGACTTGAATGTGACGCGCCGGTCGGCGAGATCTGTGCGAAAGCATTGGACAAAGGACTTCTTCTCTTAACCGCCGGAACGAATGTCATCCGTTTTGTACCGCCATTGGTGATCAAAGAGGAACATGTAGATCAGATGGCAGAGATCTTAACGGAAGTTTTGAAAGAATTCGAGTAATTAAACTTTGTTTTTTAAAGTTTTTGAACTTTTTTATTAAAAAAACAAAAAAGTACTTGATTATTGAGAATAAATATTATATAATGTCTTTAGACAAAGACGTCAAAGGGAGATGTGCCCTAAATTGCACATCTTCTTTGACGTCTTCTTTTTTTACAAACAAGTCGCCTCAGAGCAGAACTCGTTTTCTGCTTGCAGAAACAAAGAGTTCTGCTTTAGAGCGGCAAACTAATGTCAAGAATGGAGGATTACTATGAGTGGTCAATATGTAGAAGAGTCAAAACGAAAAGCGCTCGGTATGTATCACCCGAGATTTGAACATGACAATTGCGGTATCGGAGCGATTGTAAATATAAAGGGAAAGAAAACACACGATACCGTTAAGAATGCATTGGAAATCGTAGCACATCTTGAGCATCGAGCAGGAAAAGATGGCGAAGGAAAGACTGGAGACGGAGTAGGAATCATGCTTCAGATCTCACATAAATTCTTCAAAAAGATTGCCACCCAGATGGGAATAGAGATTGGCGAAGAAAGAGAGTATGCGGTAGGAATGTTCTTCTTCCCACAGGATGAGCTTCGTAGAAATCAGGCAAAGAAAATGTTTGAGACAATTGTAGATAAAGAAGGTCTTGAATTTTTAGGATGGAGAAAAGTACCAATCGCACCTTCCATATTAGGAAAAACAGCGGTAGAATGTATGCCTTACATCATGCAGTGTTTCATTAAGAAACCGGAGCAGGTAGAAAAAGGACTGGAATTTGACCGCAAATTATATATTGCACGAAGAGTATTTGAACAGTCCAATGAAAACACGTATGTGGTATCTCTTTCGAGCCGTACGATCGTATATAAAGGAATGTTTTTGGTATCCCAGCTGCGATTGTTCTTTGACGATCTGCAGGATGTGGATTATGAATCGGCGATCGCTATGGTACATTCGAGATTTAGTACGAACACACAGCCAAGCTGGCAGCGTGCTCATCCAAACCGTTTTATCGTGCACAACGGAGAAATCAATACGATCCGTGGTAATGCCGATAAGATGCTTGCCCGCGAAGAGACGATGGAATCCGATCATTTGAGAGGAGAACTTCACAAAGTCCTTCCGGTTGTCAATACCGAAGGATCGGACTCCGCAATGTTAGACAATACACTGGAATTTTTGGTAATGAGCGGCATGGAACTTCCGCTTGCTGTCATGATAACCATTCCGGAGCCATGGGCAAATAACCGTTATATCAGTGATAAGAAAAAAGACTTTTACCAATATTACGCAACCATGATGGAGCCATGGGATGGACCGGCTTCGATCCTTTTCTCCGACGGAGACATTATGGGTGCCGTGCTTGACCGAAATGGTCTTCGTCCATCAAGATACTATATTACAGATGACGACCAGCTCATTCTTTCTTCTGAAGTCGGAGTAATGCCGATCAGCGAAGAACATGTTATCAAAAAAGACCGTCTTCGTCCGGGAAAAATGCTTCTTGTCGATACGGTCAAAGGAAAATTGATCGATGATGATGAATTAAAAGAAAAATACGCATCCAGCCAGCCATATGGAGAGTGGCTTGACACAAATCTGGTTCGTTTGAGAGATCTTACGATCCCAAACAAACGAGTAGATTCTTATAACCATGAAGAAAGTCTCCGTTTACGCAAGGCATTTGGTTATACGTATGAGGAAGTGAAAAATGAAATCCTTCCAATGGCAAAAAATGGAACAGAGCCGATTTCAGCGATGGGACATGACACACCGCTTGCGGCACTCAGCAAACAGCCACAGCCATTGTATAACTACTTTAAACAGTTGTTTGCACAGGTAACCAACCCGCCAATCGATGCGATCCGCGAGGAAGTCGTTACTTCGACAACGGTATATATCGGAGACGCCGGCAACCTGCTGGAAGAAAAAGCAGAAAACTGTCACGCGTTAAAGATTGAGAATCCAATTTTGACAAATACTGACCTTTTGAAGATTAAATCCATGAAAGTAGAGGGCTTCAAAGTCGCTGTCATTCCGATCACCTATTATAAAAACACGTCTTTGAAAAAAGCCATCGATCACTTGTATCTGGAAGCTGACCGTGCTTACAAAGAGGGCGCCAATGTGCTGATCTTATCCGACCGCGGTGTGGATGAAAATCACGTGGCAATCCCGGCTCTGCTTGCCGTATCTGCGATGCAGCAGCACCTTGTTACTACGAAAAAGAGAACTTCACTTTCCATGATCTTAGAGAGTGCGGAACCAAGAGAAGTTCATCATTTTGCAACCCTTCTCGGATTTGGTGCGACAGCCGTCAACCCATATCTTGCATTGGATACGATCAAAACACTTATTGATAATGGCATGCTTGACAAAGATTATTATGCAGCCGTAGACGATTACAACTCAGCAATCCTGCATGGTATCGTAAAGATTGCTTCCAAGATGGGGATTTCCACGATTCAGTCATATCAGGGAGCAAAAATCTTCGAAGCCATCGGATTGTCGAAAGATTTTATTGATAAATATTTTACCGGAACGGTATCAAGAATCGGTGGACTTGGCATCGAAGATATCCAGAACCAGGTAGAGATGCTTCATGATAAAGCATTTGATCCATTGGAACTTGGTACAGATATTACGCTTGATAGTATTGGAAACCACAAGAGCCGCAGCGGAAAAGAAGAACATTTGTATAATCCCAAAACCATTCATCTGCTGCAAGAGGCGACAAGAACCGGTAACTATCAGATGTTTAAAGAGTATTCGCATGAGATTAACAGAGAGGATCTGTATGTGAACCTTCGAAGTCTTCTCACCTTTAATTTCCCGAAAAAAGGAATTCCACTTTCCAAGGTAGAAAGTGTAGATGAGATTGTCAAACGATTTAAAACCGGTGCAATGTCCTATGGTTCCATTTCACAGGAAGCCCATGAGACACTTGCGATTGCAATGAACCATCTCCATGGAAAATCCAATAGTGGTGAAGGTGGAGAGAGTTTGGAACGACTTACCATCGGAAAAGATGGCGTAAACCGCTGCTCTGCAATCAAACAGGTGGCTTCCGGACGTTTTGGAGTAACTTCCAGATATCTTGTAAGTGCCAAAGAGATTCAGATCAAGATGGCGCAGGGAGCAAAACCGGGTGAAGGTGGACATCTTCCGGGTAAAAAAGTATATCCATGGATCGCAAAGACGAGACATTCGACACCGGGTGTGTCCCTGATCTCACCGCCACCTCATCATGATATTTATTCGATCGAGGATTTGGCACAGTTGATCTATGATTTGAAGAATGCAAACCAGGATGCAAGAATTTCCGTTAAACTGGTATCGGAAGCAGGCGTAGGTACCGTCGCTGCCGGTGTAGCAAAAGCAGGAGCCGAAGTTGTACTGATTTCCGGATACGATGGTGGTACCGGAGCCGCTCCGGGAAGTTCCATCCACAATGCCGGACTTCCTTGGGAACTTGGTTTGGCAGAGACACATCAGACCCTTTTGATGAACGGACTTCGTTCGAAAGTAGTGATCGAGACAGACGGTAAATTGATGACTGGCCGCGATGTCATGGTAGCAGCCCTTCTTGGTGCCGAAGAATTTGGTTTTGCGACAGCACCGCTTGTTACAATGGGATGCGTTATGATGCGTGTATGTAACCTCGATACCTGCCCGGTTGGTGTGGCAACACAGAATCCGGAACTTCGTAAGCGTTTCCGAGGAAAACCGGAATACGTAGAGAACTTCATGAAGTTTATTGCAGAAGAAGTTCGCGAGTTGATGGCAAAATTTGGAGTACAGACACTGGATGAACTGGTAGGACGTACCGATCTTTTGAAGGTAAGAGATGACCTTGATATGGAACGTGCCGGTAAACTGGATCTGTCGGCGATCATCAACAACCCATTTGTAAAAGAAAAGAAAAACAAATTTAACCGCAAAGACATTTATGATTTCAAATTAAATAAAACCATCGATGAAAAAGTTTTCTTAAAGAAATTTGCAGAGAACTTAAAGAGTGGCGAACCAAAGACCATTCAGGCAAAAGTAACCAATACCGACCGTTCGCTCGGAACGATCCTTGGATCCGAGATCACAAAGCAGCTCGGAGACAATGTCGAAGAAGATACGTTTGTGATCGAGTGTCAGGGAAGCGGTGGACAGAGCTTTGGAGCCTTTATTCCAAAAGGTCTGACATTGCAGCTTGAAGGAGACAGCAACGATTACTTCGGAAAAGGCTTGTCCGGTGGTAAATTGATCGTATTCCCACCTTCTCATGTCCAGTACAAAGCCGAAGACAACATTGTCATCGGAAACGTGGCATTGTATGGTGCGACAAGTGGTACCGCTTACATCAACGGTGTGGCAGGCGAGCGTTTCTGTGTAAGAAACTCCGGTGTTCATGCTGTTGTCGAAGGAGTGGGTGACCACGGATGTGAATATATGACAGGTGGATGTGTGGTTATCCTCGGAACGACCGGTAAAAACTTTGCCGCTGGTATGAGTGGTGGAATCGCTTATGTTTTGGACGAAAATAGTGATCTGTATCTGAAACTGAACAAAACACTGGTTTCCTCCGAAGCAGTTTCCAACAAATATGACGTTATGCAGCTGAAAGATATGATTGAAGCCCATGTGAAAGCAACTGGCTCAGAAAAAGGAAAAGAGATTTTGGAGAACTTCAAAGATTATCTTCCGAAGTTCAAAAAGATCATTCCACATGATTACAAAAACATGATGCAGCAGATCGCGATCATGGAAGAAAAAGGTCTCAGCAACGAGCAGGCATTGATCGAAGCATTTTATGCGACACAGAAGCAAAATGCGTAAAAATAGTTGCAATATCACTTCAAATAATTTATAATAGAAAGGGTTGAGATGAAATGGGTAAACCAACCGGATTTTTAGAATATGAACGTAAAGGAAACAAAGAGATCACACCACTTGAGAGAATAAAGAACTTCAATGAATTTCACGTTCCGATGTCTCACGAGGAGAGAAAGGCACAGGCAGCCAGATGTATGGATTGTGGAGTCCCATTTTGCCAGTCCGGCATGATGATCGGAGGAATGGCTTCGGGATGTCCATTGAACAATATGTGTCCGGAATGGAATGATCTTTTGTATCTGGATAATTACGAAGAAGCATTGGGAAGGCTTCTGAAAACAAACAATTTTCCTGAATTTACTTCCCGCGTATGCCCGGCACCTTGTGAAGCTGCATGTACCTGTGGTTTAAATGACAGTCCGGTCACGATTAAGGAAAATGAAAATGCGATCATTGAATACGGCTATGCCAACGGCTTGATGGAGGCAAAACCTCCGAAAGTGCGGACGGGCAAAAAAGTAGCGATCATTGGCTCCGGCCCTTCGGGACTGGCAGCGGCGGATCAGCTCAACAAACGTGGACACAGTGTTACTGTGTTCGAGCGTTCCGATCGTCCGGGTGGACTTTTGATGTATGGTATTCCAAATATGAAATTGGAAAAAACGGTAATCGAAAGAAAAATAAATGTGCTGACCGAAGAAGGCGTCGTATTTAAGACCGGTGTGAATGTCGGTGTGGATGTCAAAGCCAAACAGCTGCTGGAGGAATTTGACCGTGTGATCTTGACATGTGGTGCATCCAATCCTCGTGATATCAAAGCACCTGGCAGAGAAGCCAAAGGAATTTATTTTGCAGTAGATTATCTTACCCGTGTTACCAAACATGTATTGAATCCGGAATTTACGGATTTTGTAGATGCCAAAGGGAAAAATGTGCTGGTTATCGGTGGAGGAGATACCGGAAACGATTGTGTCGGATCTTCCATCCGTCAGGGCGCAAAGAGCGTTGTCCAGTTAGAGATGATGCCACAGCCGCCGAAAGAACGTGCAGAGAGCAATCCATGGCCGGAGTGGCCGAAAGTCTTAAAGACCGATTACGGCCAGCAGGAAGCGATCGCTGTGTTTGGAAAAGATCCTCGAATCTATGAGACGACGGTCAAAGAGTTTATCAAAGATGACAAGGGTGTTCTCAAACAGGTAAAATGTGTAAAACTTGCCTGGGAGAAAGACGAGAAGACAGGCCGCATGAAGATGAGTGAGATCGCCGGAAGCGAATATGTACTGGATGTGGATCTGGTATTTATCGCGGCAGGATTCCTTGGAACACAGGATTATATCGCCAAAGATTTTGAACTGAAACTGACGGAGCGTACCAATGTTGCGACGAAGCCGGGACAGTATAAAACAAGCGCTGACCGTGTGTTTGTGGCAGGGGATATGCACCGTGGACAGTCTCTTGTCGTATGGGCAATCCGCGAAGGACGCGAAGTTGCCAAAGCAGTAGATCAGGATTTGATGGGGTATTCAAACCTCGGATAATAGAGAAGGCAAATAGGAAATTAGGGGCTGGCACCGAGTACAAGAGATGTCAGTCCCTATCGTGCGAAAAAAGCGCAAAATAATATGCAGAAATGAGGATTACTATGGCAAATTATACAAAGCAGGATATCTACCGTTTAGTAGAAGAGGAAGATGTAGAATTTATCAGACTTCAGTTTGTTGACAGTTTTGGAGCATTGAAAAATATCGCGATGACGGCGAATCATCTGGATCGGATCTTGGAAAACCGCGTCGTGTTTGATGGAGCTGCCATTCAGGGATATGATACCAAAGATTTGTCAGAGTTTATCCTGGCACCGGATCTTGACACATTTACCATTTTCCCGTGGCGTCCGCAGAGAGGTCGTGTGGCACGATTTATCTGTGACGTGCTGAACCCGGATGGAACGCCATATGAGGCAGATCCGAGACGAATTTTAAAAAATGTACTTGAACAAGCAGAAAAAGAGGGATATACTTTTAACGTAGGACCGGAAAACGAATTCTTTTTATTTGATACGGATGAAGATGGGCAGCCGACGACAAATTCCAATGAAAAAGGTGGATTTTTTGACATTGGGCCGCTGGATTCCGGGGAAAATGCAAGACGTGACATGGTCCTTTCTTTAGAGGAAATGGGATTTGTCATGGAAAGTTCCTACCACTCCAATGAAGTGGCACAGCATCATATCGATTTTATGTTTGATGAGGGACTTCGTACGGCAGATAACATTATGACATTTAAACTTACGGTTCGCACAGTGGCAAAACGCCATGGACTGCATGCGACCTTTATGCCGAAACCAAAATACGGATTAAAGGGATCGGCGATGAGTTTGAATATGTTTTTATGTAAAGATGGAAAAAATATATTTACCGATACTTCGGCAGAAGATGGACTGAGTAAAGAGGCTTACCATTTTATGGCAGGAATCATTCAGCACATCAAAGGATTGACATTGATCAATAATCCAATTATCAATTCCTACAAGAGACTGGTTCCCGGTTACAATGCACCGGTGGACATTACCTGGTCGCGGACAAACCGCACACCGCTGATTCGGCTGACCAATGTCGGAACGATCGGATCCCGTGTCATTTTACGAAGCCCGGACGGAGCAAGTAATCCGTATCTGGTGCTGGCAGGATGTCTCGCGGCAGGATTGGAGGGAATCCGAAAGGAACTCGAGCCGCCGGTATGTATGGATGATGTATCCGAAGATGATAAGGTAAAATTTGATATTTTGCCGCGAAATCTGAGAGAGGCAATACGCGCTTTTGAAGAAGATGAATTTTTGCAGCAGGTGATCGGGAAGACACTTTCCCAGATCATTATCAACGAAAAAACAGATGAATGGGAAGAATTTTCACGACAGGTAACTGCCTGGGAAGTGGAAAAATACCTTGACCGTGTCTGAGAAATTGCTTCGTTAAAAAATGTTCGTTGTAAAAACCCAACATTCGATAAGGAGGCAAAAAACCAATGCGGATTATTGTGGCATTTCCCAAATTAGAAGATGCAAAAAATCTGAGAAATGTTTTGATTCGAAACGGATTTGATGATACAATGGCATATAATAATGCAGCTCAGACGATCGGAGCGGCAAATGATTCCGATGGCGGCGTGGTTGTATGCGGCTACAAGCTGCCGGATATGCATTACAGCGAATTGTATGGTTATCTTCCGAGAGAATTTTCGATGCTGCTTGTCGCCAGTCCTTCGAGGCTGGAAGATTGTATCAGCTCAGATATTGTTTGTTTGTCCATGCCGATCCACAGCCGTGAATTTGTAAGCACGGTGCAGATGATGACAATGGACATCGCGCGGGAACTGAAACGTAGAAAGAAAACACAGCCCAAGCGCCGTACTGCCGAGGAAGAAAAGATCATCAATAAAGCAAAGGCTCTTTTGATGGAGCGAAATCAGATGACAGAAAATGATGCACACAAATACATTCAAAAACTCAGTATGGACAGTGGAAACAACTTAGTGGAAACTGCCGAGATGATTTTGACTTTTGAATAAAAGAACATGGAGGTAATTATGAAAGCTTATTTAATTCTGGAAGACGGAACCGTGTTTACCGGGGAAAGCATCGGAAGCACAAGAGAAGTTATCAGCGAAATTGTATTTAATACGTCAATGACAGGATATCTGGAAGTACTGACGGATCCGAGTTATGCAGGACAGGCAGTCGTTATGACCTATCCTCTTATTGGTAATTATGGAATCTGCCGTAAGGATATGGAATCCAAGTTGTCCAATGTAGATGGATTTATCGTACGTGAGTTATCTCGTCTGAGCAGCAATTTCCGTAATGAGCAGAGCATTCAGGATTTTCTCGTAGAGCAAAACATCCCTGGTATTCAAGGCATCGATACACGTGCCCTCACGAAAATTCTTCGTGAAAAAGGTACCATGAATGGCATGATTACAACCAATGCCGATTATGATCTTGAAGAAGTAAAGAAAAAATGTAAAGAATATAGTGTTTCCGGTGTCGTTGATAAAGTGACGACAAGAGAAGTTGTTTCTTATAAGCCGGGAGATTTAGATACAGATAGCAACATTCCGGTAACAAAGAAGGTTGCTATTCTTGACGTTGGAACAAAATTTAACATCGCCCGCTGTCTTTTGAAACGCGGCTGCGAGGTGACGATTTATCCGGCGAGAACCAATCCGGAACTGATCTTAAAAGAAAATCCGGATGGCATTATGCTGACAAATGGTCCGGGAGATCCGAAAGAGTGTACAGAGGTTATTGAGAACCTCAAAACATTGTATGCTTCAGATATTCCAATTTTTGCCATTTGCCTTGGACACCAGCTCATGGCACTTGCCAATGGGGCGGACACAGAGAAAATGAAATACGGACACCGCGGTGCCAATCATCCGGTTAAGGATCTGGAGACAGGAAGAGTTTACATTTCCTCCCAGAACCATGGGTATGTTGTAAAAGAAGATACCATTCCTGCGGATGTGGCAGAAGTTGCTTTCGTCAATGTCAACGATGGCACAGTGGAAGGCTTGCGGTATAAAAATAAAAAGATCTTTACGGTGCAGTTCCATCCGGAAGCTTGTGCCGGACCAAAAGATTCGGAAGTGTTATTTGACCGATTTATGCAGATGATGGAACAGTAGAGGAGGATTTAAACTATGCCAAAAATAGATGGAATTAAAAAAGTACTTGTGATCGGTTCCGGTCCGATCGTAATCGGACAGGCGGCAGAATTTGACTATGCGGGAACACAGGCATGTCGTTCGCTGAAAGAAGAAGGAATGGAAGTAGTATTGATCAACTCCAATCCGGCTACCATCATGACAGATAAAGATATTGCAGATAAGGTTTATATCGAGCCGCTTACGGTAGAAGTGGTGGAAAACCTGATCAAAAAGGAGAGACCGGACAGCGTGCTTCCTACTTTGGGAGGACAGGCTGCATTGAATATTGCGATGGAACTGGAAGAATGCGGATTTTTGAAAGAGCAGAATGTCCGCCTGATCGGTACCACTTCTTTGACAATCAAAAAAGCCGAAGACCGTCTTGAATTTAAGAAGACAATGGAAAAAATTGGAGAACCGATTGCTGCCAGTGAAGTCGTTGAAAATGTAGAAGATGCGGTTGCCTTTACGAATACGATCGGGTATCCTGTCGTTATCCGTCCTGCGTATACGTTAGGAGGAAGCGGCGGTGGAATCGCACACGACGAGCAGGAACTGCGTGATATCTGTTCAAACGGACTTCGTCTTTCCCGTGTGGGTCAGTGTCTGATCGAGCGCTGTATTGCCGGCTGGAAAGAGATCGAGTACGAAGTAATGCGAGACAGCAACGGAAACTGTATTACGGTATGTAATATGGAAAACCTGGATCCGGTTGGTGTACATACCGGAGACAGTATCGTCGTAGCACCGTCTCAGACATTGGCAGATAAAGAGTATCAGATGCTCCGTTCTTCTGCGCTGAACATTATTACAGAATTGAATATTACCGGTGGATGTAACGTGCAGTTTGCCCTGCATCCGGAATCATTTGAATATTGTGTTATCGAGGTAAACCCTCGTGTCAGCCGTTCTTCCGCACTGGCATCGAAGGCGACAGGATATCCGATCGCCAAGGTGGCAGCAAAGATTGCGCTCGGCTACACGTTGGATGAAATTCCAAATGCGATCACCGGAAAGACTTATGCAAGTTTTGAGCCGGCACTGGATTATTGCGTAGTCAAAATCCCGCGCCTGCCATTTGATAAATTTATTAAGGCAAAACGTACACTGACAACTCAGATGAAAGCGACCGGAGAGGTTATGAGTATCTGTACGAACTTTGAGGGTGCGTTGATGAAAGCCATCCGTTCTCTGGAGCAGCATTTGGACAGCCTCGACACCGGAAGATATACCGACCGTTCCAAAGAGGAACTGCTGGAGCGTGTACGTATCGTCGATGACCGCCGAATTTATGTTATTGCAGAGCTGATCCGTAAAGGGGCATCGTATGATGAAATCCATGATATTACAAAAATTGACAAATGGTTTATCGATAAAATTGCCATTTTGGTTGAGATGGAGCAGCGTCTGAAAAATGAAAAACTCACACCGGAACTTTTGGCGGAAGCAAAGAGAATTGAGTTCCCGGACAATGTGATCGCAAGATATACCGGCATGACCGAAGAAGAAGTTCGTGCAATGCGTCTTGAAAATGGCATCACGGCTTCGTTTAAGATGGTAGATACGTGTGCGGCAGAATTTGCGGCAGCGACACCATATTACTACAGCTGTTTCGGCAGTGAATGTGAAGTGGATGCGACACGTACCAAGAAAAAAGTGCTGGTACTTGGTTCCGGCCCAATCCGTATCGGACAGGGTATCGAATTTGACTTCTGTTCGGTTCACAGTGCATGGTCTCTTGAAAAGAGCGGCTATGAGACAATTATTGTAAATAACAACCCAGAGACCGTAAGTACGGACTTTGACGTGGCAAATAAATTGTATTTTGAACCATTGACACCGGAAGATGTACAGAATATCGTAGATCTTGAAAAACCGGATGGTGCTGTGGTGCAGTTTGGTGGACAGACGGCGATCAAATTGACGGAATCCCTGATGAAGATGGGTGTGCCAATCTTGGGAACAAGCGCCGAAAATGTCGATGCGGCAGAAGACCGTGAATTGTTTGATGAGATTCTGGAGCAGTGTGGAATCCCAAGACCAAAGGGACATACGGTATTTACGGTGGATGAGGCACTGAAGGCAGCCAATGAACTTGGCTATCCGGTTCTTGTGCGTCCATCCTACGTTCTCGGTGGACAGGGCATGCAGATTGCCATCAATGACGATGATATCCGCGAATTTATGACAATCATTAACCGCCACGTACAGGAACATCCAATCCTTGTAGACAAATACCTGATGGGGAAAGAAGTGGAAGTCGATGCGGTCTGTGACGGCGAAGACATCCTGATCCCCGGAATCATGGAGCATATCGAGCGTGCCGGAATCCACTCCGGAGACAGTATCTCGGTATATCCGGCACAGAGTATCAAGCCGGAAGTAATCGATACATTAGTAGATTATACGAGAAAACTGGCAAGATCCCTTCATGTTATCGGATTGATCAATATCCAGTTTATCGTAATGAATGATGAAGTGTACGTCATCGAAGTAAATCCTCGTTCTTCCCGTACCGTACCTTACATCAGTAAAGTTACCGGTATTCCAATCGTGAAACTGGCATCCCGTGTCATCCTCGGCGAGAAGATCACAGACCTTGGCTATGAGACCGGACTTGCAAAACCATCGGATTATATCGCAATCAAGATGCCGGTATTCTCTTTTGAGAAACTGCGCGGCGCCGAGATCAGCCTTGGACCGGAGATGAAATCAACCGGTGAATGTCTCGGAATCGCAAAGACATTCAATGAAGCGCTTTCCAAAGCCTTTATGGGAGCCGGTATCAATCTTCCGCAGCATAAGAAGATGATCCTTACGGTAAGAGACCAGGATAAAACGGATGCCATTCCGGTAGCAAAACGTTTTAAAGCACTTGGCTATGAAATTTATGCGACACGAGGAACCCAGAAGGCATTGAAAGAAGCCGGCGTGGATGTCATCGGCGTCAATAAGATCGAGCAGGAATCTCCGACACTGATGGATCTTCTGCTTGGACATGAGATTGACCTTGTCATCGACATTCCAAAACAGGGTGAACATTCTCACGATGGATTCCTCATCCGCCGTACATCCATCGAAACAGGTGTTACCTGCCTGACATCCCTGGATACGGCAAATGCACTTCTGACAAGCCTTGAAAATGTTGATAAATCAGAACTTTCGCTGGTAGATATTGCGACGATTGAAGGAAGAGGAAGAGCATAAAGAAACCCCCCTGCTTTTACAGAATCCCCCCTGCTTTCACATATCGGGACCGCTTGCGCTTAATAAACACACGTAGCGGTGCATGAGGACAGAAAACGTCCTCTATGCACCGACGGTGTTCAAAATCCCTCATTGTGAAAGCAGGGGGTTTTTATATAATGAAGGGGAGGGGGATTGATTTTAGTTATTATGATAGAAACTAAATAATTAATTAAAGATTGAAACAAAATAGCAATAATGATATAATGAATAAGAAATATTAGGCAGATGTAATGATACAAAATGAATTAGTGATGATAATCAAATATAATAAATTATCAAAAAATAATAGATGAAATTTTGAGTGTATTGTGTTGGAAGAGGAAGTATATTTATACATAATGGAATTAAACTGATTCAATGAAAATTTTTTAAAGAAGATAAGGAATTCAACAGCATTAGATTTGAACTGAAAAAGAAGGTGAAAGTGTGTTTGTGGGTATAATTAAGATAAACAAAAATACGATGATGTTTAGACTTGATGATTATAAATTAACAATTTCAAATACAGAAGGAAAATTTACTAGCTTGGATGATATAAAAACTATTATTAATGATGGATGGATTAAGTTGGAAGATTTTTCAAAGAATGTCATATATGTATATATTGAGGAAATTAAATATTTAAATTTGTATGAATATAAGTGTGATTTGCAATTTTATGTGGTTGACTGGTATAGAAAAGATAAAAGGTATACATTTGAATTCGATCACATATGGATTAAATCGGATTGTTTGGATTATTATTTTAGAAATGATCCTAAATATAAAAGTGATATATCCAATCTTATAAACCAATGGAATGGGAAAAAAATTAATGATGAGAGGATTGAACGTAATACGGTTGAAATAGTTGCGTTTAATCAAAAACTTTCAATTGATTTTAAAACAATGATTCAAGGAAGTGATAAGCCATTTCCATACGATGTAAGAAATGTGATGGTATTTGAGGTAAATAAGACTTCAGATCAGGAATTGTTACATAATGTCATTCAGATGGCAAAAACATTTTTTAAATTTATATCAGTGAATTCTAAAGTAGATATAATTAATCCGGTTATGATTGGATGCGGTAATGATATCAACGAATATACGACAATGTTGTATATAAAACCAGATAATGTGGAAGATAGCAATTTTAATAGATGTTTAAAATATGAGGATACTGAAAGCGGTTTGGCAAAATTGTTAACTATGATATGTCAAAATGAAATTTGTTTTAGGTCATTATTTCCTTGTAATATGAATAAAATTACATATGCGGATATTATGAACATATGTGCAGCATTTGAATTACAGTTTGATGTAAGTGTAAGACATAATTATAAATATAAAGAGCAGGAAAAAGTAAAAAAGAAAATTATAAAAATAATAGAGAACAGTAGAGAAACTGAGTTTTCAGATTCAGAAAAGATATATTTTGATGAAATAATTGAAGGAATGAAAAATGCTAAAGAAACATTAAAGAAACGCATTGATATTGTGCTCCAAGAGTTTATAGAAATATATGGAGAACAAAACATAAAGTGTGATTTTGAAGAGGACTATGTTAAAATGCCAGAGCGCATAAAAAATAGTAGAAATGCGTTAGATCATGGAAATGTTGAATATAGGTTTGAAAGAAATATGTATTGGGACGCAGAACTGTTAAGAGCAATGGTATATATGCTTATTTTAAAGACCGCTGGGGTATCAGATAAAAATAAATTATTTAATACATTAAAAAAACTATCGAAATACCCTATATAAAATGTTTAAATGATTATATGCAGTTAAGAATGAGAGAATAATTATAAATATGTATTTACAGAATATACTTGTATTTACTTAACAAAGATTAGAAAAGTCAAGAAAGTGACAATAGAAAGGAGTGATGCTGCATGATAGACATATATACAGAAAAAAAGGACTCAAATGACTGGATATTGCAAAATGACTTGTATTTCAATTTGAATACAGGAAATGAAGAAATGTCACAAAATGAAATTGATTTAATTCAGCAGGTGGATGAAGCAAGGCTGACTCCGGATAAGCATATTGAAACAAAATACGGGTTAGGTACAATCCGAAATCTATCATCTGGCTGTAAAACATTACTCAATATTGTGAAGCATCCGGATAAAGTAGTAAATGTCGAGGAATGTGGTCCAAATGTGCTTAGAATCATTTTTACTATGGATAATATAAAGATATATATGTCCAGACCAATACTTTTTGACATAGCGGATGATGTGAAAATCCGCTTTAATGATTCGGATATAGCTATTGGTGAAAGGGGTTATAATGCCTGGTGGAGTAAGGAGTATGAAAGGAGAGAAGTGGATGATTTATAAAAGTATTACATTTAAGGCAGATCCATTTTTATACGATTTAGAATTTGATGACAGAATTACTCTTGTGGGTGGAGACAGTGGGACCGGTAAAACAGTGCTTTATGAAATGTTAGAAGATATCAGGCTGACGGATGAATATAGTTCTATCAAATTATTTAACTACAGATCAGATGATTTCTTAGGAGCAATAAGACAGTGCAAGGATAGTTTTATTGTGGTAGATAATGCAGACAATTTGATGAATGATGATGTCAGAAGATTTATTAATTTTGAAGTATCAAACCAGTATATGCTTTTTTTGCGAAACTGTGACGGACTCAATGTATCAGATAAGAGTTTTAAAGTGTTGAAGTTTGATAATAATAGGATAACACTGGAAGAGGAGTTGTGATATGAGATATTTGTGGACGGAAGATACCGGCGCGGGATTTCACTTCTGGAAATTAGTTGATCGACTTTTCTTTGATGATCAACTGGTAATTGAAAGCAAAGGTAGTAATCAGGGATTATTGGATGCCGTGTTAGATTTAGATCTTAAAGGTGACGATAAATATTATATTGCATTTGATTATGTGGTTGACAATCAGGATATTCGTAATAAATATCGCGTTTTGAAATCAATCGAAGAAAGTTCAAAAGGAAAGATTGTAATTTTGGATATGATTTGCTTTGAATACTTGATTCTTGCGTTTGATAGGCTGATAGAATGGACAGGCACGGGAAAGATGGATAAAGTCAAAATCCGTGAGGAAGTTTTAGCAGCAGTCGAGAACCATAGAATCAATTTATCAAAGATCGATGACAAGAAGACATTACACTACATAGCTGGTTTTAAGAGATATTCTACGGAGCGAGTGATGAAAGCGTTGGTTGGCGAATTTACCCAAAATGAGAAATGGTCTGTTAAGGGGAATCTTATGGGGGAATGTTGGTATAAAGATTGTTGTGTGTCAGAGCATCCGGATAGTCTTAGGTGCGGGGAACCAAAGGTTATGAGCGGGGATGAGAAGATGAGGATGTTGATACAGTCGAAGAAAGTACAAAAGGCTATTGCTACTCTGTTAAATTATCCACAGAAAATAAAGTACACTACAGTTGATGAAATGGAATGGTAAGGCGTATCTTTGTTTTAATTATTGTTGGCTGTTTTAGGATTTTTGTAATTTGTCGGAAAAGATTTGCATGAAGTGAGTATAAACACGCGGGTATCAGATATGCGTATTTTGCATATCGATACCCCTGCGCGTTTATTGGAGCGCGAGCACTCACGTAATGTAAACTTTTCCGACAAATTACAATATAAACGAAAACAACAACTAATCCTTGACAACTTTGTAACCACTTGTTATAATCTTATTAAAAAGATGTAACAAATTCGTAATAAATCAGGAGATGATATTTTGAAGTTCGATAGGAAATATGTGAAATATATTGCAGCGGGTGTCCTTGCGGTAGGAATTATTGCAGTGCCGGTGAGTGCAGCGATGATTGCGACGGACCAGCCTTTGAGTGGTGCCGCTGTAGTGGTTGATGAATATTGTAATCAGGTGGCAAATGGAGCAGTGACGAGCGCAGCGGTTTCCGCAACACCGGAGCCGGCAGCAGAAGAGCCACAGCCGACAGCGGCGCCGGAAGAAACGAAAAAAAGTGATGAACATGTAAAATTAAATTTGAATTACAGTCGTCTTGGTGTGGCTACGAAAGTCGATACGTATTTGAATGTACGTAAAAAGCCGTCTGAAAATTCAAAAATAGTTGGTAAAATGACAAAAAATGCCGGCTGTCACATTTACAAGATTAAAAAAGGATGGGCAAAGATGGTTTCCGGAAATGTGACCGGATGGGTCAAAGCCAAATATCTTGTAACCGATGAAAAGGCAGAAAAGGCAGCTACTAAAGTGGGACGTGAATGCGTTGAGATTACAACCAATTCTCTTCGTGTACGTGCACTTCCGACGACAGATGCACCGATTTATTCGGTTGTTTCCGAGGGAGAAGAATTTGTTATCCGCGAAAACAATCTGACGACAGAATTTGTAGAAAAAGTAATTAAAAAACAGAAAATATCCAAAGAGGCAATTAAACGTGCCGGTGGTATGGACGCTATCAATGCAGATCTTGCAAACTGGGTATGTGTTACAGTAGATGATGATTATGCTTTTGTAGCAAAAGAATTTGTCGAAGAGCAGTATTCTTTGAAGCGTGCCGTGAAAGTTGGTACGGTATCCGCAAATTCTTCCGATGGCGTATCCGAAGGACAGGCATCCATCGTAGAATATGCAAAACAGTTCCTTGGAAATCGTTATGTATGGGGCGGTGCAAGTCTTACCCATGGTACAGACTGTTCCGGATTTACGATGAGCCTTTATGCAAAATATGGTCATTCCCTTCCACACAATGCCGCAGCACAGGCTGGTGTGACCAGAAAAGTGTCTTCACCAAAACCGGGGGATTTGTTCTTCTACAGCAATGGAAGCCGAATCAACCATGTAGCGATGTATATTGGAAGTGGACTTGTTATCCATGCAAGTAACCCAAGTGATGGGATTAAGATTTCTAATGCGTACTATCGTCATCCGGTTAAGATCGGACGAGTTATGAATTAGTCCTGAATAGTTACATGTATAAAAAGATCAAAAATGTTCACACTATAGATATCAGATTGGAGTGTTATTATGAAAAGAAGATATCTATATGTGAGCATTTTTTTTGTATTTGGCATGTTACTTACGGTGTTTGCTTTTTACAGTTACCGTTCTTATAAAAATAGAAACAGTCAGCCGGCAAAAAGTCAGGTGAATCCGGTGGATACCGTGAAGGAAATACGGACGAATACTTCCATGAAATACATTGTGGAAGTGTACGAAGGCGTGACCGGAGTTATTACCCGGGAAGAGTCTACGATGCCGGCAGAACTTGCCGGTAAAACAAGGGAAGAATTAGAGGCATATTTTGCCGCCTACAATGACGAGCATGAGGGAGAAACCGGAAAAGATATCCCACAGCAAAAAGAATTGATTTCGTTTTCGAAAGAGCAGATCGTGGTTCGGGAAAATTATTTGTCTGAGGAGACGATGACATTCTTTTTAAAAGAAGAAGAGGGACAGGTTGTCGTATATCATGAGGACCAGAAAACCCCGTATGAATATACAGGGATTTTGATCGATAATTTGCCGGAAGAAGAACAGCAGAAATTAAAAGAGGGATTTTTCGTGAAGAATGAGGAAGAATTGTATTCCATGCTGGAAAATTTTTCGAGTTGATGAAAAAGGTATCGCGTCAAAAGAGAAAATGTGATACAATGAAATATAATTACGTGAAAAGAAGAAAGGAAGTGGGCTGAAGCCCACGCAGGTCATCAAGCTGCGCTTGGTGACAAGGAGAGGAAAGCGAGGAAGATCATGGAGGAGAAGTTTGATGTTGTTATAGCCGGTGCAGGTGCGTCGGGACTGATGTGCGCCTGGCAGTGCGGCAGACAGGGCAAAAAAGTTCTTGTGATTGAAAAAAACGAAGCTGCCGGCAAGAAAATATTGGCTTCCGGCAACGGCAGATGCAATTTCAGCAATCTCCAGATGCGGACTTCCTGTTATCATGGCGACAAAGAAAAAATCGGAAAAATATTAGAAGCATTTCCGGCGGATAAAGCAATTGAAATAATGGAAGAAATTGGAATTTATCATAAAGAGAGAGATGGATACCTCTATCCCTATACCGGGCAGGCAGTTACCGTACGTGATTTTCTGGTCAATGCCTGCAAACGGAGCGGTGTGCAGTTCCTTTTTGAGACGAAAGTGGCAAAAGTGGTACATAAAAATAACGAATTTACAATTTGTGTAAAGGGCGGTGTGAAGGTAAAAGCGGATGCGCTTGTGCTGGCGTGTGGAGGAAAGGCCAATAAACCCTGTGGAGGAGATGGCAGTGGTTATCTGCTGGCACGGAGTTTGGGACATCAGGTGACGAAACTGTATCCGGCATTGACGGGATTAAAGGCCGAAGGTGCCGAGTGGGAGATGCTTGCCGGAGTGCGGATGCCGGGAGAAGTTTCTCTTTGGATCGATGGGAAAAAGGTGGCAGACGAGAGGGGAGAGATTCAGATTGTCAAAGATGGAATTTCCGGAATACCGGTATTTCAACTTTGCTCGCAGGCGGCTGCGGCTTTGGATGCAGGCAGTCAGGTGACTTGTAAACTTGATTTTCTGCCCGATTGGGATGAGGAAAAAGTACAACAATGGATGGAAAAATATGGCGATGAATATTTGCAGGGCATTGTTCATAAAAAATGGGTAAAGGTGTTGGAAAAGAAGAAAAATCTAGCCGAATTGTTAAAGCATTATCCGGTAAAGATCACAGATACCTTCGGGATGGAACGCGCTCAGGTGACGGCGGGCGGTGTGCCGCTGTCCGAAGTATATATTCCGTCGATGGAGTCGAAAAAAATGAAAAATTTGTATCTGACCGGGGAATTGCTTGATGTAGATGGAATTTGTGGAGGATATAATCTGCATTTTGCATGGGCGACAGGGGTTCTGTGTGCCCGTCAGATTGCGGCAGATCAGGAGGCATAAAATGTTACAGTATCGACAATGTAAAATCGATTATCGCAAAGATAATAAGAAAGAAATACAGAAAAAACTGGCGGCAAAATTACATATCAGACCGGAAGAAATAACCGATCTGCAAATTGTCAAAAAGAGCATAGATGCGAGGAAGAAACCGGATATTTTTTGCAATTATACGATTGCATTTTCCGCCAAAAGCGAAGATGAGATTTTAAAGCATAATAGAAAAAATAAGAACTTGTCAAAATATGAACCGGAGCATTCGCTGGCAGAAGAAATCCAGGGATTTCAGGTGAAAGAGCCGGAGAAACGGATCGTTATCGTTGGCGCGGGCCCCGCAGGTTTATTGTGTGCTTATTTTTTGGCTTCTTGCGGGTACAAGCCGATTTTGATCGAACGCGGCGGCCCGATGATGGAGCGGATGCAGAAAGTGGCTCATTTTTGGAAGAGCGGCGAACTCGATCCCCAGACCAACGTTTCCTTCGGAGAGGGCGGAGCCGGTACATTTTCGGATGGAAAACTCAATACCGGAGTAAAAGATAAAACGGGAAAGCGAAAATTCATTCTGGATACGTTTATTGCACACGGGGCACCGGAAGAAATTCGGTATCAGGCAAAGCCGCATATTGGAACGGATAAACTTCGCGGAGTGATTCAATCTATGCGGGAAGAGATGGAAGAAATGGGAGTTACGTATTGTTTCCATACCCAATTTATGGAAATTAAGAAAGCAAATGGAAAGGTAGAGGAAGTTGTTGTAAAAGACGAGTTAGGGCAGCAAAAAGAAATCCCTTGCGATGCCTGTGTTCTTGCCATCGGTCATAGTGCCAGAGATACGTTCCAGGCATTGAAAGAACAGAACATTCCGATGGAGGCAAAGCCGTTTGCAGTCGGAGTGCGCGTGGAGCATCGGCAGGATACGATCAATCTGAGTCAATACGGAACATTGGATGACCGTCTGCCGGCGGCAGATTATAAATTGACGGGAAGAACGTCGGATGACCGGGGAGTTTACAGTTTTTGTATGTGCCCGGGCGGTTACGTCGTAAATGCTTCTTCGGAACCGGGATTTACGGTTGTAAATGGAATGAGCAATCATGGCAGAGATTCCGAAAATGCCAATAGTGCGATCGTGGTATCCGTAACACCGGAGGATTATCCGGGAGACGATGTGCTGGCGGGGGTCGAATTTCAGCGGGCATTGGAAAAGAAAACATTTGAACTTGGCAGAGGAAAAATTCCCGTTCAAAGATTGGAAGACTTTTGTGCAGATCGAAAAACGGAAGACTTTGGAAAAATTCATCCGTGTACCAAAGGAGAAGTTGGAAAAGAAAACTTGAAAAATATATTGCCCCCAGCGATTTCTAATGGTATTATGGAAGGGATGGAGCAGTTTGGCAGAAAAATCAAAGGGTTTGATGATGGAGACACACTGCTTCTGGGGACAGAGACCAGGACATCATCGCCGGTACGCATATTGCGCGGAGATACCTTTATGTCGCCTGTCTGCGAGGGGCTTTATCCATGCGGAGAAGGTGCCGGGTATGCCGGTGGAATCATGTCGGCAGCGATGGATGGTCTGCGTGTCGCACTTGCGATCGCGAGAGAAAGGAAAGAATGATGAGAGAAGCATTTAAGGATAAAAAACGAATTGTATTTAAAGTGGGAAGTTCAACGATCACACACGAGGAGACCGGAGGACTTGACCTTGTAAAATTGGAAAAATTTGTGCGTATTTTGACCGACCTGCACAATCAGGGGAAAGATATTATCGTGGTATCTTCCGGTGCGATCGCGGTCGGACGGAAAGCACTTGGACTTACCAAGCGGCCCGATACGACAAGTTTGAAACAGGCTTGTGCGGCGATCGGACAGAGTCGTCTGATGACCGTATACCAGAAATTATTTTCCGAATACAATCAGTATACGGCACAGATTCTTATGACAAAATTTACCATTGAAAATGACACGAGCCGTCACAATGCACGCAATACGTTCGAGGAATTATTGTCGTTAGGCGCGATTCCTATCGTAAATGAAAACGATACGGTGGCGATCGATGAGATCGAATTTGGTGACAATGATACCCTCTCAGCTGTCGTTGCTGCAATCGCCGGAGCAGATATGCTTGTACTGCTCAGCGATATTGACGGGCTTTACACGGATGATCCGAACCGGAATCCGGAAGCGGAACTCATTCCTTATGTGGAGCGGATCAGCGACGAAATGATCGAGATGGCGAAGGGACCCACAACGTCGTTTGGTACAGGCGGCATGAGTTCAAAGATCTCGGCAGCCGGTATTGCCAACGATGCAGGTGCCGATATGGCGATCATCAATGGAGACAATATGGAAAATATCCTGACCCTTATGGAAGGAAAAAACATCGGTACGGTATTTAAAGAACACCGCACCAGACATTTTCACTTAAAAGAATATTTGAATCGGAGATAGGAGATTATGGACGAAAAAAAGATTGCGAGAATCAATGAATTATATAAAAAGGAAAAAGCGGGAACATTGACAGAAGAAGAGGCGAAAGAACAGGCACTTCTGCGTGCGGAATACATTGAATCCGTGAGAAATAACCTGCGCGCGAGCCTTGCCAATGTGTCGATTCAGGAAAAAGATGGAAGTATCCATCCGCTCAGATCGAAAAAAGCGGTTGAAGTGAGGGACGAAAAATAATGATCAGTAAGGAAAAAGTGAGAAAAAAAGCAGTGGAAGCAAGAGATTCCATTGATGAAGAAAGTCGACAACAAAAATCGGAAGAAATTGTAAAAAAGGTTTTGGCGGCAGACTGGTTTAAAGAGGCAGATATTGTACTGTCATATCATGCGTTCCGCTCGGAAGTGAAAGTCGATACGCTAAATCAGGCGGTACTTGCGCAAGGTAAGAAATTGTATCTGCCAAAAACTTATGTGAAAGAAAAACAGATACGTTTTTTTGAAATTACAGATCTTTCGAAATTAAAACGTGGTTATCAGAAAATATGGGAGCCAACCGGGGAAGAGCCGGAATTTTCTTTTAAGACGATAAAAGAAGAGCAGAAAAAAGTGCTTATGATCATGCCCGGAACGGCTTACGATGCCAGAGGGCACCGGATGGGATATGGTGGCGGTTATTATGATCGTTATCTGAATGAACATGAGGCAGAATGGAAAACAATCGATTTTATGACGGCTTTTGCTGCCTTTTCCGAACAGAAAATGATTTTGATCCCCGGGGATCGCTGTGACGTGAAACCCGATGTGATCGTGACAGAAAAAGAAATTATGCAGCGAAAATAATTTAAAAATAGAAAGGAAACACGGATATGACATTAAATGAAATTGGCGCAGCAGCAAAGCAGGCTTCGGTTCTTATGAACCGTATGACGGTAACAGAAAAAAATAAAGGACTTTCGGCGGTAGCTAAGGCATTAACGGCGAAAACAGAGTACATATTAGCTGCAAATGCTCAGGATATTGAGGCGGCAAAGAAAAATCATATGTCGGAGGCACTGCTTGACCGGCTTCGTCTGACCGAAGACCGGATTGAAGGAATGGCAGAGGGAATCCGTCAGGTCGTTGCCTTGACAGACCCGGTAGGCGAAGTGATTTCCATGAAAACGACACCAAGTGGACTGCAGATCGGACAGAAACGTGTACCGATGGGAGTTATCGGAATCATTTATGAATCTCGCCCAAATGTGACAGCGGACGCATTTGCGCTCTGCTTTAAGACAGGAAATGCAGTCATTCTTCGCGGTGGCAGCGATGCGATCCACTCGAATCTGGCAATCTGCAATGTAATCCGTGAGGCACTCGACGCAGTCGGTTTGCCGGCAGATGCCATTCAGGTATTGGAAGATACTTCCAGAGAGACGGCGCAGGAATTTATGCGTCTTAACCAGTACATGGATCTGCTTATCCCACGAGGTGGTGCAGGCTTGATTCGCACGGTAGTGGAAAAGAGTACCGTTCCGGTCATTGAGACGGGAACCGGGAACTGCCACGTCTATGTCGATGAGACAGCAGATATTGAGATGGCGGTCAATATCATTGTAAATGCAAAGACACAGCGTCTCGGTGTCTGCAATGCCTGTGAATCCCTGGTGATTCACGAAGCCATCGCGGAAAAGGCCATTCCGGAAATCTGCAAAGCATTGTATGCTCATGATGTTGAGATCCGCGGGGATGAAATCTCGCAAAAATACGATGCGAAGATCGTGCCTGCGACAGAGGAAGATTATGGAAAAGAATATCTTGACCGCATCATTTCCATGAAGGTGGTTCCGGACATTGATGCGGCAATTGCACATATTAATAAGTATAATACGGGACACTCAGAATCTATCATTACAAAGGATTATGAAAGTTCCATGCGCTTTTTAAACGAGATTGATGCAGCGGCGGTTTATGTCAATGCATCGACACGTTTTACCGATGGATTTGAGTTTGGGTTTGGCGCAGAAATAGGAATCAGTACTCAGAAACTGCATGCCAGAGGACCAATGGGACTTTTGGCACTTACCAGCACCAAATATATCATTTTGGGAAATGGGCAGATTCGGAAATAAATAATTTACTGAAAATAGGAGGAGCATTATGAAAAAATCAAAAGTATTAACTATGGTCTTGACGACAGCTCTTCTTGCCGGAATGATTATGCCGGCAGGAGAGGAAACTCAGGCGGCAAAGAAACCAAGATTATCTTCTAAGAGCATTACGCTTAAAGTTGGACAATCAAAGACGTTAAAGGTAAAGAAAAAGGTAAAAAAAGCTAAAATTTCCTGGAAATCAAAAAACAAAAAGATTGCCGTTGTTTCAAAAAAAGGGAAAGTAACGGCAAAGAAAGTTGGTACTACAAAAGTAGTATGTAAGGTAAAAAAAGGAAAGAAAAAATTCACTTTAACTTGTAAAGTGACAGTAAAGAAAACAACCACACCGAAGGTAGTACCTACGACACCGGCAGTGCCAACCATACCGGCAGTTGTGCCTACGCAGCCGGCGGTACCGACGGGAATACCAACCCCGACCCCGACGCCTGCCGTTACCTATCATCCAAATTGGCCAAGTACCTATAAGGATGATTATAAGCCTCTTAAATCTCTGGCAAAGACGTTTAAAGTCGGAAGTGCAATTGCCGGAAAAGCAGAAGAATATGCGGCTATCTATGATCAGGATATGTCTGGAATCCTGCAAAAACATTATAATAGCACGACATTTACGAATCTGATGAAACCAGTCTTTTTGCTTGATCAGGAAGGGTGTCAGAAGAGCAGTGATGGAATGCCGGCAGTAACATTTGAATCCTGTAAAAAGGAACTGCAATTCTGTCAGGATACGGGGATTTCCCTGCGTGCGCATGTGCTTGTGTGGTACAATCAGACACCGGACTGGTTTTTCCGTGAAAACTATGATGAGGATGGAAAACTAGTAAGTAAAGCGGTGATGAAGCAGCGCATGGAAAGTTATATCAAGCAGGTTGTCACTTATGTACAGACCAATTATCCGGGTGTTGTTTATTGTTGGGATGTTGTAAATGAGGCTGTAGAAGAAGATGGATCTATCCGTAAAAACAACAATAACTGGTATGACGTATATTCCGAAGGAAATGAGGAGTATGCGGAGTACGAGTATGTGAAAGATGCCTTTATCTATGCGAAAAAGTATGTAGAACCGGGTGTGGCACTTGTATACAATGATTATAACACGTTCAAACCGGAAAAGAGAAAAGGAATTCTAGACCTGGTAAATTATGTGAATGCAGATGAAAAACTCATTGATACGGTTGGAATGCAGTGCCCAATCCTTCCAAATTGGCCGGAAGTAAAAGGAAATGATGAACTTGACCGGGATGTGGATGCATGTATGGAATATGCATTGGAGGATTTTGGCAAAGCTGGATTGGATGTAATGATTACAGAACTTTGTGTCCGTACAGAGGGAAGCAATACAAAAGAGGAAATGATTCATCAGGCAGAGCGTTACCATGACCTTTATCAGCTCTTTGTTGACATGGACAAAGAAAATGGCGGTCCGGTTCAGATTACGAGTGTAACCACGTTTGGTATTTCGGATTCGTACCGTTTGTATGATCAGGACAGCTGGCGGGAAGGCGACCAGGATCGTTACGCATGGCTGTTTGACTACAATTGCAAAGCAAAACTTGCGTTTAAGACCGTCTATAATGTTTTTGCAAAAAAAGCCGGTGTAGAAACCGTGGAAGAAACCTACGAGGAACCGGAAAAGACGGATCCAAAGCCGGATAACAAAGAATACTGCCGTGTGGAAGGTGTGGCAAAGACAAAAAATGGAATATTGTTGGCGGATACAATGGTTACGCTGATTAATGAGACAAGCGGTGTGTACAAGGATGTCCAGACAGACAGTGAGGGAAAATTTTCAACGACCATACTGTCGGGAACTTATGACTATATTTATGCTTGTGGCATCGGAGAGTTTAATCCGGTTACTATTACTAAAAATGGAGATGAAGCAACACAGATCGAATTGATTACAAATAGAAACTATTATTGGATGTTTGTCAAAATCTGCCTGCCGGATGGGACGCCAATTGAAAATGAGTTGTTTGAATTATACTATAATGAAAGCGAAGAATCCTACAACTTGTTTACAGATGACAATGGTATTCTTATGCGCCTTTGTCCGGAAGGTAAGGCGAGGTTATGTATCGACACACAGGCAAATAATGAATTTATTAATATTGATATAAGCAAAAATATTGGAACAGAAGAAAATCCAGAAGAGATTAGATTGAATGAGAATCTGTATAAAGTGTCGATACTGCTTGATAATAAAACACTTGGCTTATCACGGAAGGCGGCAAGTGTGAGTTTCGTTGAAAGTGGAGGGGCAGCTCATACTTTCATAGACCAAAGCAATGAGGATGAAAATGTAAAACAATACTATAGATATATTCCGGCAGGAACGTATCGAGTTTATGCGACATGTTACGATTTTGATTCTGAGACTGACAAATCAAAACGTTATTTTCTGGGAACGGTAAATATTTCTGAAAATAGTGAATTGGATTATACCAAAGTGAAAGTTCATAAACTGGAGTTTAACTTGGATAATGAGGAAGACTATCAGTTGAAATTGAGGGATTGGTGGATTTATCCGAAATATTCGGACTACTATGTGGTTCCAATGAAGGATAGACTGAAAGGGGAGTATATTGTTTATGAGCGGGACGAAGAAGGTGAAAAGAAAAAAGTATCTGCCTGCTATATTGTGGATCAGGAACTGGAGATTGAAGAATCTGCACCTGAGACAGTAGAAGTAGAACTTACACCTATTCCGTATGAATTTCCTCAAATAAAAACAGATAAGCCGGTTAAAACTTCGACGGAAACAATTTATAATACACCATTTGGCTCATATTACAAATTTGTGCCGGAAACAGATGGAACTTATACCATTTCCTTAGATGCAGGACAATATACGGAGGATATGAAAAGTTTTGCAATGGATTTGGATATCTGTAATGAAGCAATGGATATCATTGATGAGCAAAGTTATTATTGGGATGCATTGGGAAGTCAGCCGGGGGCAAATGATTTGCGGCTTTCTCTGAAGGTAGGATTAGAAGCGGGACAGACATATTATATATGGAGTGATTCTCGTGCGGAAAATGAAGCGGATGTTCCAATTACGCTCCAGATTACAAAGGCATAAAGACATTGACAAAAGAGACGAAAAAGACTAAAATAAAGACGTGCGTTTTGCGTACGTCTTTATTTTGATAATTATGTATTGACATAGAAGGAGGACCCACATGAAACCATATGGATTGAATGAACTTAGGAAAATGTATCTGGATTTCTTTGAAAGCAAAGGTCATCTTGTGATGAAGAGCTTTTCATTGATTCCGCAAAACGACAAGAGTCTTCTCTTGATCAATGCCGGTATGGCGCCACTGAAGCCATATTTTACCGGTCAGGAGATTCCGCCGAGACGGCGTGTGACAACCTGTCAGAAATGTATTCGTACCGGCGATATCGAAAATGTAGGAAAGACTGCTCGTCATGGTACATTTTTTGAAATGCTTGGAAACTTTTCTTTTGGAGATTATTTTAAACATGAAGCCATTGCCTGGTCTTGGGAATTTTTGACAAAAACTTTGGAGATTCCTGCGGATCGTTTGTATCCGTCTGTTTATCAGGACGACGATGAGGCGTTTGACATTTGGAATAAAGAAATCGGTGTAGACAAAGACCGTATCTTCCGCTTTGGAAAAGAAGACAATTTCTGGGAGCATGGTGCAGGTCCTTGTGGTCCTTGTTCGGAAATTTATTATGACCGTGGAGAAAAATACGGCTGTGGCAAACCGGGATGTACGGTAGGCTGTGATTGTGACCGTTATATCGAGATCTGGAACAACGTATTTACCCAGTTCAATAATGACGGAAATGGCAACTATGAAGAACTTGAAAATAAAAACATTGATACCGGTATGGGATTGGAGCGTCTGGCTACTGTAATGCAGGATGTGGATTCAATCTTTGACGTAGATACGATCAAAGCCATCCGCGACGAAGTCTGCAAATATGCCAATGTAGAGTACGAGACGGAATACAAAAAAGATGTTTCCATCCGTGTGATCACAGACCATATCCGTTCGGTAACATTTATGGTTTCCGATGGTATCATGCCATCTAATGAAGGACGTGGTTATGTTCTCCGCCGTCTGCTTCGCCGTGCAGCGCGCCATGGCAGACTGCTTGGTATCAAGGGGGCATTCCTTGCAAAATTGAGTGAGGTTGTAATCCGCGAGTCCAAGGACGGTTATCCGGAATTGGCAGATAAAAAAGATTATATTTTGAAACTGATCGCTACGGAAGAGGAAAACTTCAATAAGACCATTGATCAGGGATTGTCTATTTTAAATGACATGATGGCTGAGATGGAAGCAGAGAAGAAGACGGTTCTTTCCGGCGAAAATACATTTAAGTTATATGATACGTATGGATTCCCGATTGATCTTACGATTGAAATTCTGGAAGAAAAAGGATTCACCGTGGACGAAGAGGGATTCAAGGAAGCGATGGAAGTACAGCGCCAGAAAGCAAGAGACGCCCGCGAAGAGACAAACTACATGGGTGCGGATGTTACGATTTATCAGTCGATCGATGCAGCCATTGAGAGTAAATTTGTCGGATATCATGATCTTACGCATGATTCTAAAGTAACCGTTTTGACGACGGCAGATGCTTTGGTGGATGAGTTAAAAGAAGGCATGGAAGGAACTATCCTTGTAGAAGAGACACCATTTTATGCGACAATGGGTGGACAGGTTGCCGATACCGGTGTGATCCGCACAGCGAATGCAGAATTTGTCGTAGAAGATACGATTAAACTGCAGGGAACCAAGATCGGTCATGTCGGTAAGATGACAAAAGGCAGCATCAAAGTAGGAGAAACCGTTACTCTTGCGGTAGATGAGGCTCGCAGAAATCTTATTGCCAACAACCATAGTGCAACTCACTTGATGCAGAAAGCCCTTCGTATGGTGCTTGGAAATCATGTAGAGCAGGCAGGATCTTTGGTAGATCCGGATAAACTCCGTTTTGACTTTACCCATTTCTCTCCGATGACACCGGAGGAAATTGCAAAGGTGGAAGAAATTGTAAATCAGGAAATCCAGAATGGCCTGGATGTCGTAACCAATGAAATGACACTTGATGAGGCAAAGAAGACCGGTGCCATGGCTCTTTTCGGAGAAAAATACGGCGATACGGTCCGTGTTGTTCAGATGGGAGATTTTAGTTCCGAACTTTGTGGTGGTACACATGTGAAGAATACAAGTAATATTTCTGCCTTTAAGATTGTTTCAGAAAGTGGTGTGGCCGCTGGTGTGCGCCGTATTGAGGCGCTTACCGGAGCAGGGCTTATCGCTCACTTCAATCAGGTAGAAGAGACGTTGAAAGAAGCAGCAGCGCTGCTGAAAGCCAGTCCGGCAGATGTAGCAAAACGAATTACTGCATTGCAGGAAGAAGTGAAAACACTTTCCAAAGAAAATGATAAATTGAAAGCGAAGATTGCGAAAGCTGCAGCGGGGGATGTGACAAGCGAAGCAGAAGATGTAAATGGCATCAAAGTTCTTGTGAAAGCATTGTCCGGTGTAGATATGAATGGAATGCGCGATCTTGGTGACGAAGCAAAACAGAAACTCGGCGAAGCCGTAATCCTGTATGCGACGGAAAATGATGGCAAGGTAAACCTGATGGCGACAGCCACAGAAGGTGCGATCAAGAAAGGGGCACATGCCGGCAATCTGATCAAAGAAGTGGCATCCCTTGTCGGTGGTGGCGGCGGTGGTCGTCCAAACATGGCTCAGGCAGGTGGAAAGAACCCAGCGGGTATCCCGGATGCTTTGAAAAAGGCAAAAGAAGTAATTATTTCGCAGATTGGATGAAAAAATCGCCAAAAGTAGTTGACGTTTTCCAAATTTGTGTTATAATATGTGTTAGTGCGAAAAAATACCCAAACAGTTGTATTTTGCACAATCTTACAACTGGAGGGAGGTTAGGTGTGATACTATGTCAAATGTAATCGTTAAAGAAAACGAATCATTGGATAGCGCATTGCGTCGTTTCAAGAGAAACTGTGCAAAAGCAGGAATCCAGCAGGAAATTCGTAAGAGAGAGCATTATGAGAAACCAAGCGTAAGACGTAAGAAAAAGTCTGAAGCTGCTCGTAAAAGAAAATTTAAATAATTGCACATATGAAGGAGGTTGTTCGATAAGTCGGACACCTCCTTTTTCCGTGCAACTAGAGGATACACAAACAAGATCGTACATTTCCCCCCCCCCGGTCACATAACACCGTGCCTTGCATATAATATACCAAGCGGCTTTTGTGAGAGGGTGTCACATGAATCCGATTTCAGAAAAACTGGGGCTTCAACCCGATATTCTAGAGGGAGCGACCATTGTAAAAATGTTTGGAACGGAATATGCTATTATTGAAAATTACAAATCCTTGATCGAATACACAGAATGCCTTGTGAAAGTGCAGGGAAAGCACATGCGTGTGGTGATTGAGGGGGAAAAACTGGGGATTGAGTCATTTCAGCCGGATGAATGCCGCGTGTGTGGGAAAATAGAAAAAATATATTTTGCGAGTTAGGAGGACCGGAATGCGGTGGATCATGGGATACATAGAGTGTCAGGTGTCGGAAGGACATTTGGAACGATTTATGAATTTGTGCAGACATCATGAAATTGAACTGTGGAATGTGAAAGAAAGGGAAAAGCAGGCTGTCTTTTTTATGTATGCGGCAGAATATCCGAAATTGCAGCCACTTGCCCGAAAAACAAAGACGGTTCCGCATATTCGGAAAAAATGTGGGTTTCCTTTTTGGTGCCTAAAAGCCAGACGCGATTGGACCTTTACGTGGGGAATCGGTCTTTTTTTCGCGGCTTTGTACATCCTTTCCCTTTTTGTATGGGACATTCAATTCCGCGGACAGCAGACCTATACAAAAGAAGGTTTGGGGGCGGAGATTGAAGAAATGGGAGTGTACCGTGGGATGACAAGAAAACATCTGCAGTGTGATAAGATCGAACAAAATCTAAGGCTTCTGCATCCGGATCTAAGCTGGGTTTCCGCGGAAGAAAAGGGATGTGTGCTCCAGATTCAGGTAAAAGAGGGAAAAATGCGGGAAGAAGAAAAAGAAACCGAGCAGGCATCTAGTCTGACGGCACCTTGCGGTGGGAGAATTGAGGCAATTGTGACAAGAAGAGGCACTCCGTTGTGCAAAAAAGGAGATGTCGTGAAAAAGGGACAGGTTCTGATACAGGGAAGTTATGACATTGTGGGAGATGATGAGCAGGTCATCCGAAAGCAGGGAGTGGCTGCCGATGGAGAAATCCGGCTGCTGCATACCGTCAAATGGGAAGAAGAACTGCCAAAAGAATACATAGACAAACAAATGACCGGGAAAAAACGGAATATTTACACCTTTCAATACAATGATTCACGAATTTCCTTAAAAAATCCATTAAAATGGTTTGATAATTCAGGCAACTATGATATAATGAATTATGTATGTTTTGAAGAGCGGTTTATTCCGCTTCAAATTAATGTTAAGATTATCCGGCGGCAGTTTCTGGATTATACAAAAGTGAAAAAGCGGTATACCAAAGAGCAGGCGGCCGGTATATTTAGGAAACATCTTGCGACGAAGATGGAGCAAATGCAGAATGAGGGGTATGAAATTTTAGAACATACGGAAAATATAATTCAGGAAGAAAATAAATACAAAATCACTGGTGTAATTCGCACCTGCATAGAAACGATGAATAAAAAGGAAGTGCAGCCGGAAGAACTTGAGGCGGCACCGGGAAAGGAAGAGACAGATGGCACGTGAACAGATCCTGATGGACATTCCGGCAGAATATGAAAATAATATTTTTGGCGGATTGGATGTACATTTGAAAAAAATAGAAAGAAATCTTGGCGTCGAGGTGATCGTCCGTGATGGTTCCGTCAAAGTAGAGGGAGAAAGCGGAAATGTCGCAGAAGCCAGACGTGTATTTACCGAACTTTTGGAATTGGCAAAGCGTGGAAATACGATTACGGAGCAAAATGTCAATTATTTATTGGCATTGTCCAAAGAAAAATCCCCGGTATCTTTGGCAGAAATTGACAATGACTTGATTGCCTTTACAATTCAGGGGAAACCGGTAAAACCAAAAACGCTTGGCCAGAAAAAATATGTGGATGCTATCCGCGAGAAAATGATGGTATTTGGTGTCGGACCGGCGGGAACCGGAAAAACCTATCTGGCGATGGCAATGGCGATACAGGCATTTAAGCAGGATGAAGTGGGAAAGATCATTTTGACCAGACCGGCGATCGAAGCCGGAGAAAATTTGGGCTTTCTTCCGGGAGACCTGCAGAGCAAGATTGATCCGTATCTGCGGCCATTGTATGATGCATTATACCAGATCATGGGGGCAGACAGCTTCATTAAGAATTCCGAAAAGGGATTGATCGAGGTTGCACCGCTTGCTTATATGCGTGGGCGGACGTTGGATAATGCTTTTATTATACTGGATGAGGCACAGAATACGACGCCGGCGCAGATGAAAATGTTTTTGACAAGAATTGGGTTTGGCTCCAAAGTGGTGATCACCGGAGACCTTTCCCAGAAAGATCTTCCGTTTTCAACCCAGTCCGGGTTGGAACAGGCATTAAAGGTATTGAAAGATGTGGACGAGATCGGCGTGTCGTATCTTACCAACAAAGACGTAGTAAGGCATCCACTCGTGCAAAAAATTGTACATGC
This sequence comes from Lachnoclostridium sp. UBA5890, assembly GCA_002431395.1. Lineage (GTDB taxonomy): Bacteria > Bacillota > Clostridia > Lachnospirales > Lachnospiraceae > Eubacterium_F. Next base: position 41,554 of record DJEU01000040.1, read on the forward strand.
CTATGAAAAATTTGAGGCAAGAGAGCAGTACCGCGAAAAACGAAAAAACGAGCACAAAAGAAAGTGAGAAAGTCGATGACAGTATATTTTGAAAATGAAACAGACAAAGAATTTCCGTTTGATCCGGAAGAACAGGCCAAAAAAGTGATTTCCTTTGTGTGTGATCATGAAAATTGTCCGTACGAGACAGAAGTCAGTGTGACGATGGTGGAAAAAGAAACCATTCGTGAGATTAATGCGGAACACCGGCAGGTCGACCGTGTGACAGACGTTCTCAGTTTTCCGATGATGGAATACGATACACCGGGAAGTTTTGAGGGACAGGCTTTTGAAAACAGCATGACAATTTCTCCGGAAAGTGACGAATTGGTGCTTGGGGACATCGTTTTGTGTTCGGATGTGATCGCAGAACAGGCGGAAGAATACGGACATTCGGAATTGCGCGAATATAGTTTTCTGATTGTACACAGTATGCTGCATTTGTTTGGCTACGATCATATGGAAGAGGAAGAACGTGAGCAGATGGAAGCTAAGCAGCGGGAGATTATGGAGCAGATGGGAATCCTGCGGGAAAGCAATTAAATTACCTGTTTACATAAAAGAAAGGAAAGGGTAGAACAATGAAAAATAAAAAGAAAGTAATACGGATCAGTTGTATTTGTGCTGTCGTTGTAATCGCAGTGGCTGCCGGAGCGGCAGTTCTTATGAATCGTTCCGGAAAAGTGGCAGAGGAACAAAAAGCGCCGGAGACAACACAGGCACCCGTAGTAACAGCGACACCGGAACCAACAAAGGATCCGCATGAGGGCATGGTGCAGAGTAATCTGACCGGAGAATATATTACGGAAAAAGTAGCAGAAAAACGACCATATGCGGTTATTATCAACAATATTGAGTATGCCAATGCCAATCAGCAGGGAACTTCACAGATCGATGTGCTGTATGAAGCCCTTGCAGAGGGGGGAATTACGAGAATGCTCGGTGTGATCCAGGATGTGGACAAGATCAAGAAACTGGGATCGGTACGAAGCGCCAGACATTATTTTGTCAGTTTTGCCAGTGAATGGGATGCCATATTCTGCCATTTTGGACAGACAAAATATGCAATTTCCAAGATGGAAGAACTGGGGATCAACAATTTAAGTGGTTTATCAGCGGTCGGACCGGTTGTTTACGCCAGAGATTATTCCTATAAAGCACCGCATAATGTGTTTACTACTGGCAAAAAAATGAAAAAAGGAGCCAAAAAACTTGGTTACCGAACGAAGGTAAAGTCGGACAATGTGGCAGAGCATTTTACGTTCTATGAGGAAGATACCGATCTCGATTCCACCGACGATACGACGTATATTAAACTGCCATTTTCCAATTACTCGACGTGTTATCTCAAATACGATACAAAGAGTAAGACGTATAAAAAATATGAATACGGCAAGAAACATAAAGACCACAAAAATAACAAACAGCTTGCGTTTAAAAATGTTATCGTGCAGCTGGTAAAAGAGAAAAACATTGATAAAAACGGATATCAGCATCTTTTCCTGCATAAGAGAAAAGGAGAAGGATACTATCTTACCAATGGAAAACGTGTGAAGATCACGTGGCGTAAGAGTGAAGCAGATCATAAGATGACATATTATGATGAGTCAGGAAATGTACTTACGATCAATCCGGGAAAAACATACATTGCGGCCTATCCGACAAGCAGAAAAAAATTGATTTCATTTAAAGAAAAGTAACCGGTTATGACAGACAAAAATGGAAAAGTAGAAAGGAATCAGTATGAGTGAGAAAAGACAACAGACATCCCAGGGAAGCGATTTTTTAAAGCAGGGAAGCATCCTTGCTATGGCATCCCTGATCGTGCGCTTTATTGGTATGATCTACCGAATCCCCATGTCCAATATACTGGGAGAAGAGGGCAATGGTATTTATGCCGTTGCAGTGGACGTATATGATATTGTGTTGATTGTTTCCTCTTACAGTATTCCGCTGGCATTATCGAAGATTATTGCTGCCCAGAGCATACAAAAGCAATACAAGAATACCGGAAAAACTTTCCGGCTGACTCTTTTATTTGCCGTGGTTTCCGGCGGCTTGTTTGGCATCCTTTTGTTTGCCGGCTCCGGTTTTATCGAGACACATATTTATCCGGATTATGCCGGAGTCAGATATCCGCTCCGCATATTGGCGCCGACGATATTTATCGTCGCTCTTTTGGGAGTGTTCCGTGGATTCTTCCAGGGCAAGAAGACTATGATCCCGACAGCAGTATCTCAGGTTGTAGAGCAGATTGTCAATGCCATTGTGAGTGTGGCAGGTGCCTATTACCTTATGAAATGGAACGCAGACAGTCCGTTTAAAAGTGGCTGGGGTGCTGCCGGTGGTACACTCGGAACGTGTATGGGTGCCTTTTTTGCTCTCCTTCTGGTGGGATTTGTTTATTGGATCTATCGCCCAATCCAGAATAAGCTGGAGCGGAAAGATGAGACCAAACAATTGTATTCTGCAACCCATATTTACCGTATGCTGATCATGACGATCCTTCCGGTTATTTTAAGCCAGACGGTGTATCAGATCAGCGGCCTGGTGGACTATTATCTATTTGGAAGTGTACTTGGCGGCAAGGGGATTGACTCTGTTACGATCAAGTCGATGGTCGGAATGTACAGTTCCAAATACCGTCTTTTGACGACACTGCCAATCGCAATCTCGACATCCATTGCGTCTTCGATGATTCCAAGTGCAGTAGCCGCCTATACAAAACGGGATGAAAAACTTTTAAATGACAATATTTCCTCCGGAATTAAATTTAATATGATTATTGCTTTCCCATGTGCGATTGGATACACGGTGATCGGGCAGGGACTGATCCGCATGCTGTTTCCGTCATCGGATTATATTACTGGTGGTAAATTGATGCTTGCCGGCTCTGCCGCTATTATCTTTTATGCTATTTCCAATGTGACAGGTGGCGCACTGCAGAGTATTGACAAAATGCGTCTGCCGGTGATCCATTCGGCAATCTCGCTTGTCATTCACATCGGCATCGTAGTGGCACTTTTGCATGCGACAGAACTTAATGTCTATGTTTTAGTCATTGGAAATGTGACATTTCCAATTGTTGTAAGCGCGTTGAATGTATTGGCATTAAAACGGTATATTCCGACCTTTGAAGTGAAACCACTTACGACATTTGGGGTACCGCTTTCTGCCAGTCTGTGGATGGGCGTCGCAGTAGCAATCGTATATACGCTTATCAATCGCCTGTGTCTGATATTTTTAGGTGGTTATATGGCAAATGCGCTGGCATCGTTAGTATCCGTCGCCGTCGGCGCGTTGGTATTCTTCTGGATGTTTTTATCGCTGAAGGGAATGACCAAGCAGGAATTGTTTGACTTCCCGATGGGGCGTAAATTATATCTCATTGCCAGAAAATTACGACTTATGGAATAGTTTCTTTGTCAGTGCGAGAAGATAGTCTGTAAACCCGGCTGCCGGGATATCTTTCGATGCGACAAGGGCAACAGAACCGATTTTTTTATCCTTTTCATAATAATCAACAGAACCGACAGGGGCACCTTTTTTCAGGGGTGCCTTTTGTGCGTCAAAATAACTGATTTTTCTTGTCGGAGCAGCGGAAGAATCTTCATTTTTCAGAAGATAAGAAAAGGTGCTTTTCGGAACCGGAGCTACCTGAGTCTCCTTGCCTCCCTGAACCGGAACCGGCTTCAATGCCTGTGCAATGTCCGTATCGCGGTAAATATGGCAGTTGGCAAAACCGTAGTCAAGAAGAGCCTGCGCTTCGGAAAAACGCTTTTTGTGATCTGGCGCAGCCATGATAACGGCGATAAGATCCATATCATCGCGGCGAGCACTGGCACTTAGGCAGTATTTTGCTTTGGACGTGGAACCGGTTTTAAGACCGGTGATTCCATCGTAAAAGCGGACTAGTTTATTGGTGTTAGTCAGACCAAACTCGGTTTCGCCTTTTTTCGTCTTATGGATGATCGTGTCCATCCAAACGGTAGAATAATTGCTGATCTCCGGATGCTTTGTGATCAATTCACGAGACATAAGCGCGACATCATAAGCACTCGAAAAATGGCCGGATTCAATATTATCGTCGAGACCGGTGCAATTTTTAAATTGTGTATGCTTCATGCCGAGAGCGACCGCTTTTTCATTCATTTTTTTCACAAAGGCTTCTTCGGAACCGGCGATCTTTTCTGCCATTGCGACAGCGGCATCGTTTGCACTCGCAATCGAGATGCATTTGATCATCGTATTGACCGTTTGCGTTTCGTTTGGCTCTAAAAAGACCTGAGAACCGCCCATGCTTGCAGCATATTCGCTGACAGAGACCGGCGTTTCCAATGTCAATTTGCCATTATCCAGCGCTTCAAAGATCAAAGTAAGCGTCATGATCTTTGTAATGCTGGCGGGAACCAGTTCTTTATTCTTATCTTTTTCGTAGATAATATCTCCGGTAGAACCCTCAATCAATACGGCAGAAACGGCGCTGATGTCTACAGCACCTCCGGAAGCCGTTTTTTCTTCTGCCAGAGCACTTCCGGAAATTGTAAACAGAAGAGCGGACAGACAGACGAAAAATAAAGTGAGACGTAATTTCATAATATAACCGTCCTATCATTTTTTATGCTATATATTATGCACAGATACGAGAAAACATACCGGTTATTTGACGACCGTTACTTTACAACGGTAACATTTTTTATTTGAGATCACTTGGATGATGGCGACCCCGGTCCGCCTGCCTGTGATTTTTCCAAAGGGGGAAACACTGGCGATATGGGGGGCGGTGGAATAATAGCGTACCGGTTTTTTCGAATGTTGCAAATGAACGTACGCAGTTTTTCCAACTTTTAATGTAAGAGCAGTGGCGGTCAATTTCCGCTTCGGAATGATGGGTTTGTAATATGCGAGACGGGTGTGGGGGTAAAGAAAATAGGCGCACAATACAAGGAGAAGAATAACAGTAACTTTTTTCATGGACATCTCAAAAAAAGGGGATTACTTTATTTTATGCAGAAAAAGAAGCCGCAAACATAGAAAATACTACATTTGCGGCTCGGTTATTTATAACTATATTGAATGATTATACTTCAAAAATCAAATCTCCATAAGAAGGTACCGGCCAGTATTTTTTATCAACAAGCATTTCCAACTCATCGATCGGAGCTCGGAGCTCGGACATAGCACTAAATACAATGTCGCGATAGAATTCAGCCTGCTCTTTTCCTTCTTCCATTGCACAGCCCTTGTCGGTTGCTTCGATCAAAGTGTTCAAAGCACTCTGTGCTTTGGCAAGGAGTGCAGAACATTTGGTAAGAAGTTCTGTCTGAACGGAAACGGTAGCTTCCGGACAAGCACTCTTAATCTGATTTACAGAATCTGCCAAACTTGTTGTGTATTTGATGATTGAAGGGATGTACTGTTTTGCAGCCATCTCGATCATCGTTTTTGCTTCAATATTGATTGCTTTTGCGTATGTCTCGTAGTTGATCTCGGCACGGGATTCCAATTCTACTTTTGTCAATACGTTCTGGCGTTCAAACATTTCGATTGTTTTAGGATCTACGAGAGAAGCAGTAGCATCTACCATTGTTTTTACATTTGGAAGACCACGGCGTTCAGCCTCAGCAACCCATTCGTCGGAATAACCATTTCCGTTGAAGATAACTTTCTGATGTTCTTTCAATGTCTTCTGGATCAGAGCATCGACAGCAGAATCAAAGTCTGCAGCACCGGCAAGTTCGTCTGCCATGCCTTCCAAAACATCAGCAACGGCAGTGTTCAATACCGTGTTTGCACCAGCGATGGACATGGAAGAAGCCACCATGCGGAACTCAAATTTGTTACCTGTGAAAGCAAATGGTGATGTACGGTTACGGTCAGTAGCATCCTTCTTAACCGGAGGAATGGAACTTACACCGATATCCATTTTCTCGCCTTTGATACTGTGAGTAGCAGTACCGGTAGCGATAATCTGCTCTACGATATCCTCAAGCTGTTCGCCAAGGAAGATAGAGATGATTGCCGGAGGTGCCTCGTTTGCACCAAGACGGTGGTCGTTTCCTGGGTTGGATGCAGACATACGGAGCAGGGCAGCATTTTCATCAACTGCTTTAATGACAGCAGCCAGGAACAAAAGGAACTGTTTGTTGTCATGTGGAGCAGAACCCGGATTTAATAAGTTAATGCCGGTGTTGGTAACGATAGACCAGTTGTCGTGTTTACCGGAACCATTGATGCCAGCAAATGGTTTTTCATGAAGAAGACATTCCAAGCCGTGACGGCGGGCCACTTTCTTCATGGTCTCCATAACGATCTGGTTGTGGTCGGTTGCAATGTTTGCTGTATTATAGATAGGAGCCATCTCGTGCTGTGCAGGAGCTACCTCGTTGTGCTGTGTTTTGGAAAGAATCCCCAATTTCCACAATTCGATGTTCAGGTCTTTCATGTAACCTGCCTGACGCTCGCGGATGGTACCAAAGTAGTGATCATCCAGTTCCTGTCCTTTTGGAGGCATTGCTCCAAACAAAGTACGGCCGGTAAAGATCAAGTCGTCACGTTTCAGATACTGATCATGGTCGACTAAGAAATATTCCTGCTCAGGTCCTACGGAACAAGAAACTTTTGTTACATCTTCATGTCCGAACAAATGCATGATGCGGACAGCCTGTTTGCTGATTGCTTCCATGGAACGAAGAAGAGGAGTTTTTTTATCCAATGCTTCTCCGGTGTAAGAACAGAATGCGGTAGGAATACAAAGTGTCACACCGATTTCATCTTCACGAAGAAATGCCGGAGAGGTACAATCCCATGCTGTATATCCTCTTGCCTCAAATGTTGCACGGAGTCCGCCGGATGGGAAAGAAGAAGCATCCGGTTCTCCTTTTACCAATTCTTTGCCGTTAAATTCCAAAACAGCATGTGACTCGGAATCAGCTCCAAGGAAAGAATCCTGTTTTTCTGCGGTCACGCCGGTCATTGGCTGGAACCAGTGAGTATAATGTGTAGCGCCATTTTTAAGAGCCCATTCTTTCATGCCGTGTGCCACAACGTTTGCGACTTCCGGTGTAAGCTCTTCGCCACTTTCAATTGTTTTTTTCAAAGCCTGGTACGTTTTCTTTGGAAGGTATTCCTGCATGACTTCGTCATTAAATACCTTTGTTCCAAATACATCTGAAATTACATTTGTTTCCATAGTTTCCTCCATTCCGGCATGTGCTGCCATAAAAATTTTCATATTCAAATGTGCCTGCAATCCTTTATCCATTATACACAAAAATTTCGTTTGTGCAATAAATAAAAAAAGGGCATCCTCAAAAAATGAGAACGCCCTTGTTCTGCTTTAACACAAAATCATCATATCATGTTTCAAAAAAAAAGTAAAGAGTTTTTTTGATTTTTTTTTCGAAAGTTTAAAAACAAAAATGTTTATATAATTATTTCTTGCAAAAAAGCGATAAAAATTCGTCAATAACTTCATATATAATGTGTGAAAATGTGATTTTCTCGACAGAGGCTGACGGATAAACCGGATAGGAGGCGTATACGCTGCCGTTGATCCGGCATTCGATCGTTCCGACAGGATCCGAGGTGCTGACCGGTGCCGTGACTGACCCGGGAAGCCGGTAATGGATTTCAAGCGTTTCAAAGGATGCCAGCGGAAGCGTAATCGGTTCCGGGACAAAGAGAAATACCTGATTTTCGATGCCGTCAGAAACACGAAGAGGTATTTTGCTGAAATCTTGAAAAGAGATCTTTTGTTTTTTAAAGTGTGTAAAGCCATAATCCATCAGCGCCTTTGTGTCGGCCCATTTGCGGTTCTTATCCGGGGGCCAGCCGCTGGCAAGGACACAGCTGGTAAGCGTGAGATTTTCCCGCTTTGCAGCTCCGACAAAGCAATAGCCGGCTTTTCCGGTGAAACCGGTTTTGATTCCCAAGGCTCCGTTGTAAGAGGTAAGAAAGGCATCGTGATTGGTCAACGAATACGAATGACCTTTTTTATCCGAGATCGTTTTGGAGGGTGTCTGAATGATCTTCAGGAAATCTTTGTTTTGGCAGACGTAGGAAGCAAGCCGGCACATATCTGCCGGTGTGCTCTGATGGCCATCTGCATCCAGTCCGTTGGGCGTTACGAAATGGGTAGCGGTCAAGCCGAGTTCTGCCGCTTTTTGGTTCATTTTATCGGCAAAGCCTTCGACAGAGCCGCCAACGTGCTCGGCGACTGCGACCGCCGTGTCATTGTGGGATTCCAGCATAAGGGAGTGCAGGAGATCATTCATGGCAAAAGAACTGCCTTTTGAAGCCCCTAAGTGTACTTTTGGCATGGAAACGGCACGGGAAGAGAAAGAAACTTCTTCCGATGGAGAACTTTGTTCCAAAGCAAGAAGGCAGGTCATAATCTTAGTCGTACTTGCCATCGGACGAGGCGTCTGCTCCTCTTTTCCGTAAAGAACACGGCCGCTTTCCGCATCCATCAGACAGGCTCCGGAGGCAAAGAGAGAGAGCGGCTTTGGCGCGTCGGAGGAGGCTGAGATCCGGTCGTCAGTAAGAGAAAAGTCAGGAATTACAGTACTTTTCTTCAGAGGATGTGCATACATATAGCAGACGATCAAAAAAAGGATCCCTGCCAAAAGGGAGAAGCAGATCAGAAGTTTTGAATGTTTCAACAAAGACCTCCCATTAATACTTTATATTATTTTGTATCTATCCTATGAAACTTTACATTATTTAATGCGTAAAAAATTCATGTAAATGTTTTGTAAAATGTTAAAATTATTGTTGCTATTTTTTCAAAAAAGCATTACAATTACAATTGGAAAAAATTTTGTTTTAACAAAACATAACTATAAAAAAGTGGAGGACTGCAGTATGAGTAATTCAGCAAAAATGTCAGCAAGACAGAGAATTGAATCTCTTGTTGACGCAAACAGTTTTGTTGAGATCGGTGCTCTTGTAACAAAGAGAAATACAGATTTCAACATGCAGGAAAAAGCAGTGCCAGCTGATGGTGTCATTACAGGTTATGGAGTGATCAACTCCGGACTGGTATATGTTTACAGCCAGGATGTAACCGCGATGAATGGTTCTGTCGGTGAAATGCACGCAAAGAAGATTGCCCGTCTTTATGAGATGGCGATGAAAGCAGGTGCACCTGTGATCGGATTGATCGATTGTGCCGGTGTACGTGTTCAGGAAGCCGTAGATGCATTGGCTGGATTTGGTGAGATTTACATGAGTAAAGTCAAAGCAAGTGGTGTAATTCCACAGATCAGTGCTATTTTAGGCTCATGTGGAGGAGGAGTGGCGGTATCGACACTTCTGAGCGACTTCACTTTTATGGAAGCAGAAAATGGAAAATTGTTTGTCAATTCTCCAAATGCCATTGATGGAAACCGCGTAGAAGCTTGTGATACAGCAAGTGCAGCATTCCAGGCAGAAGCAGGAAATGTTGATTTTGTCGGCGAAAATGAAGCAGACGTACTTGCTCAGATCCGCAATTTGATCGAGGTACTTCCGGCAAACTATGAGGATGTGGCAGCAAATGAAGTAGAAGATGACATGAACCGTGTGATTCCGAATTTCGAAAGTTTGATCGGTGATCCTGTGGCAGCATTGACACAGATCGCAGATGCGAACGTATTTATCGAGACGAAAAAGGATCATGCAAAAGATATGATCACCGGATTTATGACTCTTGGTGGTGTGACAGTAGGTGCTTTGGCAAACAGTGCAGAGCAGACACTTTCTACTGCAGGATGCCGTAAAGCAGAGAAGTTCATCTATTTCTGTGATGCATTCGGAATTCCGATGATCACACTTACAAATGTAAAGAAATATGCTTCTTCCATGGAAGAAGAAAAGACCATCGGACAGGCTGTAGCAGATCTGACATGTGCTTTTGCCAGCGCAGAGAGTGCGAAAGTGAATGTAATTACCGGTGAAGCTTACGGAAGTGCCTATGTAGCAATGAATTCAAAACATATCGGAGCAGATCTTGTTCTTGCTCTTGAAAATGCCAAAGTCGGCGTGATGGATGCCAAGAGTGCGGTTTCCGTTATGTATGAAGATGATATTAACAAAGAGGCAGATAAACTTGCCGCTTTGGATGAAAAAACAAAAGAGTTTGAGGAGATGCAGTGTAAGGCCTCAATCGCAGCAAAACGCGGCTATGTAGATAATATTATCGAGGGCTCTGAGATCCGCAAACAGTTGATCTATGCAATGCAGATGTTCGGAATGAGGTGATAGGATGATAGTATTAGCAGCGACAGCGCAAGTGGCAGAAGAATATACGACGATTCCGCAGGCTCTCGTCAATACTGTTATCGCTATGGGAACGGTGTTTCTTGTACTGATCCTGATCAGTTTTATCATTTCTTTGTTTAAATTTATTCCTGTTTTGATGGATAAACTGACGAAGAAAGAAGAACCGGTACAGCCCGCAGTACAGGATCAGCCGGCACCGGCACCAAAGCCTGCAGCAGTGCAGACACCGGCAGCACCGGCGGATGATACACAGCTGATTGCCGTGATCACAGCAGCGGTTGCAACAGCCATGGAAGAGGACGGAGTTTCCGTACCAGCTGATGGATTGGTAATCCGTTCCATCAAAAAGCGTTCGTATTAATTTGAAATATATCTTTTAGGAGGAAAAATTCATGAAAACTTATACAATTACCGTAAATGGAACGGCTTATGATGTTACCGTAGAAGAGACAGCAGGCGGCGCAGCTCCTGCACCTGCAGCAAAAGCAGCCCCAGCGGCTCCGGCGCCAGCAGCAGCTCCTGCCCAAGCGGCTCCAGCAAAAACAGCAGGCGGCGCAGCAGGATCCGTAGAGATCAATGCACCGATGCCTGGTAAGATCCTAGATGTAAAAGCACAGCCTGGTGCAAGCGTTTCCCGCGGAGACGTTGTTTTGATCCTTGAGGCTATGAAGATGGAAAATGAAGTCGTAGCACCACAGGATGGAACCATCGCAAGTATCAATGTAAATGTTGGTGATATGGTAGAGCCAGGAGCAGTTTTGGCCACAATGAACTAGTATATAGACATAAGAACGGAGGATTAAGATGGAAGTTTTACAAAATCTTATTCACCAGACAGCATTTGCAAACGGTACGTTGGATTGGCGTAACGTAGTTATGATCTTTGTGGCATTCCTCTTTTTATACCTTGCCATTAAAAAGGGATATGAACCACTGCTTCTTGTGCCAATTGCGTTTGGTATGTTACTGGTTAATATTTATCCGCCAATTATGGAAGAGGGCGGATTGTTGGAATTTTTCTTTAAACTGGACGAATGGTCGATCCTGCCATCTCTTATTTTCCTTGGAGTTGGTGCGATGACAGACTTTGGTCCATTGATCGCAAATCCAAAGAGTTTTCTTTTGGGTGCAGCGGCACAGTTTGGTATCTTTGCCGCATACCTGCTTGCGATTGTCCTTGGATTCAATGGAAAAGCAGCAGCAGCGATCTCAATCATCGGTGGTGCCGATGGTCCTACCTCCATTTTCCTTGCCGGGAAACTGGGGCAGACAGAACTGATGGGACCGATCGCCGTGGCGGCATATTCGTATATGTCACTGGTACCGATCATTCAGCCACCGATTATGAAACTCCTTACAACAAAGAAGGAACGAGAGATCAAGATGGAACAGCTTCGTCCGGTTTCCAAACTGGAGCGAATCCTTTTCCCAATCATCGTTACGACGGTGGTATGCTTGATTCTTCCAAGTACAGCACCTCTCGTAGGTATGTTGATGCTTGGTAACCTTTTCCGTGAATCCGGAGTGGTTCCACAGTTGATGGAAACAGCATCCAATGCGATGATGTATATCGTAGTTATCCTTCTTGGTACATCTGTAGGAGCAAAGACAAGTGGTGCTAACTTTATCCAGACAACGACATTGAAGATCGTTGTACTTGGTCTGGTTGCATTTGCTGTCGGTACAGCAGCCGGAGTTCTCTTTGGTAAATTGATGTGCAAAGTAACAAAGGGGAAAGTAAATCCTTTGATTGGTTCTGCCGGAGTATCGGCCGTTCCTATGGCAGCCCGTGTATCTCAGAAGGTTGGTTCGGAAGCAGATCCTACAAACTTCCTTTTGATGCATGCGATGGGACCAAACGTAGCCGGAGTTATCGGTACTGCAGTAGCAGCCGGTGTATTTATGGCAATATTTGGAATTTAATAAAATTATAGGAGGAAACTATCATGGCAGAAAAGATTGAAAAAAAGCCGATTAAAATAACAGAAACCATTCTTCGTGATGCACACCAGTCATTGATCGCTACTCGTATGACGACCGAGCAGATGCTTCCTATCGTAGATAAGATGGATCAGGTCGGATTCCATGCAGTAGAGTGCTGGGGCGGTGCTACATTTGATGCCTCTCTTCGTTTCTTGAAAGAAGATCCATGGGAGAGACTTCGTAAATTGCGTGCCGGTTTTAAAAATACAAAACTGCAGATGCTGTTCCGTGGACAGAACATCCTTGGATACAATCATTATGCAGACGATGTAGTAGAATATTTTGTTCAGAAGTCAATTGCAAATGGTATCGATATCATCCGTATTTTTGACTGTTTGAATGATATGCGTAACCTGGAAACTGCAGTAAAAGCAGCAAACAAAGAAAATGGTCATGCACAGATCGCCCTTTCTTATACACTGGGTGATGCTTATACATTAGATTATTGGAAAGATATGGCAAAGAAGATCGAAGATCTTGGTGCAAAATCACTTTGTATCAAAGATATGGCTGGTCTTTTGACACCATACAAGGCAACGGAATTGGTAACTGCTTTGAAAGAGTCTGTAGATATTCCGATTGACCTGCATACTCATTATACTTCCGGTGTAGCTTCCATGACTTATTTGAAGGCTGTAGAGGCAGGATGTGATATCATTGATACCGCAATGTCTCCATTCGCTCTTGGAACAAGCCAGCCGGCTACGGAAGTTATGGTAGAGACATTCCGTGGAACACCATACGATACCGGATTGGATCAGAACCTTCTTGCTGAGATTGCAGAATACTTCCGTCCAATGCGTGAAGAAGCACTCGCAAGTGGTCTTATGAATACCAAAGTGCTTGGTGTTAATATCAAGACGCTGATGTATCAGGTACCTGGTGGAATGCTTAGTAACCTCGTATCCCAGTTGAAAGAAATGGGACAGGAAGACAAATACGAAGCCGTATTGGAAGAAGTACCTCGTGTAAGAAAAGACTTTGGTGAGCCACCATTGGTTACTCCATCTTCTCAGATCGTTGGTACGCAGGCCGTGCTCAATGTTGTATCCGGTGAGCGTTATAAGATGGTTACCAAAGAATCTAAGAAACTTCTTTCCGGTGAGTTTGGTCAGACCGTAAAACCGTTTAATCCGGAAGTTCAGAAGAAGTGTATCGGTGATACGAAACCGATCACATGCCGTCCGGCCGATCTGATCAAGCCACAGCTTGCAGATATCGAAAAAGAGATGGCTCAGTGGAAACAGCAGGACGAAGATGTATTGTCTTATGCATTGTTCCCACAGGTAGCTACGGAGTTCTTCAAATACCGTGAGGCACAGAAGACCAAAGTAGATCCAACTCTTGCGGACAAAGAAAACAAAGTATATCCGGTATAAGATATATAATCTGACAGAATGATAAGCCCGGGCAGACGTGTTACACTGTGAAGTGAAGCAATGTTTGACCGGGCTTTAAAGTATATTTGATAAAATGGGACAAAGTGTAAGGAGCAGAAAAGAGTGCACAATGTAAAACAACTACTGGAGAAAAATTTAAACGAATACACCCTGCGCGCCGTGGTAAGTAACCGCCGCAGCAAACAGGTTTCGCAGAAACTGGTATTCCGCCCTTTTATGGAAAAGAATAAGTTAATGTTTCAGCGGGAAGAGTATGCGAACAATCAGGTTTTTCATGAGAATATGGACAAGGAGACGGCTGTAGAACAAATCTGCACCTTTTTGGAAAAAGATTACAAGCAGCTGGATCTTTTGTGTGAACAAAGTTCTTTCAGCGCATTAGTCAGCAAGAAAGGAAAATCTACCATAAAAGAAAATAAAAACCAAATCGCAAAGAAAATTGATCTTTCGCACAATCGTAAGAAAAGATACATTTTGGACACGGATGAAGTGATTCCGTTTTTGGTGGACCTCGGGGTACAGACCAAAGAAGGAAAGATTGTAGACAAAAAATATAAAAAATACAAGCAGATCAACCGGTTTCTTGAATTTGTGAAAGATGTGCTTCCGGAACTTCCGAAAGACCGCCCGGTCAAGATTATTGATTTCGGCTGTGGAAAATCGTACCTGACGTTTGCTGTATATTATTATCTTCATATTATGAACGGCAGAGACGTGGAGATGATCGGACTGGATCTGAAAAAAGATGTCATCGCGCATTGTAATCGTATGGCAGAAAAATATGAGTATACGAGTTTACATTTTCTGGAAGGGGATATCAGTACATACGATGGCGCAGACAGTGCCGATATGGTCATCACGCTTCATGCCTGTGATGTAGCCACGGATTTTGCTCTGGATAAGGCGGTGCACTGGAATGCGAAAGTGATTTTGTCGGTTCCATGCTGCCAGCATGAACTGAACGCACAGATCGAAAATGACGTATTAGAGCCGCTTTTGAAATATGGAATCTTAAAAGAGCGGTTTGCAGCATTGCTGACGGATGCGCTGCGGGCAAATCTGCTGGAACAGAACGGCTATGAAGTGCAGATCCTGGAATTTATCGACATGGAACATACGCCGAAAAATCTTTTGATACGTGCAGTAAAGTGGGGAGAAAAGGCGGATAAAAAGCAGGAAAAACTGGAAAACTCCTACAAAACGCTGTGTGACGAGATGAATGCACATGGAACATTGGAAAAATTACTGAAGATGTAAAGAAAAACCTTGTTAAGTGTTTTTAACTATGTCACCGCTTTCAAATGATACAAGTTTATGATCTAACCATCGACAGAAACGAGAGCTATCTCACGATAAATCCTCATTTTTATCGAAGAATAAACAGTCTTATTGCATAAAACTCGATATTTATAAATCACACTGCTCCGCAGTGCACGCAAACAAAACCTCGATTATCATGCAAGCATGTAATCAGAGGTTTTTGTCTGCTGAAACGATTTATAAATATCTCAGACAGTTATGCAATTGCGACTTATTCTTCTCTTAAAAATATCGATTTATAACGTTCGATAGCAAGTTCCTGTCGCTGGCTAGATTATAAACCTATAATATGTTTTTACAGCTTTGCTTTATAGAAAAAATAAGTCCCTGCTTTGCTATGAGGGATTTAGAACACCGTCGGTACATAGAGGGCGTAGTTTGCCCTCATGTACCGCTACGAGTGTTCTTCTAAGCGGAAGCGGTCCCGAATGGAAAAGCAGGGGCTTATTATTCTAAAAGTAAAACTGCAAAAATGCCCTCATGTACCGCTACGAGTGTTCTTCTAAGCGGAAGCGGTCCCGAATGGAAAAGCGGGGGCTTATTTTTCTAAAAGGCAAACTTGTAAAATTTTATTAAAGATGTAAGTTCTTGGATTGACATAAAAGCGGTTAGGTGCTATTATAATAGTTAGAAAGGTGCTACCGATAGACGGTTAGCCTGATAAAATTAGTAAGTCAAAAAATGACCGCTCAGTTTGTCAGAACTAGGGGCGGTCATTTTTGTGTCCTGCTATTTCTCGTACCAAAAGAATAGCCAAGACTAAAACAAGTCAGGCACAGGCTGATAACAGCTATGAATCCTTCGATCGTGAGCATGAGCACGTACCTCCTCCGATGGATTTCCCCAAAGGGATTTCTATGTAAACAGAGCTAAAACTCTCTGGAAGAGGCTAACCGCCTACCGTATATGGTAACACCTTAGCTATATTATATCAAACATATGTTCGAAATGCAAGAGGAAATTGAAAATTAGCATAGAAAATATGCTTATGTTCTAACCATCGCCAGAAACGAGAGCTACCGCGCGATAAAAATATCGATTTATAACGTTCGATAGCAAGTTTCGTCGCTGGCTAGACCATAAACCCATATAAACTTTTTAACCTTGTATAAGGCGGTAATGGTGTAAGTAATTGCTTAAACATAATATGTTTTTACAACTTTGCTTTATAGAAAAAATAAGTCCCTGCTTTGCTATGAGGGATTTAGAACACCGTCGGTACATAGAGGGCGTAGTTTGCCCTCATGTACCGCTACGAGTGTTCTTCTAAGCGGAAGCGGTCCCGAATGGAAAAGCAGGGACCTATTTTTCTAAAAGTAAAACTGCAAAATTTTATTAAAGATGTAAAGAAAAACTCTTGACATCCACCGCCAAATACGTTATACTCTGTAAAGGAAATTACTTAACAGGTTAATTTCGTAAAAGCAGGCAGGAGATGAGAAGATGACAAAGACCAGTGTAAATGATTTGGATGAGATCGTGCGTTTGTCTTACTTGTACGATTTTTATGGTCCCCTGCTTAAAGACAAACAGCGGCAGATTTTTGAAAATTATGTGCTGGATGATTATTCCCTGAGTGAGATTGCCGGTGAATACGGCATGACGAGGCAGGGGGTACATGATATCGTAAAGCGAAGCAGTGAAAAATTGGAAGAATATGAATCCAAATTGAAATTATATAGAAGATTCCAGGGTGCCAGAGAGCGGCTGGAAAAAGTAGAAGAATTAGTCGGAGGCGAAAATCTGCAGAATGCAGAAAAGATTCGTTCTTTGACACATGAAGTATATGAAATGTTATAAGAAAAGATTTGACAGGAGGTGACCGGAGTGGCATTTGACAGCCTGAGTGAAAAATTACAAAATGTTTTTAAGGGATTACGAAGCAAAGGACGGCTTACGGAAGCCGATGTTAAGACGGCATTAAAAGAAGTAAAGATGGCTTTGCTGGAAGCCGATGTCAATTTTAAAGTAGTAAAGAATTTTGTGAAGGCAGTACAGGAAAAGGCAACCGGCGAGGATGTGTTAAACAGTCTGACACCGGGGCAGACCGTTATCAAATATGTAAATGAAGAATTGGTTTCCATGATGGGAGGCACGACAACAGAGATTTCCCTGCTTCCCGGCAATGAAATTACCGTCATTATGATGTGTGGTCTTCAGGGAGCCGGTAAAACGACGACGGTAGCCAAACTCGCTGCCAAGTTTAAGGAAAAAGGGAAAAAGCCGTTATTGGCGGCCTGTGACATTTATCGTCCGGCAGCGATTGAACAGCTGCAGACCAATGGAGAAAAAGTAGGTGTACCGGTATTTTCGATGGGAACCGGACATAATCCGGTTGATATTGCCAAAGCGGCGGTTGAGCACGCGAAAGCAAATCAGTACAACCTTGTATTTTTAGATACCGCCGGTCGACTTCATATTGATGAAGAATTGATGAATGAGTTGAAAAATATCAAGGCAGAGGTGGATGTCCACCAGACGATCTTGACAGTAGACTCCATGACCGGTCAGGATGCGGTCAATGTTGCTTCGACATTCGATGAAGCATTGAATATAGATGGTGTCATCTTAACGAAGCTAGATGGTGACACACGTGGTGGTGCGGCGCTTTCCATCCGCGCAGTCACGGGAAAACCGATTTTCTATGTCGGTATGGGAGAAAAACTTTCGGATCTGGAGCAGTTTTATCCGGATCGTATGGCATCCCGTATTCTCGGCATGGGAGACGTTATGACGCTGATTGAGAAGGCAGAGGCCCAGATCAATGAGGAAAAGGCGGCAGAACTCGGAAAGAAATTCAAAAACAATGAATTGGATTTCAATGATTTCTTAGAGCAGATGCAGCAAATGAAGAAAATGGGCGGTCTTACCAGCATTTTGAGCATGCTTCCAGGCATGGGACTGCCGGCAGATCTCGACATTGACGATGATGCGCTGAAAGGAACAGAGGCCATTATTTATTCGATGACCAAAGAAGAGAGAACCAAGCCTTCCATCATCAATCCATCGCGCAAACGCCGTATTGCGGCAGGCGCCGGTGTGGATATCAGTGAAGTAAACAGACTCATCAAACAGTTTGAACAGAGCAAAAAGATGATGAAGCAGATGTCTGGTATGATGTCAGGCAAAAAGATGAAACGCGGAAAATTCAAATTTCCGTTTGGAGGAATGTGATTCAAATAGTTGTTATACTTTTTGAATAGATGAAATTACGTTAAAGGAGGTGAAACGACGTGGTAAAGATCAGATTGAAAAGATTAGGTCAGAAAAAGGCTCCATTTTATAGAATTGTAGTAGCTGATGAAAGATCTCCTAGAGATGGTAGAAACATCGATGAGATCGGTACTTACGACCCAAATCAGGAACCTGCTGTAGTTAAAGTTGACGAAGAGGCAGCTAAGAAGTGGATTGCCAATGGTGCAAAACCAACCGATACAGTAGCTCGTTTGTTCAAAGAGGCAGGTATTGTAAAATAATGCGGTCCTAAGGGAGGTTAGCAGTATGAAAGAATTAGTTGAAATGATTGCTAGTGCATTAGTAGACAATCCGGACGAAGTTGTCGTAACTGAGACAGAGACAGAAAACGAGATTGTATTGAAACTGAGCGTGGCTCCTGCCGATATGGGCAAAGTCATTGGTAAGCAGGGAAAGATTGCGAAAGCAATTCGAACTGTAGTGCGTGCTTCGGCTTCAAAGAGCGACAAAAAAATACTGGTAGACATTCAGTAATGACATGTGATATGTGCCTGCGACAGTGCCAAAAGGTATCGCAGGCATATTTTTTATCAAAGGGTACATTCGGCAGCGAATGGGTAGAAAAGGAGAACAACGATGGAACAGCTTTTACGCGTGGGAGTCATAACGACGACACATGGAATCCGGGGAGAAGTCAAAGTATTTCCGACGACAGACGATATTCACCGCTTTGATGACCTGGAAGAAGTGATTCTGCAGAATAAAAAAGAGCAGCTTACCCTGCATATAGAACATGTAAAATATTTTAAAAACATTGTAATTGTAAAATTTAAGGAATATAATAATATTAATGATGTTGAAATGTTCCGCAAATGCGACCTTCTTGTAACAAGAGAACATGCGGTTCCTTTGGAAGAAGGAGAATATTTTATCTGCGATGTGATTGGAGCAAAGGTTATTAACGACGAAGATGGCAGTGTGATCGGAACAGTAAAAGAGGTTTTGGAGACAGGGGCAAACAATGTCTTTCAGATTGAGACGAAAGAGGGGAAAGAATTGCTTTTCCCATCCATCCCTGAATGCATAAAAAAAGTCGATGTCGAAAAAGGTGAAGTGACGGCACACATCATGCCCGGCCTTTTAGATCTTGCAAAGTAAAAAGAAAACGAGGAACTAACGATGCATTTTTATATTATGACTTTGTTTCCGGAAATGTTTCCGGGAATCATGGATGCCAGTATACTGGGGCGTGCAAAAGCGCAGGGACTTCTTGACTGGGAAGCGGTCAACATCCGGGACTATACATTGGACAAGCATATGAAAGTAGACGATTATCCATATGGTGGAGGTGCCGGGATGGTGATGCAGGCAGAGCCGATTTACCGCTGTTATGAGGCACTGCAGCAGAAAATGAAGCCGGAGCCGAAGAAAAAACGGGTGATTTATGTCACGCCGCAGGGACATGTCTTTGACCAGAAAATGGCAGAAGATTTTGCCAAAGAAGAGGAACTTGTCTTTTTGTGTGGGCATTACGAGGGTGTGGATGAACGCGTGTTGGAAGAAATTGTAACAGACTATGTTTCCATCGGAGATTATGTGCTTACCGGCGGAGAACTGCCGGCGATGGTTATGATGGATACGATTTCCAGACTCGTACCGGGAGTGCTGCATAACAAAGATTCGGCAGAGACAGAAAGCTTTGCGGACGGGCTTCTGGAATACCCACAGTACACGAGACCGGAAGAATATCATGGGAAAAAAGTGCCGGAAGTGCTGCTGTCCGGTCATCATAAAAATATTGAGGCGTGGCGGCTGGAACGGTCATTGGAACGTACCAAAAAGTACCGTCCGGACTTGTATGAAGAATATTTGCAAAGATAAAAGAGAAAGTTTATGACTTTCTCTTGCATTATGTATAAAAAAATGATAAAATAAATTAGAATATTTAGACATACTTTACAATTTGCAAGGAGGACATCACTGTGGGAAGACGTGCATGCTGCAAACGTGAGACAAAAGAAACGCAGATCGAGATTACATTGGATATCGATGGAACCGGAAAATATAATGTTCATACGGGAATCGGTTTTTTTGATCATATGCTGGAGGGATTTTCCAGACATGGTCTGTTTGATCTGGATATCCAGGTTCATGGAGATATCGAAGTGGACGCACATCACACAGTGGAAGACACCGGAATTGTGCTTGGTCAGGCATTTAAAGAGGCATTGGGAAACAAAGAAGGCATTGCCCGCTTTGGGTATTTTATCCTTCCGATGGACGATGCTCTTGTACTGGCATCATTGGATATATCCGGACGGATGTATTTTGACTTTGAAGCGGAACTTCCGGCAGAACGCCTTGGAACGATGGAAACAGAGACAGTACGGGAATTTTTTATGGGATTTGCTTCCGGACTGGGAATGAACTTACATATCCGCCAGATGGCAGGCATGAATACACATCATATTGTGGAAGCCATGTTTAAGGCGGTTGCGAAAGCCATGGATCAGGCAGTTCGTGTGGACGAACGCATTCAGGGCGTATTGTCTACCAAAGGAACACTGTAAAGGAGGGGGTACCCATGAGTTACAAAAAAATAATTCCTTATATCAATGGTGAAAATGAGCTTGCCGCCAATGTTGTCATGCAGGCAGAGCAGTATTGCTTTGCAGGTGCGGATGCGTTGTTTTTATATAATTATTCGAAAATAGAAGCAGAGCGGGAAGAGTTTCTTGCCACCTTAAAAGAAGTGGCAGAGAAGATCGACATTCCTTTTATGGCAGGGATGTATATGGGACGCTTTGAAGATGCAAAGAAAGTGTTTTATACCGGAGCGGAAAAAATTGTTGTAAAATATGACCTTGTAAAGGACGAAAGCCTTTTAAAAGAGATGATCGCCCGCTTTGGCTCTGATAAGATTTTGGTTGAAGTGGATGCGGATATTGATTTTGACAAGATCCCGTTTCATGTAGATACCCTTCTTGTCAAACATGTAGATATTGATGCAGAATTTGAGCGAAAGATGACGCGCGCCGGAAAACGGATTATTGTTCGTGACAGCCTGCTTCGCAACGATTTAGAAAATTTACTTAAATTGGAAAAAGTAGAAGGGGTATCCACAAATTATTATTTAGGAAAAGAGTTATTTAAGATAAAGAAAAACATGAAAGATGCAGGAATCAATGTAAACACATTTGAATCTGCGATTGACTTTTCTGAGTTTAAACTGGATGGTCATGGATTGATCCCATGTATCGCCCAAGATTACAAAACCGGAGAAGTTTTGATGCTTGCCTATATGAATGAGCAGTCCTTTGCGGCGACTTGCGCTACCGGACGCATGACGTATTTTAGCAGAAGTCGTCAGGAACTGTGGTGCAAAGGAGATACATCCGGACATTATCAATATGTCAAGGAACTTCGTCTGGACTGCGATCATGACACTCTTTTGGCAAAAGTGCATCAGGTAGGAGCAGCCTGTCATACGGGAGCGCGCAGTTGTTTCTTTAATGAATTGGCGAAAAAAGAATACAATTCGAGCAATCCGTTAATGATATTAAATGATGTTTTTGAAACGATCGCAGATCGGAAAAAGCATCCAAAAGAAGGATCTTATACCAATTATTTATTTGATAAAGGAATCGATAAGATACTGAAAAAATGCGGAGAAGAAGCCACAGAAATTGTGATTGCGGCAAAAAATCCGGATTCCGAAGAATTAAAATATGAAATTTCCGACTTTTTATATCATATGATGGTTTTGATGGCCCAATGCGGACTGGATTGGGATGATGTGATCAAAGAGTTGGCAAATAGGCACTAGGAGGCGTATTGTTATGACATTATTGCAGGCATTTGTATATTACATCGTACGTTTGGTTTTGTACGCAGCCGTTGCAGCAGGCGGAATTGCTGTTGGAATCCGCTGGCGCAGACATAAAAATGCAAAGACGAACGAAGAATAGGTGATAGAGTATGGCAGTTAGAACTCGTAAGAGATTAGGAGATATTTTAACAGAGGCAAATGTCATCACGCAGGAACAGCTGATGCAGGCATTGGCCAAACAAAAAGAGATTGGAAAACGACTTGGTGAGACACTGATCGAGATGAAACTGACCGATGAGATGGAGATTGCAGAAGCCATCGGTGAGCAGATGAAATTAAAAATTGCAAAAATCCGTGAAGCCAAATTAGCACCGGAAGTCATTGCACTTTTGCCGGAAAATATTGTGCGTAAACACAATGCCGTTCCGTTTGAAGTGGATGAAAATAATCCTAATATCCTGCGCGTGGCGATGGCGGATCCTCTTGATATCATCGCAGTCGATGACCTTTCTATCATTACGAACATGCAGATAGAACCGATGGTTGCGACGCCGTCTGATATCATGTATGCGATTGAAAAGTATTATGGAAATGAGCAGTCGGCAAAACTGGCGGAAAGTTATTCTCAGGAACGTGCCGAGAAGAGTCAGAAATTAAAGGGAAATAAAGAGGACGAGGGAAATGATGAAGTAGACAATTCCCCAATCGTACTTCTTGTTAATAAGATCATTGAGCAGGCAGTCAACGAGCGTGCCAGTGATATACATATTGAGGCATTGGAAGATCAGGTACGTGTGCGTTTCCGAATCGACGGATCGATGCAGGAAGTAATGCGGTATCCGAAAGAACTTCAGGATGCGATCGTAGCGCGTATTAAGATCGTCAGCGGAATGAACATTTCCGAAAAACGTGCGCCACAGGACGGACGTATGACGTTGATATTTAACCGGGTTGAGTATGACCTCCGTGTATCGTCTCTTCCGACGACATTTGGCGAGAAGGTCGTTATGCGTATCGCTTCGAAATCCGGATTGAATAAAGAAAAGAGTGAACTTGGTTTCCAGGAAGAAGAATTGAAACGATTTGATAATATTCTGAAAAATCCGCATGGAATCATTTTGGTAACCGGACCTACAGGTAGTGGTAAATCTACGACACTGTATACGGTTTTGAATGAATTAAATGGCGGCGATGTTAATATTATCACAGTAGAAGACCCTGTCGAGGCCGATGTAGATGGTATCAACCAGGTACAGGTAAATGAAAAAGCGGGACTTACGTTTGCTTCCGCCCTTCGTTCTATCCTGCGTCAGGACCCTGATATTATCATGATCGGAGAGATTCGAGACGAGGAAACCGCAAGTATCGCCGTTAAAGCGGCTATCACAGGACACTTGGTAGTAAGTACCCTTCATACCAATAGTGCCGCATCGACGGTAACCCGTCTGGAAGACATGGGAATTGAACCTTATATGGTTGCGGATTCTGTCGTAGGAATTATCGCACAGCGACTGGTAAAACGAATCTGTCCAAAATGTCATGTTCAGAAACAGATGACGGATACCGACAAATTCCGTCTTCGTCTGCGAGGAGATTCAAATCCGATGATTTATGAACCAAATCCGGGCGGATGTGCATACTGCAACAATACCGGATATCGTGGACGTATCGGTGTTTATGAGATCATGCCGATCACGCCGGCACTCCGTGAGGTAATCAGCCGGGGAGGCGGAGCAGAAGAAATCCAGAAAGTGGCGCTCAAAGAAGGTCTTACGACACTGCGTCTTGGAGCAGCCAAACTGGTGTTAAAAGGAGTAACATCCATTTCAGAAGTAGAGAGAATTGCAGCAGAATAACCGCTGTAACGATAAAGTAAAATGAGAAAAGTAAAATAATAAAGTAAGGAGGAAGGGGTATGACACTCGATGATATTTTGTTACAGGCACGTAAAGTTGGCGCGTCTGACGTACATGTATCGGTAGGTATACCTATCAAATGCAGAATCCATGGTACTTTACAGGATCTGACAAGTGCACCATTGAACGGAGAGGACACAAAGACGTTAATTCAGCAGATGATTCCAAAACGTCTGGTAGCGTCCTTTAATGAGACAGGAGAGGCGGATTTCTCGTATGCGATCCCGGGACATGGACGATTCCGTGTAAACGTATTTAAGCAGAAAGGCTCCATGGCTTTCGTAATCCGTCTGATCAATACAGAAATTCCGGAACCGGAAAGTCTGGGATTGACACCATCCGTTATTGACTTGGTAAATAAAAAGAGAGGACTGATCCTGGTAACAGGACCGACAGGTAGTGGTAAATCTACAACACTAGCTTCTCTGATCAATAAAATTAATGAAAATTACAGTCATCATATCATTACATTGGAGGACCCGATCGAGTATCTGCATCAGCACAAGAAATCGATTGTCAACCAGCGTGAAATTGGTATGGATACAGATAGTTATGCCAATGCACTTCGTGCCGCACTTCGTGAAGACCCGGATGTTATCCTCGTCGGAGAGATGCGTGACCTCGATACGATTGCCACAGCCGTAACCGCAGCCGAGACAGGTCACCTTGTATTTTCCACGTTGCATACCATCGGTGCTGCAGCAACTATCGACCGTATTATCGACGTTTTCCCACCGCATCAGCAGCCACAGATTCGTCTGCAGCTGGCAACTTTGCTGGAATCTATCATTTCCCAGCAGTTGTTGAAGACAGCGGATGGAAAAGGCCGTGTCGCAGCATTTGAGATTCTTCATGCGAACAGCGCGATTCGTTCCCTGATCCGTGAAGGAAAGAGCCACCAGATTCCATCTATTGTACAGACGAGTCGTAAAAGCGGCATGATCACAATGGATGATTCCATTTATGAATTGTACCAGGCTGGAAAAGTAACAAAGGATGAAGCGATTACCTTTGCTCAGGATAAAGTGGCACTGGAGAAACGATTGTTCTAATCGTATCGGAAGGAGGAAAGTAATATGGCTACTTATAAGTACCGTATCACGGATAAATTTGGCCGTGATAAAAAGGGAACCTTAGAGGCCGGTTCCCCGGAAGCAGCAACCGCTAAACTGAAAGGCGAAGGAGCTGTCGTACATTCTGTCGAAGAGACTACGAGTGTAGAAGATGCCTCTTGGAACATAACGATCGGTAACCCGGTCAAATTAAAAGACATTACCTTGTTCTGCCGTCAGTTCAATAGTATATTGAATGCCGGTGTAACGGTTATCGAAGGACTTAAGATGATGCAGGAATCCACCGAAAACAAGGTTCTGCGTAAGTCCATCTACAATGTACAGGTAAACGTAGAGAAAGGTGAAACACTTGCCAATGCCATGGCTTTGGAAGGAAAAGTATTCCCAGACCTTCTGATCAACATGGTTGCTGCCGGTGAAGCAACCGGTAACTTAAGTGTTGCATTTGAACGTATCTGTACACAGTTTGAAAAAGATATGAAATTAAAGTCCATGATTACCTCTGCAATGATCTACCCGATCGTTGTATTGGTCGTTGCCGTGGTCGTTGTTATCATTTTGATGGCGAAGGTTATCCCAAGCTTCCAGGAGATCTTTGATATGATCGAAGGTGAACTGCCATTGCCGACACGTATTGTAATCGCAGTCAGTGATTTTGTGGTTGCAAATCTTGTATGGGTAATCGGTGGTATCATTGCGGTGATTGGTATTATTGCTTATGCGAAAAATACGGAATCCGGAAAACAGATTACGAGCCGGATGTGTTTGAAAATTCCGATTATTAAAGATTTTTCTGTAAAAAATGCAGCAGCAAAATTCAGTATGACAATGTCTACGCTGGTTATGTCCGGTGTGCCGTTGGTAGAGGCTTTGGGAATCGTAGCGAATGTCGTAGAAAATCGTGTAATACGAAAGGTGCTCAATGATGCGCGTGAAGACGTTATGCAGGGTATCCCGATGTCAGAGCCAATCGAAGCATCCGGAGTATTTCCTATGATGGTTCATCATATGCTTCGTATCGGTGAGGAAACCGGTAATACGGAGCAGATGCTTGACAAAGTAGCAGAGTATTATGAGGATGAAGTGGAAGTAGCTACGAAAAACCTGACAACGGCGATGGAGCCGGCAGTTATCTGTCTGCTTGCTGTAGTTGTAGGTGGTATCGTAGGTGCTATCGTAATGCCGATGATGCAGATTTATCAGATGGCAGGATGATGGAAAACTAGCGAAAATTATAATGTAAGGCAGGCAGAGATGCCTGTCTTATGTTTTATAGTAGAGTGATTTTGGAAAAGAGGAGATAAGATGGTTCAATCAAAAAAGATAAAATTATTTTTGACAGCAATTATAATTTCAGTAGTGATGACTCTTTTGCCGCTTCAAACAGAGGCAAAAGATAAGATATACCTAAATAGGACAAAAATAACATTAAATGTTGGACAAACAAAGAAACTATCTTTAATAAGCAACAAAAAGAATGTTAAAAAGAAGATAAAATGGACAAGCGAAAATAAGAAAAAGGTTTCTGTTGATCGAAAAGGCGTAGTTCGTGCACTTCGTTCAGGAAAAGCCAAAATAATGGCAAAGTATCAAGGGAAAAAATATGCTTGTATTGTCGTTGTAAAAAATAAAAGACAGTCAGAAGTGGTTTCACCAACTTCGTCGCCTGCACCGCTGCAAACACCGAAACCGATTACGTTTCGAAATGAAAGCTTGTTAAGGGAGCATTTTGACAAACACGGAAAAGAGATGGGATTTACCGATGCAAAAGCGTATGAACAAGCTGCCGCTGCGGTGGTTACAAATCCGTTGTCACTACATAAATTAGAGGCAGAAGATAATGATGACGTATATTATTTGGAAAGCACCAATGAATTTGTTATCGTATCAACAGACGGTTATATAAGAACATACTTTAAGCCGGATAAAGGAAAAGTGTATTTTGACCAACAGTAAAATTGAAAGGTTGCATTTTAATGATAAAGAAAAGAAATATTGTAATTGTTTTAACAGTAATTATTTTGTTGCAGTTAGGGTTTATCACGTATATGTTTGCTTTCCAAAAAGAAGGATTCCATTCCGATGATAATTGGTCATATGGATTTGCCAATGCTGACGACGGAGGCTGGATCGAGCATGATGATAGCGGAAAGACTCGGAACTTTGATGAGTGGACAGACGGGAAGGTGCTGTGGGATTATATAACGGTTCAAAAAGGAAAACAATTTGATTTTGGTGAAGTGGCGCGAAATATGTCAGATGAACGGAATCCGCCATTGCATCATATGATATTACATGCAGTATGTTCTTTTTTTCCGGACTCTTTTTTATGGTGGTATGGATATGCAATAAATGTTCTTTCGTTTATTGGAATGATGATTGCTCTGTATTTTTTAGGAAAAGAATTTTTTATGTCAGTAAAAAAAGCGTTGCTAATTTGCTTTTTTTATGGATTTTCTGTCGCTGCATTAAATAATATGCTTTTTTTGCGTCCGTATTGTCTGCTGACCTGTTTCAGTATACTATTGATTTATTTTCATGTCAGAATGTATCGAAAAAAATTCCGCTCATGCAGAAAAGAATTGATTGGAATTTTAATTACGATGATAGCAGGAAATTTAACACAATATACATTTATGATGTTTGGAATGTGTATTATGCTTGTGTTTGGCATTTACGAATTTAGCAAAAAAAAATGGAAGTTTTCTATCATTCATGGCTTGACAATGTTATTGTCTGTTGGAGCTGCGATGATTATCTGGCCTCATACATTGGATTTGCTTTTGACGCGCAATCAAATGTATGAAGCGCAAATGCCTCTCCGCTGGGAAATTAATTTTTCGATGCTTCTCAGTGTGGAAGAATCAACCGGGATTCCTTTCCAGATACCGGACATCGTATTTTGGACTTACGTAAAATTTGTTATGATATTTTTAATAATAATAGCTGCGGGGGTATCCTTTATCTGCCGGAAGGAAGTGTGGTTCCAAAACGCGATGAAAAAAGGAAAAGATAGAGCAGTGCTGGCAGGAAAATGGATTCGAGACAAAATTCGATATGGTGAAAAAATAAGTGTTCTCCTTATGCTGACAGTATTTTTAACAATAGTTATCATTTCGTATTATTGCAATATATATGTAATGTCACTGTATGCGGACCGGTACTTTTTCTTTATTATGCCTTTTATTACATTGATTTTAGGCGGTCAGATATGCTGGCTGATTCAACATCTGCTGCACAAAAAGAGAATACAGCAGAGTGTGGCGATATTGCTGTGTGGCGTTTTACTGTTTATGGAACATAACGTATTAACTCCATCCTGGTATTTGTTCAAAAGACAGTGTGATGGACCGCAGATCGAAGAAATGACGAAGGATGCAGATGTAATTCTTGTTACAAGTGAGGCGTGGAAATTAACCTGGTATACTTCAAAATTGAGAAACGTATCACAGTTTTATGCGGTTTTGGCGGAGAACTGTATGACAGATGACACGCTGGCTGCCGTAAACAGACTTGGAGATGACAAACCGGTATATCTTGTTTTTGAAACAGACAAGTTTCGGGATGAAACCCAGGACGCATCAAAAAGCAAAGAAAAGGAAGGAATTAAAACAAATGAAGAAATATTAACATTAAGTTACAAAAAAAGTGAAGTAGTGAATCAATTTGCCAAAGCAAACTGGGCCTGGGAAAAGAAATTTGTTCAAAAAGAGAATTCTTTTGTGGGACAGATCGAAGTGTGGCGACTGCGATAAATGTGAACTTTTTATAAATATTACGTAAATATTAAGTTGATATATTTTGAAAAAACACTTGCAGATTTTCTACGCATGTGGTAGAATATAGAAAACGGCAACAGAGAGTTTGCCAAAAAAATATAACAAAAAGGAGAATGGAATTATGAAGAAAAGAATTCAAAAGTATCTTAGCGGTTCAAATGAAGGTTTCTCTCTTGTAGAGTTGATCATCGTTATCGCTATCATGGCAATCTTAGTAGGAGTTGTAGCATTGGCGGTTATTCCAAACTTGGAAAGATCCAGAGAGTCTAAAGACCTTGCAACATTGGACAGCGCATGTTCAGCATTGTCTGTAGCAGTAGCAAATGCCGGTTCCAGTGCAAGTAATGGAAGCGCATCGATTTCCAATGGATCTTTGAACGGTATGACAGGTACAATGTCAACTACATTTACAGAGCAACTCGATCCAAGCACTTTGAAACTTGCTAGTTCTGTAGCAAGCGGAAAAGAAATTACTCTTACATGGGATACAAGAAATGGCGCAAATATTGTTAAAGCGCAGGTGATTGGCGACGATGGCAATGCTGTAGAATGCAAATATGCCAAAGATGCTCAGGGCGGTGCAGCTAAACTTGAATCTGTTGGTGGCGATAAAGCAGCATCAGGCAACTAATAGTTAGCTGACTTAAAACATGATTCTAAGGAGAACCCACTATGACATTACCAACATTTATTATTTACATATTTGTCTTTTTATACGGAATCGTAATTGGCAGTTTCTTGAATGTCTGCATTTACCGCATTCCGAAAAAAGAAAGTATTGTCACGGTGGGTTCTCATTGTATGAAATGTGGACACCAGTTAAAATGGTATGATTTGTTCCCGCTTTTTAGTTTCCTTTTCTTGAAAGGAAAGTGCAGATACTGTGGAACAAAGTTATCCATGCAGTACCCGGTAATTGAATTTACGAATGGAGTTTTATATATTATCTTGTTTGCAGTAAACGGTATAAACGTGGAAAGCGTGTTATACTGCTTTTTCGTATCTGCATTACTGGTCATCAGCGTGATTGATTTTCGAACCATGGAAATTCCGGTGGGAATCAATGCATTCATTTTGTGTCTCGGTGTAGTTCATACGATTTATGATTATGAAAATGGGGTTCATTATGTTATCGGCTTCTTTACGGCAAGCCTTTTTCTGCTATTATGTTTGATTATTACCCGCGGAAAAGGAATTGGCGGCGGCGATATTAAATTGATGGCTGTGGCAGGGCTGATGACAGGCTGGCAGAATATTATGCTGGCTCTGGTAATAGGATGTGTGGTTGGATCGGTGATTCAATGCATTATCATTGCTGTTACGAAAAAGAAAGATCGATTTGCGATGGGACCGTATCTTTCGATTGGTATTTTTATTGCTATGTTATGGGGAAATGTCTTTTTTGACTGGTATATAGGCTTGATGTAACAGGGGTCTTTTTGTGATTTGTGGATTCCAGTGCTTTTTCCTTGAAGTTGATATCGGAGGAAAGAGGAGAAAGTAGTGTAATCCATAGATGTTAGTGGTGAGGATTCACCAGTATATCAAAATATGGGAAAAGTAATAAAGACAGTATGGAAGTGAGAAAACCATACTGCTTGCGGTGTTTCTGCCGTAGGATAAAGGAGGTTATTATGGCTAAGAAGGTAGTAGTGGTTCGTGTAGGAACTGAGACGATTCGAATTGTACATATGGATAATACACCAGATAACCCTACTGTATATGGCTGTGTTCGTGTGCCGACTCCACAGGGAGCAGTAGAAGATGGTGAAGTAAAAAACATCATGGACGTCAGTCGTCGTATTAAACAAGCGTGTCAGGAAAAAGGAATCACAACCAAAGATGTAATCTTTTCGCTGGCATCATCTAAGATCGCAAACCGTGAGACAACCATTCCGCTTGTAAAAGACAGCAAGATTCAGGGAATTGTGGATGCGAAAGTTGGGGATCTTTTCCCGATGGACAAAGATCGTTATATCTTCTCTTATGTTAAACAGGGCGGAAGCCGTACAGCAGAAGAGGGGGAAAAAGTAACGGATGGTTCGGAAAAAGAACAGGAGAAAGAGGAAGAACCTGAAATTACAGACGATACTAAGAAAAAGAAGAAAAAACATGAACTTAAACTTAACTTTAATATAGGTAAGAAGAAAGAAGGAGAAGAAGGGAAAGAAGAGGCTCCCCAGGATGTGCTCGACCTTCTTGTTTATGCTGCTCCGATTGACTTGGTTCGTTCCTATTATGCATTGGCTGAAGGCTGTGACTTTAATGTAATGGCAATTGAAGTAGATGGTAATGGTATTTTCCAGATCATGAAACGTCAGGTCAATGAAGGCGTAGAGATGGCGGTTCAGATCAACCGTGATGCTACATTGATCAATATCATGAGCAAGGATAAACTTCTTCTTCAGAGAACCATTCCATATGGTGCTGCTACAATTGTAGAAGCGGTGATGAACGAGCCGGCATTCCAGGCGCCGGAATATGATAAAGCGTTTAAGATCATTACGACACAGAGAGTACTTTTGTACAACTTAAATGCGTCAAATCCTCAGAACGATCTGTCTATGCAGAAACGTATTGAGTTGACACAGAGTGCTTCTTCTCTGATCGGAAACATATATCGTGTTATTGAATATTATAATTCAAGATATCGTGAAGAACCGGTAAAAGGTATTATCGTAACCGGTGATGGTGCAAAGATTGCGGGTATTCACGAATTGATGGCAAATGAACTTGGTATTCCTACACGCACACCAAGTGAATTACAGGGTGTTCAGTTCAACCGTCAGATTGAAGTTAACGTAAATATCCTTCAGTATGTGGGATGCTTTGGTGCGGTATACAGCCCGGTAAACTTTATTCCGGAAGATATTAAGAACAAGACGGCAACCAGAGAATCTATTAAAGGTATTGCTGCTGTGTTTGCTGCTTCTATTTTGGTTTGTATTGTGATGATTGTAGTTTCTATGATTTCACTGGGAACAGCAAAGAGTTCTTATGAATCGACGGCACAAAAAGAACGTTCGCTGCAGCCGGTACAGGCGCAGTATGATAGCTTGCAGAGTGATATGAAACGTATCCTTACTTATTTGAAGATGGAAGGTATCACGGATACGAACAACAATAAACTTCATGCAATCCTGGAGCAGGTAAAAGAAACTTGTCCGAAAGATTTTGTGATCAGTGCAGTAAATACTACAAATTCAGGTGGCACGATCAGTTGTGTGTCAACAGATAAAAAACTCTCATCGGTATCGGCACTGGTAATTCGTTTGAACTTGATCACAAGTATTAAAAATGTTAAGATTTCAAGTTCTATCGTAAAGGATGAGGATGGAGTTACCAAGAAACAGCAGTATAAATATACCATTTCCTTTGATTATCTGTCATTCCGTGAATCACGTGATTCGAATGAAATTGATTTCTTTGGTGATGAATTGACATTAGGCGATGAGGAGGCGAAATAACATGGGCGGTAAACTTACTTTAACTCAAATGCGTGTAATTTTGTTGGCAGGTGCAGTACTGCTTTTGGTTTTGGCATACTTCCTCGGATTTCAGCCAAATATGGATTCTGCTTCCGAATATCAGGTGAAGACAGAGACCGCAGAAAAGCATATCAAAGAATTGGAATCGTTAAAGAGTGATGTTAAGAACTTAGAGATTTTTACATCTTTGTATAATGATGACATTAAGAATTATATTAATTCTTTCCCGGTTAAGATGACACAGCAGAAATCGGTATATCTTTTGTATCGTATGATGATCAATACGGAAGTAGATGTTACAAGCATCACACCGGGAACAGAATCGCCATTCTATTATAAAGGAAATGTGCTTACTTCGGATGGAGATAAAGCACAGGCACAGGCAGATTCAGAAAATGATACGATGTCAGAGATCACCGTTGTAGATATGGAACAGATGGTGGGAAGTGTAGCTTCTTATACGGTAGAGTTGTCTGGTACAACAAAACAGATTTATGACTGTCTGGACTGGATCACAGAAAATGATGAAAAAATGTCTGTCGGAGATGTTAATATTCAGTTTGATAAGAGCACAGGAAAATTATCAGGAACGATCGTTGTAAACTTCTATGCGATGCTTGGTAATGGTGTTGCTTACAAAGAACCGGATACGACAGGATTTGCGTATGGCGTAAATAACGTATTTGGTGCGGTTAAGTAAGAAGAAAAAGAAAGGTGGTGTTATTATGTGCTTACATGAGTTACGACAGAACGATCAGGGTTTCTCTTTGATTGAGGTGATATTGGCAGTGGCGATACTGGCACTGGTAACACTGCCTATTATCAACTATTTTACTTATTCCGGACTTCGTGCAGCCGATGGACGTGATAAACAGTCAGCGACGGTTGTGGCGGAAAATGTTTTGGATGAATTAAATTCTTACGATAATTTTGAACAGATTGAGAACATCGCCAGCAGTGGGGCAGTAGATGCAGCAAGTTGGACGGTTGCACCGGATTCGTCCAATCCGACTAAGTTTACCTATACGGATCTGACAAAGAATGTTCAATTGAATGGATATGATTATGAAGCGAAAGTTCATATTACGTATACCGATCATACGACGGCAGATGGCAAAACATATGATACGGGATACGATTCCAATACAGTAACGAAAGACACAAATGAGCCAGTTACTTCTGAGTTTAATGATTATGAGATTCCGAATCCTAAACGGGTTTATGGAAAAGAAAGTGTTGTCGCAAAAGAAGAAGATCAGTTGGATCAAGCAATCAGTTATTTTTTGACAAATGAGGCGTCAGACTCTAACACATTTTTTACGAAATATAATCTGATCAAAGATAAATTAAATCGTAAAATTGCGATTCATCTTGAATATAAAGATGGAGATCCGGATGTATACCGGGTAAAAGTGTCCTATCTCTATGAATTGAATGGTGCAAACATATCTCCTAATATTAAAAATGGTGTGTGTGAGGTTCCACTAGAAACTTCAGAAGTAAAAAGAGAAACATTAAAAAATGTTTATGTGTTTTACAATTTAAGGGATGGCTATGATAATGATAAATTAAAAATTACATTTGGCACAGGAATGGCAGAAGATGATATTAAAGATATCCGATTTTATTTTTGCGGACTGACGACAACGGAGTGCCAGGATCGTGTAAACAATTATAAGTTTTCGCTGACATCGGATTCGGATCCGCTTGCATTAAAATGTAAATATTTCTTTAATGGAAATACAGATACAACATTGACAGCAAAAAAAGACGATGGAACCGATGAAAAATTTGTCGAAAGAAATACAAAAAAACGAATTGGTGCTATTGAAGTTAGTGTGTATGAAAAAGGAAGTAATGAGCCACTTGCCGTTATGAATACGACAATTAGCGAGTAAATGATTGGAGGTTTTTCATATGATAAAGAAATGGATAAAGAAATTCAATGAAAAACTGCATAAAGCGAATGAAGATGACAGAGGTTCTGCATTTGTAATGGTTGTTATCGGCGTTATGGCTACGGCAATCATAGGAGCCACAGTATTATCTTTAGCTACAAATTATTTTGTATCGGTTGTTGTTGATCAGCAGGGTACGGATAATTACTATGAAACAGAGGCGATTGTTGCAGAGATTCGAAGTGGTATTGAAGAGGTTGCCGGCGTAAGTAACGAGGTCGCTTATATGGAAACCTTGGATAGTTATAATGCATCTAGTGGAGATTTGCAGGATGTTTACTCTAAATTGTATTTATCCGGTATTGTATACGGAATTAAAAACCGCAATGATTTTACCAAAGATAACTACATGACGTATATTGATAACACATATAAAAAGGATTCAAAAATTGATTTTACGTTGATACCGACGGAGTATAACTCGGATTCTTTGGATGAAACAGGAGATCCGTTTGTATCGACCGGATCCAATAACTATTTTTCTGCAAGTTTACTGCAGTCAATGATTACACGAAAAAATACGGTGGTCACGAGTGATATTATCAACTATTTCTTTTACCGTGATAAAAGTTCGGGAAAACGCTGGCTTACGTTAAAAGGAATTAAAGTATCCTACAAAGATGATCAGGGATATCAGACCAATATTCAGACGGATATTGTTATTAATGTGCCGGATTATCATTTTGAGGGAGAAGATACTTTTGATCAGTTGAAAAATTATATTTCCATCAGTGATGACCAGCTGACGATTGAAGGTCAGGCAAAGGTTGGTTTTACCGGTAATGTTTATGCCGGTGGTACACAAACGGATTATAATTATGATGAAGGAATTGTGGCTGGGGCACAGTCAACAGCTTCTTTTGACAGTGATAAGGTGATTACCAGAGGAGCAATGAACCTTTTGACAGGAGCAAGTGTTACTGTGAATGGAGCGGATTTTTGGACAAAAAATATTTTGTTAAATCCATTTGGAAGTACAGCCTCTACAAACAGTTCAACCTTGAACTTGAATTGTAACTCTTATGTATTGGATGACTTGAGCATTAATGATAATAATGCGAATGTAACCTTAGGCGGAACTTATTATGGCTATAGTTACAGTGAGGATAATTCAGCAGGAAGTGGTGTAAAACAGCTGGCAGATTATAGTAGTGCGATTCTTGTAAACGGTAAAAACACACTGTTAGATGCTTCTTCTAATTTAGCAAAACTCGTTCTTGCGGGTCGCGCGTTTGTACAGAGAAATGATGCAACCGGTACAAAGTATGCATCTAATGTTGAAGACATCGCAATGGGTGAGTCGGCTTCTATCAAGAGTAACCAGGTTGCCTATTTGCTGCCGCAGGAGTACATCGTAAAAGGACATAACCCATTATTGACGGCGACAGAATTTGATGCCGATCATATTGAAGCAAATTATAATAAAGATATTCTTCTTCAGGATTTGGGACAATATCTGGATGACACGAATCCGGTTACTTTGAATTATAATAATGCAGGTGGTTATGTATATCTGTATTTGAACTTTAAAGATTATGAAAGTGCAAATAAATATTTTGCCAATTATTATTCTGCAGGTAATTTGGATAATGTAGACATGATTAATGAGCGTGCACAGACCTATATTACATCTAATCTGGCTGTGTCACCTACTGACGGTATTCGCATCAGTCCAACATTATATCTGCTTGCAGGTAATGTGATCAAAAGTTACTATGATGGTGCTGACGGATCCAATAAAATGGAAAGCAATTATTTTGCCAATGGTGCGGCATCGGCTACCCTTTTGGCGGATGGATATAAGAAGATGGTTCAATATATGAGCCTTCAGTTATCTTTGGTAGGCGGAAAATATGCTTCTACATCAGGAGCATCGCCGCGAATGGAATTGTATTACGCGGCAGCGACATCCGATGAAAAGGACAAGATTGAACTGGTAAAAGACAGAATTGTTGATTTTAGTGCGGTTCCGTCTTCGGGAGAAAGACATTCATTTGCTGATGGAACGGCGTATATCACTCCGGGAACGATTTCCAGTTTAAAAGATACTGGCGTATCAAAAGGTTTGGTTGTAGCTGGTGGTGATGTAGTGATTGACTGTGACTTTGAGGGTTTGATCATATCCGGTGGAAAAACTACCGTAAAACTTGGCGGTACCTATAAAGAAGTTTCAAATACCAGTATGCTGGTAGAGATTCTTGACTGGATTAAAGAAGATGACACGTGGAAAGAGTTTTTCTATGCAACAAAGGAAAAGAATAAAAAAGAAGAAAATGTTGCTGAGTGTATTGGTTATGAAAACTGGACAAAGAACTAATTAGCAGGATAAGAAGGAAGGTGATTTCGTGAAATCAAACAATAAAGGTTTTTCATTGATTGAGTTGATTATTTGTATTACAATTTTAGCTTTGTTTAGCACGATGGTTGTGGTTGGACTTGGTTATATGAATCTTGCTAATTCAAAAAAATGTGTATCGAAGATTGATTCGGGTTTGATGACTTTGAAATCACGAAATATGGCAGACAGTAAGCGGACATATCTGCATCTATATCGGTATACGGATGGAAATTATTATCTGACCTATACGGAAGCAGATGATTACGCGGAAGCATCACATTTTACACCAGATGGTTCCGGAGAGCAGATTGCAAATCGAAAGTTGACAATCAGTTATAATGGAACGGAAATAGGAGTAAATGAATGTGTTCATATCGGTATCAATAAAAAAGATGGATCCTTTGATGAAGAGCCGCACCATGAGACGATGAGTACCATATCGGTAAAAGGAACATCGACACAGACGCTGAAACTTGTGACGGCGACTGGAAAATATTTTAAAGAATAGGAACTGAGGTGAATTTTTATGAAATTAAATAATAAAGGTTTTTCCTTAGTGGAACTTTTGGTTGCAGTTGCTGTTTCTACAATTGTATTTGGCGCTATCACGGCGTTGATTGTATTTGCTTCAAACAGCAGCCGGCAGACAAATGCAAGAATTACTTTGCAGAATGAAGCCAAGGATGCAGTAAATCATATGGAAGCCTATATAATAGAAGCACAGTCTGTAGTATGGGATAGTACAAGTGATGCTTTGGTGCTGGTAAAAGATTCGGCGGATGCCAAAGAAGTGAAAACTTCTAATGATACACTGTCTAATGTAGGTCCTAAAGTAAGTGTTTTTAATTCCGCAAAGAAAACATTTGTTTACTGGTACGATAAAACGGCAAAGAAATTGTTTTTTGGTGAGTGCCGCACGATGGCATCAGATCAGACCAATACAGTGGATTTGACTGGGGCTTTGCCGGCAGAAGATATGTATCTTTTGGCAGATAATGTGGAGGATTTCACTTGCAAATTAGTGAAAAATAAAAAATCCGATAAATATACAGTGAACTTTAGCGTAAAGTTTAAAGATAGTATATCAGAGTATTCGCTTGACAAATGTGTTTACTTGAGAAATCAGTAGAAGGGAGCGATAATATGAAAAGGGGTCAGATCAAAACCCAAAAATGGAAGAAAATAGTCGGCTGTACAGCAATTACATTGGTTCTTGCCTGTGTTTTTGTTATGGGCTTTTTTGCCATTAAAACCGGAAGCATTTTTGGTATGTTTTCTTATGGAAAACCATATGTAGAAACAAAAGGGGATGGAACAGCAGATGCTGTCACGATTCCGGATGATAAACTGAAAGTAACCGGGCAGGAAGACTATCGTAGTGTTTTGACATCCTCCTCGACGGAATATACAGGAATAAATTCGCTTCCTGAGATTCCAGAAGCAAATTCTGCTTATGACAAAGGGACGGAACAAAATCCACTGGTTATCTTAGAGATTGTTCCAGAATTATCCCAGCAGTCGTTAAGTTATTTTGCTACGTCGAAAGAGGATGGACTTCCTTTTGATCCCCTTGAGATGAGCCTGAAGATGTCGCAGGATCAGAAACAGTCCTATATTCATTCGTCTATGCAGCAGACATTTATGCTGAATAACAAACATATTAAAAGTGGAAACTGGAAGGCACAGGGATTAAAGAGTGCAAACTTATCCTGGCTTACTCAGGTTGGTGGTATTTTCTCAGGAAACAACTTTGATAACTTGTACCAGATTTACGATTATGATCATACGGTTACCGATAGTTCCCGAAAGACCAATGGAGAAGATTACGACTTTTCCAATGCGCCGCTTTTAAAAGTGGATTCCTATTATACCGTTGAGATGAAAAAGGGAAGTACCTTTGTAGAAGGTTTGAGTCAGGAAAGTAATGGTGGCTCTTATCCAACAATTGCGTCGTTATATGATGGAAATGCTTCTTTTAAAGAAGCGTTTGTGGATAAAGA
Organism: Lachnoclostridium sp. UBA5890; assembly: GCA_002431395.1. Lineage (GTDB taxonomy): Bacteria > Bacillota > Clostridia > Lachnospirales > Lachnospiraceae > Eubacterium_F. The sequence continues at coordinate 80,135 of DJEU01000040.1, forward strand.
TGGTCAGGAAATTCCAAGAGAGGTTATTGATGATGATCGAAACTGGGCTTGGAATATTGAAGCAGATTCGGATAATAATAAGCAATTTACTATTTCGGTAACGGAACCGACGACAGAATTTGAATCCGATTATGCAGAACTGAAATCCGGAGCACTGGATCAGAATGTTTTCTTGGAAAGATATAAAGACATTCTTTCTACGACAGATGCAGGAACGAAAGTGTCTGACGATGAATTTGCCAGAACAGAGGCATGGTCATTTAATGATGCGCAGGAAAAATACAAAGGTTATTTTGTATATGTAGGAAAAGGAAAAGGGCAGGTTGCTCTGGATGTTTATAATGGTGCATATTATGAGCAGTGGAATATCAATAATAATGCATGGAATTATGTAGAGAATATATCTGACCTTGCTACGGATGCAGAGAATATCTGGCCGGAAGGAAAACAGAGCTGGGAGGTTGCCAACAATGTAAGTAATGCTAAAGAGGGACAGTATATACAGGCATCTCGTTTGGGTAATATAAATGCATCCGATAAACTTCCGGAAATAAAAAAAGAAAGAACGTATGTTATTAACTATAATTATGAGGGCTACAAATTAAAATTCCAGTATATAGGTATCAAATGGAATGATGTATTAAAACGTATGCTCATTAACTTTAAAGATGAAACGGATTCAGATGGAAAAGTAACACAGACAGCGGATCAGCAGTATGATAATTATCACATTAAGATCGTTACGGTAACACCGGCGATGATCAATGAGATGGATAAGAATGATACAGAAGATACATTGGATTATATTGAACGCGCGGATATGTTTTATGTCAGCTCCTATTATGGAGGGAAGAATGGATCAAATGCGGATCAAGTAAAGAATCTGCGAAACTTTTTCTGGAAATATGTTGATCCGGATGAAGAGACAGCGCTTCAGGCGAATAAAGATGATGTAAGCCAGTTGGTTTCCTTTGAGGAAAATGATCTTGAATGGAGTGACTGTATGAAGATCATCAAACGTCTGAGCGGGGATGCCGGACTGGCGATGATGTTTTCAAAGCAGATGGGATTCTATCTGGATGACGGAACAGATAAAGTTTGTAACTTGATTTATGATTCAACTTACAAACATGATCAAAAAGCAAGTCTGTGTAATCTGGCGAAACTGTATTTGGTTTCTACGATGTTTGACCTTTCGGCTTCTACATTGTCAGATAAATCACAGAAACTGCTTTGGACATTTATGGATAATGTTTACGGTAATATTAAGCAGGTAAAATTGTCGAGTTCGGCTAAGGCACCTGACAATACTGCACAGTATACCGGATATTATAAAGAAGACGAAGAGGGCGTGAATGCCGCCTGCGGCTCGCATGATTCGGGTTCGAAATATACGTATTTGTGGAATATGTATAGCTTTATACCATATGTAACGACAGCGAGTGAAGATGCTTTGTATAGTTCAGATGGTACAGCAGATATGGATGTATTTGTAGAGAAATATGGATTCTTGAGTTCTTCTCTGCGAGGAACCTATCCAGAGAGTACGTATGGACATGTAAGTGGTAATATCTCGGATAAGGGATATCGTTGCGGACTGACATCAAATAATAATTATACCTATACAAGTATTACGGGTACTCGAGATCCGTTGGAGGATTATCAGAACGTAACGATTGTTATGCCGGGTGATATGGAGATTGTAACCTGGCAGATGGGCCAAAACAATGAAGGTGTACCTGGAACATTTTTATATGGTCAAAAAGGAAATTATAGCGCAAAGGAGAATCTTGACAATAAAAACTTTACAATTATTGATAAAGGTGTTATGTCACGAATTGCCGTAGTATTGTTTAATATTTTGCAGAATGCCAAAGCGCCTACTCCGACGATGAAGTTTAATGTGGATTCGAATAAGGAGTCGAAGAAATATTATCAGAAGATGAGCAATTCCAGTGTGCTGATTGACTTTAACCAGTCTGCTTCTTACAATGAGAACCGCAGTAAGGAGAAAAACGTTTTGAAGTTGTTCTGTACATTGAATAACTCAGCAAATAGGGAAAATTCGATTATCACATCGATTAAGATGGTAGATCCGAACGATTCGTCGAAACCGGCGATTCCAATCAATACCATTTACAATTTTGATGGAGATGTGATTTCGAAAGAGAGCAATATCGGATTTTCACAACGTCTGCCTGAGCCGAAAAAGTATTCGGTTGAATATATTACCGGTTACAAGGTAACGAGTACGAATGCCAAATACAGTTTTGTGGTTCCATTTAAACTGTCAGACTGGCAGGATGGATATACACAGATTCGAATTGACTGGGTAGCCAGATCCAGCCGAAAAGTAAAAGGAGACTTTATTCCATACCAGAATCCATCGGATCCTACAGACGATGCATTGGTAGAGGCAGCAAAACAGTATGCGGAAGTAGATATCGGAGAGCGTGAACTGTTTGACCTTGAATAAGGTAAAAACTCATTTATAAAAGAAAAACAAATACCTGTGTACAGAGATTGTGCACAGGTATTTTTCGGAAAAGAGGTAACTATGTCAAAAAAAATAGCCGATATAAAAAGTGAATTTGAAAATGCATCCAGAGAAGAGTGGCAGACATTATTTGAGGAATATGCTTCGGATGAGCGGAGTGGTGTGAAAAACTTGATCCTTTCTTATCAGAAAAAGCAGCTTGCCTATGAAAAAGAACTTCTTCGACTGGAGACGATGCTTGCGTTTGAAAAAAAATACGGAGATGAATACGAGTGTATCTGTGGAATTGATGAGGCAGGGCGAGGACCATTGGCAGGGCCTGTTGTCGCCGGTGCGGTGGTACTTCCTAAAAACTGCAAAATATTGTATCTCAATGATTCGAAGAAACTGAGTGCTAAGCGTAGGGACGAATTGTTTGATGAAATTAAAGAAACAGCAGTTTCTTATGGAATTGGGATGAGTTCGCCGGCACAGATTGATTCGATCAATATCCTGCAGGCGACGTATGAGGCGATGCGGCATGCGATTGAGGATTTGGATGTTGTGCCGGATCTCCTTTTAAACGATGCGGTGACGATACCGCAAGTTCCGATCAAACAGATTGGAATTATTAAAGGGGATGCGAAAAGTTTGTCGATCGCGGCAGCCAGTGTAATGGCAAAAGTTTCCAGGGATCGTCTGATGGTGCAGTATGCGGAAATGTATCCAGAGTACGGGTTTGAAGGTCATAAGGGATATGGTTCGGCAGCGCATATCGAGGCAATCAAGAAATACGGACCGTGTCCGATTCACCGGCAGACATTTATCAAAAACTTTATGTAAAAGCTGACAAGGAGTGTGATGTAGATGTTACAGGACAATTTAAAAAAGACGGCAGTAGCGCTGGAATATGAAAAAGGCGATATGGCCCCGAAAGTCATTGCGTCCGGGCGCGGCTACATCGCAGATCGTATTATAAAGACAGCAGAAGAGAGTGCGGTTCCGGTCCATAAGGATGAAAAACTGGCGAAAAGTTTGTCACTGCTGGATGTAGGAGAGTATATCCCGCAGGAATTGTATAGTGTTGTAGCGGAAATTCTGGTCTATGTCGATGATATGGAAAAGATACAGAGCAAATTGGGCCGATAACATTTGACAAATCCCATATTTTATGATAAACTGACAAAAGATTGAGGATATCTCATGAAGGGGTACACCACCGCGGGTGTAGTTTTCAGGTGATATCCTTTTTTATTGCAAAAGAAGCCTTGGAGGTGAAAAGATGGTTCAGATCAATGGGTATGCCAAAGAGCAGTACGATGGAAAGACATTGGAAGATGTGTTAGCCGGTGAAGGCTATGAAAAAAGCCGGATTGCCATGGAAGTAAACGAAGAGATCATTCCCAAAGCAAATTATGGGGAAGTGACATTGAAAGATGGCGACGTGGTTGAGATAGTAAGTTTCGTTGGCGGTGGATGCTGACAAGCGATAAATGAAATAATGACAGAAAAGAAAGAGAGGACATAGATCATGGAAAAAGATACATTGGTTTTAGGCGGACAGGAATTTACATCAAGATTTATTCTTGGTTCCGGAAAATATTCATTGGATTTGATCAAGGCATCGGTAGAAAATGCAGGTGCGCAGATCATTACGCTGGCACTTCGCCGCGCAAATGTCGGAGGTACAGCAAATATACTTGATTACATTCCGGAGGGTGTTACCCTTCTTCCGAATACTTCCGGTGCGAGAAATGCAGATGAAGCAGTTCGTATTGCAAGACTTTCACGTGAAGTCGGATGTGGAAATTTTGTAAAGATTGAAATTATGCGTGACAGCAAATATCTGCTCCCGGATAACCAGGAGACGATTAAGGCGACGGAAATTCTTGCCAAAGAGGGATTTGTCGTAATGCCATATATGTATCCGGATCTGAACGTGGCAAGAGACCTGTACAATGCCGGTGCGGCCTCCATCATGCCGCTGGCGGCTCCAATCGGTTCCAATAAAGGACTTTGCACGAAAGAATTTATCCAGATTCTCATTGATGAGATCGATCTGCCGATCATCGTAGATGCAGGAATCGGTTCTCCTTCCCAGGCATGTGAAGCGATGGAAATGGGAGCTGCCGCTGTGATGGCAAATACTGCAATTGCTACGGCCGGTGATATTCCGGCGATGGCAGAGGCCTTTAAGAAAGCCATCGAAGCAGGAAGAACCGCTTATTTATCCGGTCTTGGAAGAGTGCTTGACAAAGGGGGAAGTGCTTCTTCTCCATTGACAGGGTATATTCAGGATGGAAGCAATCGCTAAATTTGGAGGAAGATCATGCAGGAAAAAGTAAACGAAAGCATCTTAAATGATGAGATCAAAGAACATTTAAAAGAAAACCGGATCGACCATATGACCTATCTTGAAGGCATGGAAGTATTGGATTCGGATATTGATAAACGTGTGATAGAGGCGGCAAAAGCCTATGACAGCGACAAATATACGGCAAAAGATGTACGTCGTGCCCTGCTTCATACGAATAAAACACCGGAAGATTTCGGAGCCCTTTTATCCCCGGCGGCGATGCCGTTTTTGGAAGAGATTGCACAGCAGGCACAGCAGGAGACGAGAAAACATTTTGGAAATTCCATCTATATGTTTACGCCGATCTATATTGCCAATTATTGTGAAAATTACTGCATTTACTGCGGATTTAACTGCCACAATAAGATCCGCCGTGCCAAATTAAATGCCGAAGAGATTGAAAAGGAAATGCAGGAGATTGCAAAGACCGGTCTGCAGGAAATCTTAATTCTGACCGGGGAAAGCCCGAAAATGTCCGATATTCATTATATCGGAGAGGCTTGTAAGATTGCGAGAAAATATTTCAAAGTAATTGGTTTGGAAATTTATCCGACAAATTCCGAAGATTATGCGTACTTACATGAGTGCGGTGCGGATTATGTGACAGTATTTCAGGAGACTTATAATTCAGACAAGTACGAGACACTTCATCTTGCTGGAAATAAACGTATTTTCCCATATCGTGTCAATGCGCAGGAGCGTGCCCTGAAGGGTGGTATGCGAGGAGTCGGTTTTGCCGCTCTTCTGGGGCTGGATGATTTCCGCAGGGATGCATTTGCTACCGGAATGCATGCATATTTTGTGCAGCGTAAATATCCGCAGGCAGAGATCGCATTTTCGTGTCCGCGTCTGCGTCCGATCATTAACAATGATAAGATCAATCCGATGGATGTGCATGAGGCACAGCTTCTGCAGGTTGTCTGCGCATATCGTCTGTTTATGCCATTTTCCAGTATCACCGTTTCGACGCGTGAGTGTGAGAGAGTGCGCAACAGTCTGATCAAGATCGCGGCGACAAAGATTTCTGCCGGTGTTAATGTAGGAATTGGTGGACACAGCGGCGAAGAAAAAGGCGATGAGCAGTTCGAGATTGACGATACGAGAAGTGTGGATGAAGTGTATCAGGCAATTATCGACGAAGGGTTGCAGCCGGTTATGAACGACTACATTTATGTATAAATAGGAGTATACAATGGCGATATATACAGGAAAGCAGAACATTCCCTGTATTTGCGTGACAAATCGAACATTGTGCAGAGATGATTTTCTGACACGCTTGGATCATATTGCAAAAAAAGGCGTGGCAGATGCGATTCTTCTGCGAGAAAAGGATCTTACCGAAAGGGAGTATTTGGAACTGGCGGAAAAGGTCCTTTCGATTTGTAAGACGCATAATAGGCGGTGTATTCTGCATACTTATTATAAAGCGGCAAAAGAGCTTGGGTGCAGGGAAATCCATCTGCCGCTTCCTGTGCTGCAGGAAATGTGGGAACAGGAGACGGAAAAATGGTTTACCACGGTGGGAACGTCGGTTCATTCAATAAAACAGGCAAATTTAGCGATGCATCTGCAGGCGGATTATATGACGGCCGGCCACATTTTTGAGACGGACTGCAAAAAGGGACTTCCGGGAAGAGGACTTTCTTTTTTGAGAAAAGTTGTTCGGGAATCGGAGGTTCCGGTTTATGGAATCGGCGGAATTTCGGCTGCCAATGCAGAACAAGTAAAGGAGACCGGAGCAGCGGGGGTCTGTATAATGTCTGGTTTTATGCTTGAAAGTATGAATTGATTGTGGTAGACTACCTATATGCAGCAAATGTTAGGAGTTGATCAATATGCCGATTAAGATTCCAAATTCACTTCCGGCGACGGAAATATTGGAAAAAGAAAATATATTTGTAATGACGGAGCATCGCGCGATGCATCAGGACATTCGTCCGCTTCGTGTGCTGATCTTAAATCTGATGCCTACGAAGATTGTGACAGAGACGCAGCTTCTTCGTAAATTATCAAATACGCCGCTTCAGATTGAAGTGGAGTTTTTGAAGACGGCAAGTTATATTCCACAGCACACGGACCCGACGCATTTGGATACGTTTTATACTACGTTTGATGAGATCAAAGAGCGCCGCTATGACGGAATGATCATTACCGGAGCGCCGCTTGATTATATCGAATTTGAAGATGTAACTTACTGGGATGAAGTGTGCCGGATCATGGATTGGTGTAAGACGCATGTACATTGTACGCTGCATCTTTGCTGGGGCGCTTTTGCAGGGCTTCATTATTATTATGGGATACAAAAAGTGGACTATGAAAAGAAACTGTCTGGTGTATATGAACACACGGTAGTGAAGAAAAATTCTCCGTTTTTCCGTGGCTTTGATGATGTTTTTTATGCACCACAGTCCCGTGCAATGGGGGTGCGCCGCGAGGATATAGAAGCTATTGACGAACTGGAACTGATGGCAATATCGGAAGAAGCCGGAGTGACGATCGTAAAGACGAAAGACAGCCATCATTTCTTTATGACATGTCATCCTGAATACGATGCGGATACATTGGCAAAAGAGTATTTTCGTGATCGGGATAAGGGAATGAATCCGCAGATGCCGTGCAATTATTTCCCGGACGATGATCCGAGCAAAGCACCGATCGTGCGCTGGCGTTCTGCGGGGCAGTTATTGTTTTCGAATTGGCTGAATTATTATGTATATCAAAGTACGCCATACGAACTTTGATTTTAAGGCGAGGTATTTTTGATGAAAAAACAAGCATTTAATCCATATCTTCCTTCTTGGGAATATGTTCCGGACGGAGAGCCGTATGTGTTTGGCGACCGGGTATATGTATATGGTTCACACGATTATTATAATGGGTATGTATTTTGTATGGGAGATTATGTTGGATGGTCTGCTCCTATTGACGATCTTGGAAACTGGCGGTATGAAGGCGTGATTTATGAAAAGACCGCAGATCCATTGAATAAAGATGGAAAAATGTGTTTGTATGCACCGGATATTACAGTGGGATCAGATGGAAGATATTATCTGTATTATGTATTAGATAAAGTATCTTTGGTGTCGGTGGCAGTTAGTGACAACCCTGCCGGTCCATTTTCTTTCTATGGTTATGTAAAAGATAAAGAGGGAGTGCGACTGGGGGACAGGCCTCAGGATGAACCACAATTTGACCCTGGGGTTCTTACAGAAAATGGAAGGACATATCTTTATACCGGTTTTTGTGGGGCTGGAGATAAAAGCCGTTCCGGTGCGTGGGTGTGTGTTTTGGGCGAGGATATGTTGACGATGGAAGAGGAACCGATTTGCGTTGTACCCGGATGTGAGTATAGTGCAGGAACTTCTTTTGAAGGACATGCTTTTTTTGAAGCTTCTTCCATTCGAAAAGCAGGGGATACGTATTACTTTGTTTATTCTTCAGAAGTGATGCATGAACTCTGTTATGCTACAAGTAAATCACCATTGGGAAATTTTGTATATGGTGGAGTGATCGTAAGTAATTGCGATCTACATATTGATACCTATAAACCGGCAGATATGCCAATGGCTTATGGGGCGAATAATCATGGAAGTATTGTGCAGATTAAGGATCAATGGTATATCTTTTACCATCGCCATACGAATGGAAACTGGTACAGCAGACAAGGATGTGCTGAGCCGATTTCGATTGCAGAAGATGGCAGCATCAAGCAGGTGGAGATTACTTCATGTGGGTTAAATGGTGGTCCACTTGCCGGACAGGGAGAATATCCGGCGTATCTTGCCTGTCATTTATTTACGAACGAATCATCCATGTATGTTGGTGGAGATGCTTTTCCAAAAGTAATGCAGGATGGAAAAGATGGAGATGAGGAGATTGGCTACGTTGGAAATATTCAAAATTCGGCTACGATAGGATTTAAGTATTTTGATATGAAGCATGTGAAAAAAATCCGAGTGACGATGCGTGGCTATATTAGTGGAAACATAGAAGTAAGACTAACCTGGGATGGTGATGTTCTTGCAAGTCTGCCAATTGAATTTTCAAATGTTTGGGAAACGTATGAAAGCGAAATTGAAATTCCGGATGGAATCCATTCTTTGTATTTCACGTTTCGCGGAGATGGAAATGGTGCGTTGAAAAGTTTTGAACTGCTGGTATAATATAGAAAGGTATACAATACGATGAAATTAACCGAAATGATTCAGGTGCTTCCTGAGGAAACAAATATTATAATTATCGAGGAAAAAACACATAAGCAATTGGGACTTTACATGAAAAAGTCGGAGATTCCATTAATCATTGCTGAGAAAAAAGTTTTGTCTGTGACGATTAACTGGGATGCCAAGTTAATGCAGATTACTGTAGATATGATGAGTTGATATTGCGAGAGAAAAGGAGGCGTATGTGTTTTGCAGACACATCAGATTAAAAATCATATGATGTCACTGACGGTGGCAGAACATGGAGCAGAGATTACGTCGATCCAATTAGAAGGAATCGAGAGAATGTGGGATGCCAATCCGGCGTTTTGGGGACGGACCGCGCCGGTTCTTTTTCCTATCGTCGGAGCGTTGAAAGACAATTCGTATCGTTACGAAGGTCAGACCTATTCGATGGGACAGCATGGCTTTGCCAGAGATATGGATTTTACTTTGACAGATCAGACAGAGGATAAGTTGGAATTTACATTATCTGACAATGAAGAGACCTATGAAAAATATCCGTTTCATTTTCAGTTACAGATTATTTACGAGATTTTCCAAAACCAATGCCGTGTTACCTGGAAGGTAAAAAATGTGGATGAGAAGACGATGTATTTCCAGATCGGCGGGCATCCGGCATTTGCCTGCCCATGTGAAGGAGGAATGATCCGGGATGACTACAGTGTCCGTGCCGGAGAATCTCCACTTTTGGAAGTGGCTTTTTTGGAAAATGGCCTTCTTAGCAACGAAAAAGAGCTTCATTCCAATGAATTTGTGCTCGAAGAGGATACCTTTGCGCGAGATGCGTTTATTTTGCAGAATGAGACGATCGGACATCTGGAACTTGTCAATCATCTGTCCAATCAGGTGAAAGTACGAGTGAGTGCAGATGTGCCGGCTTGGGGGATCTGGAGTACGGCAGATAAAAAGGCTCCGTTTGTGTGTCTTGAGCCGTGGTATGGCCGCTGCGATAAAGAAGATTTTGAGGGCGAGCTGTCCGAAAGAGAATATATGCAGTCTTTGGAACCCGGGGAAGAGTTTACCGGTGGTTACCAGATGGAACTGTTATGAATTAAGAAAAATGCTCCACTCGGGAACATGGTGTCCGGGGTGGAGCATTTTCTATTATGCGCAAGCTTTCTTATACCAATTGGGAAAATACTTTTCCAATCGCATCATTGATAACAAGATTTGCGTGGGCATCGCGGCTCGTTTCACTTTTGTTGATGAGAACCAGTTTGTTTCCACGATAATAGTCGATCAGCCCGGCTGCCGGATAGACGGCGAGAGAAGTACCTCCGATAATCAGTATGTCGGCATTCTTTATGTAATTTACTGCTTTTTCCAAAACGTAGGAATCCAATCCTTCTTCATACAAGACAACATCCGGTTTGATGATTCCGCCGCAGGAACATTTTGGAACGCCTTCCTGAGAAATGGTGTCCTGCAGATTATAAAATTTCCCACATTTCATGCAGTAATTCCGAAGAACAGAGCCGTGAAGTTCCAATACTTCTTTGCTGCCTGCTTTTTGGTGCAGTCCGTCGATATTCTGTGTAATGACTGCTTTTAATTTTCCCTGTTTTTCCAATTCTGCCAAAGCGAGGTGTGCTTTGTTTGGTTCGGCATCCGGAAAGATCATTTTATTGCGGTAAAAACGGTAAAATTCCGGGGTATTCCGCATAAAAAAGCTATGACTGAGAATTGTTTCCGGTGGATAGTCATATTCTTGATTGTATAAGCCGTCGACGCTTCGAAAATCCGGGATATTGCTTTCGGTAGAAACACCCGCACCGCCAAAGAAAACAATGTTGTCGCTGTCCTGGATCCATTCGCGTAATTGTTCGATTTCGTTCATGATAAAAACCTCCTCATATTGGTTCCTCCTCATATAAAAAAATTAAAAAAAACTCCTACAATAAATGCAGGAGAAAAAGATTATGAAAAAGTAGTCCGTAGGGGAATCGAACCCCTGTTTCTGCCGTGAGAGGGCAGCGTCTTAGCCGCTTGACCAACGGACCATCAACAAGACATATATTACTATAAAACAGAAACAATGTCAAGAAAAAAATAAAAAAAATTTTGACATTTGTCGTACAAATGTGATAAGATAGGTTTCGAACGGCGAAAAAACGGAGGAATCAGAAAAAATGGAAGAGAAAAAAAGTTATTTCAAATGGAGTGAATTTTTAAGTTATTATAAACCATTTCGTGGGATTTTTGCAGCAGATATGTTTTTTGCTTTTTTGGGGGCACTTACGACATTGGTCATTCCGCTGATCGTGAGATATATTACCGGAACGGTTGTTTATCTGCCCAAAGAGGAAATTCTTTCTAAAATTCTTCTTCTGGGAGGCGTTATGGTCATTCTTGTGGCAGTTCAGTGTTTCAGTAATTATTTTATCGGAAATTACGGGCATGTCATGGGCGCAAAGATTGAGTATAATATGCGAAAGGAAATTTTTGAGCATTATCAAAAGCTGTCGTTTTCCTTTTATGATAACCAAAAAGTAGGACAGCTGATGTCCCGTATCACAAACGATTTGTTCGATATTACCGAATTGCTTCATCATGGACCGGAAGATGTGGTTATTTCGTTTATTAAATTTGCCGGAACTCTTTCCATCCTTGCATGGATGAATTGGCGGTTAGCACTTGCTGCTTTTGTTCTGATCCCGGTTATGTTTGTATATGCGTATATACTAAATAAGAAGATGAAGCGGGCCTTTAAGACAAACCGCGAAAAGGTGGCAGATATCAATGCACGTATCGAGGACAATCTGTCCGGAATCCGAGTGGTTAAATCTTTTGCCAATGAAGAAATTGAACGGGAAAAATTTATGGAAGGCAACCGGGGATTTTTAGACAGCAAGAAAAACAGTTATTTCTATATGGGACAATATCATGCCGGATTGACTGCGTTTATTACGATGATCACGGTGGTTGTGATCGTTGTGGGAGCGGTTCTGTTATCCAATGGCACGATGAATGCACCGGATCTGATCACCTTTTTACTTTATATCAGTAACTTTACGGAGCCGGTACAAAAACTCATCAACTTTACGGAACAGTTTCAAAACGGAATCACCGGATATGAAAGATTTCGTGAAATACTGGCGATCGATCCGGAGATCAAAGAGTGTGAAAATCCGGTGGAAGCAAAAGATATTCGGGGAGAAGTGGTGTTTGACGATGTCGGATTCCGCTATGAAGAGGGGCAGGAAAAGGTACTCAGCCATGTCAGTCTGAAAGTGGATGCCGGAGAATATGTCGCGCTGGTTGGAACGTCCGGTGCAGGAAAAACGACACTTTGCAGTTTGATTCCGCGGTTTTATGAGGTGACCTTTGGAACGATTCTCTTAGATGGAATCGATGTGCGGAAATATACGCTTTCCAGCTTGCGAAAGAGTATCGGCGTTGTCCAGCAGGATGTCTATCTGTTTGCGGGGACGGTGCTTGATAACATCCGATACGGAAAAGTGGAGGCGACCAGAGAAGAGGTCATTCAGGCAGCAAAAGATGCCAATGCTCATGAATTTATCATGGGACTTCCACAGGGATATGACACGAATATTGGTCAGCGTGGAGTAAAACTTTCCGGAGGACAGAAGCAGCGGCTTTCCATCGCAAGAGTATTTTTGAAAAATCCGCCGGTACTGATCTTTGATGAGGCGACATCGGCACTGGACAATGAGAGCGAAAAGGTCGTTCAGGAGTCGCTTGAAAAACTGGCAAAAAACCGTACGACATTTGTTATCGCTCACCGGCTTTCCACGATCCGCAATGCACAGAGAATCCTCGTTTTGACCGAAGAGGGGATCAGCGAGGAAGGAAGTCACGAGGAATTGATGAAAAAACATGGTGTATATTACAATTTGTACACATTATCGGGCAATGAAGCATAAAAAAGTGCTTGCATTTGGAAAATTTATGTGATATACTAAAAATGTTGTTATTGGATTAAGATGAGTGGACGCGAGTCCACTCATTGTTGTTATGAGGAAAAGAGGTATGTTTTTTGGGTAAACATCAGATGTATGAAAAGCGTACAGAAGAATTGATTTCGCCGATTTTGGAAGAAAATCATTTTGAACTGGTTGATGTGGAATTTGTCAAAGAAGCCGGTTCCTGGCATCTTCGTGCCTATATTGACAAGGAAGGCGGCATTACGATTGACGATCTGACACTTGTCAATCACGCATTGAGTGATAAGATGGATGCCGAGGATTTTATCGACGAATCGTATATATTGGAAGTAAGTTCCCCGGGACTGCTTCGTCCATTTAAAAAACCAAAGGATTATCAAAGAAATCTGGGAGAAGATGTGGAAGTAAAACTTTTTGCTCCGATCACATTTGAGCAGAAAGGAAAAAAATATACAGATAAAGAGTTTATCGGCATTTTAAAATCTTACGAAGCACCGCAGGAAGATTCTGTAAACGGTGGAAAAATTGTATTAGGATTTGATGGCGAAGAAACATTGGAACTTGAAATTAAAGATATTGCGTTGATCCGAAAATCAATCGACTTTTAAACAATATGGAGGTAAAGAAAAAATGAGAGCGAAAAACAGTAAAACAACAAACGGAAATCCGGAATTGATCGAGGCACTGGAAGCTATTGCGAAAGAAAAGGATATCAGCAAAGATGTGTTATTGGAAGCCATCCAGAATTCTCTTCTGGCAGCCTGCAAAGACCAGTTTGGTAAATCGGATAACATTCGTGTGATCTTAGATGAGACAACAGGAGAATTTCATGTATATCAGGATAAGATCGTTGTTGAGGAAGTTCTTGATGATACGCTTGAGATCGCTTTGGCAGAAGCAGAAGCAAGATATGGTGTGACAGATCTGGGAGCGACCGTAAGCATCGAAGTAACACCAAAGAACTTCGGACGTATTTCCGCGCAGAAGGCAAAACAGGTTGTTGTACAGAAAATTCGCGAAGAAGAAAGAAAAGTTTTGTATGATCAGTATTATACAAAAGAAAAAGATATTATCACCGGAACGGTTCAGCGTTATTCCAATGGAAACTATACGGTAAATATTGGAAAAATCGATACGGTTTTGACAGAGCAGGAACAGGTAAAAACAGAACATTTCCGTTCTCATGAAAAAATCCGTGTTTATGTGACCGAAGTAAAAGACACACCAAGAGGACCAAGAATTGTGATCAGCCGTACGCATCCGGAACTCGTAAAACGTCTGTTTGAAGCAGAAGTGGCAGAGATTCAGAGCGGTGTTGTGGAAATCAAGAGTGTATCCCGTGAAGCGGGTTCCCGTTCTAAGATCGCAGTGTACAGCCAGAACCCGGATGTCGATGCCGTGGGTGCCTGCGTTGGTATGAATGGTGCGCGTGTCAATGCCGTAGTCAATGAACTTCGTGGTGAAAAGATTGACATCATAGAGTGGAATGAAAATCCGGCAATCTTTATCGAGCATGCCCTTAGCCCATCCCGCGTCGTATCCGTTACGGTGGATGTAGAGGAAAAGAGCGCCTTGGTTGTCGTTCCGGATTATCAGTTGTCACTGGCAATCGGGAAAGAAGGACAGAATGCAAGACTGGCAGCAAAACTGACCGGTTATAAAATAGATATTAAGAGTGAGACACAGAACCAGGAAGGATAAGAGGTGGTTTTGTTGAAAGAAAAGAAGATTCCAATGAGACAATGCGTCGGCTGCCGCGAGAGCAAAGAAAAAAAGCAGCTGATCCGCATTGTAAAAAATGATCAGGAAATCACAATTGACCGTACCGGAAAGAAAAATGGACGTGGTGCATATCTTTGTGACAACTTGGAATGTTTGGCAAAAGCCAGGAAAAACCGCGGCTTGAACCGGGCGTTTCGAATGGAAATTGACGAGTCAGTATATGAAGAATTAGAAAGGCAGTTGTTGAATGAGTCAAAATAGAAGCAAAAGTTTGGGGACTCTGGGGTTAGCGATGAAATCCGGAAATGTAGCAAGTGGAGAATTTCTTACGGAGCAGGCGATTCGTGCCGGCACGGCGCGGCTTGTGATCGTAGCGGAAGATGCATCCGACAATACGAAAAAAAAATTTCGTAATTCCTGTTCGTATTATCAGGTCCCTTTGGCAATCAAATTTGACAAGGATACTCTTGGAAATGCGATTGGCAAAGAGTTTCGTGCTTCACTCGCAGTTCTTGATCAGGGATTTGCGTCAGCAATTAGTAAAAATTTAGAATTGGAGGAAATGTAATATGGCAAAAATGAAGATATTCGAAATTGCAAGAAGTATTCAGGCAAAAAATAAAGAAATAAAAAGTGGCGATCTGGTAAAGCTTTTGAATGAAAACGGCTTTGATGTCAAAGGGGCAAACAGCAATATTGAAGATAAGGAAATTGCTTTTTTGTTACAGACATTCAATGATCCGAAAAAAGTGGAAAAGATATTAGCATCGCATAACGCAGAGGAAGCCAAACCGGAAAATGAACCGGAGAAGAAAGAGCCTGCGAAAGAACAAAAAACGGCAGAACCGGGTAAAGAGAAAAAAGAAGAAAAAACAGAAGAGAAGAAACCGGAAGAAAAGAAGGCAGAAGAGCCTGTGAAAAAACCGGTTTCGGAAGAGAAAAAGAAAGAGCAAAAAGAGGAGAATAAGAAGAAAGTGCCTGAAACAGAACAAAAGAAAGAAATGCCAGAAAAGAAGAACGGAAATAACCAATCCAATTCGAATTCCAATTCTAATGACCGCCGCCGCGATAACAACCGCGACAATACGAACCGCGGTGGAAACGATCGTAGAAATAATCGTGATAATAACAAACGTGACAACAATCGCGGTGGAAACAATGACCGTGGTAATAACAACGGACGCGGCGACCGTCGTCCAAATAACAATAACAGAAGCGACCGTAACAATGACCGCAATGCCAATAACCGTGGAGACCGTCGCCCGAACAACAACAATGACCGTCGTGGCGGAAATAATAACCGTGGTAATAACAACAACGGACGCGGTGGAAATAATAACCGTAACGGAGAAAAAGTGCTGGAGCGCTTTGAAAAGGCACAGAGCGGATTTGATGGAATCAAACAGGAACAGAAAAATTCCAGAAAACGTAATAAAAAGCCTGCCGATAAGGGCACATATAAGAAGTCAACAAAAGAAGAAATGAGCCGTATCCGGAGTAAAAAGGATCCAAATCGTAAAGGTGCGTTTATTAAGCCGGAACCGGTTGTCAAAGAGCCGGAAGAGACGATTAAGCAGATTACGATTCCGGAAAACCTGACGATTCGCGAATTGGCAGATAAGATGAAGATGCCGGCGGCAGCTCTTGTAAAGAAATTGTTCCTGCAGGGGCAGGTCGTATCTTTGAACCAGGATATTACATTTGAAGAGGCGGAAGAGATTGCCCTCGAATTTGATATTATTGCAGAAAAAGAAGAAAAGATCGATATGGTGGCAGAACTACTGAAAGAAGACGAAGAAGAGGAAGCAGATCTTGTAAAACGTCCGCCGGTTGTTTGTGTAATGGGACACGTAGACCACGGTAAAACATCCCTTCTGGATGCCATCCGTGAGGCAAATGTTACTTCCCATGAAGCAGGTGGTATCACACAGCATATCGGTGCTTATGTCGTTGAGATCAACGGAGAAAAGATTACATTCCTGGATACACCGGGACATGAGGCGTTTACTTCCATGCGTATGCGTGGAGCCCAGTCTACGGATATTGCAATCCTTGTAGTAGCTGCAGACGATGGTGTTATGCCACAGACAGTCGAAGCTATCAACCATGCGAAGGCTGCCGGAGTAGAGATTATTGTAGCCATCAATAAGATTGATAAAGAGGGCGCCAATGTAGAACGTGTAAAACAGGAATTGGCAGAATATGAACTGATTCCGGAAGACTGGGGCGGAAGCACAGTATTTGTACCGGTTTCTGCACATACGAAAGAAGGTATCGAACAGCTTCTTGAGATGATCGTTCTTACTTCGGAAGTGTTGGAATTAAAAGCAAATCCAAACCGTAAAGCACGTGGTATCGTGATCGAGGCTCGTTTGGATAAAGGACGTGGACCGGTTGCTACCGTATTGGTACAGAAAGGTACACTCCGCATCGGAGATCATGTGGCGGTCGGACCTGCTCATGGAAAAGTTCGTGCGATGATCGATCACAAGGGAGAGCGAGTGAAAGTGGCAACACCTTCTACGCCTGTAGAAATTCTTGGATTGAGCGGAGCACCGGATGCCGGAGAAATTTTTGTGGCTACCGAGAGCGATAAAGAAGCAAAACAGATCTCACAGGCATATATTGATCAGAGTAAAGATAAACTTTTGGAAGAGACAAAATCCAAGAAACTTTCTCTTGATGGTCTGTTTAATCAGATTCAGGCAGGTAATGTCAAAGATCTGAACCTTATTATCAAGGCAGACGTTCAGGGATCCGTGGAAGCCGTAAAACAGAGTTTGTTAAAACTCGGAAATGAAGAAGTCGCAGTCCGCGTGATCCATGGTGGTGTTGGTGCCATCACAGAGTCGGATGTATCGTTAGCAAGTGCATCCAATGCGATCATCATCGGATTTAATATCCGCCCGGACAATACCGCCAAAGAAGTGGCAGAGCGTGAAAATGTCGATGTACGTTTGTACCGTGTCATTTACGATGCGATTGAAGATATCGAAAATGCGTTGAAAGGTATGCTCGAGCCAATTTATGAAGAGAAAGTCATCGGACATGTGGAAGTACGCCAGACATTCAAGGCTTCCGGAGTTGGTACAATCGCCGGTTCCTATGTACTGGATGGTAAAGTACAGCGTGGATGCCGTTGCCGTGTATACCGTGGTGATGATATGATCTTTGAAGGAGATCTTGCATCCCTGAAACGCTTCAAAGACGATGTCAAAGAAGTGGCAGCCGGATACGAATGTGGACTTGTATTTAGCAACTTCAATGATATTCAGATGGAAGACCGTGTAGAATGTTATATCATGGTAGAAGTTCCAAGATAGTTTGTAAATAGATAGTAACTATTCAGGAGCCAATGTATGGAAATCAATGAATCGTCGTGCTTGCACGTAAGAGGCTTTGATTTCCATACATT
>DJEU01000016.1 GCA_002431395.1 Lachnoclostridium sp. UBA5890
TACACAAAATATTATACACTATCCACAATCAATTGCTCTGGCGGGGAATTCCGTTCTATTCTTTATAGTCTTTCCATTGTGCATCCGTCAGGTGGCAGTACAGATTGTCATCGCCTTTTTCCCGATACGTATGAAAGGTTCCCTCAATTTGAATCTCTGCATCCTCTTTTGGATATTTCTTATTTTCGCACACAAATTCAATTCCTTGGGAACAACATGCCAAGGCATCTTTCACAAGACAATAATAATACTTCTTATTTGTCTTTTTATCCTGATAGGTATAAAATACACCTTTTAAACGAATTGTCTTCCCTTCAAAATGATCCGGTTCTGACATCATCTGATAAACAGTAGCATAAACCATATCTTTATTCATCGTAGTAAGGTCGTACTGTTCTTCCACCGTTTCCGTCTGCTGTGTCTCTGTTTCTGCCATCACAGTTTCTTGTGATTTCGTATCTTGAGGCTGATTTGTAGCAGATGCCGAAGGGATTATATTCGTTTGTTTTTCGCAGCCAGTCAGCAAAAGCAAAATAATACACGAAAACACTGCTGTTCTTTTTTTGTTCATTTCATTCACCTTCTTTTTATTTTAGCAGCACAACATGACATCGCAAATGCAGTCATATCAATCGCTACAATCGTTGAACCAACCGGAGTTCCGGCAAGTATAGAAAGAATAATTCCTACAAAAGCACAACACACAGACAAAATCACAGAACAAATAGTAACTCCCAAAAAAGTATTCGACAGACGCATTGCCGATAATGCCGGAAAGATCACTAATGCCGAGATCAAAAGCGAACCTACCAGATTCATCGCAAGTACAATGATAACTGCCGTAATAACCGCAATCAGTAAATTATATAATTCCGTGCGAATTCCTGTTGCCTTCGCAAAATTTTCATCAAATGTGACGCAGAAAATTTTGTTATAAAACAAACAAAAAAGAATCATCACAACAATCGAAAGCAGAATACAAAGGAAAACCTGTCCTTTTGTCAGTGTCAAAATAGATGTCGAGCCAAACAGCGTACTGCAAACATCGCCGGACAAATTAGGTCCCGTAGCAAAAAGATTCATTAAAAGGTAACCGACTGCCAACGCACTCACCGAAATCATTGCAATCGCTGCATCTCCTTTGATTTTTGTATTTTGACCAGTCCGCAGAAGCAGAACAGCTGCTAAAATAGTAACCGGCATAATAAACAACATATTATTCGTAATCTTCATAACAGAGGCGACTGCCATTGCACCAAATGCCACATGAGACAAGCCATCTCCAATAAAAGAAAAACGTTTTAACACCAGTGTCACCCCCAAAAGGGAGGAGCATAGTGCAATTAGCACGCCCACGATCAACGCATACCATACAAATGGATATTGAAAATACAGATTCAATTTTTCAAATATATCCATGTTCTATCCCTCCCTTCTCCAAAAAAGCTTCTTTTGTTCCATAAAAAAAGTTCTTTCCCAGGTACAACACATGTGTCGCATCCGCCAAGGCAGCCGGTATGTCATGAGAAATCATAAGTACCGTAATACGCTCATTTTGATTGATTGTTCGAATCAGATGATACATCTCCGTAGTGGTGTCACGGTCTAACCCCGCAATCGGTTCATCAAGGAGCAGCATTTTTCTTGTGGCACACATTGCTCTGGCAAGCAGCACTCTCTGCTGCTGTCCACCGGAAAGTTCACGATAACACTTCTTCTGCATTGACAAAAGATGTAATTTTTCCATAACATCCTGTGCCCTCTTTTTTTGCTCTCTGCTATAAAACGGATGCCAGCCGCATCGGTTCTGACATCCCGAAAGGACAATTTCGCGGACGGAAGCCGGAAAATCTTTTTGAACCTGCGTCTGCTGAGGCAAGTACCCAATCTCCGCCTTTTTCCAATACTTCTCCCATTGAACAACTCCATTTAATGGTTTTTGAAGATCAAGAATTGTCCGTATCAGCGTTGTTTTCCCAGCACCATTTTCACCTATTATGCATAAATAATCTCCCTGTTCTACAGAAAAATTGATATTTTCATAAACGACCTTTCCCTCATAACCGACAGAAAGATTCTGACATATCATCTGACTCATAACATCCTCCGATCTACTGTAATGCTTTTTGCAAAACTCCGAGATTTTCTTCCATCGCTCCCAGATAAGTCTCTCCATTCTTAATATCTTCTGAAGTTGTTGACTGCATAGAATCCATACTTAAAATCTTCTGGGACTTTGATTTTGTATTTTTGACAATAGCATTTGCAATCTTTTGATCTGATTTTTCAATTGTCAATACCGTATTTAATCCAAGCTCATCCACCTTGCCTGCTAAAAACATTATTGTTTTAAAACTTGCCTGTGTCTCAGCCGAGCACCCTACAAATGCAGCATAATATTTCAAATTGTAATCATCTACAAGATAACGAAATGGAAAACGATCTCCAAAAAGCAGTGTCTTGTTCTTTCCGTCATTTACCACTTCTTGATATTTCTGATCTAAGTCTTTCATTTTTGAAAGATATTGATTCAAATTGTTTTCATAATTTGAAGCGGCCGACGGGTTCAATTCTGCTAAGGCTTTTTCTATTGACTGACAAAGAGTTTCTGCATTACGCAGCGAAAGCCACACATGTTCATCGTACTCCGGCTCCTCTTCTTCCTCATCACCTTCTTCCTCATCACCTTCTTCCTCTTCGGCCTGCATTCCTTCAACGACTTCTTCTTCCTTGATCGTGTCCTTCAAAACATCCAGCAAATTAATTACTCTCATGTTTTTGTTAACAGCTTCTTTCAATGCATCTTCAACCCATGCATCCGATTCACCACCTACATAGATAAAAAGATCACATTGGGAAATCTGCATAATATCTTCTGCCGTAGGCTGATAACTATGCAAATCTACACCATTGTCTAATAACATCTTAATCTCTGCCTGATCAGCCTGATCGCCAAGGATATTTTTTACCCAGTCATATTCCGGGAAAATGGTTGTTACAATTTTTAATTTGTGGGTTTCTTTTGTTGTTTTGTCCTCTGTTTTCTGCATTCCACATGCAGAAAGGCCTAAAACAACCATAACAATAGATAACATAATTACAAGATATTTTTTTATTCGCATAATAATAAAACCTCCAAGTCTAAAAATAAATAAAAATGCATACGAAAAGAAAGGGGATTGTCCGTGTCCCCTTTCTTTGACTTAAAGGTTTATTCAATGATTCATTCTGACTTTTTGTCCTACTGGTGTAGTATCCTCTGTATTCATACAAGATACTAAGGCTGCTGCTACAAAAGAAATCACAAATAAAACAACAAGAACCTCTTTCTGCGCTGCCCCTCCATTTCCATGAAGCAATTGCTCTGCCTGATGTATACAAATACAGATTGGACAATCTTCTCCTGTACAATGATGATTTTCCTCACTTGCCACATAAAAAAGAGAAAAAAACGTCATAAAAACAAACAACAAACAAGAGCAAATAGCTAAAATTCTTTGTCTTTTCATTACACTCTCTCCTTTCTGAAACAAGTTTCCTAAAATCAGTTTTGTATTTTACACTCTTTTCTCTCTCTTGTCAATACTTACTTTTTATACGCCGGTGACTGAATGATAAACTTCACTTCACTGTCCACACCCTGCTGTTTCTCAGAAAATGAAGTATAATCCTGCGACAATTCACCGAGCGCCTGCAAACGGTCTTTTAATGAGACAAAATCGTCTTCATAGGTATCTTTGATCTTCTGAATTCCTTTTTCATCAAATTTCTTCACACCACTCGCAAGAGAGCCGGTGCCTTTCTCCAAAGCGGTAAATCCGTTCTGAAAAGCGTTGGCAGCCTGATTCATCTGTGCGCTCCCCTTTGCAAGTGCCTTTGTTCCATCTGCCAGACCTTTTCCCCCTTTCACAAAACTCTTCGATACCTTTTTAATCTTCTTAGAAGCACTCAAAAGCTTCTTACTGTTTTGCGAAAGTTTTCCGCTTCCTTCATTCAATGCTTTCGCACTAGTCACAAGGCTCGTGAGTCCCTTGCTTATCTCGCTGTCAGCATTCGTAAGTGTAGAGGAACTCTCTGATAATTTCTGCACACCGCCGGTATACTGGGCTACACCATTGCTAACCTGGTCTGCCCCTTTCTTCCATGCACCGTCGCTCTTTGTCGCATCTTTCATCGCAGCAACCGTTTTTTCCTGCTCCGATGCCACTTTTTCAAGTTCCGCGGCAGAAGTAAGCAATGTCTGTTTCTGTGCTTCATCGGTACAAGAATCTGCCTGCGCTTTCAGATCCGCAATAATCTTGTCATATTCATCATAACTTTTTTCCAGCGTGTCCAAATTCGTATTCATCGCTGTAATCTGCGAAGCCACACCTTTCGCACCATCTACCAGCGCATTTACCGTTTCTTTCTCTGCTAATTTATCCACCGCAGAAGTATAACTCGATAAGCCGGTTGAGAACTTTTTGTATGTCTCCGGCAGGTCTTTGACACCGGTATAAAAAGCGCTAAGCCCCGCAGAAACCTTATCGCTTCCCTGCACATACGCCATAACTCCATCCGCAAGTCCATTCACACCCAGTGTATATTGCTTTATGCCTTTGTACAAGGTTTTGCTTCCCTTGTTCAATGCCTTCGTTCCTTTGTTCATCTTCGTAATAGCTTTGGCAAACGTACCAAATTTATCGCCAAACTTCGTTACCGCTTCGTCAACTTTCTTTGTTCCTTTTACCAGTTTTCCGGAAGCATCACAAAGATCATCAATGCCGTCTTCCAAATCCTGTAAATCCTCATTGTCCTCCAGATCAAGTTCCGAGAGAATGTCTGCACTGGCAACCGTCACTGCCTGGTCCATTTCAAACTCTTTGACATCGGCTGTAATTTCAAATTCTGACTTTAACTTGTCCTTGATATCGCCATCTTCCAGATCAAGACTCTCTGCCATGCCCGGGAAGCCAATTCCAAGAACGATCTGATTGTCGCCCTCTTCCATTACCTTCGCATCTTTCGCTTCTACATTCGTAAATTTATCCGACGGAAGGACCATCATAGTCGCCATTATAAACGGAGTGTACAACGTCTCCGATTTGCCATTGATGCTCTTTTTCTGCGTGGAACGGTTCGTGTATTTTACTCGGATCGTAAGTTTTCCGCTTTTGCCAACCAGATCCTTGCCGGCAATTTCTTTTCCATCCAAAAGATAAGTGATTTTTACGTCCACCGGAAGCTTTGTATCCTTGTCTGCTTTTTCCTCTTTTGTCACATTTTCCTTTCCTTCCTGTTTCAAAAGATCAGACACCGTCACTTCTTTCACACTTCCATCTTCTGCCAGTTCCACGTATACCGTTTCTTCCTGTGAAATCGGCTTTGCCTCCGCATATCCGATATTTCCTACCAGTAAACTTGTCACAAGGACTCCGGAGAGAACTGCTTTTCCCACATATTTCCATCTTCTATTTCGATTCATTGCTTCTGCCCCTTTCTATTCAACATTCTTCAATGCTTCGTCCATCGGAATCTTCTTAATTCTTCGGAACTGCACAAGTGCCACCAGTGCATAAGCACCGAGTACCATAAGTACCATGACCGGATAAACTTCCGGTGAATAATAAATACTGATCCATCCATTGTAATTGATCATGAGTGCCTGATAAATCTCCAGCATCGTAACCGAGGATAAAAACAGGCTGATAATGATCGAGAACAACACAAACCATGTCGTCGTGATCAAGTAAAGCCGCCCGATCTCGCCATTTTCATAGCCTAAAATCTTAACCATCGAGATTGCCGTCGTATTTCGCTCCAATATAAGTTTCGTAAGAAGATAAATGATCAATACCGCAAGTACAACGGCAAACCATTTAATCATGCCAAAAAAGCTTCCCATCGATACATTTAACTGGCGGGAAAGTTTTGTCATATCATCCTCTGTAATACAAGAGCTGACATATTTTTCGTCAATATCGGTCAATTTTTCTTTGGAGAAATATCCCGTGAAATATTCCAGTTTTCCCGGTGTAGAAAATCGCTTTAAAAGCAATGCCGGATCACTAAATCCCTGATCAAACATATCTGCTTTCATTTCAAACGTTTTATTAAACTGATCAATCGGCATAAATACAGCAATGCCTGCAGCATAAGGAACAATTTTCGTAATCTTTACACGATATTGTTTTCCTTCGTATTTTTCTTTTAAAGTGATCGTGTCGCCGATCTTCACACCGTACTTTTCATGAAAGGTATCCGACACAGCGACTCCCTCTTTTGGAAGTTCCTGCGTAAAATATTTACCATTTTCTACCAATCCATAAATACTGATATCTTCATCACGGGTCTTACCTTCGTAATTCAATGAAAGCATTGAATATTTCTCTGCATCCGGATTTGTCGTATCAACCTGTGTTTTCAATACATACTGGTACGGCGCGATCATCGCATCCAGAACCTTATCCTGATATTTTGCCAAAAGCGGCTGCATCATCATACCAAACAAAAGCAATATCGATGCAAAAAATATTCCGACAAACATCATCAAATAACTCGATAAATTCTGTAATACAATACGGATACGAAATCTTGTGAAAAATTTAAAATGTGGCAGACGAAGTGCCTTCTTTTTCTTCTTTGTAGATAGATCTCTTCGTATAAACTTAAGTGGTGACAGACGTAAATTTTTAATCAGCGTAACTGCATTCACGACAAACATCAATACGACCGGAATGACCGTTGTCATCAGAAATGCCTGTGCATTCCAGACAGTCACATAGGTTGGCAGACTATAACTTCCATAATACAGATCCGCCACGGAATCCTTAAATATCGTATATCCGAGTACATTTCCCAGTAAAGCAGAAATCAATGTTACCATAACCGGCACTGCAAGATAATGTCTTAAAAGTTCTCCTCTCGTATAACCGGAAGCCCGAAGTGTACCGATTACCGTCGCTTCTCTTACAATCGTGTGTTTGATCGTAATCGAAAAGATAAATGCAATGATTGCGATCAAAATACACAAAAGTCCGATTACCATGGACCGGTCACCACCCAGATCATTTCCGGTGAAATGAATCGCCTGGTTCGCATATTCCGGAATAAAATTCTTAATTGTCAGATTTTTGTTGTAAGCTTTTTTCGCAACAACTGTCATAAAATCTTCTGACCGATCATTTTTTTCCTGCTCCGTCTGTGGTTTATCTGCATAAACCCAATCGTATTGAAAATGCTCTTTGTCAGTGGCAAGGGTTTCATAAGCTTCTTTTGACATAACAGCAACGCCAAATTTAATGGAATCAAACATAAATTCATTATTATCCGAGTACAATGCGCTATAATCGGATAATGCCACAAGCCCACATATATCATATTCTTTTCCATCCAGCGTAATCTTGTCGCCAACTTCCCATCCGTTGTTATCTGCATGCATACGGTCGATTGCCACTTGATTTTTCTTCTTTGGCATCGTTCCTTCCATCAAGCAGACCTTATTTACCTCTTCACGTGTCTTAAAAACGCGCATCGTTCCCTGGGAATTATCTTTTTTCAAAATCGAGG
Organism: Lachnoclostridium sp. UBA5890; assembly: GCA_002431395.1. Taxonomy (GTDB): domain Bacteria; phylum Bacillota; class Clostridia; order Lachnospirales; family Lachnospiraceae; genus Eubacterium_F. The sequence goes on from DJEU01000016.1 coordinate 7,549, forward strand.
AAACTTCTTTGTAAAAGTCTTTATAAAATGTTACATTCTCCTCTTTTTCTACCTCTTCCATCATTGCATCGTCTGCTTCTTCTTCAAACTCCACATGTCCGTCTTCGATGTTATATTTCTCAAAACTCTCATCATACGCAATGATCATACTGTTTCCTGCTACAAGGAATCCGGAAATAAATCCAATCGTCAATGTCATAAACAAAAATATGACAATATACTTTGGAAATTCTCCGATCAGTTCTCTTGGGAGGCGTTTTATCAATGGATTTTTCATTTACCTGCCCTCCTACCAGTCAAGATCTACTGCGGAAATCTTCTTCTCATTGCAGTAATTCTTTCGGATCTGTCCATCACGCAACTGAACAACACGATCTGCCATATACTTGATCGCATCGTTATGCGTTACCATTATGACGGTATTTCCATATTTGTGATTCACTTCTTCGATCAGATTTAAAATATCTTTGGATGTGTTATAATCCAAAGCTCCTGTTGGCTCATCACATAAAAGAATATCCGGATTTTTTACAATCGCGCGTCCGATTGCGGTACGCTGCTGCTGTCCTCCGGAAAGCTGATTTGGCAGTTTATGACGATGTTCATATAAGCCAAGCGTCTTTAACAGGTCGTCAATCTCCAGCGGCTTTTCACTTAAATATGCTCCTACCTCAATATTTTCCTTTACATTAAGGTTCGGGATCAGATTGTACATCTGAAATATGTACCCAAGATGTCGTCTACGATAACGGGTCAATGCCTTCTCCGTCATATCCTTCATCTTCTCGCCTTCAATGGCCACGTAACCATCATCCGGTGAATCAATTCCTCCAATAATATTAAGAAGCGTGGATTTTCCGGAACCGGAAGGACCAAGAAGAACACAGATTTCCCCTTTATTTGCTGTAAACTCTATTCCCTTTAGTACCTCTGTCCGGTTATTTCCGCTTCCAAAACTCTTTTTTAGATCATGAATCTCTAAAAACATCTCTAAATCCTCCTAAAATATATACGTAAACGTTTAAGTTAGTTTTCACTAACCAATATTATAATACCTCTTTTTGGAAAAAAAAGATAGACTTCTTATTGATAATATTTTTCAATAAGAAGTCTATTCGTTGTTATTTCTTCTCTTCTACAAGATTATTGAGCCAAATTCCTTTTACCAGCAGGATATAGCCAAGTAAGGATTTTAATACGTCCACACCACTCACGATCAAATACAAAGGAAAGATTGGAATCGCGGTAAATCTTGAAAGACAGTATGCCAGCGGAATCGTGATACACCAGATAAAACAACTGTCAAACAAAAAGGTAATAATCGTCTTTCCTCCCGAACGGATTGTAAAATATGTCGCATGTAAAAAAGCATTGACCGGCATATACAAAGCAAGGATACGGATAAATCCGGTTGCCAGATGCCGTATCTCATCTGTCGTCTCGTAAATTTTCGGGAAAAACGGCGAAGTTCCCGCCAAAGCAAGTGCAATTCCGAGGCACAGTGTCGTCGAACAGAAAATAATCCGGTAAGCAGTATATTTTGCCTCTTTCATCTTTCCTGCCCCCAGTAACTGTCCGACCAGAATCGCCACACTGTTTCCGATTGATAAAAATACGACATTAAACATATTATTCAGGGTATTGGATATATTCATTCCTGCCACGACATCCAGTCCGCGCACGGAATAGCACTGCATAAGCATCGCCATACCGGATGCCCACAATCCCTCATTAATTAAGAGCGGCGTTCCCTTGATGGCAATTTCTTTTGCCAGCTCTGCCGGTATTTTCATCGAGCGGTACAGTCCTTTGACATAAGGATTTCTGTCCTTCTTTGTATGCACCCATCCTACCACGATAACCATTTCCACGATTCTTGCGGCGACGGTTCCGATTGCCGCACCTCTGGCGCCTAAAACCGGCATTCCGAATTTTCCAAAGATGAGTACATAATTGATACAAAAGTTCACGACGACAGAAAGAATCCCTGCTTTCATCGGAAGCATCGTCTCTCCCGTTTCCTTTAGCGTTCCGGCATATGCCTGAACAACCGCAAACGGAATAAAACTGATCATCACTATGTGCAGATAATCCAAGCCATGTTGCAGCGTAAGTGCCGCGTTGGTCGTTCCATTTTCCGTATGAAGATACAATTGAATCAACTGCTCTCCCATACTTCCCATCAAAATCAGACCGATCAGGGTAAGTGCTCCACACAAAAGCAGTTTAAACCGCATCGTGTAACGGATTCCCTCTTCGTTTCTCTGCCCGAAAAACTGTGCCGTATAAATCCCCGGACCGGACACGGCTCCGAAGATAAACAAATTGTATACAAAGACCAACTGATTTGCGATCGCTACGCCGGTCATCTGCTCCGTTCCCATCTGCCCTACCATCACATTGTCAAGCATGCTGGCAAAATTTGTAATTGCCATCTGTATCATCATTGGCATCGCTATCGCAAATAATCTACGGTAAAACCTGCGGTCGCCGATTAATTTTTCTCTCATTTTCTATTCCTCATTTTCACAATCTATTTTGGCGTCCGAAAGTCCACTCCTTCCGACGTCCATATTTCGTTATTCTGATCCACCAAAATCAATGACAGATCGTTTTCTTTTGCATAGGAAATCGCCTTTTCTTTGCCCATCACAAACAGCGAAGTAGAAAGCGCATCTCCCTGTTCTCCACGGTCACAGATCACCGTGACACTCAAAAGATCGCTTTCTGCCGGTGCCCCGGTTCGCGGATCCATGATATGGTGATAACGCTTTCCGTCCTTTTCAAAATACCGCTGATACGATCCCGACGTAATCACCGCCTTTTCATCCACTTCCAGCGTTCCGAGTACACTCTGTCCATCCGACGGGTCAGTAATTCCGATCGTAAACCGGCTGCCATCTTCTTTTTTCCCGAAAGTCTGTACATTGCCGCCTAACGACACAACACCGGCGACAGCGCCTTCTTTCTGAAACAATTCTACCAGTTTTTGGGATAGATAACCCTTGGCAATTCCACCAAGGTCAATCTCCATTCCCTTTTTCAGGGTAACCGTATTGTCGTCTCCCAGCGTAATCCCCGAAGCATCCACATAAGAAAGCAGCTTCTTTCGCTCACTTTCGTCCGGGATTTTATAATCCTGCGTCGTAAATCCCCACGCACACACAATCGGATAAATTGAGATATCAAATAAACCGCCTGTCTTTTCGGTCATTTCCTTGCTGATCCGGATCAGATCATAGGTCTCATCCGATACTTTTACCGGTTTTCCCTCTGCCCGGTTGCATTTGCTGATATCACTGTCCTCAATATTGACGGAAAAATGCTGTTCATACTGTGTGATCAGTTTTCTGCCGGCACTTAATACCTTTTCCGTATCTTTCGCATACACCGTCAGATCCATCACCGTATCCATGGCAAAAATCTCATCTTTTCCTACCGAAACCTCGTCTTTTGGCTGCTCTGCCGTCCGTTTCTGAATGACATCTGCCACTCCGACCGCTGCGACAGCACACAGTACGACCACCGCAAGAATCCATATTCTCTTATGTTTATTCTGGTTTTTCACAGTTATTTCTTCCTTCCTTTTCTGCCTGCTGCCTTGAAAAGACGCAGCCACAGTAATTTTGCCGGTAAAGATCATATTCTTTCGACAATTCTATGCTTCGTTTATACCCATTCTTTTTCTTAAAATCGGACGGAAGATAGGGAATGTTGTACTCCTTCGCCAGTCTCTCTCCGATTTCCATCAATTTTCCTGCATTTTTATGTGGACTGATGGACAATGTCGTGCAGAAATAATCCGCTCCATAGCGGACTGCCTCTTTTGCTGTCTCACGAAGCCGCAATTCATAACACAAAAAACATCGTTTTCCGCATTCCGGCTCCTTCTCGTAACCTTTTGCCATTTCAAAAAATGTATCGCTGTCGTAATCGGTTTCAACGATATCTATCTTTCCGGGATATTCTTTTTCTGAGACAAGTCGGATCAATTCCTGCTTTCTCTTCTCATACTCGTCCTTTTCCGTAATATTCGGATTATAAAAAAACAGCACCAGATGAAAATGCGCCGAAAGATACTCCGTCACATAACTGCTGCATGGGGCACAGCAGCAATGCAGAAAAAGAGTTTTCTTTGGCTCATTGTCAATTTTTACCAATAATTGATCCAGCTCTTTTTGATAATTTCTCTGATTCACGTTTGTTCTCCTATCTGTCATTCCTGCAATCCGATGACCGCACAAAGATTTCCACGCTTTCCCCCCGTATAACGATGAGAAAACAACAGATCCGGATGACAGTTCGTGCATAGTCCGCTTACCTGTATATGATTCTCCAGACACCCTGCATGAAGCAGAATCTGCCGGTTTGCCTCCCACAGATCAAGCATCGCGTGTCCATTTCCTTTGTCGTCGTAAAAGCCTGTCATCCACGAAAATGCTTTGTGAAACTCTGCAATCACATCATCGCTTACTTCGTAACAGTTCCGGCAGATTGACGGCCCGATCACAGCAAGGATATCTTCCGGTCTGGAGCCAAATTCTTCCTGCATCCGTTCTACCATCTTCTGTCCCATTGCGCCGACGGTTCCCCGCCATCCGGAATGGGCATTTCCCACCGCTTTCTTTACCGGATCATAAAAAATAAGAGGCACGCAGTCTGCAAAAAATGTCATCAGCATTACCCCCGGCTCATCGGTTACCAGTCCGTCAATCTCACAGATTCTACGATTTGGATAGCGGTAAACATCACCGGTATCTTCTTTCCCCACGCGCAGAATATCGGTTTTGTGCACCTGCTGGGTCAATACCAGATCTTCTGTTCGGTATCCGACCGCAGCAGCCAGACGTTCGTGGTTTTCTTTTACATCAGCTTCGTTATCTCCGCGTGTAAAACTGATATTCATAGAACTCCATTCTCCCTTGCTCACGCCGCCAAGCCGCGTCGAAAAGCCATGGATCACGGGTTGATTTTCAAATATTTCAAATTGAAGAAAGGGAACTCCCTTTTTTTCTACTACATTAAGTCCCTTCATGGATTCCAACATAACTTCATTTCTCCTATTTTCAAATTCCTATTGCATAACTTAAATCAAATTTAGTATACTACAATTATATAAAAAAAGACAGAGTAAATTTGAAAGGAGTTTTATCATGCCTTCATTTTATGCACATAATCGTTTTGGAAAAGAGGTTTGCAAAGAACTTCCAAAAGAAATACGTCAGATCATACAAGAATATCCTTCTGCCTACAAAGCAGGACTGCAGGGGCCGGACTTTTTATTTTTCTATCATCCGTTTCTTCCATGCCACGTCAATACATTGGGACATGCCCAGCATAAACAGCCCTTTCTTCCCTTTCTGGAAACCGTTCGGACTTCCATCCGAAAAAAAGGACGTCATTGTCCGGAATATGCCTATCTTCTGGGATTTATCTGTCATTTTATGCTTGACAGCGAAGCACATACGTACGTCAATGAAAAATCCAAAGAAAAGGGATTCAACCACCTTGTCATGGAAATGGAATTTGACCGGTATCTAATGAAAAAAGATGGCATCCAGCCATTTTTATACCCCATCTGGCGCCACATCCGCTGGGATAAGCAGACGCTTCAGGCTATCTATGGAGTTTACCGCCATTTTGACCTGACCCCCCGCGATGTTAAAAAGTCGTTACAGTCTATGGCCTTTTACAAATGGCTTGTAACAACCGGAAAAACCTTACGCCGTCTGATCCTGCGCTCCCTTATGCTCCTCTCCCTGCACTACCGCAAACTCGAAGGACATATGATGGATCTCGTTCCCAAAGCCTCTGCCAGGGAGACAAATCCGGTTCTTTCCAAAATTTACCTGAGTACCCTGACTCCCTGCAAAGACATTATCATTGATTTCGACAAAACGTTTTTGAGTGAGGAACCATTGAATCCCCGCTTCCAAACAACCTTTCAAAAACGGGAGTGACTTCCTCCCCTTTATTGGTAGTGACTGGCTTTATCCGCGATTGTCTTAATCCGCTCTACCATCTCTTCAATGGCTTCCACACCGGCACAATTTTCCTGTGTTGCTGCCGCCACATGTTCAATGGCATCATAGTTATTTTTGGTGCTTTCATTGACCTGGTTCATGCCCTTTGCCACCTCTGCACTCTGCCTGCGGATCACTTCAACGGTTTTATCCATCTCTAAGATCTGATCTGACATCTGATTGTTGGAAGAGGTAATTACAGCAGTCGAATTACCAACTTCGCGAATGCTTTCCATCCCCTTTTCGGTAAGTGTTACACTTTGTTCCATTACACCAACTGCCTTTTCCGTGTGATGAACCGTTTCCGCAACAATATTCCCAATATTTTCCACCGCTGCCTTTGTCTGCTCTGCCAGACTCTGAATCTCTCCGGCTACCACAGCAAAACCTTTTCCATGTTCGCCGGCTCTTGCCGCTTCAATTGCCGCATTCAATGCCAGAATATTGGTCTGATTGGAAATTCCGGTGATCACCTGAATGATACCAAGAATCTCTTTGGATTCCTCCCCGAGTTTCCAAATAATCTCTTTACACTCACTCGTACTTACATGAATCTGCTCCATACTTGCCGTCGCATCGTCCATCTTTTTCTGGTTTTCTCTGGTACGGGTATTATTCTTCTGTGCCAGTTCAGACACCCTGCCATTCATCTCACCCAGTTTTTCCAGACTGCCGTTGATATCCTGCGTTCTCTCATTGACTTCCGTAATTTCACTGGTATTTTGGCTAAAACTTTCCAACACACCACTCGTCTCTTCCGCAATCTGCCCATTGGCCTCCATCGAACTTTCGGTGATCGTAGACAATTCCTGCACCATTCTCCTCAGTTCTCCGGATGTCTGCTGCGATTTTTGCTGTAATTCTTTCATCTCACGGATCATCTGTTCCTGCTGCTCTGCATTCATTACATTGGAAAGCAGTGCCGCAGTCCGCCTGCACAACATGGTAAAGATTGCAGCAACCGCGATCAAAGCCATTGCTCTTGGTGCGATTCCGTACAAAAACAACTTAAACATATTGGTAAAATTTTTATCCGGAAGTATTTCAAACACAAAACATATCACCTGTGCCACGGAAACTCCCACAACCGATACGATTGTTGTAATAATATTGATCTTTTTTGAAAAATACAAACTGGAAATCGCAATGGCATAAATATATATGATCACCACATGATAACTCAGTGTCGCCGTTGCGATCGTAACGAACAGCACAGAACAACCGATAAGTAAATATTTCACATAATTATTTTGTTTTTTTAATAGACAGACTACAATTGTAGGCAACCACAAAAGCAACGATCCGGCAACATAGGCAACGGTCATAACTTTCATATCTACAACAAAAATTCCCACCACATTTAATAGGTAAATCAGCGTAAATATCAAAAACGTTATCCGCATGACTTTCGCTGCTGCCTTATTTGCTTCTTTTTCATTTTGTATTAACACGCCTGCTCTTTTCTCCATACGTCTCTCCTCCTCGCATAAAAAGCATCATTTTTCTTACTATCATATTGTAAATACTTTTGTAAAAAAGAAATAGTATCAATTTTTAGCAGATTGTGTCAATTCTTTATATGATTTTTCAGCACATATTGTCTGCGTATGCGCTCTTCCGGCTGTGTGTCAACGAAATACAAAAATACAACAAACACCCATTCCAGTGGTTTCATCAAAAAATATACCACATCTGCTCGCAGTGGCGTTGTGATATGTTGGGAAACCGGATATCCATACCGGTCATAAAAGTTCCTTATCGCCTTGTGGATTTTAGGAAATTTTTCCTGTATCCATTCTTCAAACGCATTGGCAATACACAATTGACGGTTTACCACAATCGTCTGTCCCCTTCTCGTTCCATACCGGAGCGGCTTCACAATCTTTTTATGACCGCCTGCTGCCACCGTACACAGATAATGCCCGCTCGACTCCATCGGAGGAGGCGGTATCTGCTGTGAAAATGTCCAGTCGGCTGTATCCGTAAATGCCTTGACCGGTGCATCTGCCCCCTGTCCAGCCAAGATAAACAGAATTTCAAATACCGCAATGATAAAAAAGAAACAGGCAAATACAAGCACGGGATAGCGCTCAAAGCATCTTATCCTGCAATACAGCCATGCCATTTTTGTACTCTCCGCATTTTTTCGTCTCGCCTGATAAAGTTTTATCTGCTCCTTCATATGATTTTTGACCGCCGAAACAGAAAGCACAAAAAGGTTGAATTGATACAGATATAAAAACATATTGACAAATCCGTCGCTGTGACTCTTCATCTGCTTTCCGATCTGAATCGCAAAAACAATAGAAATAATATTAAATATCACTACAAAAGCAATTAAAAACGCGGCAAAAAGCGGTGGCTGCCGGTCTGCCTGTACACTATACAAAATAAGCAGTGCAATAAGTCCCAGTATAACCGGAACCACTACCGTCCAGCCATATTGCGACGAGATACTATAATGTGTTTCATAGACATAAACGGCTTCCTTCCAGTCCCCTGACGGCTGAAAACCGGCTTCGTATAAAAAGTAATACAAAAAGCCACCAATCCAGACAGTCAGCCATGCAATAATTCTCTTATATTTTGGTTTTTTTGCAAAAAAATTGTAAATGTTCCAAATAGTAAGCACTCCCGGAATCACTCCTATAACAATCCAAAAAAGGATTAGATACATCGTGTCTTGTATACTATAGTACAATAAAATCCCCTCTTTCTCTATCCGATTCATAAATTGGAAAAAGGGATGGGCAGAAATCCGTCCATCCCTCCTGCAACTGCGATAAGGAATTCTCCCGCAAGTGGGTCCCTCTCTACCGCAAGTGGCGATAAGGAATCCTCCCGCAAGCGGGTCCCTCTCTACCGCAATACTTAGAATAACTGTCCCGGAAGTTTTAATTTTTCCTTGGGTGGAAACATTTTATCAAACTCCTCCGCAGCTTTCTCATCCACGTAATATCCTTGCGGTGTTGCGTATTCTCCGGTAATACCGTCGAGATACCCCGGAATCAGCTCCCTGCATAAAAAGAAAGAAGCATCTTCTCCCTCCGGCAGTCCATGATAGCGTATTCCAAACTCACTTGCCGGCCGGAAACCACTTTTTCCATAAAAGTCTATGTTTCCCTCAAAGCAAAGTGCTCCGCATCCCAGTTCTGCTGCCCTCTCAAGAGAATAATCAAGTAAGAATTTTCCATACCCCATCCTCTTGAACTCTGGGAGGATACCGATCGGTCCCATCGTCATAATAGGAATTTCTCTGCCATCATCAGACTGGATCACAGCACGCATAAACATATTCTGGCCAATAATTTTTCCATCTTTTTCCAGTACAAAGTCGAGTTCCGGCACAAAATCCGGATCTTTTCTCTGTTCATGCAATACAAAATGCTCCAAGCATCCCGGACGGTATACATTCCAGAATGACTCTCTTACCAGGTTTTCTACTTCGCGATATTCCGTTTCGTTTTCCAAACGAATGTTTAAGTTGTTTTTATTCATTATTTATTCTCCGTTCTACTTTTGTCGGCTTAAAGCCGGCGTCCGTCGGACGTCGCCTGCCTCCTGAAAATTGTCAACTACAATTGCCTTTCCGGCGGGAGGTCTGTGTGAGATCGTGTCAGCGCAAACCTCCCGGTCAGCCCACAATCTCCAAGGTGTTGTTCTTCTTCAAACAGCAATATCTCCTTTAATAATATAATGTGCGATTATCCGCATTTTTTATAATAAGAGAACAAAATGTCCCCTTACTTACTAAGTATATCACAACAGTCTCACGACGGCAACTGTTGTTTCCGGCTGATAATCGCCTCATAAAACTCCGGATATTTCTTTTTCAGATTGATCGGACGTCCGTCTGTGTCCACAAAGCAGTGTTCGGAATGTGCCACGCACACACAGGTTCCATCTGCTTTTTTCATCTCATACAAAAGTTTTAACCGGACTCCTTTACACTCTTCCACCGAGACAACGATCCGTATTTCATCGGCAAATGTGGTCGTATTTTTATACTTGCAGCTGACTTCCGTTACCGGTGAAATCACTCCAATTTCTTCCAGTTTGTCATAATCCCAGCCAATCTGCTTCAGAAAATCCACCCGTGCTTCTTCCATCCAGCGGATGTAATTAGAATGATGGGTAATTCCCATTTTGTCCGTTTCATAATATTGAACCGTGTGATTGTAACCTTTATGTAAATCCATTTTATTCCTCCAGATAATTTATTATATCAAGCAGTGTAGTAATCACCACTTCCGAACGTTCATTCATTTCCTCATTGGCCGGAAGAAGATCCGGAACCATGATGGTACGAAGTCCGCCACTTTGCGACGCACGGATGCCATTGTAAGAATCCTCGATACCAAAAGCTCGCTGCGGCTTTACTCCCAGTTCTTCACAGGCTTTCAGGAAAATATCCGGTGCCGGTTTGCTTCGCTCTACCATATCGCCACAGATCACAACATCAAAAAACGGAAGGATCTTCGCATCCCTCAACTGGCTCATCACCGTCTCTTTCCGTGTAGAGGATGCCAATGCAATTTTCTTTCCTTTGTCTTTTAAATACGTGAGAAGTTCTACTACTCCCGGTTTCATCGGGAGTCTTCCGCCGTCGTATTTTTCATGATACATCGCCGATGCCTCTTTGGCATACATATCATAAGGGAACTCTTCCCCATAGGTCTCCTGCATGATTTCCTTCGTCCGCACTTTCGTTGTGCCGGTGCACATAAGAAGGGACTCTTCAATATTTTCAATGTTATATTTTTCCGCAAGTTCCAGCCAGCAGTCGATCGTCGCCCGCTCTGAATCAAAAATCACACCATCCATGTCAAACACTACCGCATCATACGAAAAATCAAACATCGTCACGCTGCAGTTCTTTACGCCATAGGCCGCATATTCCTCATTTGTCATATCTCCAAAATACGAACGAATTACACGCGATATGCCATTGTGCGCCACCAAAATATAATTTTTATCTTTTGTCTTTAATTCATCGAGCAGATTGTAAATGCGCTGCGCCAGCTGAAACATCGATTCGCCCTTTCCGTAGCGCGTTAAAAATTCCTTTTTTGCCTCATGAAACTCTTTGGAATTTCGTGGGGAAGCCCCTTCCCACACGCCAAATTTCTGCTCCACTAACCTTGGTTCGACCTGTAATGGGATACCAGTCATTTCTGCGATATGCTGTGCCGTCTGTTTTGCGCGCAAAAGAGGCGAACATAGGATAAGATCCGCAGAAATTCCGCTCTCCACAATATTTTTTCCGGTTTCCTCCGCCTGTTTATGTCCTTTTTCCGTCAAAGGCACATCGGTCTGACCGCAGATCTGATCGGTAACATTCCACTCACTTTCGCCATGACGGACAAAATATATTTTTCCCATATGATTTCCTTTCTTTACTCTTTTTGCTTTTCCATCCTTCGATACTCCAATGGTTTTACTCCATAATATTCACTAAACACACTGGCAAACCGCCCTTGATTCACATACCCGCATGCCTTTGCGATATCCGAAATGCTCTGTTTCGATGCCGTAAGAAGGTTTGCCGCCTTCTGCATCCGGATCTCTTTCATATATACAGAAATATTCTTCCCATATACGGCACGAAAATACCGCTTTAAACTTGTCTCACTTACTTCTAACCGCTCCGCGATCTCCCGCATGGAGAGATGACGGCTCAGATCCTGCACCAGCATTTCTCTGGCTTTTTTTGCCAGCATCGACTGGGCTTTTGACAGATACGTAGTAGTCATGGACGGGGACGGCTTATTATCACAGAAATATTTTAATATCTGTAATAGGTCTAACCGGATCTGCCCTGTATTTTTGCTGTGGAAGCTTTCTTCAATACGACTCCATAATTTCTCAATGATCTCCGACGTATAAAAGACTCGGTATTTTGTATAATTTTCTATCAGACTGTCTATTTCAATTCCCAACGCTTTCAAAAATTCCGTCGTTTCCTTCGTCAGCATCTGCGGAAACAAGTAAATCTCGTATCCTTTGTATCTCCCCGAAGGATAATAGAAATTATCCTGTGGCACCTGCAAGGCAATGTTCATCCGATGATGTTCAAGATAACTGTAGTTATACTCATCCATCTTAAATTCACATCTTCCCTCGATGCAATAGTTCAAAAGAAGCAGATCTCGGGCAACTCCGTCTTTATTACTGGGAACGGTCTGGGCATGTATGTCATTGTAGGCCAAATATATCCCCGGAAAAATCGTATAAAATGTCAGATCCATAAAACCCTCCACCAGCTCCTGATGCACGGTAATATATTCTTTCTCTCCGGACATAAAATCCTGTACTTTTTCTCCAAAAGAATCTTTCTTCATCACACACAACTCCAAACAAAACTCATTTCTTCTGTATTATAACAAAAAATATTTTTCTGTGCAACCTGTGGCTAAACAAACCTTTTTAGTCGAAACGGGAATAGATTTATTTTCACATTCACGATATACTAACTTCGGTTAGTTGTAAGAAACTACCTAACCGAACTATTGAATCTATTAAAACCGAGGAGGAACAAGATACATGAAATTATCTCAAGCATCCGCCGGCTGCTCCGGAACGATCCAATCGCTGTCCGGCAGTCATCATTTATTGTCACGGCTTATCGGCATCGGAATTGTCGAAGGCAGCGTGATTCAGGTGATCCAGAACAAAAAAGGTCAGCCTGTGCTGTTTTACTGCCGGGATTCTGTCATTGCTTTAAGCAGATCCGACTGTGAAAAAATTGAATTGACAAAGGAGGAACCCGTAAATGAATAAGCAAATCGCCCTGCTGGGGCAGCCTAATTCCGGGAAATCAACCATTTTTAACGGATTGACCGGATCACATCAGCATGTTGGCAACTGGCCGGGAAAGACCGTGGAACGAAAAGACGGACATTTTACTTCCAATAATACCCAGTACGATGTGATCGACCTGCCGGGAAGTTACAGTTTGTCCGCAGGTTCCGACGAAGAACAAATCACCTCCGAATACATACGTTCCGGCGGCGCAGATCTTATCGCCATTGTCGTGGACAGTTCCCAGTTAGAACGTTCTCTGTATATGTTTGCCGATTTCGCCGGCATTTCAATCCCTGCCGTACTCATTCTGAATTTAATGGATGTGGCAGAGAAAAAACGGATTCATATCGACATTGAAAAACTGAGTAAGAAAACCGGCATCCCTGTCCTTGGCTTTGTTGCCGCTGACACATCGGGGTATCCTTCCTTAAAGCAGTTCCTTGTCAATGCCTTGGAAGAAAAACCAATTGCCGGCTTCGCTTCCCTTATCCGCTTTTACAAAGACGATGCGGCGCTTTCCTTTGACAGCCTGCTTGAAGAAGCTGCCGAGACATCCTATTGTTCGCAAGAAAAGTCGGCAATGATGGAACTTGAAAAAACCGATGCCGGTCTGATGGCCTCCGGAAAACATAAATATCAATACATTGACTGGCTGTTAGACGATGTCGTCCGCAAAGAAAAAACAGAGGTTACGCTGAACAAATTTGACCAGAAGGCGCTTGGCAGATATTCCGGGAAATTCATTGCCATCGCCATTATCGTCGCCGCTCTGTCTCTGGCTATGCTCGTTGCCATGCCGGTTATGGGACTTGGTTTCGGACTATCTTCTCTCGTCAGCAAACCGGTTGAAACATTACTCACGGCGATGAACGTATGGAACCCGCTTGCGGAACTTCTCTATGTTGTTATTCCGAATGTACTCGCGTTTACCATCTCTATGGCAGGGTTTGTACTCGGCGTTACGTTTTCCTTTGCCATTATTGAAAATGTCGGGTATATGGCAAGAATTTCCGTCGTTTTCAATTCTGCGATGGAAAAACTGGGATTACAGGGAAAAAGCGTATGTTCCCTTCTCATGAGTATGGGATGTAATATGGCCGGTGTTGCCGGAAGCCGTGTGATCGACAGTGCCGGGCAGCGTTTTCTTACGATGATCTTAGTGTGGAGCATTCCCTGTGGTTCGACGCTTTCTCTGGCACCAATGCTGGCAACGGTATTTTTCGGCCCTGCCGGTGCGATCGGGATTATTTTAGTCATTGTACTCGTAACGATCCTTTCGCTTGTTTTGGCCGCCAGAATTTTCCAAAAACATTTGATCTCCGAAGATGATAAGGGTGGCATCGTCATGGAACTTCCGCCTTACCATAAACCGGACTGGAAGCACATCATCCGCACAACGCTTCTGAAAGCATGGGACATTTTCAGCCGCGCCTTCAGCGTGATCGCCCTTGTCTCCGTTGTCTTTTATCTTCTCTCTTATCACTGGTTTGATAATGGAAGTATATTGACATACATTGGACAGTGGATTGAGCCGGTAACAAGTAAATTCGGTATGACTTGGCAGATGTTTATGGCATTTTTATCCTCGATGATCACCAAAGAATCCCTTCTGGGTGTGATCAATGCGTTGTACAGCAATACCGACATGGTAAACGCTGCCTTTAATGCCAAATCCATCGGAATGTCCGAAAATATGATGGTTCTCCTTCCGCAGGTGATAACCAAAGCGCAGGCACTTGGTTTTATTCTTTCCATTGTATTTAATATTCCATGTACCATGACTGTCGCCGCTACGTTCCGGGAAAACCATTCAAGAAAATGGATCGTTCTGTCTGCCGTCTATTATCTTGTATTTTCTCTGCTGCTCGCCTTCCTGTTCTACCATATCGGACTGTTTATCTGGCACGAATAATATGTGCATAAAAAATGTTCCCTTTTTCCATGCAGAGTAAGGGAACATTTTCTTTTCTATAACAATGCAAGGATCCATGTGCCTGCCACGATACAAAGCAGACCAAGAGCTGCCTTTTTGGTAAGTTTCTCGTGAAATACGATCCACGAAAAGGCAATCGTTACCAATATGCTCAATTTATCAATCGGCACAACCACACTCGCCGGTCCTTCCTGCAATGCCCGGTAATAGCACATCCACGAAGCACCGGTAGCAAGTCCTGACAACAGTATAAACAGCAGTTCTTTTCTTTCTATCTGCTTTACTAATTTTCGTTTTCCGGCCGCAAATACCATCATCCATGCCATCAAAAGTACCACGGTTGTACGGATCGCCGTACCCAGATTGGAATCTATATTTTCAATTCCTATTTTTCCGAGAATTGCTGTCAAACTTGCAAATACTGCGGAAAGAACCGCATAAATAAACCAGTCCTTTTTCTCTTTTTTCGCTTCCGTTGCTTCCTTTTTCGTGATCATAAGCATGGTTCCCAGACCGATCAAAACAATGGATATCACTTTTCCAACTGTCATTCCCTCATGCAGAAAAATGAGTGCCAGTAAAATAGTCAGCACCGTACTCGATTTATCGATGGGCACGACTTTATTGACATCTCCCTTTTGCAGTGCGTGAAAATAGCACAGCCAGGAAGCCCCGGTGGCAAGTCCCGATAACACCAGAAACAGAAATGTCTTGCCGCTGATCTGTGTAATCTGCTCTCCGGTTCCGGTAATCAACACCATCAGCCAGGAAAATACAAGTACCACGATTGTTCGGATCGCTGTCCCGACATCGGAATCCGTTTTCTTAATTCCACACTTTGCTAAAATTGCCGTTATCCCGGCAAAGAACGATGAACCTATGGCATATAACATCCACATTTTTAACCCCTCGATTGATCATCTTTTGATTCTATTTTAGTTTGCTTTTCCAAAAAAATCAACCCCTGTCCGCTTTTCTTTCAAACAGACTATAAATAATTTCTACCGTATCTTCTATTCCAAAATCATCGGAGCGGATGCACAGATCATAATTTTTCGCATTTCCCCACTCCGTTTTGGAGAAATATTTACAATGATTGGCACGTTCCTGATTTACTTTCTTTACTTTCGCCGCTGCTTCCTCCGGCGAAATATTATCTCTCTCCGATACTCTCGCTGCCTCAGCCTTCTTGTCTGCACCGATATACACATGATATGCCGATGGCACATCCTTCAAGATAAAATTCGCCAGTCTTCCGACAATGATGCAGGACTCTTTTTTGGCAAGTTCCCGGATCACTTCTGCCTCTTTTCGGAACAACTGATCCACTTTCGGCAGTTCTGACTGCTCCAATGGTCCACTGTACCAGGCAAAGAAATCATGCAAAACCGGATTTTTCAACGACTGTTCATTTTTTTCTACATATTCCGGCGTATATCCACTCTTTTGAGCCACAAGCCGGATAAGATCGGAATCATAATAAGAAACACCAAGTTTTTCTGCCAGCAGTTTCCCGATTTCGCGTCCACCGCTTCCAAATTCACGGGAAATTGTGATCACATAATTGGAAGAAGCTTCTGCAGTTTCTGCTTCTGCAATCGCTTCATCCTTTCCAAGCAAAGCATCCCGTTTTTCTCCAAATGCCCGATTGATAGCACCAACCAGTGTACCAACCAATACCGCTGCGATAATCGTACCTGCGCCGACGCTTCCCAAATTATGTAAAAAGGAAAGGCAGACAATAGCAGAAACGAGAACCATCGTACAGTCAAACCCGATCTTTACCTTAGAAAACTCGATTCCCGTCACAGAAGATACCGCCTGCATCGCGCCTTCTCCGGCGAGCGGAATCAGATCTGCAGGAAGGTATAAAAAGATACCAACTGCCACAAATACCGTACTTGCCAAAACCATAATAATGCGGATCACAAGATTTTCCGGTGTCGGCAAAAAAGATACCATATAGTTACAGAATGTAGTGAAATATCCAAACACAACGCCCACCAAAATCTGTGACAGCTGAACCGGCTTAAATTTTTTTCGCAGCAAAAGGATCTGGATCAGCACTAAAATAATATGAAAAAGAATCGTTGCCTTTCCCATCTCAATTCCCCAGACACAGGTCATCGTATAAGGGATCGAACTTACCGGAGATACTCCAAGATTGGATTTTACGGAGAGTGCAATCCCGATTGTCATGACAAATAATCCAATAAAATACATCGGAATCCTTACTTTTAAATGTTTCATTTGTTACTTCCTTCTTTCTGTTATTATTTTTTCAAGAACTTTTTATAGGTGAGATCAATGGCAAAGGCCCCAAGGGGCGCTGTAAGCACGATCGCCAGCACGGAAACTGCCAGCACCGATTCTCCACATGCAAATCCAAGCGAAAGCGGGATCCCGCCGATTGCCGCCTGAACTGTCGCTTTGGGCGTGTACGCCAGCATAGTAAACAGCCTTTCTTTTCCCTTAATCTCTGTCCCAAGCAGGCAAACCAATACTCCGAGCATTCGAAATACCAAAGCACCGGCGATAACAATAAGCGCTTTTATTCCTACTTTTCCGATATATCCAATATTTACCGTCGCACCTACCAATACAAATAAGAACACCTCTGCTGCCACCCATAATTTCCCATATTTTGCAGAAAGCCTTTTTGCCACAACTTCTCTTTTCTTCTGTAGTCCGATCCCGATAAACATAACCGCGATCAACGCAGAAAATGTAATCGGTGTCTCAAGATGATCTTCCATTACGACAAGCAGAAAGGATATGCTGAGAATAATAAGCACTTTCGAAGTATCCCGCATATGGATCTTCTGAAAAAAATAAGCCAGCAGCACGCCGATTCCGAGTCCTATTGCAATTCCTAAAAGGATTGACACCGGGATGTTGATAAAACGGATCACGGAAGCTCCCGTTCCCTGCATCATTCCCGTAAATGTTGAAAATAAGACGATAACGTAGACATCATCGACCGAAGCTCCTGCCAGGATCAGCTGCGGAATCCCTTCTTTCACGCCATAGCCTTCGTCCATCAGTTTTACCATTCTCGGCACGACGACAGCCGGGGAAACTGCCGCTAAAACTGCTCCCATCACCGCCGCCTCCAATACCGATAAGCCCATCAGTTTCGGAGCCAGCAGTAACATTCCAAGCAGTTCAAAGCTCGCTGGGACAAAGCACATCAGAACCGCCGGTCTGCCTATCTTTTTCAGTCCGGACAGATCCAGTCCAAGCCCTGCTCTTGTCAGTATAATGATCAGTGCTATCTTTCGAAGTTCTGCGGAAATTCCAAGGATATTTGCATCCAGCAGATCCAACACATACGGTCCCAGAACAATTCCCGTCGCTAACATCCCTAACAATCCGGGAAGTTTCATTTTCTGACAGAGCCATCCCATGGACATACCCACCAACAAAATCAACGCAATACTTAATAACATATCTATTCCTCCTTTAACCGCAGAAAAAGCTGACACCTTCTGCGTATGATAATATCGCAGAAGTCATCAGCTTTTATAAGCGGTTTAAGTATCTAACTACTTAGGGAGAACTTCATTCCCTTATTCTACAAAAACTATAGCATATCCAATCCGGTCTGTCAAGGACAAGTCAGCTTGCGTTCGTAATATCCAAATCCTTGACGACGGCATCATTTATAACACTCACGTCCTCACCCTTGTCCATCGTCACATTGGAGTTATATACCTTCATAGTATACTCACCCGGTTCGAGATAAAACACATAATTTCCCTCGTCATCAACAGTACAAGATGCCAGATAATAGCCACCTTCTTTTCGACACAAATCAATCCATGTGCTGCGGTCTGCACTTTCTCCATTAATTTTGCAGTTTCCTGTCAGCTTATACACATTCATATTCATGACAATCTCGTCGGTGTCCTCTTCTATCGTAATCGTCTTACCCTGCATACTTGGCATACCTTCGTAAGTTCCACATTGGTATGTGCCCAAAGGCAGCGCCATAGCTATTGAAAAATCTACGGAGTCTTCGTCCTCTTCTCCATACAGATAATACATTTGCTTGCTTTCCTGGTTTGTCAACGTGACTTGCTGTGTAAGAGGAATCAGCTGATTCTGCGCATCGTACATTTTTATTTTTACGTATTTCACTGGCATCGTTAAATCCTGTACAACGTTGGAATCCGTAACCGTAATCTCTGCAATCTGCTTTTCATCGTAGTAAAACTGATAGGTACCCGGTAAAGCAGAAAAACTGTAGCCGGATGTTTCCCCACTCCATCTTGTCAACGAAAGATTTTGATACACCTCATCATCTTTCTTAACCACAATATCGTAGTCATATACACTTTTCGGAATCTGGAATCCTTTCACATCAAGCAGCTCGCCTTTGCATGTATAAACAACATAATCTTTTTCCATGTCACCAAGCGTTACTTCAATGGTATCAATAACCGTTCCGTCTTTTTGCACTTCATAAGTACCCGGTTTGAGGTAAACCTTGTAACTTCCATTTCCTGCGTATGGCTGCTCATACACTTCGGGATCCTCTGTATTTACAAATTTATAATATCCGGAACCTTTTCCGAAAACCTTTCCAAGTTCCATCGTAATATCGTGATTTTCACTCTTCGTTACTGTTATCGTGTCAACCACCGTATTATAGGATGTCACGTTATAGGTTCCCTTTTCCAAATAAGCCCAATACCTAATCTCTGTCCCACTATAATCGCTTTCATTGGCAATCGTTTGTGAATCATCCTGTGAATCAAACCAAAATGCCGGGACATCTGTCGACTGGGCAGCCCCCTTCCGGGTCACTTTTCCCATAAGCTTATAAACCGGAAGTGACTCATTCCACTGCAAATCCTCGCCCTCTACCGTAAACGATTTTCCCAGATTAAACTGATACGTTCCCTTAATCAACTTCTTCGAGAAATATCCCTCGGAATCGGTCTTAACTGTTTCCTGAGATCCTCCTTCCTCTTCCAGCACTACTTCTACATCTGCAATCGGAAGTCCATCTGCCGTTGTCAGTTTTCCGGATACCTGATACATTCTTTGTCTTTGCACCAGTTTATATCCCTGCGTAAGTTCCTTCCCGTCCACCGTGACGACAATATCAAACGTATAATATCCCAGATCCTCTTTGTTTTCATAAAAAGATTCTTCATGCCATACCACATTTCGTATCTCATTGTCCTTATAGTAGGCATTATTATAAACCGTACGATAAATCTTCAGTTCTTCCGAAAGGTTTCCAAAAATATCTTTTAACGATTTTCCCTTTTCCAATTTCGGCTCATAGACAAAACACCATTCATTGGATACCATATCACCGGTTACTTCTCCTTTTGTTGAGGCAAACGCATCCACATCAAAATAACGCTCTGATTTTTTGGTACCCTGAAAATAGCAGGAGCCAATTTCCAGATTTCCTTTCTTAAAAGATTGATTTATAAAATATATATACCCTCCATACCACTCCTGTATCTCTACATCTATCGTAACCGTTTCTTCCTCATAAACACCAACGATCGAAACTTTCTCCGCCTCTGCAATCTGCGATATGTCAATTTCTTTATCTTTAAAATAATAAGTTTCACCACCATAAGCTATATTTCGTTCCAACTCATAGATCTTGTCATCTGCCTGCAGCGATAACAGCGTCAGGCCGTTGCTCAAATTGCCGGGGTTGTTCGGATACTTCGGCACGCCAAGCCTCATCTTGACCGTTTCCGTATATTCTTTGCCGTCCTGCTCCACCGTCAGCGCAAATGAATAATAGGGATCTTCTCCCTCTTCCTCATTCCAGACAATATCCGAAATTCCTTTCACTTCCGCTTTTTTCCCATAACAATACACCGTGAAAGTACATTTTGACACATCCGGTACAACATCCTTTAATGACGCTGCCCCTTCCTGCGTTACATAAATATTGGTATATGCCAAAGAATAGGAAGTAACCTCTTTGTCAAACGTAACAGAACTAATCACAAATGGCTCCGACTCCGCATAAAGTCCCTCAAAATGGTTCTCCGGTTTTATCGTTGATGCCGGTGTCTGTGAAGGCTCACTCGTTGGTTCCGGAGACGAAGAAGCCGGCTGCTGCGAAGCGGTCGGTGTCGGTTCTACCGATGGCTCCGGTGTCTGAGTCGACGGAGCCGTTGGCTCAGAAGGAGTCACGCTCGGGGTTATCACAGGTGGAACCGGCTGC
Organism: Lachnoclostridium sp. UBA5890; assembly: GCA_002431395.1. Lineage (GTDB taxonomy): Bacteria > Bacillota > Clostridia > Lachnospirales > Lachnospiraceae > Eubacterium_F. Next base: position 28,514 of record DJEU01000016.1, read on the forward strand.
TGTGATACGGTCGGTGCCTGACTTGGCACCTGTGTTGGTTCTGCCGTTGTCTTTCCATTATTCGGTTTGTCATTATCCGGTGTCTCCGCTTTTTTTACTGTAACTTTACAACTATATTTTTTCTTTCCAATTTTTGCCTGAACTTTAGCTTTCCCAGCCTTTTTTCCCTTAATCACAACGCTGCTCTTTTTCTTTTTACTTAATGTAACATTCTTCTTACCGGATACAATAATCCATTTTACTTTTTTCTTGTTGTTTTTTAACAGAAGTTTAGCTGACTCTCCCACAGTCAACGTTACCGCTTTTCTACTTAGTTTTATCTTCTTTTTTGCTGCAAAAGCACTCTGTGGCATCACAGAAACTGCCATAACAAGCACAAGAAAAAGGGCAAAACCTTTTTTCATCTTTTCCATATCATATACCTCCATTTTTATCTTATTTTTACTAAGTTAAGATATATTTTATATGAGGTTTATGATTATGTCAAGAAAATAAAAAGGGTCTGCCCGAATAACCTGTCACTTACATTTTTCCGCCATAAACCGGGAATACACCGCTTTGTCCGTAACTTTCAATGTGCTTGAAATTCTTAAGTATTTCCATATCGTGTTCACTGATTTCAAAATCAACCTGTGCATTGCTCTCCATATGTGCCGGATTTGCGGTCTTTGGTAAGGAGATCACACCCAGAGACTCCATCATAATTCCATAAAGCAGATTAAATTTTAAAACATCTTCTGTTCCATATTCTTCCAGCTTCTTCAATTCCTGTTTGCATTTCCTTTTTTGTACACCATCCAGCTCAGTTTAATAAATGGTTCTTCTTTCATGGCTTATATCTACTTCCAATATTCTAAAAGTTTTTCGTCAATAACTGCTATTTTTTCTTTTCCCTTGATATTCTTATAAAAAGCAAGTTTTTCCACTTCTTCTTTATCGGTTCTGTACTTTTCTATAATTTCAAGATATCTCTTTGGCAACGTAACTCCGTATAAACCACCATACTCATAATGCCAATCGGGGTTAAAATATCCCGGTGCCATTTTCAAATACATCAAACCTAAATATTTATATTCAACATCTGATAAACCGATTTCTTCATGACATTCGCGGATAATACATTCTTTTAATGTTTCATTGTCTTCTCTACAGCCACCAAAAATCTCCCCTTCCTGACGCCATTTTTCTCCTTTTCTTTATAATGCCAGTCTACTCTTCCCGCCACTCTTTTAGTGCCGCCGAAAGCCTTCTGTCAATATCTTTTCTTGTCGCTTCACATTCATTCGGATATTCTTTTGCCGCTCTGAAAATAAAACGCAGTACAAGTTTAAGTCCTACCGGAAGAGCCTTACGAAGCAGTGATTCCGGCAAAACAAAGTGCGTTCCATGTTCATACACAAGCGGTACATAGTCGCACGTATGAGGACGCTCTTTCAATCGCTGGTCCATTCGACGTATATATTTGCCTGCTTCCCAGAATGAATCATCATCCGCACCGATCAAAAACAGTTTTCCTTTTATGTTCTCAACCTTGATCATTTCCTCTTCCGTATGCTCTCTCGCTTTTTCCGAATCAATAAACAAACAGGTGCTGCGTTCAATATCCCCCGAACCTTTTGTCTCTTCCTCAACTTTCTGCCAGTAAACCGGATGTTCGTACACAAATGGCATATACGGAAGCGGTTGTCCTTTCCAGGAAAGAGTAGACGCACCGGGAATCGGCCATTCCTTACATCCATCTTTATTTCCCTGTTCAAATCCCTGCCATACAAAATCACTGGCAGTAAGACCAAACGTCAGCGTAATATCCGGGAAAATTGACGCCGCAACGATAGCATCCGTACCAGCCGTACTCATTCCCATAATTCCGATTTTACGGTTTCCATTGTCCTTCAGCCATTTGATGGCAGTCTCAATTCTTTCCAATGGATAATTTACATGACTGTAATTTTTCTTTCCGGGAGACATACAAAGAACATTGACTCCATTTTTATGTAACCATTTTGCACCGCACTTTGCCATAAAGTCATTGGGATCATCTCCAAACAACCCAATAACAACACAATCTGAACCCTTTGGATTTTCATAATACGTTCCGTAAAAACCATCTTTTTCGGTTTCAAAAAATAACTTCTTCATAGCTTTTCCTCCAGTACTCATTCAAAAATCAATCCACCGTTCCCCCATCACACTCAATGTTAGTACAAACTAACTCTGTTGTCAACTTAAAAATTGATTTAGATAGCGTAAATTGTTTTTCGG
>DJEU01000027.1:0-6229 GCA_002431395.1 Lachnoclostridium sp. UBA5890
TCTAAATGTATGGAAATCAAAGTCTCTTACGTGCAAGCACGACGATTCATTGATTTTCATACATTGATCCTGAATAGTTACGTATTATATATTAGAAAAGGATGGTTAGCAATATGTATAAAATTGATTTTAGTCACCCGGGAAAAGCTCATTTTATCGGTATCGGCGGTATCAGCATGAGCGGGTTCGCGGAGCTTTTACACACGATGGGATTTACGATCACCGGTTCCGACCGGACCGCATCCAAAATCACAAAGCACCTGGAAACTCTTGGGATAGAAGTAATATATGAACAAGCAGCCAAAAATATAACACAAGACATCGACTTTGTCGTTTACACGGCAGCGATCTCCGAAGACAATCCGGAATTTGTCCGCGCAAAAGAGCTCGGTCTTCCGATGATGGAACGTGCTTCCATGGTCGGTCAGGTCATGAAAAATTATTCGACCGCCATCGCAGTATCCGGAACTCACGGAAAAACTTCGACTACTTCCATCACGTCACACATTCTTATGGAAGCAGGACTGGATCCGACGATCTCGGTCGGCGGTATCCTTCCGGCGATCGGTGGAAATATCCGCGTCGGAAAATCCGATACGTTCATTACCGAAGCCTGTGAATACACAAACAGCTTTTTGAAGTTTTTCCCTACGATCGGAATCATTTTAAATATAGAAGCAGAACACCTTGACTTCTTCCACGATCTTGCCGACGTAAGACACAGTTTCCGCCGTTTTGCGGAACTTCTTCCGGCAAACGGAACATTGATCATCAATGCCGATATTGACAATTACAAAGAAATCACGGACGGCCTTGCCTGCCGCGTGCTGACGTATTCTGTCGACGATGCTTCCGCCGACTTTACAGCGGCAGACATTTCTTATGATGAACTTGGCTGCGGTGAATTTACGGTGGTAAAATCCGGTGTGCCGGGAGCGCATTACAAATTGAACATTGTCGGAAAGCACAATATCTCCAATACGCTGGCTTCCCTCGCGCTGGCTTCTCTCTTTGAGATTCCGGCAGAGACGATTCAGGCAGGCCTTGCCAAATACAAAGGAACCGAGCGCCGTTTCGAGTACAAGGGAACGTTCCAGGGAGCGACCGTGATCGATGATTACGCACATCATCCGACAGAGATCCGTGCTACACTGGCTTCTGCGAAAAATTATCCGCATCATTCGCTTTATGTCGCATTCCAGCCACATACGTATTCGCGTACGAAAAACTTTTTGGATGATTTCGCCGATGCCCTTTCCATGGCCGATCATGTCGTACTCGCAGACATCTATGCGGCACGCGAAAAAGATCCCGGTGACATCTCTTCCAAAGACATTGCCGACAGACTGGAAAAACTTGGAACAGACGTTTCGTATCTGGGTGATTTTGAGAGCATCAAAAACTTTTTGAAAAAAAATTTAATGCACGACGACTTGTTAATAACTATGGGAGCCGGAAACATTGTAGAAGTTGGGGAAGACCTTGTCAAGTGCTAACTTATCCACATTATCCACAGCCTTATCAACATTCTGTAGAAAACAATGGCTGTGGATATTTTTTTGACTTTGTTTTTTTGTGAATAACTTTTTTTACCAGTTATTTTTCTTAAAACCCCGAAATTTGGTACATGAACATTTGTTTTTAGGAAATCCGAAAAAGTTCTTCACAGAGTTATCCACATTATCCACATTATCCACAGGCTCTTTTCTACTAAAATGGTACAATTTTTTGCCTATTTACAGATTTGATTTTTTATCTTATAATTCAAGGTGCCCCATCTTAAAAATGTGTTTTTAGGCATGGGGCACGCACATCAAGAAGGGGGCCGCAGACCAACATGAGTTTTTCATTAACAACGCAATTTTCACAACAATATACGTACATACCCAATGCGTTTATCGATACCTATATGCCGGAGGCAAACGGAAGTTTTGTTAAGGTGTATCTGTATCTTCTGCGACAGATGGGAACGGCTACCCCGGTTTTGACGATTGAAATGATGGCAGATATGCTTTCCAATACAGAGGCAGACATTCTCCGCGCACTGCGCTACTGGAAAAAACAGGGTCTTTTGGAGATTGAGGAAAAGGACGGTGAGATCACACATCTGTGCCTTCTCCCATTGGAGTCCTCCCCTTCGGTTTCGGAACCATTTCCCGCTCCGGTTTCTATGCCACACGTTTCCGGTGCAGCATTATCGGAGGTTTCCGCATCGACAGAACAGACCGTGTCCGAAAATATGCCGTCTGAACCCGCAGGAATTGCGCCTGTTGCCGCCGAACCGGCTGCATCCGAGCCTTCCCCGGCCCGCTCTGCGTCCGCTCCTGCAGTGACCCGCGAGCTGCCTCCACGGCAGAATTACACACCGCTTATGGCAGAAGCGCTGAAGAAGGATCTTGAGATCAATTCCTGCCTCAATTCCGTGGAATCCCTTTTGGGCACGACGATGTCCGATGCCCACATGCAGCTGATCCTGTATCTGATGTCGGATCTCGGCTTTTCCCGCGAATTGATCCTTACTTTATATGAAACTGCACTGGCAAGGGACAAGCGCAGTTCACGATACATCGAAGCGATTGCTTTAGACTGGGCGAAAAAGGGAATCCGCACTCCGGAAGAAGCAATGGAGGAAACACACCAGTTTCACGGCACTTACAAGGTTGTCGCCACGGCACTCGGCATCAAACGGCCTCTTGCGCCGGCAGAACGTGCGATCATTGACCGTTTTGCAGAGTTTCATTTTACCGATGACATCCTCGCAGAAGCCTGTAACCGCACCGTACTGCAGTCCGGTGACACGAACTTGAATTATACCGCCAGCATCCTTGCAGACTGGCATAAAAAGGGCGTAAAGACGCTTGACGATATCAAAGAATGTGACAAGTCCTTCCATCGGAAGAAACAGGCAGAGGGAAAGAAAAAGGAAACCGGCCGAAAGAACCAGTTTCAGAATTTTCCGCAAAGGGCTTACAGCCAGTCTGATTATGATAATTTAGAGAAGCAGCTTTTGCAGCCGTAAAGAAAAGAGGAAATTATGCAGTTATTAAATGAGCAGTTCAGTTTTTTATATTCCGATTACGATAAAACGCAGTTAAAAAACAACCGCATTCACCTGATGCGCCAGAAAGAGATCCGCGAAAAGATCCCGGCATACCGCCGATTGGAAGAGGAAATGCGGGATATGTCTGTGCTCGCAGCACGCGCCGCGTTAGAGGGTTCTCACGAAAGTATGGCGGACCTTACTGAAAAAACAGAACAAATTTCCAAACAGAAAAAGGAACTGCTGCTTCAGCATGGGTATCCGGAAGATTATCTGGATCCGATCTACACCTGCCCGGACTGCCACGACACCGGCTATATCGGGGACAAAAAGTGCCACTGTTTTCAAAAACGGATCGTGGAATATCTTTACGAGCAGTCGAATTTAAAAGAAGTTTTGGATATTGAAAATTTTTCTCATTTTGATATTACTTATTATCCGGATGATTATATTGAAGAAAGTACGGGGCTTACTCCGCGCGATAACATCCGCCGTATTCTTATGACAGCACACGCTTTTTGCGATAATTTCGGGGATTGCGAGCAAAATCTCCTGCTCTACGGCAATACCGGAGTCGGGAAAACGTTCCTCACTCACTGCATCGCAAAAGAGCTTTTATCACAATCTTATACGGTTGTGTACTTGACTTCTATCGGTCTTTTTGATATTTTAGAGAAGAACAAGTTTGACCATGAGTTAAGTTCATTGGAAAAAAGCACTACGGTTTCTTATATTATGAACTGTGATCTTCTGATTTTAGACGATCTGGGAACAGAGTTGACGAACAGTTTTACCACCTCACAGTTGTACCAGGTGATTGACAGCCGGCTTGTTCATAAGAAATCGACGATCATCTCAACCAATCTGTCTTTTGATGATCTCAGGGAACAATACAGCGAGCGCATCTTCTCACGCCTTACAAGCGGCTATACGCTTCTTAAAGTTACCGGCGAAGATATTCGCCTCAAAAAAGTTATTGAAGCCAGACAGAATTAATCTGCCGGCTCAAGATATATACAAACCAATCACAATTATTTTTGGAGGAGACAGTAATGAGTCAAGACAATTTTGCAGACATTATCCCTTATGGAGATCTGGGTATCATCGCCCTGGAAAGCAGCCGTGCCATCGGAGAAAAAGTGGACAACTATGTATCATCCTGGCGAAACGAAAGCCGCAACGATGAAGAATCCATTCATTTCACAAGTTATAAGAAAGATTCTTATCTGATTGATGCCGTTTGCCCTCGATTTGGTTCCGGCGAATCCAAAGGTCTCTTAAACGAATCCGTTCGCGGTAAAGATTTGTACATTTTATTGGATGTATGTAATCACAGCCTTACTTACAAGGTTTGTGGACAAGTCAACCACATGTCACCAGACGATCATTATCAGGATTTGAAGCGTATCATCGCTGCAGTCAGCGGAAAAGCCAGACGAATCACTGTCATTATGCCATTTTTATACGAAGGACGCCAGCATAAACGCAGCACCAGAGAATCTCTTGACTGTGCACTGGCACTTCAGGAATTGACCAATATGGGCGTAGAAAGTATCATCACTTTCGACGCACACGACCCTCGTGTCCAGAACGCGATTCCTTTGAACACATTCGAAACCATTCAGCCAACTTACCAGTTTATTAAGGCAATGCTGAAAAATGTTCCGGATATTCAAATGAATCCAAAGAATCTGATGATCATCAGCCCGGATGAGGGTGCTACCGGCCGTGCCATCTACTTTGCCGGTGTTGCCGGAGTAGATATGGGTATGTTCTACAAACGCCGCGACTACACAAAGATCGTAGAAGGCCGCAATCCTATCGTCGCTCACGAGTTTCTCGGTGCTGACGTAGAGGGAAAAGACGTAGTTATCATCGACGATATGATTTCTTCCGGAGAAAGTATGATCGATGTCGCTACCGAATTGAAGCGCCGCAAAGCAAACCGTATCTTTGTCGCTGCCACATTTGGTCTTTTCACAAACGGATTAGAAAAATTTGACAAAGCCTTTGAAAGCGGTCTCATCTACCGCGTAATGACAACAAACCTTGTCTACCAGCCGGAAGAACTTCTTGCCAAAGAATACTACATCAACGTTGACATGAGCAAGTACATCGCTCTTCTCATCAACACGTTGAACCACGATTCATCCATCGCAAACTTGTTGGATCCATCTGAAAGAATTCAGAAGATTTTGAAAAAATATGGACAGCAGTAATTGCTGAGAGGATATAGAAGAGGGGAGCCGCACCGAGATTGGTGCGGCTCCCTTGTTTGGTGGCTTTTTTGGTTGCTAACCTTTGGGGCTTGCTGCCTTTCTATATCATCCAAAATGCGACGTATTCCATGTCGCCAAGCCCGTAATGGCAAGTGCAAGGTATACCACAAGAAGTAAAAACAAAAAAGCTACAATCAGGCTTATTGCTCCCTTTTTCTGCTCATCCGGATTTTGCATCCAAAATTTTATTGCAAGAGCGCATGCTACTATCTGCCACACAACCACGCACCAGGCAAACACCAAAAAAACAGAAGTCGAGAAAAAACTTCCAATCAACGTAAACTCCATCCCTGCAGGAATGCATGCCCATGACATCATCAGTGAAATTTGATAATCCGACATTCTCTCTTTTTTCGGCTTGCGAATTTTCTTTTTTCCTTTTTTGACAAGACAAACAATGAAAAGTCCGACGCAAATTACAATATATATGCCGCCATATATGTCGCCGATAACTTTATTTGTATATCCATTATTCTCATTCAACATAAAATTTTGCACAAAAAAACAAACAAAAACAATAATCGCAATCATTTCCATCGCCCGAAACGAAGACTGCGTCTTTTTATCTTGTGCTTTTTGCACTTCAAATATCGAAATCAAAAGTGCAAAAAAATTTGTAGTCAATGCAATGCAGCCAGCTACCGTCTGCATCATTGACAAATCCATCGGCGACCAGATCTCTATATTCGAAAGTATCTGAATTACCGCATACATCCCTATCGAAAGGAAGATCACAAGCAATAGCATACTTCTCGACGCCTTTTCACTTCTTTGTTTCATATTCTCCAACTCCTCCAATTTCTATAATTACCAAGCATCTATCTCTGTATTTTAAACATCTTTATCCCAATTTTTTCCTTCCAAAGTGCTTTCTTATAAAACTAATTTAACTATTCAGGATCCAATGTAT
>DJEU01000027.1:6418-23060 GCA_002431395.1 Lachnoclostridium sp. UBA5890
GGGGCGTCCTGAATAGTTACAAACTAATTTAACCAAAACGTTTTGCCAAGCCCGTTGGCATACTACCTGCAAGCAGCATAAAAACCTGGGGCATGGGAATACATGTAACCGATAACACTATTGACTGTTCAAAATCATTCATATCTGTCTTTTTTGATTTATTTTTCATTTCTTTTTACTCCTCTTCCTCGCAATAATACATTTTCATGATCTTTGCAGACACTCAAACACTACCACAACCGCCGCAAGTACAATAGCAAATATCAGACTTATAATAGAAAGTGTAAAATCTTCTTTGCTTTTCTGGTTTCCAAGTGCAATAATGCTAAAGCCAACAGCCACCGCCTGCCATATAAGCACCGGAATAACCCCCTGCAAAGATGCAGATCCTATCATTAATACAATTCCTTTTATCGGCAGATAGCTCATCGACATTCCCAAAGAAAGAACATACCACAACACTCCATTATTTTTATTTATATTCATAAATTCCTCCCATTCATCAACGAAACATGCATTTTGGTTAATACAAATGACAAAAGCGCTGTTCCAATATAAAAAACTAACACTAGTACGATACCCCCGATTCCCTTTTTTCGTTCATCGGGATTCTGTCGTATAAATCGCACTGCAAAAAAACAGGATACCATTTGGCATATCACTGGGAACCAAGTTACAAGATAATTCACAAATTGGGGAACAAACTCTCCCGGGATAAGGAACCATATAAATAAAATCCACCACCACGCCGGAATACTTGTCAAAGTTATCATCAACGAAATTCCATAATCATTCTTGTTACTTTTTTTCTTCATATTTTTTGTCCTCCCTCATTATGCGGCAAATTTTTTGTGATATGAAGCGGCCTCCGACACCTAAACAATATACGGATACAGCAAATACACAATTACAGCAACAGCCGGGAGCAAACTTAATGGATATAAAAATATTTTATTCTCCAGCGCTGCTTCATCATTTGTCCCAATATTGGCAATAAAGACAAATTCGACACTTTGTAATACCACTATAAAAAAGCAAAGTATCACAAATACCTCCAATCTTTCCCTTGCAAATGCAGTTGCCAGCGGTATCATCCGAATATCCCATATAATGACAAAACTAGCTCCTAATGATCGAAGTATGTATCCCATAAATAATTTAATCGCTTTTATCATCTGTTATTACCCCCACACGAATGCCTGTAATTCTAAATTTGCAACTACAAATATCACAATATCCGGGATCATCCATACTCCCGCATAAATCGCGCTTATAATCCCCAGCACTTTATCCTTTTGATTCTTCGATTCTTTTACTGCCTGCACACCAAGCAGCACTGCAAGCAGTTGTAATCCTGCCGCGAAAAAGAAAAACCCAAAGGCATTTACCTCACTTACATTCCATCCCATGGTCACCAGTTTAGGTAAAAATATTGAGATAAACATAGCGGTGTATCTGCTTTTTTTTGATTTATTTATCATTTCTTTTTTACTCCTCTTCCTCATGAAAGCACATTAAATGATCTTTGCAGGCACTCAAACAACGCCACAACTAAAGCAAGTACAGTTTCTACCACGGCAAAAATCGAGCTCAAAGCACAAAACATGTGTTCCTGTTATTTTAATCCCCATGGATGAAGTGTCATTTCAGTCGTCAAAAGTCCCCAAAGGGCACATCCTATATAGCTTATTAATGATATACCCAGGTATATCACACCGTCTCTCCGGTCATTTGGATTTTTCCGGATATACCGTATTGCAAAAAAGCAAGCTGCCATCTGCCACATCACCGGGAACCAATTGCAAAACACGACTGCCTCCGTAGAAACATCTCCGCTTGAAAAAAATGTAAACAATGCTTGCAACGGTATTGACACTGGAATCCCGGTAAAATCCATTAGCAATGAAATTTCATTGTCTTTCAGTTTTTTCATATACTATCTCCTCCTCACAAAAATACATTTCCATGATTACTCTTTTTCTATTTTTCTTCATATTTTTTGTCCTCCCTCATTATGTAGCAAATTTCTTCTTCGCGTAATCCTTGCGTTGAAAGAATATATGTAACTCAAAGAATAACCACAAGACTCATAAATGCACCTTCTACCACGGCAAAAATTAAACTCATAACAGAAAGCATGCGTTCCTCTTTTTTCTTATATTTCAACAATGCAACAACGCTTAAAACAGCAGCCATCACCTGCCATAAAGCCAGCCAGACAATCCATTCTCTCATGCTCAAATACGGTGTTTCTCCAACAACTGTCAACATAAGAGGATATAACATGGATAGCCCATATGAAAACATATACCAAAATCCACTTTTATTCATTTATTTTACCCCCATGGATGAAGTGCCATTATAGTCAAAAAATGCCCCCAAAGTGTACATCCTATATAACTTATTAATGATATACCCAGATATATCACTCCGTCTCTCTGATCATTTGGATTTTTCCGGATATATCGTATTGCAAAAAAGCATGCTGCCATCTGCCACATCGTTGGAAACCAAAGGCAAAACACAACTGTCTCCGTAGAAATATCTCTGTTTAAAAAAAATGTAAACAATACTTGCAACAGTATTCCCACTGGAACCCCGGTAAAGTCCATTAGCAATGAAATTTCATTGTCTTTCAGTTTTTTCATATACTATCTCCTCTCCTCACAATAATACATTTCCATGATCATTCTTGTTACTTTTTTTCTGCATATTTTTTCATCACCTTTCTTTAATATACTTCGTCCACTTTCCTTTCTTTTTTCCACGCCTAGCACGAATACGAAAATACAATTTCTTCTTTTTACATTTTAACAGATATTTGTTCTTTTTCAAAGTAATTGTTTTTGGTTTCTTAAACGTCTTTGTCGTTGACCATTGAATTTCATATTTCGTTGCTTTTTTCACTTTTGTAAATTCAATATAAATACCTCTTTTCTTTCTTTTAATTCGTTTAATCCGAATATTCGATAAAATATCTCTTTTGTTTTTCTTCAGCTTTTTATCTTTTTTCTTCTGTTCTGTTGGTGTCAGTTCGGAATCATATGGTTGCTTCAAAACATCCGTCCTTCCTGGTGAAGTTCCCATTGGATATGAACTTGCGCTTGGCATTAAATTTGGCTTTTCTGTAGCCTCAGGAACGGATGACGTACATGGCGTAGGAAGTACCGGTTTCTTACTTGCGTTCGGACTTGGCGCCGGTTCTTCTGTTGTTCTTGGGCTTATACTCGGTACAGGAGTATCCTTACCAACCACAACCGTAGTATAGCATACAATCTTTTCATCTGGTGAACAAATCTTTATTTTAGCCACCCCTGCCTTCCTTGCCTGTAGTATACCATAATCATCCACTTGTACAATATCTTGATTAAGACTTTCAAGTATACATGTTTTAACTGTTGCATTATGTGGAACCACCTCAATTGCCAAGCTAGTTTTATCTCCGATTTCCATTTGTACCACATCCGGTGCTTGATAATTTTGAAGCTGCACAAAACAATTCGTAAAACGCGCTTGATATGTTCTATTTTTCGTCACAACAATTGGATACTCTGGTTCTTTGGAAACAAAATTCCCTTTTTCATCATACCAACCAATAAACTCATTATTTTCATCCGTTTCAGCTTTTAATACAACAGCATCTCCATACGTTAAATTGGCAAAAGAAGATGCCGTTCCCCGCCCTTGCACCTCTGTTGTAACTGATAATGTATTCAAATCTCCTTGCTCCAAAAGCTGATCATAATGAATTTCTTTGCCATTTTCACTTCTTAAACTTTGATCTTTTAAACTCACATCAGGCGAGATATTCATCTCCATTATTCTTTTATTAGATACTGAAATATCTTTAAACAAAATACGTTGTTCTTCTCCCGCATCCAAATCTTCCGTAGACAGAATATAGTCCATCTTACCATCAGCATTTCCCGTGAGTTTTATCTTATAATTTAATGATGCATTGATTTTAAACTGCTTTGAATCACCAATAACTTCTAGATCCACTTTCCTCTCTGATTCAATTGATGTATCTATTTTATTGTCCTTTATTCTTCCAACAAGTTCGTTGTCAGAATTATAAACTTCCAAATCCACAGGACAGTTAATGATACCTTTTACTAATTTTTTTGGTGATTTTAGTACATCTTCCGGCACACTATTTATCATCGCCAAGTAGGTTTCATAAGTATGAGAATATTCAAAAGTAGCCTTATGAACACCAAAGAAAATCATCACAACAAATCCAATATCACCACCATAATTCGATAACAACGCCAAACCTATGTTTTTCTTTACTCCAAGGGAAGATAGTCCTTCAACCATAGTTTTTGATAATAAACCTTGAAACACATCTCGCAATGTAACACATGGAATTTTCAAACATTTACCTTGAAACAAAGTCTCAGCACTCTTTATTTCATCACTTTTCTCCCAGTCTTCTGGAATTAAAGATGGCGAAATATTTTTAACTCCAAATTTATTTAAATCTCTTTTATAATATAACGACACGTCCCCCACGTACATCGTAATTAAATCAATTAATTCACTTACTCTATTGATTCCCAGAAAATATGCTTCATATTCTTTTCCTTTCCAATAGGCTGAGAATTTTTTTTGCATTTCTTGCATATACAAATCATACAAATCTTTGCTCATATTTCCTGCATTCAATTCATTAAACCCGTTGACTGAACTCGGAAATACATATGTCGTCCCATACCTTCCAAACCCCCACGTACTCGGAACCACTTTAGTTACAAAGTCCTGTGGATTGACAAAATTAAAAATATTATCATAATTCTTCTTCAAAGTTTCTGCTCTTGTCACCGTATTCGGGCATGCATAAGCGTAGGCAAACACATCCGCTTTATGCTGATCACCTTCTCTTCCTTTAAACATATTTTCTTCCTCACCTAATTGTGCTGCCAATAAATTTGTTACTGCAGCACCGCGGCTGTGGCCGGTAATAATAATCTTGGTATTACTAGTCAGATTATTTACACGAATATATTCTTTTAGCGCTTTCTTTACAGCCGATGCACCATTATTAAATCCATCATGAACCCGACAATTCTTTCCTTTATCTTCTCCCACATTATGAAGATCAATATCAAAATTATCATACCATTCATTTCCTTTTGTACCACGAAGGGTAAGAATAACCACATCCATTTCTGAATCAACTATTTTATATTTATTAGATGCCAAATAATAATGTATCGTCTGTGAATCTTCCTTTTTAGTTGGGCCTCCTCGATTATCCTGCGCCAGTTTCAGACAATATTCCCCACCATCAACCTTGAAGCCCAAAGCAGTAAGGGCATCATAATAATTTTTATTTCGTAATGTCTTATACTCATCTCCGTCATCTTCACAATACGCAACCGAAGCAAGTGCCATGTTAAATTGCGCCAATTCATGATTATATATATTAGTTGATTTAGTAAGCCACTTTGGATCAAAAGTGGCCGTAACACTTCCGCTTCTATCTATTTTATTTAACGAAATATCAATTGTTTTCTTTGGTAAATTATCATATTTACTATCTATCACTCGCACATTCCGCAAAGTATATTTATGAAGTATTCCTTCCTCTTCATCAACAGCTTCTATGTGGAAGAGACTTCCTACTTTTAGTTTTTTAGGATCTACTACCATCCGGAGTTCCTTTTTATTTTTGCTTATAGTGCTGCTTTTACTCTCAAGATCATTTCGTTTTTCATCTTTTTCCATAATTATCTTGGCAGAGGTAATCTTATCCGAGAATTTCAGCACAAAAGTTACATCTTTACCAGAGCAGCGGTCAATTCTTTTTTCGGAATCCATCAGATTATGATCATCTACAAGAACATCCAAAAGGGCAAAATCTCCCTTATAACTTGTATTTTCATCCGGATAGGACGCTCCATCGTTATTCTTCCCACCGATGTGTACAGTGTCACTTCCTTCATTGCATAGTGTATAGTATTCATCCACATAGTCTGGGTATCCTTTTTTAGTTACCGTCAATGTAAACACACGATAATCCTCTTTCTTTACCTCTAGATAAGCATCGCCCTCACTATCGGTAATAGCTCTGGTAGAAGTTCCATTATAGTCTAACTCCACATATGCTCCACTTATCTTTTCTCCAACTAGATTTCGAACAGATAACAGATAAGTCTGCGGATTCGATTCATCTTCTAAAAATTCTGGATCTGTCGACGTATTTTCATTTTCCAGTGTTACTTTTACCGGTTCAGGATCCACGATATGTGCCGTAATTTCTTCATCAAATGGCTGTAATCTTCCACTGTAATCTACAGAAAGAGAATACTCTCCTGGTTGATCTCCGCGAATATACCAATTTAGTTTTTTGGTCATTTCTCCTGGAAAATCATCAAATTCAACCGTAGTATTCTGCACTCGCTTGTCTTCAAAATCAATAAAGCTAAGGCCTCCATCAGGTAAACTCAATTTTGCTTTGTTATTCGTTATCGAAAATTCTTTCGATGCATGGTTCGTTAGTTCTAGTTCCACCTCAAACATCTGCTTTAGAAAAGCAATTTTTCTCTTGACATAATGTACATAAATGCCATCATTTTTGTCTTTACCTGAACCTCCTCCAGCACCAATGTACCCACTATATTCGCCACCTCCATCTGATACAAATTCTCTGTCACGCAGATATCTTCTTCTTTGTTTCCACTCACCGGTATCTTCTTCAACATACGTATCTGTGTACTCAATAATATACCAGTTATCCTGATTCTCCAGATCAACACCTAATTCAATAATCTCCCTCATATCAAGTTTACGATGGGAAACTTCACCCGTAACCACCTCATGCTGTTGTAATGTAAATTTTATATCCTTTATAATTCCATCCTTTACTTTTACGGTTTGCTGCTTTGGCAGATAACCTGACTTATATACACTTACCGTATACGTTCCATTTTTGAGCGCACTTTCATAAACACCGTTGTAATCGGTGCTTACTTCCTGTACTTTCCCATTTGGACTTTTTTGAATTTGAATGACCGTATCGGATAAATTCGAACCATTTTCGGCCTTGACACTTACTCTAATACCACCACTCTTTTTTGCGACAGATTCTATTTTTTGCATAAAAGAATCCTTATTTCCCCTAAAATCTGTCAACGTCAAAGTAACTGTGTATTCCCCTGTTGCTTGGTAAGTATGTGTAGGAGCTACGCCCTTTCCGGTTGTTCCATCTCCAAAATCCCATTCATAATTCTTAATTGCTGATGCACCACCTGTAGATTCTGACGCATCAAATACATATTCCGTACCAACTCGCTGTACTTCTTGTAAATTTACAACTGCATTGATCTTTGATGTCTTTTCTGAGTCTGTCGTATTTGGCTCTTCATTTGGCTTTTCTTGATTCTGCTTCTTTTTTAATACAAAAATCTTAGTATATGACTGCGCGTAATTTCCTTCCTCATCTTTGGCCGATACACGAAATTCATATTCGCCATCTTCTAAATGACTATTTTTCCATTCTACATAAATTTCCTGCTCCGTTTTCCCGGATTGTGTTTGATAAATCGTTTTCCATTTATCATTTGTTCCTTTTTTTCGATAAGAAATGGTAACATCTGCAAGCGGTTTATCTCCATAAACCATTGCATGTAGTTTTGCATTTTCGCCCACTACAACATTTCCATCTGCATCTTTTGTTCCACCCACCAATCCACATACTTCAACCGGTGGAGTATCTTTCAAATAAATATTGGATTGTTCAAATCTTGCTAATGCAACGTTAGAAAAATCACTACAATTTCCAGCATAATCTTTTGCTTTTACCGTGTAAAAATAGATTGTTCCGGCTACACAATTATCGTCATAATACTTTAATGCATGTGTATTTCTTTTCACGCATTCATACTCTCCTGTATCGGCGTTTAAGCGATACACATCATAAACTACTGCATCTTTTGCTTCTGGCTCCTGCCATTCCAAATGTAAATACTTCCCGCTTTGTTTTGTTTGTAATTTAACCGGATCCGGCGGCGTAGTATCATGATAAAATTTACGTTCCATAATAGATCTGGCTTTTCCACTTACATTACCATTGACATCCGTAAGTATAAATCGTACATACAATTCACCCTCCGGATAATCTGTAATATCTAAATCATATGTACCTGAGTATATCTTTTCTCCTTGTGTTAAATCTATTCTCTGAACTTCATCCCACTGCCTTTTATCAGAAGAACAAATAATGCGGATGATACTTAATCCTTCATCGTCCTTACAAACAAACGATAATGGAATACTATCCCTATAATAAGGCATGGCAGGTGTGAATTTTTGAAGATATGGACCTTCTCTATCAATTTCTGTCCTAACCTTTATCTCATCTGAAGCCTCTCCACGGTTTCCAACCGTATCATACCCCACAACACGAAATTGATATTCCGTATCATGTTGTAGATTTTTTACATATACTCCAGCCTTTTTGCCCTCTTTTACAATCTGCTTATACTCTCCACCTATTTTCTGTTCAACCGCATAATAATCAAAATCATTTTCTTGCGGTGCTTCCCAAGTAAACCGCACATTTTGATTCTGTACACTTACTTTAAGATTTTCGGGTGACTTAACTCCCGTTCTATCTATTACCAAATTCTTACTATAAGGAATGCTCTTATTTCCTGCCGCATCTACAGCAACTGCTCTGAACTCATAGGTTCCATCAGTTGGAAGATTCTCCAGTTTCCCACTATGTTCTTGATCTCCCTGCAATTCTGCGACGGTAATCCATTCATTATTCTTTCTATACTGGATCCATACTTTCTCAACGTTAATGTTATCACTTGCCTCTACCCAAAGAACAGACTTGTCGTTAATACATTCTGTTTTTGCATACAAATTTTTTACAATAGGACATTCTGTATCTTTAGAAGCCACAACAGATACCTTTTTGCTTGGCACTCCTTTTTGTCCAAATTTATCTACTGCAATAATCTGATACTGATATTCCATTCCTTCCTTTACATCAGAATCTAAATAGTTTGTCTTATTTCGTTCACCTAATACAGCAAGTTTTTTCTGTTCATCTCCGCATTCACGATAAATTTCATATTCAGCACAAGTAGCTGTCGGCGATTCACTCCACTCCAGTTCAACTACCCCGCTCTCTGACTCCGCATAAACATATTCCGGAGGTTTTGCCCCATTTTTATCTATTGCACAAGAAACTTCTTTAACGTCTTTGTTTTCATCCATATCATACAAAGTTGCCCGCACTTTATATGTACCACTTGTTAATTTACGTAAATTCCATGTACATCCACAATAAAACTGGGTCTGACTATATTCCTTTTGCCCAAGCAATGCCTGATTGATAGCAAGCCATGTAACTCCATTATCTTTACTATACTCAAAACATACTTTATCACTTTGATAATTTCCGTGATTATCGAATTTTACTACCAAACTGATTTCCTCTCCACCAATTACCTGACCTTCCTGAATATTAAATGTTTGAATCTGCGGTGCCAGCAACTCCCCTTCAATTGGTTTACTTTTTTCAGACTTATTTCCAACTTTATCAAACGCCAAAACCTGATAACTATATTTCTGTCCTAATTTGCATGACACATCGCGATAACTCGTTTTTCCCGCCCCTTCAATTGTCGCAACTAAATCTCCATCACGATATACTTCATACCCAATTGTTCCAACATTATCCTGAGATTTCGTCCAGCTTATTGTAAGTGCAGTACCTGTTTGAGAATATATATTTACATCAGATGGTGTACTTGGTGCATCTATATCTTCCTTGGTCATTACCTCAATACTTTCCGAAATCTCAGATGAATTTTCAGCAGCATCAAAAGCAGCAATTTGATACTGATAACTTGTTGCAGGAGTTAATTCTATATCTGTATAAAATGTATTACTTGTTGTTCCTAACAGTTTGGAATTACGGTAAACCCAGTATCCTTCTACCTTTTCATTATCTTCTGCTTCATCCCATGACAACTCTGCTGTCGTCGCCGTACTTTTTTTACAAACTACATTTTGTACTTTCGTAGGTGCTTCTTCATCCTGAATTTCTACCCGCAATTCATTACACATCTGTTCTGCTTCCTTTGAAAACACGTAACAGTCATTTGGATTTTTCTTAAGCACCATAATATTCCACTTATTTATATCATTTTTAAAAGAGATCTGCTGAATGAAATCTCTTCCCAAACCTATTTTCTTTCCAGACAAAATCGTCTTATGACTTTCTCCTGCCGTTAAGTTTTTTAACACTTTTACGGAACCACAAAATTCACTGGTTCCCGCTGTAAAAAGTGCACTATTTACAGACAATTCTGTATCTCCCTTTATTTGCATATATCCCGCAGACTTATCCATTGTTAAGCTGGCATAGTCCGACATATTAAAATTATTTTCAACATAAAAACGTCCTTCTTGAATATTTAATTTTCCGTTTGTCTTCTTAAATTCACCCACTTTAAGTACATATTTCTGTAAATTAAGTGAAGCCGGTGCCACTAATTTCCCTTTGATGGTTACATTTTGAGTCAAATCATCTGCTTTTTTTAGATTGATATCTCCACCAAATTTTCCATTTTTTAATTGTGAAAGATGATTAATCGTCATCATATATGTATTGTTTCTACTGTAGGTCTTTTGAGCCTCGTCCTCAATCTCTCCTTCGCATAATACATTTGTTAATAGTTCTACTTCTCTTTCCTTAGAATCTATCTTAACATTTCGAAACCAAGATTTTCCTGTTTCTGCAAATGATATTGTCTGTTTCTCCGTTCCATCAAATACCACCTTGTGATTATCTGATGGTGTAAAACTTTCTTTTTCATCTGCTTGTTCCGATAATTGCCAAAAATTACCACATACATGCAATTCTCCCTCTGTCAACAGGCCTTTGCCCGCCACTCTTGTCTGCACAATAAAATCCTTTTTTACGCGTACAACATCTTTTTTATTCTGCATAATAAGTGTACCCATGCCACTATAGTAAATTCCTTTTCGCTGAAATCCCTGAATTCTGAGATCTCCATTTACTTCCAATTCTCCTCCATCTATCTTAAGTTTTCCGGAAGAAATGTACAAATTTCCATTAACAATAAGCTTATGCCCATTCAAATCCAAAGTATCCGTAACAATATTAACATCGCCCTCTAACACCGTATCTTCTCTCAGCGTCCAGCCATATGTTCCATTACCATTACATGTAATACGGCAATTATTGCGAATAACATCTAGAGCACGAATAGACATATTATCTAAATACACACCTTCGTCACTTTCATTTTTTAAAACAAGAGTTCCAAACTGCGAACTACTATCTGCAAAATGAAAAGTTTGTTTCTTTGTTCCACTAGCTACTGTCTTTCCATTTTGTTTTTGCATAAATGTATTGTTTACACTAAACTGACTTTGAATAAAATTACCTTTTAATTCTAGGATTCCATCTGTCAGCGTCATTGCCATAGCAGAATTCAAATATAGATTTCCATCAACACAGATATAATCTTTTGCATAGCGCATATCTACTCCACTAAAATCATTTTTAGCATATTCAAATGTCATATTTCCATGACATATAAGTTGTCCTTCATTAAGGAAAACACGTCCCTGATTTATATGCGCATCTCCATCTATCGTCAATTGACAGCCTTGCAAATTCACATTATTATAGCTAATAAACTCTTTTCCAACATGGATATTTCCTTTTAGTCGTAAATCCTTTAATACTCGGATGCTCCCTTTCACAAAAAGGTCCTCTGGATAAGAAGTAGATTCTTTTACCACCACACTACCTAAAAACTTCTTGTCTTTAAATTTTGTAGTATTCGTAATAGCAAGATACCCTGTTGTTTTTCCTTGCTTTATTTCTACCTCGCCTGTTACAGTAGTATCATTCAATTCTACTGTTGTATCTCCCAAATGATTAATTTCCAAATTTGCAATATGTGATGTTGCCTGTGATGAATTTTGCATTTGAATACTTTGCATTTTGTCACCACACATAATCAAACGAAAATCATCTTGAGAATAAAAATTTGTTTCCTTTTTTGTCTTTTTCTGTATAAAATCTCCATATACAAACATTTGCCCCGCTGTTAAATACTCTGCATGATCTGCATAGGACGCCATAGTAAAATCCTTCTGGACCTCAACATAGTCCGTTTTCTCATTCATCTTCAAGCTCGCCCAGCACCCCGCATTATTTTCCTTCTGAATACTATAATCTTGCTCTACAACAAGTTTTCCACCATTAATATTCACACATCCCCCGCGTTGTAAAAGATTGCCCTCAACAACAAGTGTTTTCCCATTTAAATCAAGCGTTCCCTGAACTAATTCCAAGTCTCCCTCAATCACCTCATTTTCTGTTAATTTCCATCCAGTTCTCCCCTCTAAATCTGTATTGTAATTGGTCTCCCCTACATTCAATTCTTTACAATTTATTCCAGTTGGAGCATACACTCCTTCTGCACTGGTATTTTCTAATTTTACATAGGAAAAATAGGAATCTTCTGATTCAAATATAACGGTCTGTTTTTTTTCACCACTGAAAATCACCTTACATTCTTTATCAACCATAAAGTTTGCTGCATCCGTTTGTACAGACTGCTTAAAATCACCTTTTATTTCCAACAGTCCTTTATTTATCGTTTCTCCATATGTACGATCTGATTCAACCAGCATATTTCCATTAACCAAAATATAATCCTTGTCATTTTTCATAACAAGAAAACTTGCACTATTACTTTCATTTGCAAGATTTAAATCCTTTCCACAAAGCAGACTCCCTCCCATAAGATTAATATGTCCACCATTAATGATTACATTTCCCTGGATTTGAAGACATTTTCCTTTTAATTCCAACACACTATTATGTAAAATCAAATCCCCTTCCACCTGCATATCGTTTGCCAAATAAGGCATATATGAAATTGTAAGATTTCCTCCTACTCTTTGGAGACTTGTAATTGCACCATATCCATGTACTTTTACATCTCCGGCGTAACTATTATCTGTGAACTGAGTATTATGGGTTGTCATAATCTGACCTTCTGTTGTATTGCCATGATCATTTACTGAACTTGTCACCGGAAAAACAGTCTCGAACACAACACCCTCTTCACTATCATTCTGTATTTCTAAATTAGCCACAAACATTTCATTAAAATTAGGATTTGACAGATTTATCCGTTGACTGTTATCGCCATTTAATATAAATTTACTTTTCCCTGCTACAGCAAAATTATCCTTTGCCGTATAGGAAATTCCTGTAACATCTCCCTTTATTTTAATTGTTCCTTCTGTTATCTTATTTTTATGTGAATATACAGAGCCCATAATAAAACTGCCTTCTACCTCTACATTATCTTCCTGCTTATTCATAAGCAGCTGTCCTGCACTTTCTCCATAAACGCCTTCTTTATATGACTGAATTCGATAGTCTTTTTCTACAACCAATTTCCCACCATTAACATTCATACTTCCGCCCGACTGCAACAATGTTCCCTTTACAGTCATTGTATAACCATTTAAATCCATCTCGCCGGATGACAATTCAAAGTCTCCCTCAATAATTTCATCTTTCTCTAACTTCCATCCTACTTTTCCAGCCATGTCTGTGCGAACCTGACTGCCATTAAGTTCTAATTTACTTGTATATATTCCTTGTGGTGCATAAATTCCTTCTGCATTATCAATTTCAACAATATTAAAATAGGATTTATTGTCCGAAAATACAATTTTCTGTTCTTTATTACCAGTAAAAATTGCTTTATGTACACCGGATGCACGAAAATTTCCCGCAGTTCTTGTTGTTTCCTGTGTGAAATCTCCTTTTATTTCCAGCACACCCGCCCTTAATAAATTTTCACTTACTTCTCCTTTTGTTCCAACATAAAAATCACCTTCAACAAGTAAGTACGCAGCAGCATTGGCCATTTTTATATGTCCATTTTTTTCTTTAGGCATTTCAAAATTGTTTTTACATATAACTTTTCCTGCATTAATATTAAAACCTTGCTGGGTATAAATACTTCCCTGTACTTCCAACATATAATTATTTACATCAAAATCATCCTCTGCATTAACATCACCTTCAACTACCAGATTATGCTTTAACTGAGCATCGTTTCGTATATTGAGATTACCGCCAATACGCTGTAACTGATCTAAAGTAGTCCAATCATAAACATTAACATTTCCATTATAGTTTCGTTCTGCAAATGTTGTACTTTTTTGCAATATTAATGCTGCACCGTTAATTGAATTATTATAATCTGTGACCTTTCCCATCACGACAATATTCGAAGCCAATTCTACACCTGCTGAATTTTTAATTTCCCAATTTTGTAATCTTGAATCATTCTTTCCACTGGAGGCAAAAGAAATTTTTTGTTTTTCGTTTCCATTTAAAACAAGCGTACTATTTCCGGACATCACAAAATTATCCTTTACCTTTGTCTCATTTTGTAAAAGATTACCCTCTAATAAAATTGTTCCTTCTGTTATACTGTTATGTGAAAAAATAGAAGATTCAATAATATCGCCTGCGACTTCAAAAGAGCCACCTACTTTTTTTGATATTAACTGTGCAGAAACCGGTTCTCCAGTATCTGATTGAGCTTGATAGTTTCCTGCTACTTTTAATGTTCCACCCTGAATATTTACCATTCCATTTTTATGAACTAAGTTTCCTTTAACTTTTAACGTATGCCCATTAAGATTCAGTGTATCTCCAATTAAGACTAAATCTCCTTCTACTTCTTCATCTTTTGTTAATTTCCATCCATAACTTCCATGCACATCAGATTGAATCTTTACTCCATTCCGATTCAATTGCAAGGAATGAATCATATCTTTTGCAACAATTCCCTCTGTACTTGTATTCTTTAACGTAACTTTAGAAAAATAGGAGTAAGGCGACTGAAATTCTATATTTTGTACCTTTTCTCCATTAAAAATAACTTCGCTTGTTCCTGTTGTAATAAAATTTCGAAGCTTATCGTTCCCTTTTTGAATAAAATTTCCTCCAAATCGAACAATTCCCGCCTCAATTTCTTTTGCATCTCTTGTAACTGTACTAGTAAAGTCACCTTGAACAACCAATACATCTTCTTGATCCTTCATTGACAGACTTGCGCTACCTTCAAAATCATAGTTACCTTCACATAAAAAGGTTCCCTTACTAAGCCGAACAGAACCACCTTTTTGATAAACATTTCCCTTTACTGTCAATTGATGTCCGTTAAGATTCAAATTACATCCTGGATAAATTGTTAGATTACTAACCACTTTATCTTCTTCGAGGCTTTCATTCGCTTTGACATCCCATTTTTCAACAACTTCTAATTCTGCTGAATTTTCCGAAGCTACCTCCTGTATTTTATCACTTGCTACTGCTGCAAGAGTTACCGATACATTTCCCTCCAACAACATCGCCATCGCCAAAACGGCACAAAAGCCTCTACGTATTCTTCTTTTCATCATATCTCTTTCTCCCTCCGCAATATATGCTTTTTATTTTTTGGTAACATTTTCCATATACAGTATAAATGATGGCTTTATTTTTTGCAAGTATTTTTTACAAAATTTATGCTTTTTTCCCTTTTTTCGTATTGGGATAACTTCAGCAGTAATTGCTAAGAGGATATAGAACAAGGGGGAGCCGCACTAAAGGCTGGTGCGGCTCCCCTGTTTGGTTGGTGGCTTTTGGCAATCCTACTTGCTCAACTTAATTTTCCTTTTTTTCGCACGGTATTGATGGCCTCATGCATTTCCTCAAAAAACTCGTTGTAGCGCAAGTTTCCATCCGGCACTTTGCAAAGCCCCGCCCGGAGACTCAATGAAATTTCTTTATTATTCCACAGAATTTTTTCTCCATTGTGCGCAAGAACCTTTTCGATGATATTTTTTACCTCGTTTTCATTCTCACTTCCTGTTATCAAGGCAAATTCATCCCCACCAATACGAAGTTGTAACATATTTTCTGTACAGACCTGTTCGATTCGTTTTAAGGATTCCAAAATCGCCAAATCTCCTGCCTCCCTTGAAATATCATTGATTGGCATAAGCCCCACAATATCAAAACAAATCACATAGGTTCCTTTCATACTGCAAATTTCATCATAAGCTTCACTGATATCTACTCTTTTTGCTGCCATATCTTCATCTGCTCCTTCCTGATATTGATAATCCAGTCTGGGGCATATCTCAGAAAACCGCCATGTTTTTTTGTACTCTGTGGGAGTAATCTTCCATATTTTCTTAAACGCACGGACAAAGTTTTCCGGCGACCCAAACTGATATTTGTAAGCAATGTCTATCATTTTCATGTCCGTATCCAGAATATCTTTGGCCGCCAGACTAATTCTGCGCCGCAAAATATAATCCTTCACGCTTCGGTGCAGTGCCAGCCGAAACAACTTTTGCAGACTTGACAGCGACACGCCGCAATAATCAGCAACTGCCTGACTGTCAACTTCCTCGCAAATATTGTTTTCAATATATTCCAATGCATCCGTTAATACATAAAAATTTTTCATTGCCGCCTCCTTGCAGAACGCTCTCTTCTGCGCTCCTTTTCAGAAAATCATCAGCTGAATATTTTCTTGGTAACTATTCAGGATCAATGTAT
>DJEU01000027.1:23175-37956 GCA_002431395.1 Lachnoclostridium sp. UBA5890
ATGAGCATTTTTAGCCTTGTCAAAGGCGGGAAAGAACACGAAGTGTTCGAAATGCGAATGTGTGGAGGAGGGGTGTCCTGAATAGTTACCTTGTTCCTAATATATCATAGGCAACTTGCAATTTCTTGATTTTTTGAGCATGAAATTGGATATTTCCTCTTGCTTTCCATAAATAGCAAAAAATCGGACTACACTGCAACATGTAATCCGATTCACTATTTGAATTGCTCCGCCATCACTGCTGTGGTGTATTATTATCGTCCTGATACGTCGTATCATCCTGATTATACGTGGTGTCGTCGTTGCTGGTGCTTCCACTCTGTGAAGCATCGGCTCCGCCACTATTTCCACCGCTGCTATTGCCGCCGGAGTTATCGCTTGTATCTCCGCCGCCCTGCGTGGTATCTCCGGAAGTATCTGCATCGTCATCCGGATAAAGATCATCCGGTTCTTCGACGATCGCCGGTTTCGTCTCTTTTGGCTTCTTCGTCGCCTTCGGCGTTGCCGTCGCACGGCTCGAAGAACTGTAGCCCTGCGAAGAATAACTCTTGGAGCTGCTCGAATCCGAGGAATCACTTTCATCCTTTTCCTCAAATGGGAACACTTTATTTTCAAGGTCTTTGTGAATCTCATTCATAAAGGTATTCCAGGTTCTTCCCGGATAGGTCGATCCGGACAAATCGCTGATAACCGTCGGGGTATCACAGCCAATCCATACTGCCGTCGTATAGTATGGGGTAAATCCACAGAACCAGCCGTCCTTGTGGTCATTGGTCGTACCTGTCTTTCCGGCACAAACGATGCCGGTATCCAAACTAAGACCGCGGGCGGTGCCTCGCGTGAAGACGCCTTCCATCATGTCAACCATTGTGTTGGCCGCCTTCGAATCATAAATATATGTTTCGTCGACGTGATCTTCAACAACCGTATTTCCTTCAGAATCCAAAATCTTCACGATACACGTTGGATCGCGGAATTTTCCATCATTTTCCAGTGTTGCAAAGCCGGATGCCATCTCAAGCGCACTGCATCCATAGGTCAAACCACCGATCGATGCGGCATTGATATAATCCTTTTTCACAATCTTGCTAAAATGCATATTCAAAAGATACTGAAGACCTACTTTTGGTGTCAGTTCTTCAAAAAGCTGCCAGGCAACCGTATTCAATGACTGTTCCAACGCAAATCGAAGCGATACATATCCATAATATCTGCCGCTTGCATTTGACGGACCACCGGAAAACTTGTGGTCGTTTACCGTAGAATCCGGAGTGTAGTTGCGCTCCAGAGCCGGCGTGTAGTCAATCAACGGTTTGATACTACTACCCGGCTGGCGGAACGACTGATACGCTCGGTTCAGCGTGTAACCGCTGCTCTTCTGGCTTCGTCCACCGACGATTGCCACCACACGGCCGGTCGTATTGTCAATACAGACCGCTGCACCCTGCATTTTATAGATACCATTGGTTCCCTTCTCTTTAAAGTTCTCCAGATTGGTATTGATCGCCTGCTGCAGTGCTTTCTGCTTTTTCAGATCAATCGACGTATAAATGCGGTATCCTTTGTTCAACAGTTCTTTCTGTGCGTCAGCATATGCCGTATCATAGTCATCCTGATAGGATTCCTGCTCTTTAGTCGAATCAAAACTGTACTGAAATTCAAATCCATTTTTTTCCATAATTTTCTTTGTCGCGCAATACGTCACAAAGGTCTGGATATAATTTCGTTTGACCGGCTCCGTAATATTGAGCTCGATTTTCTCCTGCACCGCCACGTCGTATTCTTCCTGCGTAATGACCTTGTCGTCTAACATCTGTTTCAAAATACGGTCACGGCGCTTCATTGTGTTGTCCTTATGTTTCAGCGGGTCGTAAAGACTCGGGTTATTTGGAATCGAGCAGAGGAAGCAGAGCTGCGACAGACTCAGATCCTTACAGCTGGAACTGAAATACCCCTTGGCTGCTGCCTCGATGCCATAATATCCATTGGAAAAATAAATGCTGTTCAGATAAAATTCCAAAATCTGGTCTTTCGTATATTTTTTCTCCAATTCAAGAGCCACAAAAATCTCTCTAATCTTACGGTCGTAGGTCTTTTTCTGGTTCAAAAAGACACCGCGGGCAAGCTGCTGCGTAATCGTACTGGCTCCCTGCGTAATCTCACCATTGTTCTTAATCAATGCTAAAAAGGCACGGATATTGGCCTCCGCATCGACTCCATTGTGCTGGTAGAATTTTTTATCCTCGGTAACGATAAATGCATCTTTTACATACTGCGGGATCTCGCTGATCGGAACATAATACGAGTCCTTGTCCCCTTTAAGGACCGCAATCTGCTTACCTTTCGCATTATAGGCAATCGTCGTTTCCGAATCGCGGAACGTCTCTTCCGTCGAAGCACTTACCATCTGGACTGCTTCATCCTGCATCGCAAAAATGTCTCTGCCGTATTTGAAATAAAATACGATACCGCCGACAAGAATCGTCACAAGAATTAATAAAATAAATATTTTAAAGCCCAGCCAAAACTTAGGATGTTTCTTTGGTTTTTTCTGCTTTCTGTTTTTTGCCATATTCTATCTCCATTCTCATAGCTATCTAGATTATACAGAATTCATTGTAACACATATCACGATATCTTGCAAAGAATTTCTTGATGAATCCTTCGCGCCCGCTCCGCCCATGTGTGCTTTTTCGCCGCCAAAGTATAGGCATTCTTCTGCATTCGTTCCCATTCGACACGATTCGACAAAATATCATGTACCATGTCGGGCAGTTTCTCCAAATGCGCAAGATCATACAAATGGTAATCTTTTCCATCGCGCAGTATTTCATCCAGATACCGGGATCCGTCACTCAGGCAGACGGCCCCATTGAGCATCGAATTGAAAATGCGGTCGTGCGCACCGTCTTTAAACCACGGCATGACATTGAGCGAGATTTTGGCACGGCTGATCTGCTGCAGGCAGCCAAGTGAATCCAGCACATCGCCTTTTCGGATATTTTCCGGGTGTTCACAATCCAGCTTATCCCAGCCGGCACCAAAACAGTACACCTCGTATCCGGCATCCACAAGCGTTTTCACAACCTGTCCGCGCATATAATGCCGCACGTACAGATCGATAAATATCATATTGGGCAGTGCCTCTTTCATTCCGTCTTCCGTCACATCTTCCACATCGCGGAGCATATGTTCGATCATCGTGGCATCCATGGATTTCCAAGGGTGCGTGATCAGGTCGTTAATGATATCCATATAAAATTCGGCATATTCTTCTCCGTGCCGGTGAATCGCTTCGTGAAAGATCGACGGCGGATTGTAATTTCCTGTAAATACAATGTCAATCGAACGCTCTTCCCAGCCCGGAAGCGTCTTTTCCGTCCACAGACTCGTTCCCCCAAGCGGCACAAACGCTCCCCTCTGAATCTCCGGGAAAAACCGTTTTAAATACGCTTCATGCTCCCTGTCAATGGAAATCTGAATGTATTTTTTTGGCAGATACGGTGCAAATTTATGATAATAAAAGGGATGATCCACCACGATATTGATAAATGTCACCTCGCGGGCATCAAAAAAAGATACCCCTTTGGAGTCAATAAAATAGTCTTCTCCCGAACAGCCGTCAAAATTGAAGCTGATCGCCGCCGTCACTTTCGGCTCGCAAAACCAGATCAAATCACTCAGACTCCGGTATTCCTTGCACTGGTCAAAGTAAAATACATCATATCCCAAAATCTCAAGTTCTTTTCCAAGCTGCTCAGAGAAATACCACAGCGTTTCGATTCCCTTTGTAAACAATATAATCTTCTTTATCATCGGCCTCATCCTTTCCTTTCTATCTTACAATTATCTTTTGCGAATAGCAATATTAAGTTTTCTTTTTTTGCGCCGATATAATGGATAAGAGAACATGACCAAGGAGGGAATTTATCATGAGTGTAAACGGAATTCAATCTTCTCAGCCGACATATACGTCTACTACGACAAAGGCGACAGAGAAAAAGACAGCAGAGAAAAAAAGCACCGACGATACCGGTGTAGTGTATGAACCATCGAAGGAAACAGAAAGCACCGACACTTCTAAGGTAACGGATTACCAGAACGTGATCAAACAGATGAAGGGAGAGCTTAGTAACAAGAATCAGCAGCTGCAGAATCTTGTCGATCAGCTTCTCAGCAAACAGGCAAAGAAATATACGACATTAAAAGATCTTTTCACAGACATCAAAGACGGAAAAGTGGATGTTGACCCGGCTACGATCGCACAGGCACAGAAAGATGTGGCTGACGATGGATACTGGGGTGTAGATAAAACCAGCGACCGATTGGTCGATATGGCAAAAGCATTGGGCGGTGGAGATTCTTCCAAAGCCGATACCTTGATCGCAGCGATTAAAAAAGGATTTGATCAGGCTGCAGACGCATGGGGCGGCGAACTCCCTGAAATTTGCCAGAAGACAATTGACGCAGCCGTACAAAAATTAAATGACTGGAAAAGTGGACAGGCAGACGCCTGACACATCAAACGACATAAGGCCCTTACACTGACGCGGAGTTTCGGTGCAAGGGCCTTTTTATTCTTAATACGTTCTCTCTACCGATTTCAGCACGATGCCGCCTTCCGGCATCACTTCAACTTCGATACATCCATCTTTGACTTCATACAATTTCGCTTCGATGGAAAATCCTTCGGTGCCGCATGACATCATCGATGCCATGAAACTTCCGTCCGTCATTCCTAACCGCCATACCGGTACACGAACTGTCTTTTTCTGCTCTGTCGTCTGAACCAGCACAGCGACACACTCATCCGCAGTAAAACGACCATAGCCGATCATTCCTGCTTCGCTGATGAGATAAATAAGCGCTCCCGTCCGCAGCACATCATAATCTTTGTGAATGCGGATCATTTCTTTGTGAAATTCAAACAATTCTTTGTCTTCTTTTCCCCAAGGGAATGTACGACGGTTATCCGGATCCGTCCATCCGCACACGCCCACTTCATCGCCATAATACACCGTCGGTGCCCCCGGCCACGTCATCTGAATCATAACGCCCGCCATCATAACTGACTTTTTTATGCCAAGCGCAGCAGCCTCAGAACCTGCAGACGCCACTCGTCCTACTCTTCCATTGGTTCGGGTCAGAAAACGGCTGTGGTCATGGTTCGACAATTCGTTCATTGCCACCATGTACGACTGCATGCCAAGTTTAGCACCGTATTCCGTCATGCGGGCAAAAAACATTCCGCTGTCGCCCTTCCACTCCGGTTTGCTGACATCGCTGTGTTTATCCACGCCCGTCAAAAACCAGGTTACCGGTTCCATAAACGCATCGTAATTCATCACAGTATCCCATTGGTCTCCGGAAAGCCATGAGGACGGATCTCCATAATGTTCCGCAAGAATGATCGCATTCGGATTTGCCTCTTTTACAGCATTTCGAAACGCTCTCCAGAATTTGTGATTGTATTCTGCCGAATGCCCGAGATCTGCTGCCACGTCAAGACGCCAGCCATCGACATTGTACGGCGCAGACACCCATTTTTTGGCAATTCGCATAATATATTCAAATAGCTTGTCAGAATCTTCGTAATTCAGTTTTGGCAGCGTATCATGCCCCCACCAGCCGTCATAATGCGTATTGTACGGCCAGCTCCCATCCGGATAAAATCGAAAGAAATCATGATACGGACTATCCTCGCTCACAAAGGCACCTTTTTCATAAGAATTATCGCTCTCATATAACTGCTCGCGGTCAAGCCATTTGTTAAAAGAACCACAATGATTAAACACTCCATCTATAATAACGTGCATACCTCTTTTATGAACCTCTTCCATAAAATTGGCAAAAAAGGCATTCGAAGCCTCCAAATTTTTCTTATCCACCACGCGTTTGCGGTATTTTGTCGCATGACTGTTGTCATTATCACCCTCCACCAGCGTCTCGCCGCCATCTTCCGTGATCACCGTAAAATGCGGATCAATGTAATCGTAGTCCTGCGTATCATATTTGTGATTCGATGGCGACACAAAGATCGGATTCAGGTAGATCACTTCGACGCCAAGTTCCTGCAGATAATCGAGTTTATTCAAAATCCCCTGCAGATCTCCGCCGTAAAACTCACGCACATCCATTGAAGCCGGGTATCTTTCCCATTCTTTTACCTGATGTACATGGTCGCCGATGTAGCAATATTCATCATCCACGACATCATTTGTCTTATCGCCATTGCAAAAACGGTCTGTATAAATTTGGTACATCACCGCCCCTTTTGCCCAGTCCGGCGTGTGAAATCCCGGATACAGGCAGTAGGAATACTGTGGATTTGGCACATCCACATCGCCCTGTTTATTAAAATAAATTACTGTAGTGTCTTTTTTGATTTGGAAATAATAAGAAAACGGAACGTCTCCCAGCTGCACCTCGATGGAATAATAATCAAACAACTCATCGGAATACTCTTTGTTCATTTTACTGGAAGATTCTTCGTGAATCAGATTAACCTCGTCTACATTTCCCTTTGCCGTACGACAGCGAAGGGTTACCACGCCGTTTGCTTCTGGTTCCAATGGGGCCACAAAAGTTTCTGTGCCGGAACTAAAGATTGCGTCTCTACGTAATTCGCCCATTTTCATACCATTCCTCTCTTTTTTAATAAGTCAAAAGGACAGCTTCACGATGGCTGTCCTTTTGGGAGAAGGTATTTTTGTTACTTATGGGGTGTAGCAAAAACTATATAATGTATTGGGGTTTACAATAAGAAGTATAGCATGTTCTTCTAAATCAGTGTGCACAAACATTACATGTTTTTAAAAATCTTTTTGTTACTTTTGCCCAAACACCTTCCCGCAATTCGCAAATTTAACAATTTACACTTCTTCCGAAGCGATTTTCTCGTCATTTTGCTCAAACAGTGCCTCAAATTCCTCTCTGGTAATTCGTTCTTTTTCAATCAAGAGTGCTGCCAGACGATCCAAAATATCTTTGTGATCCATCAAAATCTTTGTCGCCCGCTCGTGACAGCGGTCAATGATTGATTTCACTTCATCATCGATCACTTTCGATGTGGACTCACTGTAACTCTTCGTATGGCCGATATCGCGTCCGATAAATACTTCGTCGTCTGACGTGTCATAATTGATCATGCCAAGTTTTTCAGAGAATCCATATTTGGTCACCATGTCACGCGCTGCTTCTGTCGCCTGCTTGATATCCTGCACTGCGCCGGTCGTCACGTCGTCAAAGATAATTCCTTCGGCGATACGGCCGCCCAGACATACGGTGATGTCCTGAAGCATTTTTCCTTTTGTCATATGCATCTCATCACGCTCCGGCAATGGCATCGTGTAACCTGCTGCCCCCTGTCCGGTCGGTATGATGGAAACCGTATAAACCGGTCCTACATCCGGAAGTACATGGAACAAGATCGCATGCCCTGCCTCGTGGTAAGCGGTGATCTTTTTATCTTTTTCGGAAATGATACGGCTCTTTTTCTCTGCGCCGATTCCGACTTTAATAAAGGATTTTTTAATATCTTCTTCTACAATATAAGCACGATTGTCACGCGCTGCCGCAATGGCTGCTTCGTTCAACAGGTTTTCCAGATCTGCCCCAACAAATCCTGCTGTCGTGCGCGCTACATCTTCGAGATTTACATCTTCTGCCAATGGTTTGTCTTTGGCATGTACTTTCAAAATTTCCTCACGTCCTCGTACATCCGGACGTCCCACGGTAACTTTGCGGTCAAAACGTCCCGGACGAAGAATCGCTGGGTCAAGAATATCAACACGGTTTGTCGCCGCCATAACGATAATTCCTTCATTGATTCCAAATCCATCCATCTCAACGAGCATCTGGTTCAATGTCTGCTCGCGTTCATCGTGGCCGCCGCCAAGTCCGCTTCCGCGTCGTCTTGCCACGGCATCAATCTCGTCAATAAATACGATACATGGAGCTTTTTTCTTCGCTTCTTCAAATAAATCACGGACACGGGAAGCTCCGACACCGACAAACATTTCTACAAAGTCGGAACCGGAAATACTGAAAAACGGAACGCCTGCTTCTCCGGCAACGGCTTTTGCCAAAAGGGTTTTACCGGTTCCCGGAGGGCCTACCATCAAAACACCTTTCGGAATTCTGGCACCCAGTTTTGTATATTTTGTAGGATCGGACAAAAAGTCAACGATCTCTTCCAACTGCTCTTTTTCTTCCACTAATCCGGCGACATCGGCAAATGTTTTTACTTTGTCATCCGGCATCGTAAGGGTTGCACGACTCTTTCCAAAATTTGCCATTTTGTTGCCGCCACCGCCGGCATTTGGCATCATCATGCTGAACAGCACGAAGAACAACACAAACCCGATCACATACGGCAGAATCTCAACATACCACGGAGTACGTGCCACATCACTCAGATGATATTCGCTAAAATTCTGGTCATCCAGATAGGAAATCATCTCATTTACATCCGATACATACAACTGTTTTGTTCCTTTTTCATATTGGATCACCAGCTGTCCTGTCGGCACTTCCGCATTCTGTTCAATGGTTACTTTCTTTATCTTTTTATCCTGCAGATCCTGTTTGAACTGCGATACTGAGTAGGAATCGCGGTCATAATCCATGATATAATTATTGCACAGGTAAGCGATTCCGATCACTACGAGCAAAACGATAAAAAAGCCATAGCCTTTTACGCCTTTCATTCTTCACCCTCCTTGAAAATAAGTTCGCCAATATATGGCAGATTGCGGTATCTCTGGGCATAATCCATCCCGAAGCCGACCACAAATTTATCTGGGATCGTAAAACCACTATAATCCGGACTTACATCTGACACACGGCCCGATGGTTTATCCAGAAAAGAACAAAGACGCAGACTTGCCGGCTCTCTTTTTGCCAGCATATGCATCAAGAAGGCGAGTGTTCTTCCAGAGTCCACGATATCTTCGATCACAATCACATGTTTTCCTTTTACATTGATCTCTTCATCCTGATTGATGCGTACCACGCCGGAACTTGTCAAGCCGTCGCCATAGCTGGAAGCCTTCATAAAACCCATTTTGACCGGCATCGTCAGATATTTTGACAATTCGCAGGTAAAATACACGCTTCCTTTCAGGATACAAAGCAAAAATACTTCTTTGTCCGCATAATCTTTGTTGATCTGTGCAGCAATCTCTTTTACTTTCTCTGTAATCTCTTCTTCCGAAATCATTACCTTAACTTCTTCTTTCATGGTTTTCCTTTTACCTCACTATTCTTTATTTAACATTTCGTTAAGACAACCACTAGTACCTTTTTCGTGTCTTCTGTTATTTTATATGCATCACTCATGCGTCCCGGAACCGCCCACAGCACATGACTTCCATCTGCCAGCACGATTTCCCGCTTTCGCTCACTCAATGGTATCTTCTCATCAATATAATACCTCGAAAGCTTCTTTTTATTTCCCTGCTTATCCATGACAAAGAAATCTCCTTCTTCCGGATTACGCAATTCAATACCACTCTTAATGTTATCATAATTGAACCATTTCGTATAGTCTTTTTGTGGAATTTCTTCCGGGAGTTTTTCGCGTTCTACGATATCCATGCACAGACGCATTCTTTCCCGGCGGATTTCCACGACCCCTTCATACGGAAGTTCGCATTTTTCTTTTGTCGGAACGACCACATCGGCAATCTGGTTTTTGAACCAGACATACTCATAACGCCGTTCCACGCATATATTTCCGGGCAGGCACACTTGTTTTCCGGCTTCCTTCTTACTCAAAGAAATGACCATTTTATAGTGCTGCTCTGTAATATCCTTTACCGAGTCTCTGAAATTTTTCAAGATCAGGCGGATAATCTCAATCTGAATGATCAGATCCATTTTGCCAAATTCTTCGCTGGAATAATAATATTCGCCGCGGTCCGCATGAACAAGACGCATATATTCTTTTTTCGCCTGTTTTTCAATGTAGGCATTCTGCATCGATATTTTCTGCGCTGCCTTTGCCACATGCTCTTTGGCGCGGTTGTTGATCTCGCTTTCGACATACGGAAATACACGCAGACGGATCTTATTGCGCGAATATTCTTCCTGCTCGTTCGTCTCATCGGTGCAGTAGCCCAAACCACGGGCTTCGACATACTCCTCGATCTCGCTTCGCGGGGCAAATAAGATCGGCCGGATAATATACTCGCGTTTTGCAAAGATTCCGGACAAACCGCGCGGTCCGCTGCCTCGGAACATTTGGAAAAGCACGGTTTCCGCCACGTCATCCTGGTTATGCGCAATGGCGATCTTCCGGTATCCGCGCTCCATGCATACATGCTGCATGATCTGATAGCGCATATATC
This sequence comes from Lachnoclostridium sp. UBA5890, assembly GCA_002431395.1. Classification (GTDB taxonomy): domain Bacteria; phylum Bacillota; class Clostridia; order Lachnospirales; family Lachnospiraceae; genus Eubacterium_F. The sequence goes on from DJEU01000027.1 coordinate 33,525, forward strand.
TTCCCGCTTCTTCTTCTGTCATTCTGCGTTCTTTCGACACCTGTCGTATATCAATGCGTTCGCTGTAAAATTCAAGCCCCATTTTCTCTGCCAAATCTCTCACAAATGCCTCATCGTGATCTGCCGCCTCTCCACGCAGACAGTGATTGATGTGTACGACAAGCAGCGAAAGGTCGTATTCTTCCTTACATCGGTTCAATATGTCAAGCAGACATACCGAATCTTTTCCTCCGGACACCCCCACGACAATGCGGTCCCCTTTTGCAAACAGTTTATTGCGCTCATTAAACTTTAGTACTTTCTCCTTTAACATCCAATCCTCCACAGTTTTCCATCGCTATTTCCGCCAGATGCCGGCGACCAGCACGCTCATGTCATCAAAGGGCTGTCTGGCATTGCGTGCAAGGGCCTCCATCAACACACTACGCGCCATCTCCGATGGGTTATTTGTTTGTAAGTTTTCTAAAATATTTTCTACATAAAATTCTTTTTCATCCCCCGGGAACGCATCGACAACGCCGTCGGACACCATTACGATGAAGTCCCCTTCTTCCAGATCCTGGGTAACCGTCTCCGGATCTGCATTCATTTCCACGCCAACCGGCAGTGCGCTTGAAAAAATGGTCTTCACGCCATCTTTCTTTTTGATAAATGTGGCAGCCGCACCATTTTTTACAATCTCACAACTTCCACTATAAAGGTCTACGGCCGTCATGTCAAGTGTTGTAAACGTTTTTCCTTCATAAGACATGACAAATAATGTGTTGATCAGCCGAATTGCGGACTCTTTGCGAAATCCTGCCTCCACCAGACTTTCGAGCACGTCAACGAGATTTTCGCTGTCACGGCATGCTCTTGACCCGCTTCCCATGCCATCGGACAGCATCATGATCAGTTCGCCGGTCCGAAGTTCCATAAATGAAAAATTGTCGCCGGAGACCGTCTCGCCGCTTTTTGTCGCTCTGGCAAGTCCCGTCAATGCCTTAAAATTCACGTCCTGCACAAAAGTCGTGACTTCGTATTCTTTGGAAATGACATTTTTCACATACCGCCCCGCTGTCATTCTCGTCGAAAGCACGGACTCCAGCGCAAGGGCAACGTCTTTTTTCGTAATGCAGGCATTTCCTCGCGCTCTCGCCAGAAAACACACTTCCAGATTTCCTTTCACATCTTTTTGAAAGGAAAGATTTTTGACCTGTATGCCGAGCGACCGAAGCGCATACAATACTTTTTTCTTTGTCTCTTCCGGCACATCCACCGTCTGGTTGAGTTCCTGCGTAAATCCACGCAGCGCATAGGCGATCTCGTACATCTGCGATGCCATTGCCTCCCGGCTTTCCGCCATTTTATTTCGCCAGCTGAGATTCATCCTCGCAAGTGCCATGCGCTCATTTAATTTTTCCGCATATTCTTCCAGATGAATACATCGGTTCAAAAAGGACGCATCCACCTGCTCGCATTCGACCACGCCCTGTTCACTGGCAGCCGCAAGAATGTTTCGGATATTGTCATACGTCTCCTCGTAATGCATTTCCCAGCAATACTTACAATTTTCACATTCGCGGCAGATTTTATCCGCAAGCTCATCAAAAATAAGTTCCATTTCTTCGCCGGAAATATGATTTTCACACTTGGTAAAGTCCCGGAATGACTTTGCCAGACGCAGAAATGCCGTCGAAAATCCATCGATTTTTTCGTTGGCAAGGCTCATCAGATCGGCTTTGGCAAATGGATTTTCCCGCTCCCGCATAAAATCGGTTTCGATTGTCCGCACCAGTTCCCGCGGGAATGCCAAAAATACGATGACCGCCGACACCATCCCCCGCAATTCGACAATTCCGAGCACTTCATCGCGGATGACATACGCAAAAACGATCCCTGCCGCCACAAATGTAAGGGCACTCACAACTCTGCCGATCTCGCGGAAAATTCCCACGGTAATCCCGAGCACGCAATACACTCCTATCAATATCATATCACTTCCGCCGGCAACTGACAAGATGCCACCAACCGCACCTGCCATGGCCCCGACGGCAGCTCCATAGCGATAACCGGCAAAAAGCACGAGCAGGTAGCTCATTGTCTCCACAAGCGACAAAACGCCGTCAAACAGCCTTGGCATCCCGTAAATACTCAATGCCGCAAGCACCAGAACACTGATCATTTCTTCATTGCCAAGTTCCCGTTCCCAATCTTCATATAAAAGGAACCGCAGCCCCCACTGCATCACATAAGCAAGAGCGATCAGACAAATGCTTTCCAACGCCGCCGTGAATACTACACTTGTAGTGCCGTGTTGTAGAAATCCCGTCGTCACCGACAATACCACGTTCAGGATTCCTCCGATCGCCGCCACAGCCTGACAGCTCCCCTCTTTACCATCCACTTTTTTCATAATCTTTTGTACAAACCAAAGCAGCCCTGTCATCATGACATAATGCAGGAAGTCCAGTCCTTTCGCTTTGGTGATAAAGCCTGCCAGAACAGAAAGAAAGACCAGTCCTCTTCCCGCCGGATATACCCCGGAAGCACACAAATATGCCAGCCCAAAGGGGTTGATGGAAAATATCCACACTCTCCCCAGCATAAATCCGATTCCAATCTCCATCAACCAACGTTTTTTCGACACAGCGCCATTCATCTCACCGCTCGCTCCTTTCCTTTGCTTTCATTCGTAACGTTAAGTATAACGAATAAGCGGCTCGAATGTTGTCAAAAAAAGAACCGTGTCAAAAAAACTTTTCGACACGATTCTACTTTGCTTTGAATACAATCTCATCATCATAGACCAGACCAAACTTTTCTCTGGCGATTTCTTCAATGTATTCATTTGTCTGCATGTACTTCTTCTGTTCTTCGATGCTTTTTGCTTCTTTTTCCAGATCACTTTTCTTCGCTTCCAACTCCGTTTTCTGCTCTTGGAGGGAACTACAGGTAGCACGAAGAGAAATGCTGTGGATTCCCAGCGTTGCACAGAACAAAAGAACAACCGTCATGACCAGGTACAGCCCGGTACGGTTTGGCTTCTTTTTCCTTTTTTTCATTCATTTCTCCATTCTGGAGCGAATACGCCCACATTTTAATAACTTTACTTACTTTTCTTTTCTCAATCCGTTCGTTTGTTCTACAACTGTACTATTTTTCTAACCCTGTAGACTAATGTGTTTTTATTATATAGCCTTTCCCCACAAATATCAAGGGGTTTTTTTGCTTTTTTTCATTTTTTTTAGTAATCTTTTACATTTTCGAACACATGGTTGTATTATTTTTCGGCGTATTCCCCAAATCGCCCGAAGAATGCCACGCGACACGCTTCTCCCCAGCACGATATGACAGGCCGCCGCTCCCAGCACAAAAGCAATCCCAAAGAAGATACGCAGTGTTCCATAATTACACAGAAACACCATCTGGAATACAAGCACTGCTGCCACCAGAAAATAAATGCTATCCAAAATAAATTTTCCTACGGTTTTCAAATGAAACAACCCACGCAGCACACGCACGATCTCATAACATCCCATGACGGCAAACCCGCTCACCACCGAGCCCGCCAGAAATACCATCTGTCCCCGGATCAATTCCATCGACTATTGAAACAGCCTTCCCAGAAAACTCTTGGTGTCGTTCATTGTATGGGAATCGGAATATTTCAGTTCATCAAAGATACCATCGATGTCGACCTCTCCCCGTTCCAATGTCAGCCGCCGCACATGCAGATCTTTCCCTTTTATCGCAAGATGCCCGCGGATCGTATCGAGCTGCACTTCTTCGCTGTCAAACGAAAGAACTTCTTTCACTCCGGTAAGCGTAGCGCTTTTCCGCTCTTTGAGCACGATATGGTGAGTATCAAAATGAGGCTCCTTGCGCTTTTCCTGACTTTCCATTTTGCTCCTGCCCATCCTTTCTCCCTTTCTAACCCATCTTATGCCGGGCCGAGAGAAAATATGCCTGGGCGAAGGCAGGCATATTGGGGGATTTTGGAGGACTTTTTTTGGGGGAGACTGGAGATTTGCTGATAACAAAATGGAGTCGGGCAGCGCAACTTACTGCGCGGACCGGCTCCAAAGTGGATGTATCGTTTGTTTATCTGTTTTTTCCAATTTCTTACAAGTATCGATACAATTCTTTTGCTTCGTCCTTCTTATAGGTCTCTTCGACACGAAGAACTTCTACTTTTGTCGTCTTGTCTCCGAACTGAATCTCAATCACGTCTCCCGGCTTGACATTTAGCGAAGCTTTCGCCACTTTGTCATTGACAAGTATTCTTCCTGCGTCGCAGGCTTCATTTGCCACCGGACGGCGTTTGATGAGACGGGATACTTTTAAATATTTATCTAAACGCATGTTGGTTTCCTCCTTTTATTGGGTTGGGGGTGGGGAAAGGCAACGGATTTCAGCGAGGGAGCTGATTTGCGTTGCCTTTGGGGCTCCG
>DJEU01000007.1:0-42337 GCA_002431395.1 Lachnoclostridium sp. UBA5890
TGCTTTCTTACCTGTTACTTTGATAGCAGTTTTTCCGGATTTCTTTACAGTAGCGATCTTTTTGTCAGCGCTCTTTACTGTAAGTTTTTTCACCTTTTTGGCTTTTACGTTTTTGATAGTTACTTTTTTGGTTGCTCCCTTAGCTACGGAGATGGATTTGCTTGAAAGTTTAATCTTTTTAGCAGCGTCTGCATCTGTAGAAGCAACGCCAACCATAGATACGGTCAAAGCAACTGCCATAACTTTTGCTAAAGTTCTTTTGAAATTCTTTTTCAAAACTCTTACCTCCATTTTTTTATTGTATTTAATAATATCCCTCAAGGTTTCCTCACCCTCGAAAGGGTGGTAAAGAGGACATCCTCAACGCCAGGTATTACGTAGATGACACCCTCCAAACCAAGGATAATTATTACATGATTATTGTGCAGTCTGCGCTGCTTTCTCTGCAGCTTCTTCTGCTTTTGCTGTTGCCTTTGTCACAAACTTAATGGAATAGATGTAGTAATGGAATACTGGTACATCATCGTCCCACTCAACCAATGGCTTGTTTGTTCCAAGAGATACATAGCCTGTGTTAGAGTAATCACTCTGCATGCTATCCGCAATATTGATTTCGCAAGGCTCTACACCCTTTGGTCCGATGGATGTTCCCTTAGGAATCACTCCATCTTTGATGTTTGTATTTCCATCGATATATGTTGCTTTGTCGATTTCAGGATATTTCTTCAAGAAATCTTCCACTTTAATATCTTCCCGCTGTGGGCGGTAAGGATGTGATCCTTCGAAGAACGGATAAGTACTTACGGATGATTTCTTATACCATTCGCTGTCGTTTTCCGTATCATGAGTGAATCCAGCATCCCAAGTATCAAAACTCATCTGTCCGGACACATCTCCGGTTACTACGATTCTCTCATACTGAGAAAGGTCAATGTTCTCCGGAAGTTTGAAGAAGTTACGCAAATTATTCTTTGTAAAGCGCAAGTCAATAACTTCTACCATTTCTTTGTTCTCACCGGAACCGGATTCAACCATAGCTGTCTCGATTTCAGCATCGGACCAATCTTTTACAAGCATACCAGCAAGTTCTTTACCGGAAATGGTAATATCCTGAGCTTCTGCTGCTTTGTATACTGTGATTTCAACACTCTTACTGATTGTTGCATTGTATTTTGAAGTAGCCGTTACTGTTACTTTCACTTCTGTCTGTCCTGCCGGGAATACAAAGTCATCTGCTACAGATACTTTTCCGCTTGCATTTACAGTTACTTTATCGTTTGTTGTAGTCCATGTAAGACCCTTCTGAGTTGTGTTTGCAGGTGTGTAAGTTGTGTAAATCTGAGCATTACCACCGTTAGCAACACGTCCGGCTGTTACATCACTATTCTCATCAAGAGAAAGTTTGATGTCTGTTACAGGGATATCTTCCTCGATCAAGCTCAAGTTATCGATATACCATGTAGTGTGCATGTTGTTTGTAGCATCTGTTGGATTTCCCTGGTAAGTACTTCCCCATACGAGGTCGAATTTTGTCTGATTTACCAAAGTAGCATCCAAATCATTGATGTAAGTTGTATCAAAGTTTACAGAACGGTTAGCAAATCCTACTTTTCCGTCTGCTTCTTTCTCTTTGAATCCTGTTGTACAAGAATCTTTTGCATAATGTGTATTTGCTTCAGCCGGTTTCCATGTGCTTTCATGATAACCTGGGAAGTATGCACCATTTTCTTTGGATTCGTTACCATTGAAAAGTTTCACACCATAATCTGCTTTTGTACCAGTTCCCATAGGGTTGTTGATACCGAAGCGAATTGTGGTGTCTTCATCAGCAGCTCCTGCTGTCACTTTCTCGCCCTTATTATTTACATGAGCAGAAGCAGATTTATTTGCATCAGCAGCGAACTTATCTTTTTTGTTCATTTTTCCATACTGATCCAAATATACATAAATTGCTTTGTAAGTAACATCACTGGATGTAGATACCACACGAAGATCAGCAGAAGCACCACTAAAGCTTCCCATTGTTTTTCCAGTTGTGTCTTTCAATTTAGAAAGATCAATGTTAAAGATAGGAGCAAAGTCGTATGCTGCTTCTGTACCATTCAAATCAACTTCCAAACATTTGTTAGAAGCATCTTCCGGATCCTGTACTACTTTCATCGTACCGGAGTTCTTATCTGCGGAAGTGTATTTCCACTCTGTTCCTACAGGATAGCTTTCAAAGTCTTCTACGAGTGTTTTCTTTCTCGTATCCGGTGTAGCCGTTGGAGCAGGTGTCTTATCACTTACGAATTTAACAACGTTTACTTTTACAACAGCTTTTTTACCGCTTCCGTCAGTAGCCTGTGCAATGACATTGGCTTTACCAACTTTACGGGCGATAACGGTTGCTTTGGAACCGTTTCCTACTACTTTGAGGATCGATCCTTTGTTTGTGGACCATTTCAAAGATTTACGTGTTGCTTTTTTTGGAGAAACGGAAGCTTTGATCACCATATTACGACCATTCATAAGAGTAAAGGTGTTCTTTACAGCTTTCAGTTTGTCCGTGTATTTAGGATAAACTTTCGTTTTCTGTCCATTCTTTTCTACAATCTTGTAGTTGGCACTTGACCATGTCGAAGTTGCGTTCTTGGAGATGGCAACTTTTTTTACAGGAGTACCAATCTTGAAAAATGGGTACGATAATACCCTCAATACTTGTCAAAAGAAGGCGTTTTGTGTTACAATAAAACTAATATTTAGATTACGAGGGAGGACCCTGTATGAAAGGAATTATACTTGCCGGAGGTTCCGGTACAAGATTATATCCATTGACAAAAGTTACATCAAAGCAGTTGCTTCCGGTTTATGATAAACCGATGATATATTACCCGCTTTCTACGTTGATGCTGGCAGGCATTCGTGATATTTTGATCATATCGACCCCGACGGATCTGCCAAATTTTGAGCGTCTTCTTGGGGATGGTTCCAGTTTTGGAATCCACCTACAGTACAAGATGCAGCCAAGCCCGGACGGACTGGCACAGGCGTTTTTGCTCGGTGAAGAGTTCATCGATGGTGATTCATGTGCCATGGTGCTCGGCGATAATATTTTCTATGGAAGCGGTCTGAAGAAACATTTGCAGACGGCAGCAGCAAAACCGGATCGTGCGACGGTATTCGGGTATTATGTGGATGACCCGCAGCGATTTGGCATTGTCGAATTTGATAAAAAGGGAAAAGTGATTTCGATTGAAGAAAAACCGAAACATCCGAAGTCAAATTATTGTGTGACAGGTCTGTATTTTTATGACAACCGCGTGGTAGACTTTGCCAAAAAGGTAAAGCCATCTGCACGCGGTGAATTGGAAATTACAGACTTAAACAAAATGTATCTGGAAGACGGAAGTTTGGATGTTGTGACACTTGGACGAGGGTATGCCTGGCTGGATACCGGGACAATGGACGCACTTGCCGACGCCAGTGAGTTTGTGCGGGTGATTGAAAACCGCCAGGGGATCATGCTTTCTGCGGTCGAAGAGATTGCTTATCAGAATGGATGGATTGACAAGGAGACGCTTCTAAAATCTGCCGAAGTATATGGAAAATCCAGTTATGGAAAGCATTTGCGCCAGGTGGCAGATGGAAAGATTTTGTATTAAAAAGGCTCGGAAGTGAGATGACGAAACATGCTTAAAGCAGTATTATCTGCCGTGATCCTTATCATAGCAGTAATTTTGTACACCGTTTACTTATTTTTAAAGAAGAATTTTAATGGATTATCGTGGGAAGAAATTGTATTTCATTTGAAAGTTCCTATGAAGGGAACGAGCAATGAAATGATTTTGGATTATTTTCGCACGTACGGAATCCGTATGGGGCTTGGTGTTTGCCTGTCTATTTTGGTAAGTGTAGTTTGCTATATAAAAATTTCACCGTCAGCTGGTACAGCGCTTCTTGTGGCAGCAGTGGTTCTTCTGCTGCTGGCGATAGGAAGTATTTTACAGTCGTTTGATACCTTTGGATGTCTGATCGCACAGGGGAAAGAATCTGGTTTCATAGAAGAAGAGGCGGTGCAGCTGACACCGGAAATGCTGCATTTTCCAGAAAAAAAGAGAAATTTGATCTATCTTTTTCTGGAATCCATGGAAAGCACATTTTCCTCCAAAGAAGAGGGGGGAGCGATGGATAAAGACCGTATTCCGGAGCTTACGGCATTAGCCAAGGAGAATATTCATTTTTCCTCCAATGAAAAACTGGGAGGAGCGACACCTTCCCGAGGGGCGTCGTGGACGACAGGGGCGATGGTGTCTCAGACCTGTGCATACCCGGTTATGATTCCACTCGGTGGGAAAAATTACCAAAGTGAGAAAAATACGTTTATGCCGGGAGCGGTATCGATTGGCGATGTTCTCAAAAAAGAAGGATATGCACAGGAAATCATGGTTGGTTCAGATCTGACTTTTGGTGGCCGGAAGATGTATTTTGAGCAGCATGGAGACTATTTTGTCTATGACTATCCTTATGCGAAAGAGAAGGGAAAGATTCCCAAAGATTACTATGAATGGTGGGGATTTGAGGATAAAAAGCTGCTTGCTTTTGCCAAAGAAGAGATAACAAAATTGGCAAAGGGGGATAAGCCCTTTAATTTTACGATGCTTACGGTGGATACACACCACATCGGAGGGTATGTCTGTGAGGACTGCCACCAGGATTTTGAAAATAACTATGACAATGTGCTCTCGTGTTCATCAAAGCGCGTAAAGGAGTTTATTGATTGGATCAAGGCGCAGGATTTTTATAAAGATACAACGATTGTCATTTCCGGCGATCATTGTACGATGGATAATAACTATATCCGGGCGCAGTATGATGGAAGTGTGCCACGACGTGTGTATTCCTGTATCTTGAATCCGGCAGTAGAATCGGTTCGTGAAAAAGACCGCAAGTATTATCCGATGGATCTGTATCCGACGACGCTGGCAGCGATGGGAGTGCGGGTGGATGGTGACCGCATTGGACTTGGGACCAATCTCTTTTCGGACAAAAAGACAATTTTGGAAAAATATGGGGATGCTAAAGTGCAGCAGGAACTGTCAAAAGGTTCTTCCTTTTATAGGAAAAAGATTTTAGGTGAGAAAAAATGATTTTAATTTTTGGACTGTGTTTTCTGTTTCTTGTGCTGTCTGCATTGGGAATTGGAACAAAGGGGAAATGGGCATTCAGTCAGCCGGTTTCCAAAAAATCGGGATACTGTTCACGTGAGATGACAGCATCCGTCAATGGTTACTTCCTGACGACAGTATTTATGACGCATTTAATTCAATATATGTCGTGGAGCATTTATGGACCACTTGATATTATGTACATTGAAGTGAATCGAGCATTGGGACAGCTGATTGTTGCGATGTTTTTGTTCTATTCCGGATATGGAGTTATGCAATCTCTTCGTCATAAGGAAGGCTATATTTCTTCATTTCCGAAACGCAGACTTCTTCCTTTTTTTGTGAATTTTGAGATTGCAGCACTGATTTATCTGTTTGTTAGTTGTGCGACGAATCAAACTCCGACATTCCGTTATGCGATAAAAGGGTTTATTGCATGGGAAAGTCTGGGAAACAGCAACTGGTATGTGTTTACCATTTTGTATCTGTATGTGGTGACATATATCGTATTTCGCATCCGGGAGACAAAATGGTTTCGCAAACTGCCGATGTGGTTTGCCGTTTTTGGAATTGTATTTTTTAGCGGTGTTTATATTTTGTGGATGCGGCATGAGGGAAAAGGCGGATGGTGGTATGATACGATATTGTGCTACAGTGCCGGTATGTTTTTTTCGCTGGGACGAGAAATTTTTGAAAAATGGCTTGCCGGCGGGAAACGTTATCTGCGCTATGTGGCATCACTTGTTTTTGTCATTGCGATTTTTGTGCTTTTCTATTCAATGAAGGCGGAGCATAGGATGTATTTTGAAATTATAAGTGTAACTTTTGCCATCATTGTGGTGCTTTTAACAATGAAGTTTCGGGCATCAAACCGTGTTTATACGTACATTGGACAAAATTTGTTTTCGTTTTACATATATCAGAGAATTCCGATGATCTTACTGAAGGATTCATTGGGAAAAGTTAATGCGGTCGTGTATTTATTGGTCTGTGCTGTTTTGACAGCGGGAATCAGTTTATTGATGATTCGTTTTTACCGTTGGCTAAAAAAATATTTGCCTTAAAAAATGTATATTCACTGAGATTCAGGAAAAAATATAGATAGCATCGAAAGTGCAAATCTAGAATCGAGGTGAAGAATGATGAAAAAAGAAAAAGGTTTTTATATATCACTTTTGAGTGGAATCGTGTGTATTGCGGTCGTTGGTGCGATCTGCATGAATCTGTTTGCAAAACCCGAGCAGAAAACAGAAAATGTGCCAATTGCTGAGGAGACGGAGTTAGTCGTACCAACTCCTGCAGCGGCGACTGCGGAAACGGCGAAAAAGGCAGAAGAGAAGTCTACGAAAGAAGCTTCTTCAAAAAATGTTAAGTCAGAAGTGAAAGAAGAAAAGCCAAAGAAAAAAGAGACCATGAAGAAAGTCAATGCGGAAGACAAACTTCATTTTGATCAGGAAACCGGGCTTTTGTGGCCAGTCGAAGGAGATGTTTTGATTGAATACAGTGCGGATAAAGTGGTATTTTTTCCAACATTATCCCAGTATAAGACAAATCCGGCGATGATCATTGGAAGCGAAGTCGGCGAAAGCGTGAAAGCAAGTGCAGCGGGGATCGTCAAGTCGATCAACAAGAGTGATGAGACAGGAAAAACGGTAACCGTTGCTATTGGAGATGATTTTCAGGTCATTTACGGACAGTTGAAAGATGTGACCGTGGCAGAAGGAGATTCCGTATCGGAAGGACAAGTGATCGGAAAGATCGCCAAACCGACCAAGTATTATTCGGTGGAAGGCGCGAATCTGTATTATCAGGTAAAACAGAAAGAAGAGACCGTAAATCCACTCGTATTTTTGAGATAAAAAGAAGAGGTGCACTTCCCGCTAAAAGGAAATGCACCTCTTTTTGGCATTTATTTCGCAAGTTTTTTTTGTTTTAACAGTCGATTGACGGCAAAGCCAAGGCCAAGCAGGATCCAATACGAGGATTGAACTCCCACGACAGCATCGTTTGTCAGGCTGACAATCCAGTAAGAAATGGAGCCGATAAAGATACCGAAGGCGATCTTGTGCATATTGGTTGACAGTTTAGTCCTCCAGAATAGACAGCAACACTGGGCAATGTACAATATCCAAAGCAGAAGATAAGCAATTGCTGAAATTCCTCCGGTTTGAATGTATGTCTGCAAAAAGGTGTTATGCGGTTTATCTACTAACAATGTCTTATTTCCGATACGTTTGGAACCGACAAAGTCGTCATTTGGAAAGGCTATAATAAAGCAGTTTGGCCCGATTCCCTTGAACCAGTACGTCTTCATCAATGGAATACTTCGTGACCAGATGTATCCACGTCGGCTTGCCATATTTTCGGAGTTTTGGAATCCAAAACGTTCTACTGCGTGCAGCTTGATCATTTTTCCATATGGTGTATAATATTTCCATTCGGAAGAAGAATCGTCATACACAAAGGTAAAGGAAATATTATTTGGAGTATCGTACAAGGTAAACGCATCTTTGATTCCGGAATCCAAAGCATAACGCTTTGGTTCGAAGGAAAGCATGCGGAAACGTTTGTCCTGTGGATTGTACATTTCTTTCGAACTATCCCATTTCAATGGAATGTCTTTGTTTGCGGTGTCCGTAATTTTGAATGTGATTTTATGTGAAGAATCGATTGCTACATCCAATTCAAAACTTTCTCCGTTACGGAAATTTACCTGCATTCGGTCAGCGCTTTCGTTAATGATAGAAACCAGATTTCTGGCATCAACTGTACCTTTGGAAATCTTTACTAATGTTTTTTGCACATATGATGTCTGGAAAGCACCGATAATGACAGCAGCCACGATGACAACTGCACTTACAATCGTAATGATGGCATTTCTACGTTGCTTGTGATGGATTGTTTTGATTTCGTCCTCTTTCATTTTGCTGGCACTCAAATCTATTTTTTCGAAAAATCCTGTCACGATAAAGAAGATGGCGATAACTGCTACCCCGATCATGGCAAATCCGGCTGCTGAAGAACCGGAGCCAATCAATGTTTTGATAAAAGCAGCCACCATGGCGATTCCTGCTAATTTACATAAAATGTTGAGCCACAATTTTTCAGAAACTTTCACAAAGACAAAAGCCACAACAATCGGAAGCATCAAGGAAACAAAGGTTCCGCAGTAATTCGGGTTCGGAAAGGTCAAAATGACATCGGACATTTCATTACTAAAACTGATTCCGGTTACTTTGCTGTATTTGGTAATTGCCTTTTGTACCCAGTCCCACAAAAGTGGGTTCTTTCCGATGGATTGCATAAAGCCGAGATAAGCCATCAGGGCAAGGTGAATCATTAATCCATAAAAAAGAATATACACTTTGCGTTCGGAAGAAATGAAATAGTAGGCAAAGAAAAACAATATTCCATATGCTAAAAGCACCCACAGGGTCTGCCATTGACTATAGCCACCACCGTTGTATACCAGATCGGAATACTTACTTGTAAGGGAAGAAACGATGATCATTACAAGGTGAATCCCGAGGAGGATGGCAATTCGTTTGTCAATCGTGGAAAGAAGAGTTTTTGGTTGAAATTTGTATTTGCTCGTTTGTTTCCAATAATAGTAACAAAAGAAGAGGATGGCAGCGATGCCGGCGATTACGATAGCAACCCCTTTTGCATAACCAAATGAATCAATCTGGCCGGTTAAAGCAGAATTGTTAAACCAGTCAAACTGTGAAAAATCAATTGTAAAATCATGTGTTAGTACGATCATTGGCACGATACACAAGCCAAACAAAACCGGCAGTAGCAGGACGATATCCTGCCACAGCTTGGTTTCCCTTTTTTGAAGTTTGCGTTTGTATTTATTTGACATTTTCTGGATCCCCTTTTGCTTCTAAATTGTTAGTCGTCATCATCGTCGTCATCATCATCGTCGTCATCATCGTTGTCATCATCGTCATCGTCATCAGACAAAGAAGTATCTTCTGTGACGGTTACGTCGCATGTAGCATACGCGCCACCTTCGTCGTCAGCGGTTACGTAGATGGTTGCGGTGCCCGGATCGCCAATGGAAAGTTCTCCATCGTCATCAACATCGACAACATCTTCATCATCGCTTTCCCAGGTCACGTCTTTATCTTTGGCATTCTTTGGTAAAATTTGTTTGATTGTCAGTATAATGTCATCTTCTTCCGATTCACAAACGGTAAGTTTGGTGCGGTTGAGGACAATCTTTCGAACCAGCACATCTTGTGTTACGATAACACGGATGCTTGCTTTTTTCTTTGGATTTACCTTGGACACTGCACGGATTGTGGCAGTTCCTTTTTTTAGCCCCTTCAGAAGACCTTTTTTTGAAACAGATACTACTTTTTTGTTTGAAGTTGTATACGTTACCGTCCGATATTTCTTTTTGTTTGGAGTAACAGCAACGACCGGTTTTAATTGGTAATTTTTTCCTTTTTGAAGTTTTAATCGTTTTCCTGTCCCCTTAAATTTTACAGTGCGTACATTTGCCGGTGATTTCTTTGCCGTAATTGTGGTCTTATTTCCCTGTGCTGAGATGCTGAGTACCAATGATGCAATCAATGTGAGTACAGCGGCTTTTTTCAATTTTTTCATAGACATACCTCCCTGATATGTGTTAAAGAAAGAGAACCACTCCCCATTCAACCGGGAAAAGGGAGTGATTTTCTTACTAATGTATAAGTTACGATTTTAATGTGTCATACAAATCTTTCACAGTTGGATAGATCTGTTTGAATTTTGCATATTTCTTGTCGTATTTTTCTGCCAAAGCAGCATCCGGCTCTACAGAGTCGATTACTTTTACAATCTTTGCAGCAGCTTCTTCTACAGAAGCATATTCACCACAAGCGACAGCAGCGAGCATGGCACCACCGAGGCCAGGTCCTTCTTCACTTTCGATGATGTTTACTTTAATGTTCAGAACGTTAGCTACAATCTTTCTCCAGAGTGGGCTCTTTGCTCCACCACCACAGATCTTAGTTTCTGTGATATTGATTCCGAGATCTCTTGCTACTTCGAAAGAATCACGGATAGCAAAAGCAACACCTTCCAGAACGGCCTGAGTCATATCGGCTCTGGTCGTATCCATGGACATACCGATGAAGAGAGCACGTGCATCTGGATTATTGTGAGGAGAACGCTCACCCATCAGGTATGGAAGATAGTATACATTGTTTTCGCCAAGTTTGTCATCGGTGATCGGTTTCTGCTCAGCAGGATAATCCTTGGTTCCGATGATTTCGTCCATCCACCATTTGTTACAGGAAGCGGCACTCAGCATACATCCCATCAAATGGTAATTTCCGTCAGCATGTGCAAAAGAATGAAGGGCGTTGAATTTATCGACACCAAATTCTTTGCTGGAAATGAAGATGGTTCCGGAAGTTCCAAGAGAAATGTTACATCCTCCATCGCCTACAGTTCCTGTTCCGACAGCGGCAGCAGCATTGTCACCGGCACCGGCAGCAATTTTACAATTTGTGGTAAGACCAAGTTCTGCAGCAGCAGCTTCGGTCAGATTTCCGGTTACTTCAAAACTTTCATAAAGTTTTGGAAGCTGTTCTTCTTTGACATCACAGATTTCCATCATTTCTTTGGACCAACATTTGTTCTTCACGTCCATCAAAAGCATACCGGAAGCGTCAGAGTAATCACAGCTGTGAACCCCTGTCATCTTGTAAGCGATATAGTCTTTTGGAAGCATGATCTTAGCAATCTTTTTAAAGTTTTCCGGTTCATTTTCTTTTACCCAAAGGATTTTTGGAGCGGTAAAGCCGGCAAATGCGATGTTTGCGGTATACTGTGACAATTTGTCTTTTCCGATCACATCATTTAAGTAATTGGTCTCTTTGGTTGTACGTCCATCGTTCCAAAGGATAGCAGGGCGGATTACATTGTCCTCGCTGTCAAGGATAACAAGTCCGTGCATCTGTCCACCAAAACTGATGCCGGCTACTTTGTCTTTTTCAAATCCGTCTGTCAGTTCTTTGATTCCGGTAACTACAGCATTCCACCAGTCTTCCGGTTTCTGCTCAGACCAGCCCGGATTCGGGAAGGAAAGTGGATATTCTTTTGAAACGATATTTTTGATGGAACCATCTGCTTCCATAAGAAGAAGTTTTACGGCAGAGGTACCAAGGTCTACACCTATGTAATACATGAAATAGTCTCCTTTACTTTAAATTTAATAACAGTACTAGCGACTCGTGTCCGGGTCGCTAGTTGTTGATAACATTATATCAATTATGAATTATGCAAATGGGTTCTCTGTAGGATAACGAACGCCTGCTGGCTGATTGTATCCGATCTCATCTACATCAACACCGATGTACTTGAATACTTCGTACAATGCTTTTCCGAAGTGTCCAAATGCAACAGCACCATGATGAGGGAAGTTCTTCTCGATCAATACGTGGCGATAGAAACGTCCCATCTCTGGAATAGCGAAGATACCAATTGCACCGAAACTACGTGTAGCAACAGGAAGAACTTCACCGTGTGCAATGTAAGCACGAAGGTTAGCATCTGCTGTGCTCTGAAGACGGAAGAATGTGATATCTCCAGGAACGATGTCTCCCTCGAGAGTTCCGTTTGTAACTTCGATAGGAAGAGAACGAGCCATGATCTTCTGATATTTCATCTCGCAGAAGGAAAGCTTGCTGGAAGCTGTATTTCCGCAGTGGAATCCCATGAATGTATCTTTCAATGTGTAGTTTGCATATTTTCCTTTGATGTCCTCGTCATACAGATCCTGAGGTACGGAGTTGTTGATGTCGAGAAGAGTTACTGTATCTTCACTTACAACCGTTCCGATGAACTCAGAAAGTGCACCGTAGATATCTACTTCACAAGATACCGGAATACCTTTTGCTGTCAAACGGCTGTTTACGTAGCAAGGTACGAAACCAAACTGTGTCTGGAATGCAGGCCAGCATTTACCAGCGATTGCTACGAATTCACGATATCCTTTGTGATCTTCAACCCAGTCAAGAAGTGTCAACTCATACTGAGCAAGTTTTGCAAGAATTTCAGGTTTTTTATTACCAGCGCCAAGCTCTGCTTCCATGTCTTTTACAACGTCAGGAATACGAGCGTCGCCTTCATGTTTGTTGAATGCTTCGAACAAGTCAAGCTCGGAGTTCTCTTCGATTTCTACACCAAGGTTGTAAAGTGGTTTGATTGGTGCATTACAAGCAAGGAAGTTCAATGGACGTGGTCCAAAGCTGATGATCTTCAGGTTGTTCAATGCATATACGGCACGAGCGATCGGTACGAACTCATGGATCATGTCTGCACAATCCTCAGCAGTTCCAACCGGATACTCAGGGATATAAGCTTTCACATTGCGGAGCTTCAAGTTGTAACTTGCGTTAAGCATACCACAGTAAGCATCTCCACGACCGTCCATCAAGCTGTTTCCGGATTCCTCTGCTGCAGCAACGAACATCTTAGGTCCTTCAAAATGTTTTGCAAGAAGGGTCTCGGAAATTTCTGGTCCGAAGTTTCCAAGATATACGCAAAGTGCGTTACATCCGGCTTTTTTGATGTCTTCCAAAGCCTGAACCATGTGAATTTCACTCTCAACGATACAAATCGGACATTCATAGATGTCTGCTGCATCATATTTTTTAGCATAAGCCTCTACAAGGGCTTTTCTTCTGTTTACAGAAAGTGACTCTGGGAAGCAGTCACGGCTTACTGCAACGATTCCAATTTTCATTTTTGGCATGTTACTCATTTTTCTAATACCATCCTTTCATTTATTATGATAAAAAAATATCAAAGTTAGTAATTCTATTTTAAAGCATAATGGACAAAAAATCAACAAAAAAGGAGAGCATTTTATATAAAATTTTTGTATAATATCGTTGCGGAATGGAAAAAATTAGTGTATACTAAAATTGAAGTACTGGGATTGCAAGGAAAGAGGAAGGGATGATCCTATGGTAGAGGCTTATAATTACTATGCCGGCGGCTTTATTCCAAAAGTGAATCCTAAGACAAATGTACACAACCGCCGCGAATTGAAAAATAAATACAAAAGTATCGTTGCGCTGAACAATGCGAATCCGCTGGCGATGATCTCAATGTCGAAAGACACAAGTGATTATGCGTTGGATGTTAAGTCGATGTCGATGGAATTAGGGGAAGCGGCTTCGCTTGCATTGGACTCAGATCAGCAGGGAGAAGCACTTGAGACGACATTGCAGCTTTACAACAAGTTATTGAGCAGCAGTGATGAGTATGGCAAATTGAAAAACAAACCTTCTCGCCCCGGATGCGAGCTCCGCAAATTGGTTGAGGAGTGTTCGGATGAATTGACTTCCAACGGAATTGCCGTGGACGAATCAGGTTTTCTTTCCCGCAAAGTGGACGGATTGGACTCGGTGCCAAGTGATTTCCTGCAGAAGTTGAAGGAAAAGTGTGATTACATGAGCATGAACCCGATGGAATATGTAGAAAAAAAGGTTTACAGTTATGCTCATCTTCACCGCAATGACGTGGGATATGCGTATGCACAGTCGATTTACACCGGAATGTTTTTCAATTCCTACTGTTAATCAAAAAATAACTTTTAATATGGTAGAAATACAACAGGATAAGCAGGCTGCATTTGCTCTGAACGTAGAGAAAATGTGGTCTGCTTTGTTTTTGAACTGCGAATTTGAGGAGAAGTGTGTCCTGAATCGTTAAACTACGAGGTAGATGGCGGGAATTTCGGCGGCGTTCGGTTACTCTAGTGGTTGATAAGATGACGAGGTGGTTTTGAAAACTACATGTTGTAATATTCGTGTTGACATGCAAAGCAAAATGTGGTACTCTCAAGGTAGCAAAAGATTACTTTGAAACTGTGAAAATAGATATGGAAATGGAGGTTTGGCTTATGAAGGGATTAGTTTTGGAAGGCGGAACATTTCGCCCAATATTTAGTTCAGGTGTGATGGATGCGCTGCTCACGGAAGACATTATGCTGCCTTACTGCATCGGGGTTTCCGCCGGTATCGCAGATGGGGTATCTTATATATCAAAGCAAAAGGGAAGAAATCTTGATATTATTACGAAATATCGTAATGACAAGCGTTACATGGGACCGGGAAATTATCGCACGCAGAAGAGTTTGTTTGGTCTGGATTTTGTCTTTGGTGAAATCCCGGACAAATTGGTACCTTTTGATAAGGAAACATTTTTTTCTTACGAAGGAATCTGCAAAGTCGGCGTAACAAATGCAAAGACGGGCGAAGCGGAGTTTTTGAATGCAATGGACATGGATGAAAAGTACAGTATGCTGCGGGCGACTTGTGCACTTCCGCTCTTTTTCCCGGCAATCGATGTGAATGGCACAAAGTATTATGATGGCGGATTGTCGAGCATTATTCCGGTTGAAAAGGCGATGGAAGATGGCTGTGAAAAACTGCTCGTGGTGCTGACCCAGCCCAAGGGTTACGTGAAAAAGTTTGGAAAGTATGACAAAATGGGCGCAAAACTTCTTGCCCGCAAATATCCGAAAGTGCGTGATCTGATTCTCAGCCGCCCGGACCGCTACAACGAACTGATCAAAAAATGCGAGCAATGGGAACGGGAAGGCAGAATTATGATCATCCGCCCGAATCATCTTCTTAACAGCTTTGAGGGGAATATTCAGAAACTGGAAGCCTCCTACTGGCACGGCTACCGTATGACGAAGGAAAAGATGAAGAAAATCAAACGATTTTTGGAGATTGAGTAAAAAGCATTGACACGATGGTGGTAGGTTTGCTATAATTGTGTTTGCTTGCGGATATGGCGGAATTGGCAGACGCGCTAGATTTAGGTTCTAGTGGGGAATCCCGTGCAGGTTCAAGTCCTGTTATCCGCACGATAGCTAAGAGAAGTGCATAGCGGGGTGTGGGCGGCTGACGCATCACAATCCGCGTATATACGGCGATAGCCGTGGGACAAGCGTTACGGAGAAACGCTTGTAGGCACTTCGAAAGGAAAGACAACAAATTGGTACTTTCAAAAGACTTACTCATAATAAGAGTAGGTCTTTTTTGCGTTTTGACATCTACTTGGCGCGGAAGCGTATTGAAAATTTGCAGATTTGTTTTAGGAAAATCTGGTTGTTGGTGTCATTTTTGACTTGAATTTAAAAAAATATCTTTATAGACCATAAGAATTTGAGAAGATTGTGGCTTGGGTAAATTTTCTTATCAGAAAGTCAAATAAGAAAAAGGAAATTTTGGTTTGGAGACAAATTTTTTCTATAAAACCATAAAGTGAAACTTGTTTTTGTGTTCCTGATATACGAAAATGGAATCTGGGTCAAAATGAGAGTGATATTTGTGTGGTCTGGGAAGAAAATTAAATCATAAGACCACAAAAAGAAAATTGTTTGAAAGGTATAAGAAAATCAGAGACAACGAGATTAATGCTAATAATTTGTTTGAGCTCCCGTATGTGGTGATATTGAAAGGAATTTGGATAAGAATAAGTTGTTTATGAAAAAAGGAGATGCTGGTGCATCTCCTTCAGGAATTATTGATCTATTGCTGCTTTTGTGAGCTTCTTGGTAACTCTTGTTTCCACTTTAGCGTAATAGGCTGCTTCAGCGGCGTTTAGGTCTTTGGATTCCCATTTATCAAAAGCCTCAACAAATTCACCGTATTTTTGCAGATAGTTTGTGTATTTTTTTATCATTTTAGCACTGGTGTCAGATTTATCGTAATTTGTCATGAATTTGATATATTCATCCATAAATGCTTCATAACTGTCCATTGCTTTTTTGAAATCCGGACGCAGTCCCTTGGCTTTTTTAGCCTTATTTTTCTTACTATTACCGGAGGTAGAGTTGTTTTGGGATTTTGAGGCATTTGTGGAAGAATCAGCATCACTTGCGCTGGCATCGGAGCCTTTTTCGCTGTCAAGGGTGGAATCATCTGAGTTGGAAGGGGAGTCAATTTGTATGTTCATTGTATTGAACCCTTTATACTCGATACAAACATGGTAACCATCGTTATTGTCGGCACTGTAATAATCGTCGCTCTTGTCATAATCCACTTTAAATCCGCTGTCTTGAACTTTTTGTACATACTCAGCATAATCGTCAGGGGTTGTTTCTCCAATAGAAACGGAAAAACTGGAATCATGCTCGTAATCAAATTTTCCTTTTAAAGATTTTGGTGCAGGCAGGAGGCTGCCTGCAGTGCTGTTCGGCCATTGAATGGAATCCAGCTTAACGGGTGAATTTAATTTGATATCCATGCCATCGTTGATATGAGTGATAGATAGTTGATACCCTTCTTTGTTGTAGGCGTCAAACGAGAAATCGCTCTTGTCAGAATCTATTGTGTATCCTTTTTGCTCACAAGCAGCGACATAATCATTGTACTCGTCATCGGATACTTTGTTAAGATCAATGCTTAAATTTTCAGCTGTATTAGTCCATATCTTACCTTTTGAGGACGATGGTTCCGGTAAGTGGCTTCCCAATTCCATCTTGGACCAGTCTATTTTTTCGGATGTCTCTTTGTCTTTTCCGGGTAAAAGTGCGACAACCAGAAAGATTACGATGATAGCTGCAATAATAATAAATGGTGGTTTCTTGTAAAATGTTTTTTTGGTTTTCATAAAATTCTATTCCTTCCTATTGTTATAAAGTTTTGTTAAAAAGTTATTCTATTGGTGGAGCAGGAGGAATAGCGGAAAGCAGTTCTACGATTTCGGGGATATCTTTTGCTTTTTCCCAATTTGCCATTCCGGATGTCCACAATAGTGTATCTGGAGTAATTTGATGGTTAATGACCATTTGGATCAAGGTGTTCCTGTCATAGGGGCCAGTAGTATTTCCATTTATTGTGATGTGATAGGAAAACTCGTGGACAGGTGGCGTCGGCATTGCATTAGCTGGATGAATGTTCCCATTTATTATCCCGTTCATAGTACCGGCAATATTTTGGCCTAGTGCACCACCAACGGCCATACTGGTCATCATAGCTGCTGGATTAAATCCTGCACCGCTTTCGCCAAGGGATACCGTGCCTGCACCGTTTTGCCCCATTTGTCCCAGGGCTTCGGCACCGGCGATACCAACCTCCGTTTGTTTTTCTGTCTGAAATGCACTAAGGTTAGCAGATTGCGTGGCCTTATGTTGTGCGTATTGCCCCTCTTCACGCTGGATACGCAGCCGCTCAATATAATCCTCTTTTTCTGCCTGCATTTTTTCTGCGGCTATGCCACGTGTAACATCCATGAGTTGTTTGAATCCATCACTCGTTTTATCAATTTCAATAGAATTGATATCAACGCCTGAAACGGATACGCCGAAATGTTCGCTTAAGCGCTCTGTGATATCGTATTCCACAATGTCGTTGATCTGAGATAATTTAGCCTCAATCTGCACCACAGGAATATTGTGGGCAGCTGGTGCATTGGCAACAGTATCCTTTACATACCTTGCGACGGCATCGCGAATCTGAACTTGAAATTCATTCAGATCGAATGTGGTAAGGCGATGTAAACGGATGAATTCCTTGTAATCACGGATTTGAAACGAGACAGTGCCTCTTACGGCGACTGGTATGCCAAAATCTAAAAAACGCGGATCGTAAATGTCAAAAAAGGGGACACCAAATTTGACTTGGATCATATGAGCAAGGTTGATATAATAAACCTCTGCCTGGAACGGAGTTCCGCCATCATAGGCAAGGCCGATGATGCTTGCCAGGACAGGGAGGTTTTTTGTCTCTATTTTTTGGTCAAAAGGACCAAGGATATAATCCTGCATAATACCGTTTTCTTGTCGATATACAAACACGGCTACTTCGCCGTCTTTTACCCGGAGAGAAGATCCCCAGCGGATGGCGTTTTCACGATTATTTTCACCAAGACGTGAACCGGTAGGATACCATTTCCATATTAAATAAGAAGATTCATCGCAGCGAATCTCATCCATAAATCCGCCTGTTTTTGCTTTCCCAAATAATCCCATAATTACCTCCTATTTTTTTTAAAAAGACTTTTAAAATAGTTTACAGCAACAATGATCAGAACAGTCATGCCACTTAATTGCAGCACGGAACCATTGTTAAATAGATAAGATGATCCAATTAACAGTAGACCGCTTACAGCAGCGACAATATAATCAATAAAAGCGGCATTTCTCTTTAGGAGAGAAGCCGAAGAGGCAATCAAAACAATGGAGGAAATCAACTCATAAACAGAGGAATTTCCTTCATTTTTCTCAACGCGTATGGCAATTAATAGTAAAACCAATCCTACGCCGACGATGATGTTTTGGGCAACTGTTTCGAATGTGAGTTTTGTTATTTGTTTATTTTTTTCATTCTCTATTTTAGTCTGACAGTCCCGATAAATTTGCTCAATGTAATCTCGATCTGCCGTGGTGTTAAAAGTAATTAATGCTTTTTGATAGCATTGTTCAAATTTAGCAAGCCAAGCTTTAAAAATATCTTTATTATTTTCTCCTGATATGTTTGAAGATGCTAGAACCATAAATTCGATAATGTCTTCCTTGGCATTTGGAATGGGGAAATTACGAATCATATTACTCCGTTGTTCTACGCTTTGGGTGTTATTTAAGTCTTTATAAAATGTTACAATAGAACTGGCTGCGGTGGTCCCTCTTAGTTCATATCCGCAACTTGGACAATTTGTTACAAACGATGGTAAAACTTCACCACAGTTTGGGCATTTATGTATAATGCCGTCATACATTGTTTGTCTTGTTATTGTTGTGCCGCAGTTTGTGCAAAATTTTGCATCGTTCTCTAGTTCATTACCGCAATTTTTACAAAATGGCATGTTTACCTCCACATTTGTTAATTTTCGTCATTTGGAACAGCATCGCATATATCGCCTATATTGCACTCGAGATATTCACATATTCTCAAAAGTACGGACAAAGCGACCTCCTCGTTTTTCCTAAGTTTTGTCATTGTGCCGGTAGCAATATTTAGGTCTTTTCTCAAGGTGACCGGAGAAATATCCCTTTCTATGAGCCGAATCCATAATTTTTTATAACTGATTTTCACTTATACACCTCATTGTTTTTATATGTAATAGCAAATTCAGCATTATGATCAGAGGTGTTATACTAGTATTATAACGCATAATCATAAAATGTCAACATAAAATGCTATCGTTTTGCTAAAAATTCGCAAGAAGTTGCGAATTATGTTCAAGTTATTGCGAAAATGTTCGAAAGCATGTTCGAAATGGCAAGATGCCTGAATTTTCGGTGCTTTGCGTATGTTTTCACACAATATTATTATACACAATTAAGGGGATGAATTCAAGTTATAGACCAGATATTGATAGCGTAAATTGTTTTTCGGAAAAATGAAAATTAGCAGATTGGTTTTAGAAAACTCAGGTTGTTGGTGTTTGGTGCCATTTTTGACTTGAATTTTGAATAATTCCTCTAGACCATAAAGAATTTGAGGGAATTGTGGTCTGGGGAGATTTTCTTATGAAAAAGTCAAATAGGAAAAAGAATATTTTGGTTTGGAGACAAATTTTTTCTATAAAACCATAAAGTGAAACTTGTTTTTGTGTTCCTGATAGACGAAAGTGGGATCTGGGTCAAAACGAGAGGGATATTTGTATGGTCTGGAGAGAAAAACAAATCATAAGACCACAAAAAAAGGGAAGGCGTTTACAAGTTTTAGCCGGATACATCAAGTTCCGCTCGTTTTTTCTTCCCCCAAACGGTACAATTTAAACCACTCTTCCTATTTTACAGAAACTGGAAACCACAAAGCTTTGGAGGTGCAAAATGGCAAAACAAAATATATATGATAATGAGACGTAAATTATGGCGTGGAGGGCGAGAGAGAATCGGTGTGGTTTGTTGACAATGTGAAGAAATATCATCGCACATTTTCGACGATAATCAATACATTGATTGAGGCGGGATTTACGGTCGAAAAAATGATCGAACCATTGCCGGACGATGAATTGCTTGAGAAATATCCGGATTACAAGGACTTATTTCATAAGCCGGATTTCCTGCTGGTGCGGGTGAGAAAGTGAGAAGAACATCAAAGAAAAATCAGTCTCCGTTTAGCAGAGCGGAGACTACCCCCCTACTCCCCTTCAATCACCGTCTTCACAAGCTGCCACGCGATACTGCCCTCGCGCAGGAGCGGTAATGCATCTTCAAAGGGCACCCATTTTACGGAATCCACTTCACCAGATAGTGTAAAATCTTTCTTTTTGACAACGGCTTTATAGCCAAGCATCAGCATTTCTTTCTTTTCATAGGGAAAACTGCGGACAAAAGAAAGGGATTCGACATCCTGCCCGATTTCTTCTTTGACCTCACGGATTACCGTTTCTTCGGCAGATTCACCAAGTTTCATAATGCCGGCGACGCAGACATAATTGGTGGTGGATACGTAGTCTTGGCGCAGCAGTGCGACTTCATTATATTCATTTACGACAGCGGTGATAATACTTGTGGTAAACATATCCCATAGCGGAATCTCGCAGGTTTCGCAGTAAGGGATAAAGCCCTCATCTCCGATTTCTTTGCTGACAAGTTTTGAGCCGCAATGCGGGCAAAAAGTAAAATGCATGGCAATCTCCTTATTTTAACATTTTATAGTAACGCCGTTTGTCTTCGTACATTTTTTCATCGGCATATTTGAGCAGAGTTTCAAAAGGCACCTCGTGGTGCTCGGCAAATTCGACGCCAAACGAAAGGCTGACGGAACTGGTAGCGGTCGTGTCACGAAGCTGCTCACAGCAGTGCTGGAGACCACTCTTGGAAATCCCTGTCAAAACGACGGCAAATTCATCTCCGCCGATGCGGTAGACATTTTCACTGCCAAAGCAGTCACATAGGATTTTTGCAGCATCGCAGATGTACTGGTCGCCGGCAAGGTGTCCCTTAGAGTCGTTCATCCGCTTCAGACCATTGAGATCGCACATAACGATAGCTACCGATTGGGAATCGTCAAAATGATTGTCGTAGGCCCAGGCAAGTGCCGTGCGGTTTTTGCAGCCGGTAAGCTGGTCGTGAATGGCATTCTGCTCCAACTCATGGGAGTAGTCACGCAGCCGGATCATCATGGAAATGACAAATTCCATCATATTGATCAAAATGGAAATGTTATCCATATATTCGGCGGGTGGGTTGTCGACCCCGTAAAAACCGATGTATTTTTCATTGATTTTAATGGGCCCGGTAACGAGTGTCTGAATCCCCTGTGGCTTTAATAAATGGTACAGGGATTCGCTGACATTGCGGTATTGTTCCATATCATAAATCATAATATTGTGTGACTTTTCATATTCTGTGAACCAGGCTTCCAGCATGCCGTCATAAGGGACATTCTGCAGATTATCGATTTCCGCAGAAACGCCTTCACGGCAGTACTCATATGTGTTTGAATACGTGCCATCTAAATTGTCTTCAAAGATATAGGCACGATCCGAACGCAGATTCTGGCAAATATATTGTAAAATTTGATTGATGATGCGGTCCGGTGACTCTGCGGAAGAGGCGTATCGTATCATTTCCGTAATAAATTCCTCGTGATTGATTTTCTCCATATGCACCACTATTCCTTTTCTGTTGTGTTTATTTTTATATGATTATACCACAATGCATAGAGTATAACAAATGATTTATTTGTGAACTCTTGGAAAAATATCCGGATGTAAAAAATGATAGGCAAAATGGGAAAAATATGGTATAATAGGAAAGAAAAAACACGAAAAAGGAGGAGAAATACTATGTTTTGCGAAAAATGCGGAACGCAGAATCCCGATGAAGCTGTTTTTTGTGCAGGATGCGGGGCGAAATTGCCTAAAATAAACGTACCACAAGGACAGCCAGTTGTACAGGCTTCCCCGCAGGGAATCCCAAATCAGCCGGTGCCGGAAGGACAACCGGTTTACCAGCAGCCGGTGAAAACGCCGAGAAAACCTATGCCGATAGGGGCTAAGATTGCGATTATAGCAATTATTGCGGTGGCAATCCTTGGAACAGCCGGCTTTATGATCTTGAGAAGTCTTGCTAGTCCGAAGCGGATTGTAGAAAATTACGCAAAGGCTTATGTCGCTCATGATTCCGAAAAAATCTTTGATCTTTTATGTTTTGAAAGGTCCGAATTTATTACTCCGGATGCTTTGGAAAAAACATTGGAAGCTCGCGGAAGCGGTTATAAGGATATGACGGAATATACCGTGAAAGAGGACGATGAGGACGAAGAAGAGGCCGATAAAGACACATTGTATTATACGATCGTTTTTCGCGATAACAGTCATTCCAACGAATCAGAGACGACGGTGACGCTTGAAAAATCAGGAAAACAGTTTTTGTTTTTTGATGATTGGAAGATGAGAACGACGGATTATGTGGCAAAAGAATACGGAGTACATGTGCCAGCCGGAACGACGGCGAAAATGGACGGAGTTGCTCTTGGTGATAAGTATAGTACCGATGAACAAGGGGAATATTTGATCCCATCCAGCTTTGATGGAAAACATACCCTTTCTGTGGAGTCCGATATTTACGAACCTTACGAAACAGAATTTACGGTAAGTGCGACAAATTATGACAAAGAAGATGCAGTATATGTATATGATTCTGATTTGAAGTTGTCTTCTGCGACAGAGGAAAGTCTGGCATCTGCTGCGAAAGAAACAGCTACCAGTTTTTATTCCTGTGCTTTGGAGCAGAAAGCATTTTCAGAAGTGGCTTCGGTGGAAACTATGGATAGTGACTGTAATTTGGAATCGGAGTACAATGACTGGATCAGCAATAACGTAACCAGTGACACTTGTATTAAAAGTCTTGAATTTACGAATACAGAGGCAGCAGTGGCAGCATCCAATCAGGGCGATGGAGTACTTAGAGCAAAGGTCGATGTGACATTGTCATACAATACGACGAGCAGTGTAAAAGATTTCTGGAGCGATAAAAAGGAAAAACGCAGTGGCGAGGGAAGCGGAACCTGTTCTTTGTATTATGAGTATCAGGATGGTCAATGGATGATTTATGATTATAGTGGCATGACTTATGCAATCGATTATCAAAAATATTAATGAAGAAAACAGGAGGAATTTATTATGGCAAAATTTTGTATGTATTGCGGAAAGCAATTAGAAGACGGCGCAGAGTGTGATTGCGCACAATCACAAGTAGCAAAACAAGCGCAGGCACAGCAGCAACAGGCACAGGCTTACCAGCAGCAAGCGCAGGCATATCAGCAGCCTTATGTAGCACCGGCTCCAAATCCGGCAGTTCAGGCGATCGGAGCAGCTTTCAAGTCATTGACAACAATTGTCAATAAACCGATGGAAAGTCTGCAGGCATTTGTGAAAGCACAGAACTTTATCGCAGCACTTATTTTGATCGGTGGCCAGGCATTGGTAGCAGCGTTCTTTACCATTGCATTGGCGGGTTCCCTGAAAATGGGAGAAGTTGTAAATCTGGCAGCAGTGTTCTTTGAGACATTTGCCTTTTCACTTGTTCTTTCCGCTGTATTGTTTGGAATGCTCTTCCTTTTGACGATCATTTTCAAAGGAAAAACAGATGCAAAAACGCTGCTTTGTGTAGTGGCAGTCCGCAGTGTGATCGTAATTCCGTTTATGGTACTTGGACTTTTGATCGGATTAGCAAATGCAGGAATTGGTATCGGATTATTCATTATCTGTGAATTTTTCGCAATGTTCTATATGTACGCAGCAATGCGTTTTGCAAGCAATCTTCCGGAAAGCAAATTGATGTTTGTAATCCCGATCGCAATGACAATTGTATTGATCGTACTTGTGCTCATCATGCAGGGATTGGCAAAATCATTGATCAGCGATCTTATCGGAAATACCTTCGGCGGAATGTCTAGTATGTTTGGAAACTGGGACTAATCAGATAAATCGTTAATTTATATGCATAGAAAAGACAAGTCGGAAGGCTTGTCTTTTTTGTGCGCAAAAATAGGAGAACATTGGTGTAGATACACAAGGGGATTGTGGTTCTGGCATAATTAAATACTTATGAAATACAACGGAAAAATAAACTTATTGTGCATTTCGTACAAAAAACAATGTGCGAAAACGATTAAGGAGGGAGCTGACCTGGTATAATATTGTGCAATATTACTAAAAATATACGTGCATACAATTAAATCTATGTGACATATTGACAAAAAAGGAATAATAACTTATAATCTAAATCGTAATCATAATTAAATATTTATAAGGAGGTAGATGTAATGGGAAAAAAGGTAGTAGCAAAAATTCTTGTGGTAGTGATGCTTGCGATGACGATCGTTGCTAACTTGCCGGGGAATACAGCGAAGGCGGCATTAAATGCTTATTACTTTGGTAATTTGACATATGTCAGCCAATGGGGAGTTTCTTCACGAAGCGTCACAGATGGCGCACTTAAGGTAACATTCAATTCAAAATACGGCGAAGTAAAATATTCTTTGCCAAATGCAATTTCGCTTTCTTCCATCCAGTCGATCACGATCGGCGCAGGAACAGGCGGACAGGATACGGCATTTAAATTTTATGATGCCAGCGGGAAAGAGTTATTTGTAAAATACAATGCAAACAATTGGGGCTATGATGACTTTGAAGTGACGAAAAGCGGAAGCGGTTCGATCAAAACAATTGGGGTTATGTCACAGAGTTCCAGTACTTATACAGCGACCATTTATAATGTGAGAATTACGACATCTTCCGGAAGTTCCAGTGGATCAACCGGTGGTTCGACTACGACGGCGAACACATTGAAGGGTGCAATGAGCAGCACATTTGGAAAGGTTGGAAATGCAGTAAATCTTTCCGATCTCAGAAATTCCAACACATTGGGAATTATTAAAAAAGATTTCAATTCCATTACGATGG
Source organism: Lachnoclostridium sp. UBA5890 (assembly GCA_002431395.1). GTDB lineage: Bacteria > Bacillota > Clostridia > Lachnospirales > Lachnospiraceae > Eubacterium_F. The sequence goes on from DJEU01000007.1 coordinate 25,029, forward strand.
AAAATGAGATGAAACCGGATGCCGTTCTTGGTTACAGCCCGACATTGATCTCGACCAGCGAGGCAAAATCACGCGGGTATATCATTCCGGATGGATATGCAGAAAGCACGGTTCCCGAACTTAACTTTTCCAATATTGATGAAGTGTTAAAAATCGCATCTCAGAATGGTTTGTCCGTACGTTTCCATACGATGGTATGGCATCAGCAGACACCAAGCTGGTTCTTCAAATACGATTACAACAGTTATTACAGCTATTGTAATGCAGGAACCATGGATAAACGACTGGAATATTATGTAAAAAATATCGTGGCACATGTCAGCACAAGCCAGTACAAAGACGTGGTGTATGCATACGATGTGGTAAATGAATATTTCCATAACAGTGACACCGGTTCAAAGAGCAACTGGACACAGGTGTATGGCGAAGAAGGAAAGTATCCTTCTTACGTAAAGAAAGCATTTCAGTATGCGAATGATATGTTAAATTATTACAAATTAAGAAGCAAGGTAAAACTTTTCTATAATGATTACAATACGTATTTGATCTCAGATGATATTGTAACGATGATCAAATTCGTGAACCAGAACGGAAAAATCTGCGATGGTGTTGGTATGCAGAGCCACTTGGATGTACATTGGCCGGATGCAAATTATATCGGAAATACGATTGATAAATTCAAAAATGCCGGATTTGAGATTCAGATCACAGAGCTCGACGCAACCATCAATGCGATGCAGAGCGGATACACATTGCAGGATCAGGCAAATTACTATTACAGCATTATCAAAATGCTCAAAGAAAAGAAACAGGGCGGCGCCAATATCACAGGTGTTACATTCTGGGGACTGAGCGACCAGGTATCTTGGAGAGCAAGTGGACAGCCACTTTTGTTCTCACAGCTCGGTGTGAAGAAAGCAGCTTATGATGCCGTTATCAATGCCATGAAATAAAAACTCTTATCTTTTTTATAGAAAGACCTCTGGGACTTGTGACCGGGGGTCTTTTATTGTAAATTGTGTCCAAAAACAAAGACTGCGTAAACGTTTGCGAAACGGCAGAAATGCAGAAAGAGTTGTGCAAAATGTACAAAAATACAAAACAAAAGAATAATTTCACTGTTACATATTGACAAAAAATGAGTAATCGGATATACTTGCAATTGTAACAAAAACTAAATATTTTTAAGGAGGTTTTCGTAATGAGCAGAAAAGTTATAACACAAATTTTGATTGCAGCGATGCTTGTTACCACAGTTTTTGCCGGGGTGCCGGCTACAGTAGCAAAAGCAGAGGCAAAGGAGTACTATTTTAGTAATTTGTCTTATGCGAGCCAATGGGGAGTTTCATCGAGGAGTATTTCAAATGGAGCATTGAAGGCGACGTTTAGTTCTATGTATGGAGAAGTAAAATATACGTTTCCGGATGCGATATCTGTATCTAATATTCAATCTATGACAGTAGGAGCCAATACGGCTGGTCAGAACACGGCATTTAAGTTTTATGATGCCAGTGGAAAACAATTGTTTGTCAAATATAATGCTAGTTGCAAGAGTTATACGGACTTTTCAATTGCAACAAGCGGAAGTGGTTCGATCAAGAGTATTGGTGTGATGTCACAGTCATCCACAAGTTACACAGCGACAGTATATAATATTAAATTTACTATGAAATCCAGCAGTTCATCTTCTAGTGCAACATTGAAGGGGACGATGGCAGGGACATTTGGAAAAGTAGGAGCGGCTATCGGATTAGACGATTTGAAGAATTCTTCTACTTTGAATGAATTGAAAAAGGATTATAATTCGATTACCTTAGGTAATGAAATGAAACCGGATACTATTTTGGGCTATAATCCTACAACGATGACAGTAAGCGAAGCAAAAGCAAAAGGATATATCATCCCGGATGGATATGGAGAATCGAAAGTACCTGTATTAAATTATTCGACAATTGATGATACATTGAAAGCGGCTTATGAAAATGGGCTTAGTGTTCGTTTCCATACTCTTCTCTGGCATCGTCAGACACCGACCTGGTTCTTTAAGTACAGTTACAACAAAAACTATGATTACTGTAATACGTACACAATGGATAAACGTGTAGAGTTCTACGTAAAAAATATTGTGGCGCACATCTGTACAAGCAAGTACAAAGATGTGGTGTATGCGTATGACGTGATGAATGAATATTTTCATAATACAGATAGTGGAGTATGCCACTGGACGCAGATTTACGGAGAGCAGGGAACACGCCCGACATATGTAAAAGCGGCATTTACTTATGCAAATGATATGTTGAATTATTATGGTATGCGCAGCAAGGTTCATTTGTTCTATAATGATTATAATACCTATTTGATTGCAGATGATATTGTTTCGCTGGTGAATTATATTAATGAAGGCGGTAAAAAATGTGATGGAGTTGGCATGCAGAGCCATTTGGACGTGGATTGGCCGGATGCAAACTTTATTGGTAAAGCAGTTGATAAATTTAAGGCAGCAGGATTTGAAATTCAGATTACAGAGCTGGATGCTACGATCAATTACCGAAAAAGTACCTATACATTGCAGGATCAGGCAACTTATTATGCAAGTATTATTAAAATGCTCAAAGAAAAGAAAAAGGGTGGCGCCAATATTACAGGTGTTACTTTCTGGGGAATGAGTGATGACAGATCCTGGAGAGCGAATGGACAACCGCTTCTTTATTCTACCGTGGGAAGCAAAAAACCAGCGTATGATGCTATTATTAATGCCATGAAATAGAGATCCTATAATATAGTAATTAAAGGAAGGAAATCACCGAAGCAGGTGGTTTCCTTTCTGCATATTTCCATAGTTTTTTTGCAATATTCCATGGGAAAAGCAGAGTGGAAATGAGAAAATATAAAAAAGGAGGTAGGAAGAATGAAGAAAAAAGGAATTTTATTATCTATGTTATTGGTGACTTTCCTGGTCATAACCCCATGTGGTGCTAAGGGTGTGGCGAAGGGAGCGGAGCAAACAGAAACAAAGGAACAGCAAAATACAAGAGTATCGGTGCACGATCCCTCTATTATTCGTGCAGGAGACACATATTATGTATTTGGTTCTCATATGGCGGATGCAAAGTCGACCGATATGATTCATTGGACGCAGATCAATAAGGATTGGAATGCCAGAGAAACCGAGGATGCATGGCAGCATGATTCCATTTATGGAGATGTTTTGACTAATTTTGCAGAGTCTTTTCGATGGGCAGGGTACGATGATGCGGACTGTAGTAATGGAAGACTCGCTGTCTGGGCACCGGATGTCAAATATAATCCGTATTATGAATGGGAGGATGGAAGTACTGGAGCTTATATGATGTATTATAGTGCATCGTCTACTTACTGCCGTTCTTGTATCGGCTATGCAGTGGCGAAAGAAGTGGAAGGCCCTTATCAATACAAAGATACCGTGATTTATTCTGGTTTTTCGAAAGAAGAAGATACAGACAAAAGTGATCGTGATATCAAATGGGATAATGACTACCTGAATTTGAAAAAACTGATTGACAATGGAACGTTGGAAGGATTAAGTGATAAATGGTTCCGTTCAGAAGAATTCTGGAATAGCGGCTATGGACCAAATGCGATTGATCCTACTGTTTTCTTTGGAAAAGATGGAGAAATGTATATGCTTTATGGATCTTGGTCAGGTGGCTTGTTTATCTTGAATCTGGACAAAAAAACAGGGGAAGTAAATTATCCGGGAAAAGATGGTGTGGAAGAAGTATCCGGCAGCCCGATTGACCGTTATTTTGGCACAAGAGTGGCTGGAGGAAGCGGCGTTTCCGGAGAAGGTGGATATATTACTTATGATGAGCAATCCGGATATTATTATCTATATGAAACATATGGCGGATTAACGGCAAAAGGCGGTTATAATATGAGATTATATCGCTCAAAAAATGTGTACGGACCATATGAAGATGCGAAAGGTGGATATGCGAAAGATAATTCAAAAGATTTGGATAGCTATGGAATTAAATTGATTGGCAACTATCAATTTAGTGGAGAACCTGGATATCGTGCTGCAGGACATAACTCTGCCTTGGTGGATGAAGATGGACAGCGTTATTTGATCTATCATCAGCGATTTGATGAGCCTAATAATCAGACCGAACGACATGAAGTCCGTGTGCATAAGCAGTTTTTAAATGAGGACATGTGGCCGGTTACGGCAGTATATGAAAACCATGGAGAAAAGATTTCTCATTATAGTGATAAAGAAGTAATGGGAACGTATGAAATTGTAAATCATGGTACAAAAACATCGGCAGATATGCTGACTACACAAAAGGTTACATTGCATAAAGATGGAACAATCGATGGAGATCAGACAGGAAGCTGGAAAAAGACAAGTTCTACAGGAGATTATGATTATATCACGATGAATTTGGCTGGTGTAACATATAAAGGTGTATTTTTTAAACAATATAATGAAAAGACGGAATCCCAGGAAGTGATGACTTTTAGCACGATTGGGGAAGATAATACTTGTGTATGGGGAACTTATATAGCACCTCTTTCGCAGGAAGAACTTGCAGAGGAAACGGCTGCACCGACGACATTGCCGCAGGAAGCATCTGCCCCGATTTCGACACAGATGCCTGTTGCTGCTCCGGCGCAAACGAACTCTACGTCAGTCAAGAAACAAAAGGTAAAATTGGAAGCTCCAAGACTTTCTCTCAAAATAAAAAAAGGGAAAGTGATTTTGAAATGGAAGAAAGTGAAAGGAGCGACAAACTATCAGATACAATACAAAGCAGGAAAAAAATGGAAAAATACAAAAAAGAAAATTTTTGCCAAACTGACAAAAAAGAAAAAGTATTCTTTCCGCGTTCGTGCATGTAAGAAAATAAATGGTAAGAAAAATTACAGTGCATGGAGCAAGGTGAAAAGGATGTCTCTGTAAATATTTACCTTTGCAAAAAAACAGAAATATGTTACAATAAATCGGTATATACTTTTAGGTGCGGGGAATAAACAAAAGGAGAACGATTATGGAGAACAAAGAGTTTAAACCGTATGTTCCGGCCGATAAAGTAACACCTGAATTTACGGTAACATCGATCATTATAGGTGTTCTGCTCGCTATTATTTTTGGCGCAGCAAATGCCTATCTTGGTCTGCGTGTGGGAATGACGGTTTCGGCGTCAATCCCGGCTGCGGTTATTTCGATGGGAGTAATCCGCGTAATTATGAAAAAAGATTCGATCCTGGAGAGCAACATGGTGCAGACAATCGGTTCTGCCGGTGAATCTCTGGCTGCGGGCGCGATATTTACGCTCCCTGCTTTGTTTTTATGGGCAAATGAAGGAAAGACGGAGGCACCAAATCTGCTCACGATTTCGCTGATCGCTTTGGTTGGTGGAGTGCTTGGTGTGCTGTTTATGATCCCGCTTCGCAATGCCTTGATCGTAAAAGAGCATGGCGTATTGCCATATCCGGAAGGAACGGCGTGTGCGGAGGTTCTTTTGGCGGGAGAAGAAGGCGGCGCGAGTGCGAAAACGGTATTTGCCGGCATGGGATTGTCTGCTGTCTTTAAATTTATAACGGATGGTTTGAAAGTGGTTCCGGGTGTTATCACAGCACCGATCCGCTCCCTGCGGACAGCATTTTCCGCAGAAGTATACCCGGCACTTCTGGGCGTGGGTTACATCTGTGGAATCAAGATAGCATCGTATATGTTTGCCGGTGCACTGCTGGGCTGGTTTGTACTGATTCCGGCGATTACAATTTTTGGAGGACCGACAACGATGTATCCCGGCGATGTACCAATTGCGCAAATGTACGCAGAAGGCGGCGCAGATGCCATCTGGGGAAGCTATATCCGATACATCGGAGCCGGCGCTGTCGCAGCGGGCGGTATTATCAGTTTGATCAAATCCCTGCCACTCATTGTATCGACATTTAAAGATTCGTTAAAAGGCCTGAAAGGCGGGACAAAAGCAGGAAGTCTCCGCACCGAGCAGGATTTGGATATGCGCCTTGTCCTCGGCGGTTCCTTGGTTTTAATCCTGGTAATCTGGCTTCTTCCGGCGATTCCGGTTTCCTTGATTGGTGCCTTGCTGGTGGTCGTATTTGGGTTCTTTTTTGCCACCGTATCATCCCGTATGGTTGGCTTGGTGGGAAGCAGCAATAACCCGGTTTCCGGTATGGCGATCGCGACCTTGCTCTTTTCTACCTTGGTTTTGAAAGTGACAGGAAATACCGGCGTGAGCGGAATGATCGGTGCCATTGCCATTGGTTCCGTAATCTGTATTGTGGCTGCGATGGCAGGCGATACGTCACAGGATTTGAAAACCGGTTATATTCTCGGGGCAACGCCGAAAAAACAACAGATCGGAGAATTGCTTGGGGCTGTAGTAGCGGCGTTTACGATCGGCGGAGTATTGCTCCTTCTCAACAGTGCATGGGGCTTTGGAACGACAGAACTGGCGGCTCCGCAGGCAACCTTGATGAAAATGATCACGGAAGGTGTTATGAATGGAAATCTTCCATGGCCGCTCGTGCTGATCGGTATTTTTGCGGCAATTGTTGTTGAAATTCTTGGAATTCCGGTCCTGCCGGTGGCAATCGGTCTTTATCTGCCACTTGAATTGTCGGCAACGATTATGATCGGTGGTGTGATCCGCTGGATCGTAGACAAGAAGTCGGCGGATAAAAATAGCGAAGCAAGTGGCGGCGTATTATTCTGCTCCGGATTGATCGCCGGAGAAGGCTTGGTTGGAATCTTGCTTGCGATTTTGGCAGTCGTTGGTGTAAGCAGTAAATTCGATCTTTCTTCTTCTATAAATACCGGAAGAATTGGCGGAATTGTGCTTCTTGCGATTATGATTGCCTGCGTATTTATTTTTGCAATGCCGAAAAAGAAGGTTGAGAAATGAAAAGGAAAAAAGTGATTTCTGCAAATTATTTGGATTTTGTACCCAGACACCGCCCATCTCTGCAGTACACGATGGACAATCAGGGAAAAATCACATTGCTGCAGGAAAATAAAGGTGTATTTCATTTTCTGGCGCAAAAGATATTGAAAAAGCCGAAAGTATCGCAGATTCATCTCGATGAAATGGGAAATTTTGTATGGCCATTGATCGATGGGACAAAAACGGTTTATGAGATCGCAGAGCTGGTAAAGGCGGAATTTGGCGATAAGGCAGAACCGCTTTATGACCGGCTGGTGCAGTATGTCCGGAATTTGGAAATGTATGGATTTGTTGAGGTGCAGAAATAGGGAGGCAAATAGGGCAAGTTGGCGGAAAGGCGGACTTGTCTTTTTTTGTACAAGGAATGTGTAGAAACAAGCATTTTTATGGATGTCCAACACTTGAAAACCTTGACAATTAAAGTCTGTGTTAGTATCATAGAATTGATATGAACAAAGTACATAGATAATAAGGAAAGAGGATGCATATTGAAGCAAAAATGGAAAGAGTCTTTGTTTCTTATAAGTATCTTTTTGGCAGCGGCTTTTGTCATTTATAGAGGATTGTCAAATTGGGACAGAACATCTCATTTGTATGAATATGACAAAAACAGTCTGGCGGCAGAAAGAAAAGTGGCAGATGCCATTCAGCAGGAAGAAAAAGAGCAGGAATCCAAGACGCAGGTTAAGAAAGAACCGAAAAAACAGTGGGAGCGGCAGGAAAAAGAAAAAAATGCCAAACAGAATAGAGATACTTCCGATGCGGAGAAAAAGAGAAAAGAAGATGGATCGGATACGTCGGTTTCCGGAAATGATGGAGATACGACGGGAACGCAGGGACAAAATGAGGGAACACCGGCACCGGATCAACCGGGAAACTCTCCTTTGCCGACATTTCCGGTAGCGGATGGTGAGGGGGAAGACGGTTCGGTCGATGATCCGCAGCCGTCTGCTACACCGAAAAAGACGGCAGAGCCGACGGAAAAGCCAAAACCTTCGTTGACTCCGGTTCCTTCGGAAAAGCCGGATGCGATTGTTTCATTATCCTGTGAATGGTCAGAAAAAGACCGGTTGATGTATGGTCAGGAAATTTCTATGGATGGTATGAAAGTTACTGCCAAATACAAATCCGGGAAAACCAGTCTGTTGAAGCAGGGCGAATTTATTATACGTGGTTTAAACAACAATTCTGTAGGAAAACATACAATGACGGTAGTGAGCGGTGGAGCAGAATGCAGCGTGTCGTATACGATACTCAATTATGCAAAATCGCTGACCTATGTATGGCCTACGAAAGAACAATGTTATGAAGGAGAAGATCCGGCGGACAGCGGTGAATTAAAAGTGTATGTAAAGATGGCGGATGGCACGAAACAACAGGTTATCAACTATCAGATTTCCGGCTGCAACAACAAATTATATGATGTGGCACAGAACTTTAAAATTACTTACCGGGATGAAACGGCAAATAAAACATTCACGGCGGAAGGAACCTGTACATTTCACATGAGAATTTTCCGGGTGCGTTGTTATTACTATAAAGATGCTGCTAAGACGGATCTGGCGGGGACGAAAACATATCTTGGAAATTATGATGACTTTTCCGAGATGAGAGTCAGCCTTAGGGCATTCCAAAAGGGAGATCTTGATGACGAAGATACGATGTACGATAAAGTGAAGTATGAGTTGAAGGCGGTGACGATGGAAGAAGCGGACGCGAATGAAACTTATATAGAAAAAAGCACACCGTATCTGGTAAAAGAGAGATTCTTTTACGGCGTTCGAATGACCAAAATATATGTGGCTGCAGAAAATTAATCAGGCTCATATTTTTGATATTTTTAAGAGAGGATAGGTAATAAAGAATGAAAAGGAACAAAAATGCAAAACGACTGGTTGTAACTTCATTGTCACTGGCAATGGCGGCTGGCTTGCTTTCTCCGGCAGAACCGACGCAGGCAGCAAAGGTAAAATTTAATGTAAAATCTTTGACAATAACCGTTGGAAGCAAGAAAACATTAAAATTGAAAAATACAAAGAAAGCAGCAAAGTGGTCTGTAAAATCAGGCAAGGATAAGATCAAACTGCAAAAGAAAAAGAAAAGCAGTGTAGTGGTAGTGGCAAAGAAAGCAGGCTCTGCCAAAGTAATGGCAAAAATTGGAAAGAAAAAGTATCTTTGCTCTGTGAAGGTAAAGGCAACAGCGAAGAAAAATGTTCAAAATACAGATATCCAGCCGGCAGTAACAAGTGCGCCGACAGCGCCGGAACAGCCGGCAGTGACACCAAATCCGGGAACGGCACAGACACCGACGGAAGTTCCGAAGCCGAGCGCAAGTGTAAAACCATCGAAGACACCAGATCCAAGTGTAAAACCATCGGAGTCACCGGACCCAAGCGTGAAACCATCGGAGACACCGGACTCAAGCGTAAAGCCGTCGGAGACACCGATTCCGAATCCGGATCTGCCAGTAGAAAAGAATGCAGAGGATGTTCTGAATCTGCAGAAATTGATCGCGGCACAAACGGAACTTGGTGCGACTGTGTCAGCAGATCTTGATGATAAAACGACGTATAAATGGAATGCAGAAGGTCGCCTGACGGAGATTTACTGGGGAGAAAGAGGAATTACGGCAACCCATATGAGTGATTTCAATAATTTTCCGGCCTTGGAAGTTCTGGATGTAAATAACAATAACATTTCCGGAGGATTTTCAATCGACAAATTGGAAAATCTTCAGGTATTAAAATGTTATGGGAATAAAATAGGAAGTTTATTGACGGATGCAAATAAGAATTTGGTGGAACTGGACTGCCATGATAATCAGATTGGAAATGACCTGATTTTGAGCGATTGCAAGAATTTGAAATATGTATATTGTTCTAATAATAAATTGACAAATATCGAGTTATCCGGATGTGATAAATTACAGATTTTGGATTGCAGCAGAAACAGTTTTACAAAATTAGAGGTTTCGGATCTTCCAGAATTAAAACAATTGGATTGCAGCAGCAATAACCTGAAAGATGATAATTTGATTTTGACAGGAAGTACCGGCATTGTGACACTGGATTGTTCGTTAAATGCGACAGGAGAAGAAAATCTTAATCTGAATTTGAAAGGGTTTACCAATCTGGAAACATTAAACTGCTCTGCAGAATACAGTGAAGAAGGGGCGACTGCAGACCAGGGAATCACCTTGGACTTGTCAGATTGTATGAATTTAAAAGAGTTAAATTGTTCGTATGCCGCGGTAAGTGACATTGAAGCGGAGAACCTGCAAAATCTTGAGAAAATAGAGGCAAATGGCTGTTATCTGGAGTACATGCGAATAGCGGGAGCGAAAAATCTCCAAACATTGAACATCGCAGATAATGCGATGGAAGAGTTGACATTTCCGGAGGAAAATGCAATTACTGTGTTGGATTGTAATGGCAGTAATTCCATAGAGATTATGAATTTTGAAGTGCTGACCAAATTGCAGACATTGGATATTTCGGATTCCACGATTATCAATGAAGACGGATTGGACTTTAGCAAATGTGTGGAACTGAAAACGCTGGATGCAGAAAATGTGTCGTTTGGGGAGGATGACAATGTATATGAGGATGAAATCCCACTGGTAGATGTAGATCTGAGTGCGAATGTGGCGCTTGAAGACATTAATTTCGACATTGTTAATGTAGGTATTTTAACACTTCCGCTCCAGGATACGGTGAAAAATCTTTCCTTAAACGGAAGTGGAACGACAAGCATTGTAAACTGTGAGAAGCAAGTGGGACTGCTTACTTTGGATGTTGCCGGCTGTGATATTACAGCATTGGACCTTACAAAAAATGTAAATTTAAAACAGGTTACTTGTCTGGAAGAACAAAAAGCAAAAATCACCGGTGTTTCGGAGGATAAATTTCACATTGTTTCTACGGATTTAGATGATGACAATTTGGATGAGTAATGTAACAGATAAGAGGTAATTTATGGAAGTCAATGAAGTTCAAAATAAAATTATTACACTTCAAAATGAAATTGCTACGGTGATTAAAGGAAAAGACGAAGTGATCCGCAAAGTGATTATGGCAATTTTGGCGTCGGGACATGTTCTTTTGGAAGATGTCCCGGGACTTGGAAAAACGACGTTAGCAAAAGCTTTTTCAAAAGCGCTTGGCTTTGTCAATAAGCGGATTCAGTTTACCCCGGACACGATGCCGAGCGATATCGTTGGCATGTCGATTTACAATGAACAGACCAACGCCTTTGAGTATGTCGAAGGAGCGGCGGTTCATTGTAATCTTCTTTTGGGCGATGAGATCAATCGTACGTCTTCCAAGACGCAGTCGGCGCTGCTGGAGGCGATGGCAGAGGGACGCGTTACGGTAGATGGAGCGACACATGTATTGCTTCAGCCATTTGTGGTTATTGCGACACAGAACCCGGTTACAAGTGGCGGAACGCAGGCATTGCCGGATTCTCAGCTTGACCGTTTTATGATCTGTTTGTCGATGGGGTATCCGGATTCGGAGAGCCAGCTGGCGATTTTGAAAAATGTATCTGACCGTGACTTGATCGAAAAGGTGCAGCCGGTTATGACGATTGAGGATGTTATGGAAGCAAAGCATTTTGTAAAAAATATGAAAGTGAACGATGAGATCCTTCGTTATATTATTACATTGTGCGAGCAGACAAGAGAGCATCCTGCGGTAGATCTTGGAATCAGTCCCCGTGGCGTCGGGGCGGTGGCGGAGATGGCAAAAGCCTATGCCTTGTGTCAGGGAAGAGAGTACGTTGTCCCGGAAGATGTACTTGCAATATTCCCGGATGTATGCGCTCATCGTTTGATCTTAAATACAAAGGCGCGCAGAGAAAATGTGACAGCCTGCGATATTTTAGAGCAGATTGTGCAGCAGGTAGAAAAGCCAAAACTGTTGAGAAAATAAGAAAAAATGGAAGGAGAAGAAGAGAGGATGAAGGCAAAGATTGGTTATCTAATGATTCTGGTTTTAACAGGATTTTTGTATTTGTGGACCAATGTGGCAGTGACGTTTTATCTCTTCTTCGGCCTTCTTTTGTTTGCGGCTGCGTCATGGGGATTGAACTGGTGGACCGCCCGGCATATCAGTCTTCGGCTAGTGCTGCAGGGTGAAAATTCCGACACGGATGAAATTGAGATCTGTGTTAAAAATACGAGCATTTTTCCTTGTTTTCGCGTTCGAATCACAGGAAATATCCTGAACTGTCTGACCGGCTCCCGGATGTCTTTTTCCCGTGAAATGGCAGTGGTGCCTAAACGGGAAAAGAAATCGAAAATAAGGGTGCAAAGTTTGTATTGCGGACGGATCGAAGTGGAAATTGAGGAACTTCGCATATGTGATTTTCTAGGCGTATTTGAATGGCCGATCAAATTGCAGGAGTCGGCTGCAAATTATATTTATCCAAAAGAACCGGAAAATAATGGATATGAATCAGAGGATTCTGCGCCTGCACTGCAAAATGCAGAAAACCGTTATCTGCGGCGCAAGGGAAATGATATTACGGAAATATTGGATCTGAGAAATTATCAAAAGGGAGACAGTATTAAGACGATTCATTGGAAACTGTCAAAGAAAATGGGGCATAAAGTGGTGCGCGAATTGGACACGCCGGCAAACCAGGAAATTGTTGTATTATTTGCTTTGTCCGAAGAAAACAAAGAGAAACCGGAATGTCGTGATTTGCTCGTGCAAATGGTCAGCCGGATAACGAGAGAATTGCTGGAGAACGGAAAAATGTTTGATGGTGTTATTTTTGAAAAAGAGGGGCTCACGCATTCGGAATTTAATATTGAAGAGGTTTATACAAGAGATTTGTATGAACGCACGATACTGGATGGAAATATAAGTTTTGATGCCGAAATTGTAGCGGATTATATGGCACACTATAATGTGTTACACAAATATTCGAGTGTTATTTTGATCACGGATGCAGAATTGGCGGACTGGTATTCGGAATGCTCAAATGTCCGGCAGATTGTCGCGGCATCGTAAGGAAAATGAGGAAATAACGTGGATAAACAAGGATTTATATTACGGGAAGAACAGAAAGAAAACAGAAATTATTTTGCCCTGATATTAAGTGTATTTACGGCTGCAGGGTTTATTTTTTGTACGCAGAAAATGTTTGTTGATACACCGTGGTGGGGCGTTTCGATTGCCATTTCGATGGGGATTTCTTTTGTCGTATTTTTGGCGCATTACCGCGGAAAAAAATGGTGGATTTTATGTGGTACGGCGGCACTGTTATGTGTTTTGGCTTTCTGTTTCAGGGCAGCATTTTTGGCAGGAGCCGCAGATTTTATCAATCAAATTGTTGCCAATATAAATTGGATCACGGGCGAATCCTACTTGTATTTTGTCGTTCCGGCTTATGAAAATATGGAAATTGCCCGCATGATATTTTTGTCCCTGACAGCAGGATTTTTGTCGTTATATCTAGGGATAGCGATAGCAGGAAAGCACTGGCTGCCGGCGGTGGTATTTTGGCTTCCTCTTATTTTTGCGGCAGTATTTTTTGAGATGCCACGGATGGCATGGTGCGCAGGAGCCTTTGCGTTTGTAGCGGTGGCGGGAACGTATGCGTATGCACATACCAAAGTTACGGAAGAAAAGAATTATGTGTGCGCCTTTGCGGTGATCGCCGTATTGGTCAGTGTGGTTTCTTTGACGGCGTTGAAATTGGATGCTTATAAGCCAAGTCAAGTGACTGCGCAATTAAAAGAAACGATTTCGGATCAAATGAATGTGGTTAAATACGGTGCTAAGGATCTGCCGGAAGGAAAGATTGCACAGGGGATTCGAAAGAGTGACGAAGAAAGGCTGATTCTTACCGCAGGTGAAAAGGGGAAATATTATTTAAAGGGCTATGTGGGAAGTGTTTATAAGGACAACCGCTGGGAGCCTTTGGACGGAAAAGCCTATGGGGACAAATACGAAGGCATGTTTGAACAATACGAAAAAGATGGGTTTCATCCGCTTTCGCAATTGTATCGCTGCTACGATGCCATGAAGCAGCAAAATGGACAGGAGACAACGGAAACAGACATTGAAATCGAAAATGTCGGCGCTTATAAAAAGTATATTTATCTACCTTATGGAGTGGATTTTGATACGTTGGAAAAAACAAAGGCGCTTCATCAGGATTTAAACCTGACGAACCGTTTCACCGAGAAAACGACAAATTCAAAGGCGGGTTACAAGGCGTACGTGATCGACATAGATTCTTTTTTGAAAACCTTTGGCGTTGCCTGGGACAAACAGCAGATAACAGAGCAATCCGTGCAAAATTATGTGGATTTGGAAAAGGATTATCGCAAATTTGTATACAATCATTATTTGACGATTTCCGACGAGGACAAGACGGCAGTGGCTTCGTATGTGCCGGAGGAAAAAGAGGATCTTGTCTCGTTTACGGAGATGCTGCGGAAAAATTTGAAACAGACAGGCGAGGCAAAAAAATGGGATGCCCTGCAATATACCTCGCTTGGAACGCTGGCTTTTCGCGCAGCGGGAATCCCGGCGCGTTATGTGGAGGGGTATGAAGCGGTTACAGGCGAAGAAAAAAATGCGGCAGGGAAATATACTGCTCACGTAACAGCCCAGCAGGCACACGCATGGATTGAGATTTACTGCGATGGGGGCGGCTGGCTTCCTATCGACGTTACGCCGGGACATTATGATAAAATTACGGCGAAGGCAAAAACCCAGAAAGAGATAGAAAAGCAGCAAGTCTCCACGACGCAGAAGGTTTCGCAGAAGCAGGAGGGCAAAGAGAAAAAACAGGAAAATACTGTAAATTTAACGGGCGTAGTTTTTACGATTGTGGCAGTAGTTAGCCTTTTGATTGTTTTGGCGGCTGCGGCTCTTATGATTCGCAGACAGGTTATCCTTCATAAACGTAAAAAGGTACTTGTGACAGGCGAAACAAACGAAGTTTACCGGTTCCTTATTTCTTATCTGGCAGAACTGCTTTCTTATCTGAAAATTTCAGAAGAAGAGATGCCGGATGACATCCGCAGCAGTCTTCAAAGGTATTGGTTTGCGGCGGAGACCACGGCTGGTGTGACAGATAAAGAAGTTGCAGCACTGCAGCAATACGGCAGTGAAATTCAGAACCAGATGTGGCAGGAGGCTTCCCCGGCAAAGCGCATAGCGATTAGGTTCTGGTATTGTTATGAATTCCCGTTTTTGGAGGATGGGGAGTAGTTAGCGTAAAAAACTTTCGGAAAAATAAATATGGAAAAAGGCAGTTTCTTTGTATAAAGTTTTAAGTGACGAAACAAAAATTAATACCGGTGGAACTATCGCATAAGCATGGTGTGTAGAACAAAGGAATTAAAAAGTATAGAAATATAAGGAAAGTACACTATCTCAAGGGGGTAACCCCTTGACAAATCTCTCCAACTATTGTATGATAATCAGCACAAAGAAGATCTTTTTTTCTTTACGTTCCAAAGAATTGTGCACATTTATATTTAATTTCCCTTAATTATTTTGATTTAATTTAACATATTTATCAAACAGCACTAAAGGAGGGCATTTTTATGCACAAAAAAACTTTACAAAATTTATTTTCTTACCGCAAACGCGAAGAAGTTTTAGCGGAGATTCAAAGCAGCTGGAAATTGAACGACCTTTTTATAAGCTGGAATGAAGAGCAAAAAGAAGCATTTCTCGACATCTGTACCGGACAGCGCGGCGTCAAAATCCTTTTTGACAGCTTTTTCAAAGAAGTTTTTAACCCAGAATACAATCCGCAAAGGCTCAGCCAGCTTTTATCGCTCTTACTAAAAAAGAAGGTCCGAGTTTTAAAAGTTCTGCCAAATGACACCACGCGAATTACCGTGGAACCGTCGTTTTTGATCACCGACATTGTCGTGGAATTTGAAGACGGAAGCATCGCCAATATCGAGGTGCAAAAGATTGGTTACCGCTTTCCCGGCGAGCGCGCTGCCTGCTACTCCGCAGACCTTCTGCTTCGCCAGTACAAGCGTGTCAAAGACCGTGATTCCAAGAACTTCAATTACAAAAACATCCGGCCGGTTCATGTCATTGTTTTCTTTGAACATAGTCCGAAAGAATTTCATGCATTTCCGGACACTTATCTGCATTCGTTTCACGCAACCTCTGACACCAGCTTGGAAATGAATCTTTTGCAGAATTTTTTGTTTGTACCTCTTGACATTTTCCATAAAACCATGGAAAATAAAGATATCAACACAGAGTTGGAAGCTTGGCTTACTTTTTTGAGCACGGATGATCCAGAACGAATTTATGATCTCATCCAAAAATTTCCAATGTTCAAGGAAATGTACGAAGACATTTTCCAGCTCTGCCAAAACACGGAGAAGGTGATGAACATGTATTCCAAAGAATTAGCCCAGCTGGACCACAATACCGCTGAATATATGGTTGACGAAATGCAGAAAGATTTGGATGAAGCACGGAGCATCATCCGGGAAAAAGAGGATACCATTCAGAGCCAAAGTGATGAGCTGAAACTTAAGGAAGACACCATCCAAAGTCAGAGTGACGAGCTGAAGCTTAAGGAAGACACCATTCAAAGTCAGAGTGACGAACTTGCAAAAGCCTATGCATTGATTGAAGAACTGCAAAAAAATTCAGTAACCCAATAAGTAAACGATTTACGTAAATTATAAAATCTCTCCTTTTGTACCAAACTTGGTATGAGGAAGGGAGTTTTCCTTTTCTAATTCTGTTAAAAGGCAGCTTTGTGAAGCAAGTATGCCATAAGTCATGTTGGCAGAGAACTTTCTTTAAGGTTTTGATAACGGATGGGAAAGTTTTTTTGCAAATTTTTTAAATCTGTGGATAAGTTAAGTGAGTTTGCGGAAAGAAATGAGGAAACTCAAGAAGTAGAAAGTGCTTGACAAACCCATCATCCTCTGATACGATAGGTTCATAAATGCGAAGAAGAGAAGAAGTAGTGATAAAAAAGAACTCACAGAGAGCTGCCGGCTGGTGAGAGGCGCAGAGCATCGTTTATCATGAATACATCTTGGAGCATCCGACTGAAAGAAAAGTAATAAGTAGGTTTGGACGGTGTTGTGCCCGTTACCGCACAGGGATATCAAAGCAATTGCTTTTGTATCTTGCTGAGCCTGAAGGTGTGAACTTTCAGGGAAAAAAGGTGGTACCACGAAGAAATACGACAAAGTAGATTCGTCCTTTTGCAAAAGCCGATAGGCCGCTGCAAAAGGACATTTTTGCGTGCAAACAACGAGACACGCAGTATGCGGGAATCTGTCGCATTGTGCTTGCACAATATGCGTACAGATTGTCGTATACTATGTGACGACTGTCACGA
>DJEU01000007.1:42545-134637 GCA_002431395.1 Lachnoclostridium sp. UBA5890
AAGAGTGCGTGTCTCGTTGTGTGGCTGGCAGGTCACTTGGCGACTAAAAGGCAACACAAAAGAAGGAAAAACAAGAAAAATGTTGCCTTTAAAGGTCACTTGGCGGTTGAAAGGCAACAAAAAAGAAGAGAAAAGCGTAACTATTCAGCCTCATCTCCCCCACATTCGCATTTCGAACACTTCGTGTTCTTTTCTCGCCTTTGGCAAGGCTAAAAATGCTCATATGGGGAGGGGAGCCCTATTAGGATCTAAATGTATGAAAATCAAAGTCTCTTACGTACAAGTACGACGATTCATTGATTTCATACATTGATCCTGAATAGTTACGCAAAAGCAAGAAAAAAGGAGACCAAAAATGAAAGTATATGACGAATTGGTTGCCCGCGGATTGATCGCGCAGGTAACAGACGAAGAAGAAATTAAGGAATTGGTAAATAATGGAAAAGCCGTTTTCTACATTGGTTTTGACCCGACGGCAGACAGCCTTCATGTAGGACATTTTATGGCACTTTGCCTGATGAAACGTCTGCAGATGGCAGGCAATAAACCGATTGCCCTGATCGGCGGCGGTACAGCGATGATCGGCGATCCTTCGGGAAGAACCGACATGCGTCAGATGATGACAAAAGAAACGATCCAGCACAATGTTGACTGCTTCAAAAAGCAGATGAGTCGTTTCATCGACTTTTCGGATGGGAAAGCAATGGTAGTAAACAATGCAGACTGGCTGTTGGATCTGAACTACATGGAAGTATTGCGCGACATTGGACCTCATTTTTCTGTCAACCGTATGTTGTCGGCAGAATGCTACAAGCAAAGAATGGAAAAAGGTCTGACATTTTTGGAATTTAACTACATGATCATGCAGAGTTACGACTTCTACGCATTGTTCCAAAAATACGGCTGCAATATGCAGTTTGGCGGGGATGACCAGTGGAGCAATATGCTCGGAGGAACCGAACTGATTCGCCGTAAATTGGGAAAAAATGCGTATGCGATGACCATTAACCTGTTGTTAAACAGTGAAGGAAAGAAAATGGGTAAAACGCAGTCCGGCGCAGTATGGCTGGATCCGGAAAAGACGAGTCCGTTTGACTTCTACCAGTACTGGAGAAATGTCAGCGACGACGATGTGCTCAAATGCCTTCGTATGCTTACTTTCCTGCCACTTGAGCAGATTGATGAGATGGACAAATGGGAAGGAAGCCAGCTCAATCAGGCTAAAGAAATTCTTGCCTTTGAATTGACGAAAATGGTACATGGCGAAGAAGAGGCGACAAAGGCACAGGAAGGTGCAAGAGCTTTGTTTTCCAGCGGAAATGCAGCACAGATGCCGGAAGTAGAATTAACCGATGCCGACTTTGAAGACGGACAGATTGGAATTCTGAACCTTCTTGTAAAAGCGGGACTTGCTCCATCCAACGGAGAGGCACGTCGAAATGTGCAGCAGGGCGGTGTGTCCATTGATGGAAACAAAGTGGAAGATGCCCGTGCACAGATATCCAAAGACAGCATCGGAGAGGACGGAATCGTTCTGAAACGAGGCAAAAAGAAATTTATGAAAATTGTAGTTCGCTAAATATGGAAGAGAAGGTATTTTAATATGCAGAATAAAAAACGAAACCAAGTACCAATGATATTATTTGTCCTTTTGCTTTTTGCGGTGACGGCAGTGAGTCTGTACCAGCCGCAGAAAGTGAAAGCGGCAGAAAAAGAATTCATCGTCGGATTTGATGCGGAATTTCCGCCATATGGCTATCTTGACGAAAATGGTGAATATGTCGGATTTGACCTTGATCTTGCTGAGGAAGTTTGTAACCGAAATGGCTGGAAATTGGTAAAACGACCGATTTCTTGGGATTCCAAAGATTCGGAACTGGCTTCCGGAGCAATTTCCTGTATCTGGAATGGTTTTACAATGAACGGACGTGAAGACCAGTACACTTGGACGACGCCGTATGTCGATAATTCTCAGGTCGTTATCGTGAAAAAAGGTTCCGGAATTCAGAAACTTACGGATCTGAAGGGAAAAATACTTGTTGTTCAGGCAGATTCGTCTGCCCTTGCGGCGTTGACCGGCGACGATGCGACAAAAGAGAACAAAGGAATCCGCAAATCCTTGAAAGAATTGCAGCAGGTCGCAGACTATAACTCTGCCTTTATGAACCTCGAAAGCGGAATGGTAGACGCGATTGCGATGGACATTGGGGTGGCTTCCTACCAGCTTTCGGCAAAGAAAGACCAGTTTGAAATGTTAGACGAGCGTTTGTCGTCGGAGGAATATGGTGTCGGATTCAAAAAAGGAAATACGGAACTCCGCGATACCGTTCAAACGACATTGTTAGGCATGCTTTATGATGGCACATTTGAAAAAATTGCAAAAAAATGGGAATTGACAGACAGCATGTGCTTAAGTATGGATGATAAGACATACATTGATGGCGGAAAAGTGCCGGAATTGGATACAAGCAAATTGACAAAGAAAAGCGAGGATACGCAGGCGGACGATGCGGCGACAGAGAGTGCCGGAACGGTTAAAAAACAGGGAATTGGCCAGATTGTAAAACAGCTGGGACAGGGAATGCTTGCGACCTTGGGAATCTTCTTCTTTACCTTGTTATTCTCTATGCCGCTTGGACTTTTGGTCATGGCAGTGCGGATGTCGAAAATCAAACCGCTGCAATGGATCGCCAAGATTTATATTTCCATTATGCGAGGTACACCATTGATGCTTCAGCTTTTGGTGGTATTCTTTGCACCATATTATTTGTTTGGCATATCGACATCGTATCAATATCGTTTTTACGCGGTACTGATCGGATTTTCCCTGAATTATGCGGCTTATTTTGCTGAAATTTACCGCTCGGGGATCCAGAGCATTCCGGCAGGACAGCGCGAAGCAGCGACCGTAATGGGGTACAGCCGCAGCCAGACTTTTTTCCGCATTCTATTTCCACAGATGGTAAAACGAGTGATGCCGCCGGTTACCAACGAGGTAATCACATTGGTAAAGGATACATCACTTGCCTTTGCCCTTGCCTACACGGAAATGTTTACAATGGCAAAACAGATCGCAGCATCACAGGCTTCCTTGATGCCATTGTTTGTCGCTGGTGTATTTTATTACATCTTTAACTTTGTAGTGGCGACAGTGATGGAACAGATTGAAAAGAAACTGGATTATTATCGTTAGTGAGGAGGCAGTGACATGGCGAAAGAAACGTGTATATTAGAAATGAAACAAATCAGCAAAAGCTTCGAAGGAAAAGAAGTGCTGAAAGATATCAGTTTAAAAGTGAATGAGGGAGAGGTAGTCTCAATCATTGGGCCATCGGGTTCCGGAAAATCGACATTGCTGCGTTGCGCAACATTTTTGGAGCAGATTGACGGCGGCGATGTTACATATAGTGGGAAAACCGTTGTGAAAGATGGTGTTTATCCGGGGAAAAAGGAACTTTGGGAAGCCGGTCAGCAATTTGGACTTGTGTTCCAGAATTTCAACCTGTTTCCACATTTTTCCGTAATAAAAAATATTACCGATGCCCCGATCCACAATCAAAAGAGAAAGAAAGAAGAAGTGTTTGCAGAGGCACGTGAGCTTTTGAAAAAAGTAGGATTGAAAGAAAAAGAAGACGCTTATCCATGTGAGTTATCTGGTGGACAGAATCAGCGAGTGGCAATTGCAAGAGCGCTTGCCATGCATCCGAAAATGCTTTTCTTCGATGAGCCGACATCGGCATTGGATCCGGAAATTACAGCGGAAATCCTCCGGGTGATGAAAGAACTGGCGGCAGAAAAAATGACGATGGTGATCGTTACGCATGAGATTCAATTTGCCAAAGCGGTTTCGGACCGCGTCATCTTTATGGATGGCGGTGTGGTGGTCGAAGAGGGAACGCCGGAACAAGTTATTGATTGTCCGGAAAACGATCGCACACGAAGCTTTTTACAAAAATTACAAGTATAGAAAAATGCAAAAGAGGCTGCTTATGGGCGGTCTCTTTTTAATATGTTTGACACAATAGACAATAAATGGTAAAATGTAAGAAAACTTTGCTACGCGTATTGCGCGATAGGGAATGAACAGGAGGAAAAAATGAATCGAAAAAACAATAGGAAGTGGATGGCAGGAGCACTTTTGCTGACAGCAGGGTTGTGCGTTGTGCCTGGGAAAACGGTTTCGGCCAGAATGGAAGTAAATTCGTACGGGGAGTTGACGGTGTGCACGGATTCGCCGGTAGTAACGATCCGCAGCAATATTTCTTCCATTGGAAATGATGCGTTTGGAAATCAGAAAATCACACGTTTTTCGACGCAGGGAAATGCGTATTATACGACGATCAACGGATCACTTTGCAGTAAAGACGGGACGATCCTGGTAAAATGTCCGAATCAGAAGAGTGGTTCCTTTACAGTTCCTTCTTCGGTAAAGAAAATTTACGCCAATGCCTTTTATGGATGTAAAAAATTGACGTCGGTCACGATTCCGAGTTCTGTGGAGTATATCGGAAGCAATGCATTTGCAGATTGTACAAATCTTCAGACCGTTCGATTGGAGGCAAGAGTGGATACGCTGCGTGAAGGGATCTTCGATGGATGCGTGTCATTGAGTTCGATCCGCATTCCGGGAACGGTGAAACAGATTGACCGCGATGCCTTCCGGCGTTGTAAATCGCTTACGAAAATAACGATTCCGGAGTCTGTCGAGAGCATGGGATATCGTGTGTTTTATGCCTGCGAACGTCTTGAAAGTGTGAGCTTGTCATCCAAAATGGATGCCATCCCGTATCAGGCATTTTACAAATGTTTTAAATTAAAAAAAGTAGATGGAATGAGTAAAATCCGGTCGATTGACAGTTCTGCATTTTATGGATGTGAGCGGTTGGAAGATATTACGCTTCCGGCGAGCTTGGAGAGGATATCCAGTTATGCATTTTCGGGCTGCCGCCGGCTGGGAAAAGTTGTCATTCCAAAAAATACAGAAAAAATTGAACATTATGCCTTTGAAGAAGCAGCCTCTTCGTTTGAGGTAAAGGCTGGAAATCCGTCTTACACCGCACGCGGGGGATTGCTTTTGGATGAGACAGAAACAAGTCTGATCCAGGCACCGGTGAAGGGAAAAGGTGTCGTTCATATTCCGGACACCGTGAAAAAGATCTCTTATGGTGCGCTGACCGGAACAGAATATCGTGCAATTTTTCTCCCGGCATCGGTGACGACAGTCGACCGCGGCTGGTTTGAAGGATGTAAATATCTAGAAACGATTATTCTGCCGGAACAGACAGAGGCAATCGTGGGCGGAAGTTATTACCGTGAGCAATTAAAGCGTCTCAAACAGATACGGATCAGTGATAAAAACAAGAATTTCCGCTGCCAGCAAGGTGTCATTTATACGAAAGACGGAAGAGAAATGGTCTTTTTCCCATCCGGAAAACGTGGAAGTCTGAAACTGCCAAGCACCTGTAAATATATCCGTGGCCGCCTTGATTACAATCGTTTGAGCAAGATTACGGTTTCGGATTCAAATAAGTATTTTAAGGAAATCGACGGCGTCCTTTACAATGTGGCGGGCACGAGTGTGCGTGCGTTCCCGCTTGCCAAGACCAGTTATAAGATTCCGGCAAAATGCAAAAGCATCGGTTTTTTAAAGAGTCAAAAAGCGGATCTGAGATGCCGTAAAATAACAGTGGCTTCGAAAAATAAAAAATATTACGCGAAAAATGGTGTGTTATTTGACCGGACAACCGATGAACTTTTGTATTATCCACCAGCGAAAAAAGGCGCTTACACGGTACCGAAAAGCACGACAAAGATTGCGGGAGATGCCTTTAAAGAGGCAAAATACCTGACCAAACTTACGATTACGAAAAATGTGCAGCGAGGTTATGGCACAAAATACCGTTTTGCCGGCTGCGACCGACTGAAAACCGTGGAAGTAAAAGCCGGAAAATTGAATTACATCCGTATGAATTTTGATGAATGCAGCAGTATTCGCAAACTGGTATTTCCTTCCAATATTATGATGACGGATCTTCGCTGGCTCCCGGCCGGAGTAACGATTTACGGATGGGAAAATACGGGCGCAAGAGACACTGCCAAAGCATATGACGGAAAATTTGTCAGCCGCGGAACCATACCGGCGGTTGTTGCCGGACCACGAGTACGTAAGATCGTAGAACGTTATGAGCTTTCCTGGAAACGATCCACGGACGCGAGCGGCTACCAGATTTATACCGGCGATGAAACATTGAAAAACATCAAAGGCGCATCAACAACCAAATGTTATGTCAAAAATGTAGACGACTACGGCGAAATCTATATTCGTGCATATCGCCTCGTACATGGGAAAAAAGTGTACGGAAAAGCGCGGAGATTGAACTGATGCCACAAATAAGCTGAAAGAAGAAAAATCACTTGCATTTGAGAGTGTACTATGCTATACTGTCAAAAAGCAAGTGATTTTTAGTCTAGTATAAAATAAGTAAAAGAGTCGAATAAGTTGGTATATCATTCTTGCTTTAAATTCCAGAGAAACAATTACAAAGCGGGAGTGAAATGGATTAGGGAAGGTTATTTCATTACAAAACTCCTGTCAGACACAGAAGGGAGATTTGAATGAAGAAGAAAACAAAAATCAAAAAGAAAACACAGCCAGTGGTGATACGAAATTACAGGGATACTTTATTCCGTATGTTGTACCGGAATAAAAAAAGACTGCTTTCTCTATTCAATGCGGTCAATGGGACGCATTATGACAATCCGGACGACTTGACCATCACTACTTTGGATGGTGTATTATATCTCGGGATGAAAAACGATGTATCCTGTATCATCGATATGATGATGCAGTTGTATGAACATCAATCCACAGTCAATCCCAATATGCCACTGCGCAACTTATTTTATGTGTCGGATCTGCTGCAGAAATACATTTATGAAGAGGGGCTGGATATCTACTCCCGCAAACAGATTAAAATTCCGACACCGAAGTTTGTGGTATTTTACAATGGAGATGAGGAACAGCCGGAGAGGAAAGAAATTCGCTTGTCGAAAGCTTTTTCTGCCAATACCGGCGAAACTAACATGGAATTGGTTGTGCTTCAGATCAATATCAACAAAGGTCAGAATGAAGAATTGAAGGCAGCCTGCAAAACCCTGCAGGAATACGCGGAGTTTACGGAAAGAGCGCGTGAACATAGAAAAGAAATGGAACTGGAGGATGCGATACGGACAACGATAGACGAATGCATCCGGGATGGAATCTTGAAAGATTTTTTGTTGAAGAACAAGGCGGAGGTGTATCATATGTGCTTGTATGAATTTGATGTGGAACTGCATGAGAGAGTGCTTCGGGAAGAAGAAAGAGAGGAAGGACGAATTGAAGGCAGGCGCGAGGGAATTCGAGAAGGGCGCTTGGTGGGACAACGCGAGGGTCAGCGTGAGGGAATGCAAAACGGTAAGAAAATTGCCAAGCAGGTTTTTAAAGCTTTCATGATTGGGAAAGAACCGGAAGTCATTGCAAAAGAATTAAATATTCCACTTGAAGAAGTAAAAGATTTGGTGGAATAATAATTTTTACTTGACCTGTCGTAGTAATCATGCTATACTCTAACTACGTCAGACGTACTACGATAGACGTAGCAACGACAAGCGTAATAATCTGCCACTCCGGCAAATACCGAAAAAGCACGAAAGGAGGCGGGATTTTGATCAGCAGCGATGTGATTCGGGGATATAATGATACGATCATTTTATATCTGCTCCAGCAAAATCCTTCGTATGGATATGAAATTTCGAAGAAAATCCGAATGATTTCTGAGGAAAAATATATCATTAAAGAGACGACATTGTACTCGGCATTTACAAGGATGGAAAAAAATGGGTACCTTGAATCGTTTTCCGGCAATGAGACAGGAGGTAAGCGGCGCACGTATTATCGTGTCACCGAAGAAGGAAAATTATATTATGAAGAAAAGTGCAAAGAGTGGGAAGTGACGAAAGAGGTCGTGGATAAGTTTATTATGAAAGAAAGGATGAGCCAAGAGGATGGAAGCAATTAGAGAATATCTTAGTAATATGTTTATGAATCTTCCGGAAACTCCGCAAGTGCTGCGGGCAAAAGCAGAATTGATGGAAATGATGGAAGACAAATATGAAGAACTGATCGCAGAGGGGATGTCAGAAAAGGAAGCTGTGGGAACGGTAATTTCAGAGTTTGGCAATCTGGATGAACTGGCGGAAGAACTCGGAATCGGTGACTTCATGAAAAAAGAAGAGGAACCGCAGGAAAAAAAGAGCCGTCATGCGGATCGCAGATGGGGACTGGAAGAAACAAAAAAATACATTGCTTTTGCAAAAACGCATGCCAGGTATGTTGCCCTCGGTGTCATGCTCTGCATCTGGGGACCGTTTGTGGAATCAGTTTTCGATGGCGCAATCAATCAGGGGTATCTCGGAACGCTGGTAGGAAATCTGCTGGGAAATATGGGAATGTTTCTGCTTGTCGGTGTGGCGGTCATACTTTTTGTATTGGCTTCTACAAGGACCAAAGAATACGGAAAAGTCAGCCGGTACACAATTGCATTGGATGAAGAAGCCGCAGCGTATGTCCGCGAAAATCAGGAAAGGGACGAAAAACGCCGTGTGGTCAAGATTTGTATTGGTGTATTTTTGTGCATTTTCAGCGTGGTGCCAAGTATAGGCTCGGGATTGTGCCGAAATTTGCTTGCTGAAGCGATTTTGGACAGCAGTGTATTGTTGGTTGCAGGAATTGGCGTATATCTTCTGGTATCCGGAAGCAGTTTGAAAAATCGTTACCAGGAATTGGCAAAGGCGACCGCCAATTACGAGCGCGAGCAATCAACAAATACAAGTACAGCAACAAAGCCAATCTATGAAAAGAAGAAAGTACCGGCATTTGCGATTGTACTAATCGTGATATTTGGTGTGCTGGTGTTGAGCCTTGGAGCAATTATTCCGTTTGCGATTTATCATAACAATGTTAATTTGAAGGTGACGGAGTCAGAGATTCAAGCAGAAACCATAAAGACAGGTGAAACAATGCATGATTCGATTCAAAATATTACGGTAGATGCTGACGCGATGGAATTCACGCTGGAAGTTACGGATGAAGTAGAAGAGCCGGAATTTGTTTATTATGGTGAGGCGAGCCGTAAACCCACAATTGATGATAAAAATGGTGTCATTAATATAGAAAGCCGCCACCATGGCATTCAATTTCATTTCCCATTTGGAAATATAACGGAAAAATGTACATTGACGGTGAAAATCCCGACATCGATGTTTCAAAATACAAAAATGAACCTTACGCTGGATGCGGGCGATGTGCATTTGACACGGATTCCAAACGGAGAGGTCGTGGCGGATCTGGATGCCGGCAATCTGATCGTGTCAGAATGTACACTGGATAATATAAAGATCGAAGCAGATGCCGGAAATGTGGAACTTAAGAATAATCACATCAAGGCGGTAGAAGCGGAAGTGGATGCCGGCAATTTTGAAATGCATTTTGATGGACCAAAAGGTGTCTATGCCTATGATCTTTCAGCGGATCTTGGAAATGTTTCTATCAATGATGAAAAGCATGCCGGCGTAGATAGTGAATACAAAGTGGAAAAAGAGGCGAATGTGGCCGGCTACGAAGACTATCGCCAGGTGAAAGTAGAAGCCGATCTTGGAAACATTGAAATCCATACAAATTAGAAAGGAGACCTTTATTATGAAGAAAGACAATATATTTTGGGGTGTGCTGCTTCTTTTGGCGGCGGTATACATATTGGCTCACAGCCTTGGATTTACGTCGGATATCAGTCTGATGCGTATTGTGATCGGTATCATTTGTCTGATGTGCTTTGTCAAAGCGGCAATCCGCTTGGAATTCTGGGGAATGCTGTTTTCGCTCGCCATCCTGCTTATCATGTTTGAACATGTGTTGGGAATCGAGGCGTTGACACCGTGGCCGGTTTTGTGGGCAGCATTATTTGGGAGTATCGGTCTGAATATGATCTTTGGGAGCCGTGTCAAAGAGTACCGAAATCGGAAACTTCACCGCCATGTCGAAACGCACAGCAAGGGGACAGCAGATGGGAATGCCTCTGATGTCGACGGGGACAGCGTGATATTGACCGGAGTTTTTAACGGAACAAAGAAAAATATCAATTCCAATGCGTTCAAAAAAGCGGTCATTGACTGCAAATTCTGCGGTATGGAAGTAAATATGGACAATGCTGTCATTCAGTCCGGAAGTGCGGTGATCGACCTGAGTGTATATTTTTCCGGCGTGGACATCTACATTCCGTCAAACTGGCATGTGGTGAACAATACGGACTGCAGTTTTGGCGGCGTGGAAGAGCACCATGTGAGCGGCGTGGCAGAAGACGGACCGACTTTGGTGATGGAAGGAAATGTCCGCTTCGCAGGGGTAGAAATCTACCGGATCTAAAAACAACGAAAAAAGACTTGACGAATTGTATGAATATGTGGTACTATATTCTAGCGATGAATTAGGTCTTTTTTTTATGCCTAAATTTTTACAAACAAATAATCACGGAGGTGACGTAATGCGTACTAAAATTACATTAGAATGTACAGAGTGTAAGCAGCGTAACTACAACTTGACCAAAGACAAGAAAAACCATCCGGACAGAATGGAAACAAAGAAATATTGTAGATTTTGTAGAACACACACATTGCACAAAGAGACAAAATAATTTTTGTCGTTGTAATGTTGGGGAAAGGATGTGTGCCCGATGAGCGAAGCAGAAAAGACTTCGAAAGCAGGTGGCTTCTTTAAACGTGTCAAAGCAGAATTCAAGAGATGTACATGGCCAAAAAGAGAGGAATTGATTCGCCAGTCCGCACTGGTGATCGTTGTTTCTGTTGTTCTTGGCGGTGTGATCGCCGGTATCGACTGGCTGATCCGTCTTGGTCTGCAGGCAATTGGACTATAATTATTTTAGGAGGTTGCTATGGCGGAAGAAGCAAAATGGTATGTAGTTCACACTTATTCTGGATACGAGAATAAGGTAAAAGTTGACATCGAGAAGACAATCGAAAATCGTAACCTTCAGGATCAGATCCTTGAAGTTATGGTGCCGATGCAGACGGTTGTTGAGGAGAGAAATGGAGAAAAGAAACAGGTTCAGAAGAAAATGTTTCCCGCCTACGTTCTCCTGAATATGGTGATGAATGACGAGACCTGGTATGTGGTTCGAAATACCCGCGGTGTGACAGGATTTGTCGGCCCGGGATCGAAACCGGTTCCTCTTACCGCAGAAGAAATTACCAACATGGGATTTCTGGCTCAGGCAGAGGAAGTACCATACAGTATTGGCGACCATGTTTTGGTTACCAAAGGTGTATGGCAGGATACACATGGTATCGTGCAGGAAGTTCACCCGGCAAAACATATGGCAGTGATCGAAATTGACATGTTTGGCCGTGGAACACCGGTAGAAATTGATTTCTCAGAATTAGAAAAGTTATAGAAGTGAAAATCAGGAGGTTTTTATAATGGCTAAGAAAGTTGAAGGATATATTAAATTACAAATCCCAGCTGGAAAAGCAACACCAGCACCACCAGTTGGTCCAGCACTTGGACAGCATGGTGTAAACATTGTTCAGTTTACAAAGGAGTTTAATGCAAAGACAGCAGGACAGGAAGGTATGATCATTCCTGTAGTTATTACTGTTTATGCAGATAGAAGTTTCAGCTTCATCACAAAGACTCCACCGGCAGCAGTTCTTCTTAAGAAAGCTTGTAAGATTGAATCCGGTTCTGGTGTACCAAATAAGACAAAAGTTGCAACAATCTCTAAAGCAGAGATTCAGAAGATTGCAGAACTTAAGATGCCTGACTTGAATGCAGGAAGCGTGGAAGCTGCTATGAGCATGATCGCTGGTACTGCAAGAAGTATGGGTATCACAGTAGAAGACTAATAAAACTTAAGTGAAAATTTAGACATCGCAGGAGACTTATGTCATTTGGACGTTGTGGGAGAACAGGAACTTGTTACTAAGCTCCTACACATTCGTTAATACCACTAGGAGGTTTGAATCATGAAAAGAGGTAAAAAATATGTTGAGGCTGCAAAGCTGGTAGACAGAACAGTTCAGTATGATCCAGCTGAGGCCATTGACCTTGTAAAGAAAACAGCAGTTGCAAAATTCGATGAAACAATTGAAGCGCATATCCGTCTTGGTGTAGATGGACGTCATGCAGACCAGCAGGTACGTGGTGCAGTTGTACTGCCTCACGGAACAGGTAAAAAAGTTCGCGTTCTTGTATTTGCAAAAGGCGATAAAGTTGCAGAAGCAGAAGTAGCTGGTGCTGATTATGTTGGCGGCGAGGAACTCATTCCTAAGATCCAGAACGAAGGATGGTTTGAGTTTGACGTAGTTGTAGCTACTCCGGATATGATGGGTGTTGTTGGTCGTCTCGGACGTGTACTCGGACCAAAAGGCTTGATGCCAAACCCGAAAGCAGGAACTGTTACAATGGATGTTACAAAGGCTGTTAATGACATTAAAGCAGGTAAGATCGAATATCGTTTGGACAAAGCAAACATTATTCACTGTCCAGTTGGAAAAGCATCTTTCACTGCAGAGCAGTTGAATGATAACTTCAACACTTTGATGGACGCTATCGTAAAAGCAAAACCAGCAAGTGCAAAAGGACAGTATATGAAGAGTGTTACGATCACCAGCACAATGGGACCTGGTGTGAAAGTAAGCACAGTAAAATATGCATAAAAAAGATATTGACAGTACCGTCAAGGTATGTTAATATAAATTTTGATGACTGCCGTAGACAGTAGGTATAGATGGTCCTTCGGGATTTCAGATGTGTAAGTGCAAGAGCCGCCTACCGAGGAGTAAAGAATGTGGATTTATGTTCCCTCTTTTTGCTATGGCGAGAAGAGGGACTTTCTATATTACGTCCGTCTCAGAGAAGAAAACATTTTCTGCTTGCAGAAAGAATGTTTTTTTCTCTAGAGACACAAAACTAATGAGCATGAAGTGCGATAGCACGGAATGCGAATTGGTTTACAAATTGTGAGAGTGCTTGCACGGAACAATTTGTGTGGACGTATATGCGTTATATATATTCTTTTCGGCAGAAAATATATAAGGAGGAAATGACTCATGGCTAAAGTAGAGATCAAACAGCCAATCGTAGACGAGATCAAAGGATACGCAGCAGACGCAAAAGCAGCTGTACTTGTTGATTATCGTGGTCTGACTGTTGAGCAGGATACAAAACTTCGTAAAGCGTTGAGAGAAGCTGGTGTGGTATACAAAGTATACAAAAACACAATGCTTGTTCGTGCATTCGAAGGAACTGATTTTGCACAGTTGGATAAGGATTTGGAAGGACCTACTGCAGTTGCATTTTCAGCAGAAGATGAGACCGCTCCAGCGCGTATTCTCAATGACTTTGCAAAAGAAGCAGAGGCACTTCAGTTCAAGAGCGGTGTTGTAGCCGGCACATATTATGATGAAGCTGGTATCAAGACATTGGCTAACATCCCATCAAGAGATACTCTTATCTCTAAATTGCTTGGAAGCTTGCAGTCACCTGTTACCAATATGGCCCGCGTTCTTAATCAGATCGCTGAAGCTAAAGGAAATGGTGAAGAGCCAGCCGCAGAAGCAGAAACTGCAGAATAATCTGTAAACAAACAAAAAATTATATTAAATGGAGGAATTTAAAATGACTACTCAGGAATTTATCGATGCTATCAAAGAGATGAGCGTTTTGGAATTAAATGATTTAGTAAAAGCTTGCGAAGAAGAATTTGGTGTATCTGCAGCAGCAGGTGTTGTTGTAGCAGCAGCAGGCGACGGTGCAGCAGCAGGCGGCGCTGAGAAAGACGAGTTCGACGTAGAACTTACAGAAGTTGGACCAAACAAAGTTAAGGTTATCAAAGTTGTTCGTGAAGTAACAGGTCTTGGACTTAAGGAAGCGAAAGAAGTTGTAGATGGCGCTCCTAAAGTAATCAAAGAAGGTGCTTCTAAAGACGAAGCTGAAGATATCAAAGCTAAGGTAGAGGCTGAAGGCGCTAAAGTTACATTGAAATAATCAATCGAATCGTGCTTTGAATAGAAGAAGCGGATCGCGAAAGCGGTCCGCTTTTTTAGCATAAAAATCCCCCTACACGCATAGTTTTTAGAAAAGCCCGAAAAGGAGAACTTCGTGAGTTATTTCCGTAAGATGATATATTTACAGGAAGAAGGACAAGAACGCGGAGGATATATAAAGGCATCCGGGAAACGTGAGTGGATCCGCTTGGAAATACATTTGAAAAATGTAAAAAAATGGGAAAATGAGCTGGTGACGCTTGTACTCAAAGGACAAGAGGGAACGTACAATCAGCTGGCGGGAACCATTTCTTCAGAAGAGATTACGAGGCTGGAGTGCAAAGCCGCAGAAAAAGATGAAGTGGTCGGAATTTGGATCGGGGAAAATGGTAAATTACAGATGGGAGAAGGCCAGCTGCCGGCTGCGGAGCCCGAGCCATCGGTGGAGACAACAGAACCCGAAATCCAGACAGCAGAACCCGAAGAACCGCCGGAATTTATCGAAGTAGAGATGGAAGAAGAGCATGATTGGGACTATGAGTGCAGGAAAATACTGGAATCCCATGCGGCGATGTATCCATTTTCGGATGACGAAGTAGATCAATGTGTTCAGATCGGGCCAGAGGATTTTGGAGAATTTCCGCAAAGGTACTGGACGTTGTCAGAAAATCCGTTTTTGAAGCAGGGGTTTTACAATTTTGGACATCTGCTTTTTGCAAAAGTGGGAGAGCGGGCATTTGTCGGTGTGCCAGGAAGATATCATAAAAGGGATGTTTACCTTGGCAGAGCGTATGGATTTTCGTATTTTAAGAGTGTGCATAAAAGTAAGTTAAAAATGGGAGATTTTGGATATTGGATGATGGAAGTGCATCCACAGCCTCTGCAGGTAATGCAGGAAGGCTGGGGAGGTACTTCTGATATTAAAGAGAGATTGAATACGTTTGAATCCAATACCCCACTTGAAGAAGATACGCAAGCATCTGCGGACCGGCAATAAGCTGACCGTACCATGGCTTTCCGTAATCGCTTGGGGTAGCTAAAAAATGATCCAGCTTTTTCGGATCCACGATACCGGTCAGAGGAGAATTTACCTCATGAACCATTTCGTAGAGACGTTCCGCAAGCATTTTTTCATAAGCGGGGTCATAGGTTTTCGGGTAAGGACTCTTCTTCCGGTTTAATACAGCGGCGGGGAGAAGCCCTGTTCCGGCGTCGATCAAAAGGCTCTTTGTCTGACCGTTGTGGCATTTCATATCCCAAGGGACGTTGTAGACGTATTGCAAAATGCGGTGGTCGGCAAATGGCACACGAGCTTCCAGGCCGGAATACATACTGGTTCGGTCCATGCGGTTTAGGAGAGTCATCATAAACCAGCGGATATTGAGCCAGGAGATTTCGCGCCGTCTTGCCTCTTTTTCTGAATCTTCCGCAAGGCGCGGAGTGCAGGCAAGTGTGGCCTCATAGGCTTCCTTGGCATATTCTTCCATTTTCAATGAGGCAGAAAAGTCATCGTGGAGCAATACTTTTCTTGCGTCGAAGTCATACGACCACGGAAACATGTTCTTTTGCCACAGTTCTTCCCGGTGAAACCACGGATAACCGCCAAAAATTTCATCGGCACATTCGCCAGTCAAAGCGACGCGGTGTGTCCGAGAAACCTGTTCGCAAAAGTAAAGCATAGAGGATTCTACATCGGCCATACATGGAAAATCGCGGGCGTCGACAGCTTTGAACAGATAGTCTGCCTGTGTTTCGTTGTCACATTCGAGCAGGGTGTGATGCGTTCCCAGATGTTTGGCAGCAAGCTCCGCAAATGGGCGGTCCTGACTGGACTGGAAAGAATTTGCCTGAAAATTCACGTCATTTCCCCTAAAATCAAAGGAAAATGTGTCAAGTGTGGCATCTTCTTTCTTGAGATACATCTGGCAGATCGCGGTGACGAGTGAACTGTCGAGTCCGCCGGATAAAAAACTACAGATCGGAATATCCGAAACCATTTGTCTGTGAATGCTGTCACAGAGAAGAAACCGCACGTGGCGGATCGTATCCGCATACGAATCATGATGTGGCGTGGCTTCCAATTTTCGGAAAAAGTGATGCCGGCAGCCGGAGGCGGAAATATGCATATATTCTCCGGGGAGAAGTTCATGCATTCCGGCAAAGCCACCATTTCCAAGCGTTCTTGCCGGACCGAGAGCAAAGATTTCATTCCAGCAGGCACGGTCAGCCGCCGGATGAATGCCGTAAGCAAAAAGCGCTTTTGGCTCGGAGCCAAAGACGACTGCCGTGTGGTCAAAACTGTAAAAAAGTGGTTTTACACCCAGAGAATCGCGGACAAGATAAAGTTCTTTTGTCTGATGTACATAGATCGCAAAGGCAAAAATGCCATTCAATTTTTCGAAAAAAGACGTTCCCATTGCCAGAAAACCATTCAGGATCACTTCCGTGTCGCCTGTAGTTGACCAGCTCATGCCAAAGGGTTCCAGTTCTTCACGTAGTTCGCACGTGTTATAAATTTCGCCATTGTATACGATGGAAGCACCGCGTCCCTTGTACTGCGCGGACATGGGCTGCTTGCCGCCCAGGATATCACGGATGGCGAGTCGTGTGTGTGCGAGACCGGCGTGGTGGAAAAGAAGTGTATTTTCATCGTTTGGCCCCCGGCTCCGAAGAGACTGTCTCATGGCGATAAGACGCTTTCTCCAAGGATTTTCGGGAGAAGTACCATGGTATCTGGCACTTAGATAATTTTGATCCGATTGATAAAATCCTGCGATACCACACATGAAAAAGCCTCCTTTATTTTGGATCCGGTCCCTGGATCACAGGCTGCAGCTGTCGGGCCTCCAAAGCGGCCTCGATCGTATCCGTCAAAAGATCAATGTGTGCGATCATGGAATTTGGTTTCGATTTGTAATTATCCTGGCCAAATGGAATAAAATAAATGTTTTTTGTGTTAAGCAGAATGCCGATATTTTTCAGGTTCATTCCGAGGGCATCGTTTGTGGAAAGGGCTACGACGAGAGGCCGGTTGTTGCGAAGGTGTGCTTTTGCAGCCATCAGAACCGGCGTGTCAGAGATTCCATTGGCAAGTTTTGACAATGTATTGCCGGTGCACGGCGCGATGACAAGAATGTCAAAAAGGGCACCCGGTCCGATTGGTTCCGCATCCGGAATGGTAGTGATCGGTTTCTTTCCGGTGATTTTTTCAGCCTGCTCAAGAAAGTCAGCGCATTTTCCAAAACGGCTGTCAGTGGTAGAAGCATGGTCGGAAAAAATCGGATACAGATTGGCACCGGTGGAAGCCAGTTTTTCCAATTCTGCAAACACTTTTTTGTAAGTGCAGTAGGAACCGGTGATCGCGATGCCGATATTTTTTTGTGATAAATCCATGGACATAAGTTACCTCCTTAAAGATCACAATATTTACAGATTTCTGCGGCAAGTTTGCTGCCGGCTGTCTTAGGAGCATATTTTCCGGGGATTCCCGGACAGTTGATCAGGATGCCGTGAAAAGTTTCCGGTAAAAGCAATGGACCGGATGCGACTTGAAATACGTAACAATCCGAAGGAATATACGTAAAAAAAGAGGCCGCAATCGGGACATCCGGAGCGGTATTTATAATGATATTTGTCTGAGCAAGAAGCGATTTGTTTCCGCGTATTTTATCGGGAGTAAAACACTTGAAACCATTTGCCAGAGCGGCGGAGACGGATTTTGGATTTTTCTCTGTGATGACTATTTTTTTGCTATAATTTGAAAAAATCCGCGCTATTTCTTTGCCGCATCTGCCGTATCCAATAAGAAGAATTTTAGATTCTAATATAGAAAAAGGTGTCTTGGACATGACCTGAGCGAGAAGTCCTTCGGCTGTCAGACGTGTGTTCAAACGTCCAAAGGACTGGCTTTGCAGCACGTCATAACAGGGAATGTCATGCATTGCACAGTGATCGGTCACCGCCGCCGGAAAATTTCCGCCGATTATAATGTGATCCGGAGTGAGTTTTTTAATAAAAGAGTCAATGGTAAAAAAAGGCAGAAGCGTTGTGAAAAGGGATTTTCCGTTTTTTGTAAATGGAATTCCGGTGAGGACAACCCCTTCTGCTGGAAAATTCTCCCAGGAATCCAAAAAATTCGCACCATAGGACGCCAGACAGTGGCGGGCGTAGTCTGTGCGGGCATCGGATGGGAGGATGGTAATATTAACAGACATAGGCAGCATTCCTAACTGTGTTTAAAATCAATATATGATTCGTTTTTTTCGATGTGAAAATCTTGACATAAGAGGGAAAAACGATTATACTTATTTCATGTGAGGTAACTCACGCTAAACATTGTTAAGATTTCCGTGCAGCCGGGGAGATAGCGGTGCCCTGTACCTGCAATCCGCTATAGCAGGGGTGTTGTCTTGCCTAGGGTCTTTTGATAAGGAGCTGCCCTTTATAAGTGGCGTTGACATCCGGGTCTTACGCAACAGGAACTTGTGAACCGTGTCAGGTCAGGAATGAAGCAGCACTAAGCAAAACTTCTTGTGTGTCGTAAGGGCGCCTGGGTTGAGTTAACTGTAGAGGTAACGTCCATTGAGATTGATTCGAAGCGGGGCGCACGGATTTTTTATATTTGATGGATTTTATCTAGGGAAAAAGGGCGACAGTGCCGATACGGAGGTATCGTATGAAAGAAAAAGTACAATTGACAGAAAACGCAATGAATTCGATCGAAAATGGTGCTGTTTTATATGAGAAGGATACGAAGGTGGAGTCGATTGCTCTTTTGGTAAAAGGAAGAGTGGAACTGGTAGCAGATGGTATCAGTATGGTATTGGGAACAGGAAATTTCCTGGGGGCGTGTGATATTGGAAAAGAAATGCATTCCTTTACATATAATGCAAAAGACGATTGTGCAGTTTTTGTTATCCCGGTTCAGGGGATGGCAGGGGTTGAACGAATATTGGCAGAAAAGCCGGATTATCGGGGACTTCTTGTTACCTCTTTGAACTATTTTCTGGCAGAAACAAAAAAACAGTTA
Source organism: Lachnoclostridium sp. UBA5890 (assembly GCA_002431395.1). Taxonomy (GTDB): domain Bacteria; phylum Bacillota; class Clostridia; order Lachnospirales; family Lachnospiraceae; genus Eubacterium_F. The sequence continues at coordinate 61,675 of DJEU01000007.1, forward strand.
CAGCATTTAAGAGAGGAAAATGAAAGCCTCTGCGGTTTTATTAAAGAAAAATACGAATTATGTGATCAGGTTGCCACGATGTGCGGCTTTGAAGTGTCGGTGGAAAATGCTCTGCAGAAAGTGGAAAACTGTATGCAGCAGTCATTGCAGGAACCGGAAGATCTTGGAAAATATTATCTTGAATGTGCCAAAATGCCGATTGAGGTGCAGAAAAAATTCTTCTGTGGAAGCCAGTATGTGGCGATGTATCATTACCGCGAGCAGTGTGATGTCGTAAATGAATTTTTGGTATACTGCCGTGAGCAGGGCGAGGTGCTGCACCGGTTGTTCCGCTGCTTGATTTTGGAAGAAGATGCGCTTTTCCAGACCGTTGGGAAACTGGCATTGGCTCTTTTGGAAAAAGGAGTCCGCGATCCTCGCATCGATCAGTCGGTGGATCAGATTGTGGAAAAAATCAATGAGACAGAAACCTTTCTTACCGAAAAGGCAGGAATTTCCATTCAGCTTGACCGTGATAAGATGGAGCGGCTGTATTTCGCGCTTTTGTCCGGAGAAGGACAGACGCAGGAAGAAATCGAAAAGCTGGACGAGCCGGGCATTGAATATTTGTATGAATCCTTGGGACAGATTGTCGAATATGCACCGGTTCACATGCGGGTTAAAAGTGAATTTACAGAGGCAGTAGAGGCTTTTATGGCACTCTCGGATAAGTTCGCAAGAACACCCGAAGCGACGGAAGTGCGTAAAAATATAAGTAAGTTATACTATGAAATATATGAAGCTGTCGTAAAGAAAAGTATGGACGACGAGGACGTCCCATTGGCAGTGCGTCTGTTTTTAGACTATGGATTTGTCAGTGAGAAACTGTTGACCGATGAAGAACTTGACACGATGCTCCGCCTGCGCCCGGAAATGGATCAGGCAGAGGATGGATGCCGTGTTTATACGATGTCAAAATGGCTGCAGGCCGTTTATGATGGGGTCAAAGAAACTTCGAAAAATGAGTTTGATGAAGACTTTGCCACCTATCTGCGTCGTCAGTTAAAAGAGCAGAAAATTACGCAGAAAGAGATGGACGAAGCAATCGCGGACAAGGAGCAGCGGCTGCATTTTGAATGCCAGAATATGTTCCGTTATGCGTCCCGAATCATCAATGGAAATGTCACAATGTTTGTACCGATTCTCTGTTCAGACGGTATTTTCAGTAATATGAAAAATTCTTATATGACAGAAAAACGGTTAAATGATGCCATCCGCCAGATTGAAAAGATTGATTATTCGATTTTTTACAGAGAGCGTCTGGTAAGTTATGAAAATGTAGACATCAATAAAGCAATGGTCATTGAACGCGTGACGCCGGACATTATTTTGTTCCCGGTATACGGCCGCAATACCATCATGTGGCAGGATATAACGGGAAAGCGGCGCACATCCAAAGGTCGTTTGTTTGTGCCGATTTGGCTGGAAAAGGAACTGAGTCTGGAAATGGTACATCTTCTGGGCAATTTTCGCTGGGAAAAATGCCGCACAGAGACCGGCAGTCATTGGAACGATTTCCGCTATCCATCGCTTACGAGCGAGTATACCGATTATTTGCAGTTTTACAAGAAAAACAGCGAGCTCTCTCAGGAGCGGAAAAATAAGATCCGCACACAGCTTGTTCAGTGTAATAATAAACACAAAGAAGTATTTTTAAAAGATTATGCAGACTGGATTCTGCGTGAAGCGCGCGGCGCGATGAAACTCAGCCGTGTGGCGAGGGCGATATTATTTACCTATTGTCCGTTTTCTGCAGAAACGATGAAGGTATTGGAAGGACAGACTGCTTACAGCGAGGCCGCAAAGAAATATATTCGTGACAATCGTGCTGCGAGAAAGAGTCTGGATATGATGATGCACAAATGGACAAAAGCAGGACTCGATGTACCACAGGAAATATTAGCAACAGTAGAATATTTAAAAGGATGAGATAAATGGGCAGATACGATAGCAGCGTACGATGTGCACAGATACGCGAATTAATTGAGGAAAAGCAATATTTGGAGGCGATGGAGGAAATCGAAGAACTACGTTTTGATGAAATCCCTACGATCACAGATATTTATCTTTTTGCCAAACTGTTTTTAAAAGCAGAAAAAATGGATATTGCAAAAGAGTTATACTATACAGTGTACCACAGAACCTCTTCGAGACCTGCCCTGTACCGTCTTTTGATGCTTACGATCCGCATGGGAGACCTGGAAGAAGCCAAGGAATTGTATCAAGCGTATGAAATCGTGTCTGGAATGACTTTGGATACATATGAGTTGAAATACCGGCTTGCCAAAGCGGAAGGCGCATCTTATGAGACGCTGATTGAAATTCTGGAAGAATTGAAAAAGAATGAATATACCGAAGAATGGGGTTACCAGCTTGCCAGACTGTATGAACTGCAGGGAAGACGGGAAGACTGTATCGCAGAGTGCGAGGATCTGATGCTGTGGTTCGGTAGTGGAAAGATTGTCGAGAAAGCGAAAGAACTGCGCGAAAGCTGTATGAGTCCACTTTGGCAGAAACCGAACTGGGAAGAGATTCCGGAGCCGGAAGAGCCGGAGGACGAAGAAGAGGTAAAAGTGGCCTATGCTCCGGCACAGGTTATGGATATTGCGTCGAATGAGGAACCAAAACCGGAACCGGAAGTGCAGCCGGCTGTACTTGGCGACTACGAGATGACAGGGGAACCAGTCGAAGAACCTGTTGCCGAAGAAGTAGAAGAAGAGCCTGTCACGGAAGAAGCGGAAGAATTGGTTGAGGAACCAATCGAAGAAACCGTCACGGAAGAAGTGGAAGAAGAACACGTCGAGGAAACCGAGGCGGAAGAATTGGTTGAGGAACCAGTCGAAGAAACTGCCACGGAAGAAGTGGAAGAAGAGCCTGAGGACGAAGAAGCAGATCATCCGAAGAAAGGTTTTCTTAACCGCCTGATCAACTATTTTAAAGTGGATCTTGATACATTTGATGATGAAGATGATTTTCCGGAGGAATTGGATACCGATAAACAGGAAACAACCGAAGAACTGGATGCGAAAGCTATGGTAGCCAAAGAGGCACAGGAGATTATGGAGACGGCAGCAGCCAGAGAAGAAGCAAACGACGATGAGGCAGAACAAAAAGACGAGCCGAAGCTGGAAACTGCGGTAAGAAAACAGACGACAACGCAGCTGGAATCGTTGGAAGACCAGCTTGAGGAAATGAAAGAAAAACGCAAGGTCATCAATCTGGAAGATACGATGAATTTGGATAAGATCCGCATAAAATCTCATCCACTTTCCGGGCGCCCGATGGAAGTGGAAGTATGCGAAGATGTGTCTGTAAATGGAATCACATACTGCACCTTGAAAACGGCGATCAAGAAAATGCCACAGGAAGAGCGTACGATACATTTTGCATTGACTGGCGCAGCTCCGGGAATATCGCTTGCCGTAGCGAAGAAATTGTTTAAGGAATTAAAGAAAAATCAATATTTTGAAGCAAAAAATATCGGAAAGATCCAGGCGGAAAAATTGGATGAAGTGAATTTGGAAGAATGGATTGAAAAGTTCATCGGTGGATGTATGTATATTGAAAATGCACCGGCTTTGTCAGAGGAGAGCGTGGAAAAAATCCGCGAGATCATGAGAAAATATGGTAAACGAATTGTGATCGTACTTGAAGGTGATTATGAAAAATTGGATGACTTTTTGGGACATCATAGAAATCTGGAGAAGCAGATCTGCTATAAGATCCGCTTATAATGAAGGAGGAATGGAAAACGATGAAAAAGCAGGAGTGGAAACCCGGCAATATGTTATATCCGGTGCCGGCAGTAATGGTAAGTTGTGGACGAGAGGGAGAAACACCCAATATTATAACGGTAGCGTGGGCAGGCACGATTTGCAGTGATCCGGTGATGCTTTCCATTTCTGTTCGTCCGGAGCGGTATTCCTATGATATCATACGGGAAACCGGCGAATTTGTGGTAAACCTGACATCGAAAGAACTGACACGTGCGACGGACTGGTGTGGCGTGAAGTCCGGCCGTGATGTGGACAAATTTAAAGAAATGAACCTGACAGCGGCACCGGCTGTGCATCTCAAAGGTGCACCGATTATTGCGGAAAGCCCGGTAAATATTGAGTGTAAGGTAAAAGACGTGCTGGAGCTCGGAAGCCACCATATGTTTATTGCCGAGGTGGCAGGAGTGCAGGTAAGTGAAAAATATATGAATGAGACCGGAAAATTTGAGTTAAATAAGCTGGGTCTCGTTGCGTATTCACATGGTGAATATTTTGAACTTGGGGAAAAAATTGGAAAATTTGGCTATTCTGTAAAAAAATCATAACACATATTTAAAAAAAGTAACGAAATTGACATTTTACAAAATGAAGATATGTGGTATACTAGTAACGATGTGATAATTTAGAAAGGTAAAAATGGAGAGGTCGATATGAAGCAGTATATTATAAAAGGCGGAAGACCACTACAGGGAGAAGTTCAGATCGGCGGTGCGAAAAATGCAGCACTGGGTATCATCGTTGCCGCAATTATGGCGGATGAGCCGGTTTTGATCGAAAATCTTCCGGAAGTAGATGATGTAAAAGTATTGCTCGATGCCATTGAGGGAATCGGAGCAGTTGTAGAAAGAATAGATGAACATACAGTCCGTATCAACGGGGCTGTTATTAATGATGTCAATGTTGATGATGAATATATCCGTAAGATCCGTGGTTCCTACTATCTTGTAGGCGCACTTCTCGGAAAATATAAAAAAGCGGTCGTAGCCCTTCCGGGTGGATGCCAGATCGGAAGTCGTCCGATTGACCAGCATCTCAAAGGATTTGAGCAGCTCGGTGCAACCGTGACGATTCATAATGGAAAGATTGATGCGTATGCAGAGGCATTGATCGGAAGCCATATTTATCTGGATTGTCCAAGTGTAGGTGCGACAATCAATATTATGATGGCGGCGTGCATGGCAGAAGGAAAGACAATCATCGAAAATCCGGCAAAAGAGCCGCATATCGTAGATGTTGCGAACTTCTTAAACAGCATGGGAGCCAATATCAAAGGTGCCGGTACTGACACGATCCGCATCCGCGGGGTAGAGCGTCTGCATGGAAGTGAATATTCGATCATTCCGGATCAGATCGAAGCGGGAACGTATATGATCGCGGCAGCAGCGACAGGTGGAGATGTTTATATCCGAAATGTCATTCCAAAGCATTTGGAAGCTATCACAGCGAAACTTATTGAAATTGGTGCGAAAGTGGAAGAGTACGATGACTGTGTGCGTGTGCATTCCAATGGACGCATGGGATATGCCAATGTAAAAACGATGCCATATCCGGGATTCCCGACGGATATGCAGCCGCAGATGGTTACTCTTTTGGCGTTGTCCGAAGGAGTCAGCATTGTAACCGAGACGATTTTTGAGACAAGATTCAAATATATCAGCGAACTCCGCCGCATGGGGTCCAATATTAATGTGGAAGGAAATGCAGCGATCATTACCGGAGTGGAAGGATTTACCGGAGCAACGGTAAGTGCACCGGATCTTCGTGCCGGAGCAGCACTTGTGATCGCCGGTTTAGTGGCAGATGGTTTTACAACTGTAGAACAAATTCAATATATCGAACGCGGATATGAGAATTTTGAAGATAAGATTCGCGGTCTCGGAGGATTTATCGAAAAAGTCGATGACGACGATGAGAGAGCGATTCAGAAATTCAAATTAAAAGTTGGATAAAAAAGGTGGGCGTCCATTCGAAGAGTGGGCGCTTTGTCATAAAATAGTAAAGGATATGATAAGATGGATCAAAAGATTAAGGATATTTTAGATGAAGTAGGAAAAGTTATTCGAGGAAAAGACGAGCAGATTCAGATGGTTCTGACGGCGATTCTTGCCAAAGGACATATTTTGATCGAAGATATTCCTGGAGTAGGAAAAACGACAATGGCAGTCTGCTTTTCCCGTGCGATGGAATTGACCGAGCGTCGTCTTCAGTTTACACCGGATGTTCTTCCGAGTGATGTCGTAGGTTTCAATATGCTGGATGCTGATGGAGAAATGCAGTATAAACCGGGTGCTATCCTGTGTAATATTCTGCTCGCAGATGAGATTAACCGTACTTCGACAAAGACGCAGTCCGCTCTTTTGGAGGTCATGGAAGAAGGCCAGGTTACGGTCGATGGTGTCACAAGACAACTGCCAAATCCATTTGTTGTTGTAGCGACACAGAATCCGGTCGGTTCCGCCGGTACGCAGATGCTTCCGGAGTCTCAGCTTGACCGTTTTATGATTCGTATTTCCATGGGATATCCGTCAATGGAAGAAGAAATGCGTCTGATCAAAGAGCGTCAGGAAGCCAATCCGATCGACTATGTACAGGAAATTGTAACGAAGCAGGAAGTGCTCGAAATGCAGGAACAGGTTCGTGCTGTTTATATGGATGATAAAGTACTCAAATATCTTTCGCAGATTGTCGATGCGACGAGACGTCATTCGATGCTCTCTCTGGGTGTCAGCCCTCGTGGAACATTGGCATTCGTAGATATGGCAAAAGGACATGCTTTCATGAACGGACGTGATTATGTTCTGCCGGAAGATGTGAAAAAAGTGGCAAAATGTGTGCTTGCCCACCGCCTTCTTCTCAATGGAAAAGCGCGTATGAGTCATGTGACCGCACAGGACATCGTCGAGGAGATCGTAGGTAAGACAGCAACTCCTAAATTGTAAGAGAGAACGTATCGGAGTTACGTTTAGGAGGTGTCCCCATGACGATAGGAACGTTAATTTATTTATTGATCGTGTTGGCAGGGTTTCTGATCTCTGTATTCTGTCTCCAGTATGGAACAGTTGCAGTCGTAGGAGCCCTGCTTGTCATACCATTTTTTATGATATTCTTTTTGATTCTGCTCCGCGTGCATATCAGTGCCGAAGTGGAATGTAAAAATCCGGTAGCTGAAAAAGATTCCCTTGAAAAACCGGGACGTGCAACCATTACATTGTCATTGGAAAATACAAGCAAATGGCTGCCGGTCACAAAAGGCATCGCGTGGGTGCGGTACCGGAACTTCTTTTCCGGGGAAAGCGGAAAGATGAAAGTGCGTTTTTCCGTAGACAATGGAAAAAGGAGAAGCCGCCGTATTGTCGTAGTGATGAAACATTGTGGAAATGTGTCAATCCGTGTCGATAAGGTAAAAATTTATGATTATCTTAATATTTTTGCGGCTAAAGTAGGAAAAAATTATGAAGTGCAGGATGTGCTTGTCATGCCGCCATTGACGGAAGTATATCTTGGAAAGACCCGTTGGTACAATGAGACAAATGAAGACAGTGACCGTTTTTCTTTGTATAAAAAGGGAGACGATCCGTCGGAAATATTTGATATTCGTGACTTTAAAGATGGTGACCGTTTTCAGCAGATTCACTGGAAACTCAGTAGTAAAACCGGACATTATATGGTAAAAGAAGGGAGCCTTCCACTTGCAAAAGCGGTGCATATATTTATTGACCTGAGTGCGAAAGATGCGGATGAAGCCGATCTTCTGATTCAGGGTGTGTATTCCGTGGCGATGGAATTTTTGAGCCAAGGCGTGCCGCAGCATTTTATCTGGTACGATAATGTCAATGAATTGATTCAGGAACAGCTGATCGAACAGGAAGAAGAATTGTTCTGGATGTTTGAAGATTTGTTCCAATGTCATACAACGAAGGATCCGCAGGAACTTTTGAAAGCATATATCGAATGGGAAAGCGGAAAAGTAAAAGAATCGGGCCTGTATCTTACCGTGTCCGATCACGATGTGATGGAATTGGAAGGACTCGAAGTAAACGAATTGCAGATTATGGATTTACGAAGGGATGGAGATACCTATGAAGAATAGTAAAATCTCGAATTTCATATTGGAGATCAGCCAGGTTTTATTGGTATTTCTCGGAATGTATTCCGCGGTTATGTGTGGGGCGATGAGTATCGGTCTGACATTTTCCCGTGGCGTGCTTGCTTTGGTGATCCTGCTGGCTGCGTTTTTATTTTATGGCCTGTTTACGGTGCTTGAGACATTTCATCACGGAAAATTGTATGGAATGCTCGGCCTGACAGCATTTTTTGTGATTACGATTTTGAAATTCCGCACGGTGCTGCAAAAGGGTGCCGTGACAATCATCAATACGTATCTGAAGGAATTTATGAACTATACTCAGACGACGAGAACGCTTCTTTCGGGAAAAGGATTTGAGAAAGAGACTGCGGATGTCGGCTATTGTACGACGCTGGTTCTCTGCCTTCTCAGTGTATACTTGATCGCCGTGATCAGTACCTGTTTTTACCGTAAGAGACGTTCTTCTGTCTATGTGGCAGTGACGATTTTATTTGTTATCATTCCATTTTCAGTGGGAAAAATTGGATATTTTTCCAATGTGATCACATACATTTTTGCAACAGTCGCAGTTGTCGGTACGAGATTTCTGAGGTTTGATACGACGGAAAAACGTATGCGTCAGAAGCTGTCTCTGATTTTGGCGGCGGTCGGAGTGATTGCAGGAGGCATCAGTTATCTTGTTGTCCCACCGGCACGTTATGACAGCAACCAAAACCGCATCGTTGGGATACGAAATACCGCACTTTCCCTGACGACATGGGATTCGGAGGACATTCTTACGTGGATCCGCGAATATTTTAATGGGGACCGCATGGATTATGGAAAAATTGGAAACCACAATTCAGTGAGCCGGACGGGAAAGACGATTTTAAAGATCAAAGGGGATTTTAATACATCCGATGGGCTTTACCTGAAAGGCTACACCGGAGAAGCGTACGACGAAAACCGCTGGCATACGATTAAGGAAGAAGAGTACACCAATGAGTTAAGTGCCCTTACGCTGTTAAATCTGTCACCGGATGGCTGGCATGTGTCACTGCGTAATCAGATTGGCGATAAGCAGACGACAGGAAATGACAAAATTTGGAATACCGGCAAGCTGCAAATTAAGAATCTGGCATTTGGCTACGGCAATTATGTCATTCCGTATTATCCGACGACGGCTTTTTCCCTTGCCGGGGGGCGAAGTTTGTCCGCCGTTCCGGGCATTGAATATGAGACGGAATATTATCCGATGCTTTACCGTGAGTTGAAAAATGGTTTGATCGCGAACCATTATAATCTTGCTGGCAATGAATACTGGACGGAAACGCAGGAAAAGCGTAACCAGATGACAGAATTTGTAAAAAAATATTTTACGGAAGTGCCGGAAGATGCCACGTCGATCACAGAAGAATATAAGGCGTATCTGGCAGCACAGGGAAATCTGCTGGAGCAGTACCAGCAGGGTTCGGCTTCTCTTTACCAGATTATTGAAGAGACGCGAAATTATATCATGAATGATACCAAATACACTCTTTCACCGGGCAAGACACCGCGGTCGAAAGAGGCAGTTACGTATTTCTTGAAGGAAAATAAAAAGGGTTACAGTGCCCATTATGCGACGGCGGCAGCTGTTCTTTTGCGAAGTATCGGCATTCCGACACGTTATGCAGAAGGCGTTTATGTCAGCAAAGAGGAACTTGCTGATGTGACAAATGATCAGACGGAAATCTCGGTCAGCGATAAGGATCTGCATGCCTGGGTTGAGGTTTATCAGGAAGATTATGGATTTGTTCCGGTAGAATTTACACCGGGACGAGGCGATGAAGATGCCGAATCTTCGCCAGTTTCTGATGAGGATTCCGAACAAAGCCAAGATCAGAACCAGAATCAAAGTGATGGAAATGGCGGGGGCGAAGGACAGCTTTCTGTCGCAACACCGACGCCGGAACCGGAAGAAGATATGACGTTTGAAAATATTCAGACAGACAATTACAATCACGAAGATCAGGTACAGGAGGAAACTTCTCCAAGTGAGACCGCGGATAAGAAGGATTCCAATTCTTCGGACCAGTCAAAATCGATGCCAATATTTGTAAAAATACTTTTGGCTGTGCTGATTGTTATCGTCGCACTTATCTTGGCCGCTGAAATTCAACGCCGCGTGCGTATCATGATCTTCAAAAACCAGCTCCGCCATGACAAGACATCGCGTCAGATTCTTCTGCTTTATCATCAGCTGGAAAAGGCGTTTGTGCAGAAACACATTCGTTATACCGGTCAGACAGTAGCAGAATACAGCCGTGAGATTGCAAAAGCTTATGAACTGGAAGAAGAAATGGTTCATGCCTTTATCGCAGATGTATTTTGTGCGAAATTCAGCAAAGACCGGTTTGACAAGACGGAAGTGTACGAATACCGCCAGGAATACCGCGTCATCCGCCACCGCATTTATGGACAGCTGAAATGGCCAATGAAATTGTATTATATGTATGTGCTTTGTGTATAGATGACGAAGCCGTAGTTTTCTCGTTTTCGGGACCGCTTGCGCTTAGAGAACCCACGTAGCGGTGCATGAGGGCACAGAACGCCCTCTATGCACCGACGGTGTTCTAATCCCTCACGAGAAAACTACGGCTTCTCTTTAGTGCACTGAGGAAGTGAGGTGAGCGGGGAAGGAGAAAGTGGAGTCTGGAAGGCAACGGGGAAAGGGAAAACTATGGAAATATGTTGCCTTCCCCCGTCAGCAAAAGGCAACAAGCCTAAAATTAAAAGAAGCTGTGCATTACGAATGCAGCAGCTTCTTTTTTAGTCGTTTCGATGCTTCAAAATGATTTCCTCAAATCGTCGGTTCGATGCCTCCATCTCCTCTTCGGTTTCCAATAATTCAATTTCTGCGTTTTCCCGATCCAATTCTTCTAACAAATCGAAGAGATCGTCATCTGTGAAAAATGTCTCCATGATGTCATACCTCTTTCCTTGATACTACTATCATTCTAACATAAAAAATTCGACCCGACAAGGGGGAGTTTTTTCGAAATCCTTTTCGGTATTTAACATGCTGTAAGACATATTGGAAACTAAAAAATATGTATATGTTATTAGGTGTTGTAGTATTGTTCAAAAAATGAGAGTCTGGATTTCACAATGAGAAATCCAAATCTCATTTTTGAAAAACATTACATCGCTAATTTTTCTTCTCCGAACGCGGCAGGCTGACACGGAAGAATCGCTTCATGCACTGGCGCAGATTAAATGGAATGAGTGGGTAAATATAACTCTTTCCGGAAATGGTTTTGTTAAATACGATGCAGGCGATAGTCAGCAGCGTGCCGGCGATAAAGCCGTAGATATCAAACCATGCAGTGAGGCATAAAAGGATGATACGCATAAATTTCAGCGCATAGCCAAGTTCAAAACTGACCTGCGTATAATTTGCTACAGCGACAAACGCCATATAAAGCATTACTTCGGCATTAAACCAGCCGGAACTCACGGTGTAATCCCCAAGGATAATACCAGCAACTACACTCAGAGGTGTACTGAACATTGTTGGAGTGTTGAGCGAGGCAAGCCGCAGACCGTCGATGGCAAATTCCAGTAAAAGAAATTGGTAAAGAATCGGTACATTGACGGGTTCGCTGATCTGGATAAAATTCAGGCACTCCGGAATCCAGGAAGGATTTGACAATAGCAGCAGCAAAACCGGAGTCAGGAAGACGGCGGCAAGGTTGATGACAATACGCGATAAGCGTAAATAGGTCCCGGTAATGGGGGGAAAGTAATAGTCATCGGCGTCTTCGATAATATCAAAGACCGACGTCGGCAGAATCATGGCAGACGGCGAATTGTCCACAAGAACGACGATACTTCCCTCCAGGATACTGGCTGCGGTAGTGTCAGGGCGCTCGGTAAATTTGAATTTAGGGAATGGATTATACCATTTGTGCTGATACAGGCATTCTGCCAGACTTTCCTGATTCATTGTCAGAGCGTCAATGTCAATGCTGTCAATGCGGTTCCGGATGTCATCCAGCATTTCCTTTTCGACGCGGTCGCCCATATAGGCAATGACAACATCGGTGCGGGAACTTTTGCCGACCGTATGCATTTCCATAACAAGGTCCGTCGAGCGGATGCGGCGGCGGATCAAAGCGGTATTGAATACGACTGTTTCGACGAAACCATCTTTGGAACCGCGCATAACACGGTCTTTTTCCGGCTCATTGACACCGCGCGCAGGATAATTTCGAAAATCAATTGACAGCAGTTTGTCGTAACCATCGATCAGAAGCACCGGAACGCCGGAAAGAACCCATTGTATGAGGGCATTTTCGTCCTCAACCAGATCGATTTCGCCGTAAGGGAGACTGGTCTTTAAGAAATCGTGCGCGTTTTCGGGCATTTGATACGGTGTGATTTTATAGAGAAATTCCATGATCTTTTCCATCACTTCATCTTTGCAAAAGCCATCAATAATGTAAAAACAGGCAGTTTTTCCGCCAATGGTGATGACGCGGTAGATCAGGTCAAAACTTTTATCGACCTGAAGAAGCGAATCAATCTTTTTTTTGTTGGTGGAAAAATCTTTGGAAAATGTACTCGCCATATAAAAACCTCCTTTTGCGGGTAGTATGTGCGGAAAAGGGACAAAATATCCGAAAAATATAATATTGACAAAAACTAAGAACACTTATAAAATGATATCAGGATCGAAAAAAGCAAAAGATCCTACATAAAAAAGCAGTAAAATTGCTGCAAAAATAGAAATAAGATAGAAAAGTGCACCGTAGAGTGCGGGAAAGTGAGGAAATTATGAACATACCGGGTGACCCCATTATTTTGCTGAGCTATGCAAACACGCAGCTGCGCGATCAATATGCGACGCTTGAGGAATTTTGCAAAACCAATGAGATCGACCAAGAGGCTTTATGTGAAAGCCTGGGAAGTTTGGACTATCATTATGATGAGGTGACAAACCAGTTCATATAAGATGCATGAATATACAAGAGATTACATTTGGACACGAGATATCGATAGAAGACTACAATAATCTACGGGGAAGTGTCGACTTTATCCGTATTATACCAAAGCGTGCAGAGCGGGCATTGGCACATTCGCTCTATAAGATTATTGCGCTCGATCACGGCAAACCGGTCGGCATGGCGCGTGTAGTCGGAGACGGTGGTTATGTGTTTTTTATTTGTGATGTTATCGTGCATCCGGATTACCAGTCACAGGGACTGGGACGGAAAATCATAGAAAATGTACTTGGCTGGCTGGAAGACCAGGTGGAAGAGGGGGAAACCATCATGGTAAACCTGATGTCAGCGATGAATAAAGAAGAATTTTACGGAAAACTTGGTTTCCATAAGAGACCATTTGGAAATCATGGTTCCGGTATGTCAAGATGGATCAGCAAATAAAGATGGAGATGAGTGACAATGTACAAATGTAAAGATCGCGTGTCATACAGCCGAATTGACACAGAAGGTAAATTAAAAGTATATGCTATCGTAAATGCCATGCAGGACTGCAGTCTGTTTCACAGCGAAGATGTAGGACTTTCTTGTATGGATCTGAAAAGTGAAGATGCACATGCCTGGCTTGTAAATTCCTGGGATATTGTGATCAAGCGTCGTCCGATTATGGGGGAAGTGTTTGAGGTATCGACATGGCCTTACAAGATGAGAGGCGTATTTGGAATGCGTAATTTTGTGATGAAAACAGAAGAAGGCGAAACTCTTGCGTATGCAGATTCGCATTGGTTTTTCTTTGATCAGAAGTCGGGAACACCGGTAAAGCCGGAGCCGGAGGATTATGAAGCCTATGGGATGGAAGAGCCATATCCGATGGAATATAAACCAAGAAAGATCAAAATACCGGAAAATCTTGTATATTGTGACAGTATCACGGTGTGCGAGAATCATATGGATACCAATTCCCATATGAATAATGGAGAATACGTACGTCTGGCAGCCGACCACCTGCCATTTGGGTTTGAAGTGGAAGAACTCCGTGTCGAATACCGACTGGCTGCGAAACTTGGCGACGAGGTACAATGTTATACCTGTGAACAGGAAGAGGGATTTTATGTCGTTATGACGGATAAAGAAAAATCCCCATTTGCGATTACCTGCTTTAAAGGCAGAATCGAAGAAAGGAAATAATCTTGCAGACTATGGAAGAAAAAATACTCGGACGCATGTCGCGTCTGTATGTGACAAAAATGACGAAAAACGGAGTATACCTTGGTTCTTATGAATATCCGGAACTGAAAGTACTCCTGCCAAATAATCAGGTGCCGAAAGGAACAGAGCGCGGCGATATTTTTCAGGTGTTTCTGTATAAAGACTCGGAAGACCGTTTGATCGCGACGACGACAGAACCTTATGTGCAGTTAGGACAGATGGCACGCCTGAAAGTAACCGATGTGACAGGAATCGGAGCATTTCTTGACTGGGGACTTGCGAAAGATCTGTTCCTGCCATTTAAAGAGCAGACACATCGTGTAAAGAAAGGCGAGCAGGTATTGGCAGCACTTTACATCGATAAGAGCAGCCGCCTATGTGCGACGATGCATATTTATGATTATCTTCGCACCGATGGAGACTTTACCGAGGGCGATCATGTCGATGGAATGGTGTATGAGATTTTGGATTCGTTTGGTGCCTTTGTGGCAGTGGCAGATCAGTATTCTGCGTTGATCCCTCACAATGAGATGAATCGTGAACTTCATGTAGGAGACAATGTTCATGCCCGTATCAAAGAAATCCGGGAAGATGGAAAATTGACACTCAGTCTGCAGGAAAAACTGCCGGTTCAGATGGGAATGGATGCAGAAAGTATTCTTGCGAGATTAGAGGCAGAAGGTGGTTTTTTGCCATTTCATGATAAAACGTCGCCGGAAATCATCAAGCGCGAATTTAAAATGAGTAAAAATGCCTATAAACGAGCAATCGGACGACTGATGAAAGAAAAGAAAATAGAAATCCGATCCGATGGAATTAAGTTGATCTAGTTTTGAAACACTAGTCCGGAGAGAAATCCGGATTTTCCCAAAAGGAATGGAGGATATCTTTCATTCCTTTTTTATTTGTAATCTTGTAAGGTACCCATTCTTTTGGAAATAAATGAGAATAACTATTGCCGGCAAAGCGTTCATCTAAGAGCAGGATGACACCGCGGTCGGAAGAAGTACGGATCACGCGGCCGCCCGCCTGAAAAACCTTGTTGATGCCGGGATACAGGTAGGCATAGTCAAAGCCGTGTCCATTTTTTTCGTCGTAATATTGTTTAAATAATTCGCGTTCTTCGCAAACCTGCGGAAGGCCGGTTCCCACGATCGCAGTACCGATCAGACGGTCATCTTTCAGATCAATGCCTTCGCTGAAAATGCCCCCCATAACACAGAGGCCTACAAGCGTGTAGTCATTTTCGGCATCAAAAGTAGCCAGAAATTCTTCCTTTTCTGATTCTGACATATTTTGACATTGTTCGATGATTTGTGTCTGCTCTGGGAGATGAAGCTGGTCTTTTACCTGGCGTAAAAAGGCGTAGGAAGGGAAGAAAATGATATAATTTCCCTGCTTTGCCTGCACAAATTCCTCGATGTAGCCGGCGATACGGCGGTATTCTGCGAGAGAACGCCGTGTGTATTTGCTGGTGACATCATTGGCGATCACGATGCGCCGCTGGTCCGGCGTAAACGAAGATTTGGCATAGACGGCATAGTCTTCTTCAGTCGTCGAAAGTTGCTCCATGTAATAGCGGATCGGCAGCAGGGTGGCAGAGAAAAAGACCGTACTGCGCGCCTGTTCTTCGGCGTCACTGAGTCGCGTCGAAGGATCCATACATTGCAGCTTGATGCGGAAATTTCCGGATTCCTCATAATCGGTGTAAATGCGGTATTTTTCATCTTTGGTGTCGTTCATATTGAGAAAATGCCGGACGGCAAAAAATAAGTTCAAAATCGTTTCGCGCTCGGGAAGTTCCTTCACTTCTTTTGTCAAAAGTTCAAAACTGTTTACGACGCGCAGCAACTGGAATTCAAAAGAAGAAATGTCCTCCAGAAGCTCAAAATGATCGCAGGCATGCTTCCATTCAAGCATGGTTTTATTGCACCGGTCCAGCGAAGCGGCAAAAATCTTAAATAAATATTTTACTTCGGATGGATAATTTTTGGTGGATTCCTCATTTATAATACGTTTTACTTTCAAAAAATCTTCTTTTACGAGCACGGCGCTGTACATTTCTCTGGCACGCTCCACGAGATTATGGGCTTCATCAATCAAAAAGGCAAAATTTCCTTTCTTCTCTTCCGAAAAGAACCGCCGCAGATAGACATTGGGGTCAAAAGCATAATTGTAATCGCAGATAATGCTGTCCGCAAAAAGAGCCGCATCGAGGCACATTTCGAACGGGCAGACATTGTGTTTTTCGGCATACGAAAGAATGGTATCCCGATTCATGTCGTTTTCATGGATCAGCATATCGTAAACACAGTCATTGACGCGGTCATAATGCCCCTTGGCATAAGGACAGGAGGCAGGATTACAATCCGGGCTGCCTTCCAGAAAGCACATTTTTTCCTTTGCCGTGATCGTAAGAAATTTAAAATGCAGCGACTGCTCTGACAAAAGTTGGAAACATTCCTGCGCGACCGTTCTCGTGATCGTTTTGGCAGTCAGATAAAAAAGGCGGTCGATCAGCCCTTCGCCCATTGCTTTCACCGACGGAAATACCGTGGAAATGGTCTTTCCGACCCCGGTGGGAGCCTGTATAAAAATTTTCTTTTTGTGCTCAATTGTTTTATATACGCAGGCGGCAAGTTCTTTCTGGCCGTCGCGGTATGGGAATGGGAACGTAAGCGACTGAATCGAAGCATTTCGTTTTTTCTGCCAGTCAAATTCGTAGCGTGCCCATGGGGTATACAAGTCGACCAGATCCTGAAACCACGCGCGGATCTCTTCACTGCGGTAGGTTACCGGAAAACGGCGGATCTCCTCGCTCTCCAGATGGCAGTACGTCACCTGAACGGTGATAAATGCCGGATTTTCGGCTTCGCAGATCATATAGGCATAGCACATTGCCTGCGCTTTATGCACCAAAAGAGGTTCTTTTAACTGATGGATGTCCATAAAAACACCTTTAATCTCATCGACAAGAATTTCCGAGTCGTCGCGGAAGATGCCGTCAGCACGTCCCTCAATTTTCAAATCAAATTCTTCACCGGTTTCCTCGCTCTGCATTGTGACGTACGTAAATAAAGGAACCTCTGCCTGATAGCCGATTCCCATACTTTTTTGTATTTTTTTGTGAATTTTATTACCGAGCTGCATTGCCTCCGGATTCCGGGTGCCAAGACCGGTCGAATTGATATCTCCTTCGCGAAAAATAAATTCCACCAGATTTCGCACGGAAATTTTTAATTCTCTGCGTTCCGCCATAAAAAGACCTCTTTTATCATTCTTCTGAATAGTTAATTTTAGTATAGCAAAAAGGGGAGCATTTGGCAATCGGCAGATATGAGAAAAAGGCCACAATGTGACCTTTTTCTGGGGAATAGAGAACTAAACTATATATAGGCAATCATTAGGTTATCCCAATGATAACGGCAATAAAAAATGGCAACTCGCCTAAGGCGAATCACCATTGATTCATATATATAGTATCGCAAAACGACACAGTTGTCAAGATTTTTTTGAAGCGATTGTGCCATCGTCGCTGATCTGATGATAAATGCGGTAGACATAAGCCGCTACGATCACACAGATCGCGCCGGTGATCAGCAGGTTAAATGTCAGATTCAAAAGCTCCATATTGTTCAGGTAAGATGGCATGTACGCGATGATGTGAAGCAGGATCGCGATTGGGAACATTGGTTTGAGCTTCTGGTTATTGACCGCCATGAAGACAAGGATCGTCAGAGCAATCTGCAGTGCAAGCAGGAAGACGCGTTCGATGCCGTAAGCGACGTATTCGCTTGTCGGAATCGCCATCAGGGCCGCGAGATTATTTTTCTGCTCCACCAGTTTTTCCCCGGTGATGCCGAGTTTGTTGAAATATTCATCGACACCAAGTGAGTTTACCAGCAATGCCAGTACAAAATTTCCCATAAAAAGGGAACTTCCGTAAGCAAGTGCTTCCAGACCGCCGTGACCGAGACCGAAAAGCAGAGCATTTTGCTTGTCCGGATTTTTTTTCATCATATACTTTAATCCGATAAATTTACCGGTTTCTTCGACAATGCCGGCAAGTACAGCACCATATACTGCATAATATACCGGGTGAATGCTTCGGTTTAATACGGAAGAAAGCGATAGGCCGCCCAGCAGAAGGATGTTGATCAGTCCGCTTACGCCAAAGGCAAACAGTGCATAAAAAAGAAGTCCTTTCAAAAAGGATGTGATCTTTGCACCGGTTTTCGTTTTCATATACGCAAGTGCGATAAAAGGTATACCCATGCATACCAAAGCGACGATGACCATTCCCATCATGGAATTTTTTGAGAAGGCAGTCGCCATAAGAACCATTTTCGTCATAGGAATCTCCATTTCTGTATGTAGTATGTAATGTAACTATTCAGGCTCCCCCACCGCAATCCTAAATCGTTACGTTTGTATAATAATATAACACGACTTCCTATTGAAAAACAAGAGAAAAATGGTATACTTAAAGAAATACTACGAGAAAGGGGAATGACATGTCAAATCACTTTTTTACTACATTATCCAAATATTGTAAGCGAGACATCGTGCCGATGCATATGCCGGGGCACAAAAGAAATCCGCTGTGTACGATGCCAGATCCCTATTCTCTTGATGTGACAGAGGTTCCGGGGGTGGATGATCTGCATCATCCGGAGGAAATGATCCGCGACTTGATGGACGATCTGACCCAATGGTACGATTCGAAACAGACCTATCTTTTGGTCAATGGAAGTACGTGCGGGATTTTGGTGGCGATTACGGCGTGCTGTTATACGGGGGACAAGATTTTGGTGGCGAGAAACTGTCATAAATCGGTTTATAATGCGATCAAACTTCTTGGACTTCGACCGGTTTATGTGTATCCGCGTCGGCTCGAAGGGACGCTGGGAGAACTGGGAATTGCCGGCGAGATCGAAGTTTCAGAGATTCGCCGTCAGTTAAAAGAAAATCCGGATGTCAAATGTGTGATGATCACATCGCCGACGTATGAGGGGATTGTTTCGGACATTGCAGGCATCGCAGCGGCGGTACATGAGAAAAATATTCCACTTATTGTGGATGAAGCACATGGGGCACATTTTAACTGGCTTCCGTCCTTTCCGGAAACCGCGGTGCGGCAGGGGGCAGACCTTGTGATTGAAAGTCTTCACAAAACCCTGCCGGCATTTACACAGACGGCGGTGCTCCATCAGACGGGAAACCGCATTGACGAAGAACGGCTGCAGTGGGCGCTTCAGACCTACCAGTCGAGCAGTCCGTCGTACCTTTTGATGGCATCGATCGCAAAGTGCTTTGAATATGTGCAGACGGAAGATTCCTTTTCTGCAGAACATTTTGTCAAAAATCTGAATGATTTTTATAAAAAAACAGAGAACTTACAAAAATTGGAAGTTGCGCGCTGCGAGAAGATGGATTTGTCGAAAATTGTCATCAGTACCGCTCGTACGGAACTTACCGGGCAGCAGCTGGAAGAAATTCTTCTGGAGCGTTACGGAGTTCAATTGGAAATGAGCTGTGGTAATTATGCGCTGGGGATGGCGACAATCTGCGATACGGCGGAACATTTTAACCGTTTTGCGGAGGCATTGTGTGATCTTGACCGGTCCTTATCGTATGCGGAAAAAGGTGCGAAAAAGACCTTTACGTACAAGATAAAACCGCCGGAGCAGCGGATGTACAGTCATGAGGCAGAGCGGCTTCCGAAAAAAGAGATTCTGCTTGCAGAGGCGGCAGGTCAGACTGCGGCGAAGGACGTGTATTTGTACCCGCCGGGAGTACCGTTTGCGGTCGCCGGTGAAATATTTTCGCAGGAAATGGTTGACGTGCTTTTGGACGGACAAAGATCCGGTTATGAAGTGCGTGGAGTTGAAAACGGCAGAGTGTTTGTATGCCAAGAGATAAAATAAGATTTGGAGGGATGGCAATGGGTAAATTATTTGTTATTATGGGGAAGAGTGCGACAGGAAAAGATTCGCTGTATCAGAGAATCGTGGAGGATTTCCCAGAACTGCGGGAAGTAGTGACATATACGACGCGTCCGATCCGCGCCGGGGAAACTTATGGTAAAGAGTATTTTTTTGTCAGTGAAGAAGAAATGCACGAGATGCAGGAAGACGATAAGATCATTGAATGCCGTGTGTATCAGACAGTGCATGGTCCATGGTATTATTTTACTGCCAACGACGGACAGATTGATCTGGAAAAAGGAAATTATATCCTTATTACGACATTGGAAGGATACCGCAAACTGGAGACATTTTTTGGTATCGAGCAGGTCGTTCCGATTTACATTGAAGTCGATGATTTTGAACGTATCGAGCGGGCATTGAAACGCGAAAAAGAGCAGAATACGCCGTGCGTGGCAGAACTGTGCCGCCGTTTTCTTGCAGATGAAGAGGATTTTTCAGAGGAAAAACTTGACGAGACGGGCATTGACATCCGTGTGCAGAACGACAATTTCGAAGAGGCGCTTGCTCATATCGAAACGATGATCCAGCATCACGTGTGATTTTTATAGTTGCAACACCGGCGAATTTCATGGTATACTTAAAGAATGGAATGGATTACATTTTGAGGGAGGTGTGAAAGGATGGAAATTAAAGTAGATCCGATGCAGCAGACCGTGGCGGCAACGACGACAAGACAGACGCAGAATACGGGAGAAGATTTTAAATTCACGCTGATGAGTTCTCTGGAAGAAGAGGGGCTGCAGGCACGCCTTTCACTCATGATGGAAGACATTACGATGCAGGGGAAAAAACTTGGCAAGCATATGGATGTGCGTGATATGCGCCAGTACCGGAAACTGATCCAGGAATTTATGAACGAGATCGTAAACCGTTCACACAAATTCAGCCGTGAAAATTTCCTTGACCGGAGAGGGCGGCACCGCGTGTATGGCATGATCAAACGTGTCAATGTGGCATTGGATGAGCTCGCGGGAGAACTGATCAAAGAAGAAAAAGACCACCTCGGGATTCTCGCAAAGATTGACGAGATACGGGGGATGCTGTTAGATATACTGACATGAGGAAAGGATGGTGGTACCTATGTTTTTATTTTCAGAAATAATGGGACATGAAGATATAAAAGAACATTTGCAGATGGCGATCCGCGAAGATAAGCCGTTTCATGCCTATATTTTCCAGGGCGAAGTGGGATGCGGCAAAGAGACGATGGCGAGAACGTTTGCGGCAGGACTTCAATGTACGGCAGAGCAGGAGGTGCGGCCATGTGGAAAATGTCCGTCCTGCAAACAGATTGATTCCGGAAATCAGCCCGATGTGATATGGGTAACGAGAGAATTGTCAAGCATCGGTGTGGACGATGTGCGTGAAAAGATCAATTCCGAGATGGCAATCAAACCATTTTCCAGTCCCTACAAAATATTTATCGTTCCGGAAGCCGAGAGAATGACCGAAGCGGCGCAGAATGCTCTTTTGAAAACGATCGAGGAGCCGCCGGAATACGGAATCATCATTTTGCTCACGAGTAATATGAGTGCGATTCTGCCGACCATTCAGTCGAGATGCCTGACATTGGAATTTCGACCGCTCACGACGGCAGCGATTGAAAAATATCTGATCGACAATTACCACGTGGTAGACTACCGCGCGCGGACGAGTGCCATATTTGCACAGGGAAATCTTGGAAAAGCAATCCGCTACATCGAATCCGAAGATTTTGAAGAGAAAAAAAATCAGGTATTGTATTTGTTAAAAAATGTAAGAAATATGACCGTTTCGGAAATGCTTGAAAAAATAAAGGAGATCGGGGAAGATAAGGACAATATCAAGGATTATATTGACCTCATGGTTCTCTGGTACCGCGATGTGCTTTTATTTAAGGCGACAAAAAATATGAATCAGCTGGTATTCCAAAGCGAATTCCGCGCGATATCCGAAGAGGCAAACCAGCGTGATTATGAGAAAATCGAAGAGATATTAAGTGCTTTTGACAAAGCGAAACTTCGCCTCAAAGCCAATGTAAACTTTGAAGTGGCGATGGAGCTTATGCTTTGTACGATGAAGCAGTAAGAATAGATAAAGCGAGGTAAAAAAGTGAAGATTATTATCGGAGTACGTTTCCGCCAGGCGGGCAAAATTTATTATTTTGATCCGGGAAAGGAAAAAGAAAATATAACGCGTGGAACGCGTGTGATCGTAGAGACGGCAAAAGGAGTCGAAATGGGGACAGTAGTCCTTCCACCGACGGAAATGCCGGAAGAAAAGATTGTGGCACCTTTGAAAGGAATCGTTCGTTTAGCGACGAAAGAGGATGAGGAGCATGAACAAAAGAACCGCGAAAAAGAGGCAGAGGCGTTTGTCATCTGCAAACAGAAAATTGCCAAGCATAAATTGGAAATGAAACTGATCGCGGCAGAATATACCTTTGACCGCAACAAATTATTGTTTTATTTTACGGCAGATGGAAGAATTGACTTCCGTGAACTGGTCAAAGATCTGGCATCGGTGTTCCGTACACGTATTGAACTGCGTCAGATCGGAGTGCGCGATGAGACAAAACTGCGCGGAGGAATCGGTATCTGCGGAAGAGCACTCTGTTGTCATACGTATCTTTCCGAATTTGCGCCGGTTTCCATCAAAATGGCAAAAGAGCAGAATTTGTCACTCAATCCGACGAAGATTTCGGGTGTGTGCGGCCGTTTGATGTGCTGTCTGAAAAATGAGGAAGAGGCTTACGAGGAATTGAACCGAAGCCTGCCAAACGTCGGAACACGTGTGAAAACGCCGGATGGCCTCAATGGAGAAGTGCAGAATGTCAGTGTATTGAAACAGAAAGTCCGCGTCATCGTAACCCTTGACAATGACGAAAAAGAAGTGCGTGAATATGCGGCAGCAGAACTTAAATTCCGCAAAGACCGCAAACGCGATCATGGAAAACAGGAAGATGACAAAGAGTTAAAAGCGCTGGAAGCGATGGAAAAAAAGGAAGGTAAATCAAAAATCTGATGAAAGACCGATTATTACCGGGGGAGCGGCTGGATGATCTGCAGCGGGACGGCTTGATGCTCATCCAGAACCCCAAATGGTTTTGTTTTGGCATGGATGCAGTACTGCTTTCGTCCTTTGCCTGTGTTCCGGAAGGAAAAAAAGTGTTGGATCTCGGCTGTGGCAATGGTATCATTCCGATTCTTTTGTCCGCCAAGACGCAGGCGGAGCACATCGAGGGGCTGGAAATTCAGACCGATATCGCGGACATGGCGAGACGAAGTGTCGAGTATAATAAATTAGACTCCAGAGTGCATATTACGACTGGAGATATCAAAGAAGCGGCGGCTATTTTTGGAGCGGCTTCTTTTGATGTCGTAACGACCAATCCACCGTATATGAGCGAATCCCACGGACTTACGAATCCTACGGGGCATAAGGCGATTGCGCGTCATGAGTTAAAATGCACGCTGGATGATGTGTTGAAAGCAAGCGCAAAATTATTGAAACCCGGTGGACATTTCTTTATGGTACACCGCCCGTCACGGCTCGGCGAGATTATGAGTAAAATGACCGCCTGCCGGATTGAACCAAAGCGGATGCAGCTTGTCTATCCGTATGTGGACAAGGAACCGAATATGGTGTTGATCGAAGGCACACGGGGCGGCAATCCGGGGATGAAGATAGAAAAGCCGCTTATCGTATACAAAGAGGTAAATGTGTATACCGAACAATTGTTAGAGAATTACTAGGAAATGAGGCTATTATGGGAACATTATATTTGTGTGCTACGCCGATCGGAAATCTGGAAGATATCACATTGCGCGTACTGCGCACATTGAAAGAAGTAGATTTGATCGCGGCGGAGGATACCAGACAGACGATCAAACTTCTCAATCATTTTGATATCAAGACGCCGCTTACCAGTTATCATGAACACAATAAATATCAGAAGACCGGGGTGCTTGTCAATGAACTGCTGGCAGGAAAAAATATTGCTGTCGTGACTGATGCCGGCACACCTGCGATCTCGGATCCGGGAGCCGAACTGGCACTTGCTGCCTACGAAGCCGGGATTCCGGTGACTTCTTTGCCGGGGGCTTCTGCCGTCATCACGGCGCTTACGCTGGGCGGCCTGCCGACACGCCAGTTTGCTTTTGAAGGATTTCTCCCAATGGATAAGAAAGAGCGGGCCAGAGCCTTGGAACGCCTGAAAAATACGACGTATACGACGGTGTTTTACGAGGCACCACACCGCCTGACAAAGACATTACAGGCAATCGCCGAAGTTCTTCCGGGAACGCGTAAGATCGCGGTCTGCAAGGAACTTACCAAACGGCATGAAAAAGTGATGCAGTGCACGCTGGAAGAAGCCTGTTCTTATTATGAAAAAAATGAGCCGAAGGGTGAATTTGTATTTGTCGTCGAAGGAGCCGATATCGAGGAACTCGAAAGTCTGGAACAGCAGAAATGGGAAGAAGTTCCGATCGAAGAACATATGGAACACTATCTTGCGCAGGGGCTGGAGCGAAAAGAAGCAATGAAAGCGGTGGCGAAAGACCGCGGAATGACAAAAAATCAAGTATATAAAGAACTAATTTCGTTTGGTGACAGGAAATAAAATAGAGTACCGTTTATGCGGTACTCTATTTTACGTATCGTGATAAAAAAATAATAAAAAAGGAAAGGCTGGAGTCTAGGGGGGCTCCAGCCACACTAAAGGGATATATGATTAAATTAAACCAGCTAGCTTAGCCAATGCCTCGATTGAAGCTACGGAAACCAATTTTCCTTCGTACTCAATCAGGTCTTTATCTGAACCGGTAAATACATCAACAGGCTCATATTTTTTGATCATGATCGCATTTTTCTGAGCAGAAATCTCTACTTCTCCGCGATTCTCAATTCCAAGTGATTTTCTCATTTCCATCGGAATGGTAACTCTTCCTAAGTTATCCAAACGACGTACAATTCCAACATTTTTACTCATGGTCGTCTTCCCCTTTTTTTTTATTGAAAGAAATTTTCTTACATATTTTTGCACTCACAACCCTTTCAACGATTTACATTCTATCACTAGTTGAGCCATTAGTCAATAAAATAAATATAAAAATATATAAAATATGGCTAAAAGATTATAAAGCCCCACGTTTCGCGCATTGCATTGCCAAAAAACCGATGAAAAATCCGGAGATCAGACCGCTGAAATACAAAATGGGGGCATACCAGCGAAGAGAGTCAAACCCTACGACCAGAGAGGCCACCAGCCATTGTCCCATGCAGTGAGCCGTGCCGCCGGCAGCGCTGACAGAAAGCATCGAGAGGCGGTCTTTGGCGATTTTTTTGAGAACTTCCATCAGGATCAGACTGAGGATGCTTCCCACAAGACTGTACAATAAACTGAACAGACTGCCGAAAGTAAAGGCACTCAGAACGATTCGCAGAAGGGACAGCGAAAGTGTGTAACGGAATCCCTTCTTATATAATGTGAGAATAAATATCAAATTGGAAAATCCAATCTTCATTCCCGGAAATGGAAGTGGCAGCGGGAAAAGATTTTCAAGATAGCCAAACAAAAATGCCAATGCCGTGTAAAGCGCGTATTCTGCAATTTTCCTAGAGCGGTTCATACGTGTCTCCTTTCCTTATCCGCTGATTCCGTCCAACTCAGGCGATGTCTGAGCCGAGGTGATCGCGAGGACAACCTGGTGGGGAAGGCATACGATGCTTTCGCCGGTTTTTGAAATGCCTTTTGTGCGGACACAGATCTGATCCGGGCAGGAGGCGTGTGTCATCGTAACTTTGTGATCTTTGATGCAAAATGTGTTGGAATCGCCATCTTCTGTCGTGATCGTTTTCTCTATATTAGAAGAAAGCGGATAGGTGGCAGTGACTTTTCCGTTGACGCGGACCTCTACGACGGAACCATTTTCTCCGTGCGGCAGATAGACAAAGCCGGCGAGAAGCAGTCCCACGATCAAAAGACCGGCGAGAAGGAAAATATCCATGCGTGTTTTCTTCATGACGAATCTCAACTCCTTTTCGTTACCGTTCCCTCTATTTTATCATATAAAAATTGTAAAAGAAATAAAGAAAATGTAAATAGTATAAAATATTCACGAAACCGCAAAAAGTCACTTGACACTAGGGGGTGTGTAGTATATGATAAAGATGCATGTAGTTTTGAAAACTACGTGAGGTGTAAATTAAAACAAGATAGATTTGGCGTGATTACGAACGCAGAAATGGAGAAAGATATGAGTTATACCGAAGGAAAGAAGTTTGATTTGGTCGGAATCGCGGATCAATATATTGAAACAGGATTTGGTGAAGATGGAATTTTAAATTCCATTAAATTTAAAAACGATGAGAATTTTAACTTTTCATATGATGTAATTGATGTAATGGCAAAAAAATGTCCGGATAAACTGGCGATGCTTCACGTGTCAAAAGATGGAAGAGAGCGTTATTTCACATTCCGTGATATCGCAAAGTTTACCAATATGACAGCGAACTATTTCAGCTATCTCGGAATTAAGCGCGGAGATAAGGTAATGCTCGTTTTGAAACGTCATTTCCAGTTCTGGTTCTCCATCCTTGCACTTCATAAGATTGGAGCCATCGCGATCCCTGCGACAAACCTGCTTACCCGCAAAGACTTTGAATATCGTTTCAAAGTAGGTGAAGTGGATGCTGTCGTTTGTACGGCAGACGGCGATGTTTCCCGTGAAGTGGATAAGGCTTCCCGCGGAAATACAACATTGAAACTGAAGATCATGGTAGGCGGTGCGCGTGAGTCCTGGCACTGCTTTAACAAAGACATTCAGTTCTTCTCGGCAAACTTTACAAAACCGAAAGATGTGCCGGGCGGAGATGATCCGATGCTGATGTTCTTTACTTCGGGTACAACTTCTTATCCGAAAATTACGACACACAATTATAAATACCCATTGGGGCATTATATCACTGCCAAATATTGGCACCAGGTAGACCCGGACGGCATTCATTTTGCTATTTCCGATACCGGATGGGGAAAAGCTCTGTGGGGAAAACTGTATGGACAGTGGATCTGTGAAGCCCCTATTTTTACGTATGATTTTGACGATTTTGATGCGAAGAAGATTTTGCAGATGATTGAGAAATATAAAATTACAACATTCTGTGCACCACCGACGGCATACCGTGTTATGGTTCATTTGCAGCTGGAAAAATATGACCTTTCTTCCCTGCAGAATGTAACGACGGCCGGCGAGGCATTGAACCCGAAAATCTATGAGAAATTTAAAGAAAAAACCGGATTTGATATTATGGAAGGATTCGGACAGACTGAGACGACGATGTTGATCGGTAATATCAAAGGGATGACCCCGCGTCCGGGCTCCATGGGTAAACCGAGTCCATTGTATGATGTTGCCGTAATGCTTTCTGACGGAAGTATCGCAAAGACCGGTGAAGAGGGAGAAATCGTAGTTAAGGTTTCCGATGGTGCGCCAAATGGTCTGTTTACCGGATATTACAATGACAAGGAAAAGACCGATTCCGTATGGTATGACGGCTATTATCACACCGGTGATACTGCGTGCATGGACAGCGACGGATATCTGTGGTATGTTGGACGTGTCGATGATGTGATCAAATCTTCCGGTTACCGCATCGGACCATTTGAGATTGAAAATGAGATCATGAAACTGCCATACGTGCTGGAATGTGCCGTAACATCTGTGCCGGATAAGCTTCGTGGTCAGGCGATCAAGGCGACGATCGTACTTGCTGACGGCAGCGAAGGCGACGAGCATATGAAAAATGATATTGTAAAATATTTGAAGAAAAATGTCGCTTCCTATAAGTGGCCTAAGATCGTGGATTTTGCCAAAGAATTGCCAAAGACAATCAGTGGAAAAGTCCGCCGTGCCGAAATCAAGGCACATGACTGGTCTGAAGAAGAGGGCACAAAGTCAGATGCGAACGAGATCCCTGAGGTGGAAAATTCAGCCGAAGAGAAAAAAGAAGACTGATACTACTTGACAGTTCCCTGCCATAAGAGTAAACTAAAAGATACAAAATATACGTCAAAGGAAGATGGTTAACTATGGAAAAAAAGAACATTGATTGGTCCAGTCTAGGATTTGGATACCATGACACAGACAAACGTTTTGTGGCGAATTACAAAGATGGTGCCTGGGACGAGGGTGCTTTGATCGATGACCCTATGATCACAATGAGTGAGTGTGCAGGTGTGCTTCAGTATGCACAGACTTGTTTCGAGGGATTAAAAGCTTACACAGCAGAAGATGGACATATTGTCTGCTTTCGCCCTGACTTAAATGCAGAGCGTATGGCAAATACGGCAAGACGTCTTGAGATGCCGGCATTTCCGGAAGATAAATTTGTAGATGCAGTAGTACAGACCGTTTTGGCAAACGAAGCTTACGTGCCACCTTATGGCTCCGGTGCTTCTTTGTACATCCGTCCGTATATGTTTGGTATCGCACCGGTTATCGGAGTTGCTCCTTCTAAAGAGTATCAGTTCCGTGTATTTACGACACCGGTTGGTCCTTATTTCAAGGGCGGCGCAAAACCGATCGTAATCCGTGTCAGTGATTTTGACCGTGCAGCACCAAATGGTACAGGACATGTTAAGGCTGGTCTGAACTATGCGATGAGTCTTCATGCAATCGTAGATGCACATAATCAGGGATTCGCTGAAAATATGTATTTGGATCCTAAGACAAGAACAAAAGTAGAAGAGACCGGTGGAGCAAACTTCATCTTCGTTACAAAAGATGGCAAAGTGGTTACACCAAAGAGCAGCAGTATTCTGCCTTCGATCACAAGACGTTCTCTCGTAACAATCGCAAGAGATATCCTTGGTCTTGAAGTAGAAGAAAGAGAAGTATACTTTGACGAAGTAAAAGATTTTGCAGAGTGTGGACTTTGTGGAACAGCAGCTGTTATTTCTCCGGTTGGAAAGATTAATGATCATGGCAAAGAGATCTGCTTCCCAAGCGGCATGGAGAAAATGGGTGAAGTTACACAGAAATTGTATGATACACTTACCGGCATCCAGATGGGTCATATCGAAGGTCCGGAAGGATGGGTTAAGGTTATCAAATAAATAACGTAACATTGTGAAGCCAGACCACATATTTTTTCACGGAAAGATATGTGGTCTTTGTTAATTATTGGAAATGGAGGACAAAATGGAAACGATTGCTAGTTTTACCGTAGATCATTTGAAACTTCTTCCGGGAGTCTATGTTTCCCGCAAAGACTGCACCGGAACGGACATTGTGACAACGTTTGACATCCGTATGACACGCCCGAACTTCGAACCGGTTATGAATACCGCGGAGATTCATGCGGTAGAGCATTTGGGCGCAACATTTTTGCGAAACCACGATACGATGGGTGAAAAGGTTGTATATTTTGGCCCAATGGGCTGCCGCACCGGCTTTTACCTGATTCTTGCCGGTGACTACGAATCTGCGGATATCGTGCCTTTGCTCAAAGAAATGTTTACATTTATCAGTGAATACGAAGGAGAGATTCCGGGAGCAGCGCCGGAAGCCTGTGGCAATTACCTGGATCTGAACCTGCCGATGGCAAAATATGTAGCCAAGCGGTATCTCACAGAAGTATTGGAAAATATTACCGGTGAGCGCTTGCATTATCAATAGGCATTCTTTTTTGAAAACACGCATATGCTAGAAGAAAAGGAATGCGGAAGTGGGACAGATGTTGCAATGGGAAGGAAGAATTGTGGACAATACCAATGTGCAGCTTTTGAAGGCGGCACTGCCTTATCTCGATCAGCCGGTCGGAAAACGGATTGATCTGGAAGGGCTTCTTCGCAGTATCCGCGGCTTCTGCCGGAAAAATGAACGGCAGTTGATCGACCTTTTATTGCAGATTTTTATGTTCCGCCATGTTCGTCAGATGATGACGATGATGCAGGAAATGAAGCAGGAGGCAGAACAGTCGGATTCCGGAACGGGGAATATGGAAGGCATGATGGAGTTTTTGAAAAGCCAGATACCTCCCGAACAACAGGACATGGTTGATATGATGTCTGTCTTTTTATCCGCAATGAGTGAGGAAAATAATGGGCAATCTGGAAGAGATGTATGCGAAGATGAACCCGGCGAAAGCGAAGATTTTGAAGCAGCTCGAAGCTCAGACGAAGGGCATCGAGATGAAAGCAGCGGCGCCGTTCGTGATGCAGGCGATGAGGGAACTTCGCAGCCAGAACCTGTCATTTACTCCGGAGGAGACGGAGGCAATGATGGAGATTCTTACTCGTGATATGAGTGCTTCGGAAAAGCAGCGCGTGGAAAAAATGAAACAGATTGTACGAACGAAAGGAAATAAATAAAATGAAAAAATTCATAAGAAACCTGATAACCGCCGTAGTAGCGACGACACTTTGCCTTACCGGATGTGGCTCCGCAGGAACGGCAGACAAAAATACGGATTCTGACAAATCTACACAGACAGCCAGTGGCAGTGCCATCAAAGGAAATTTGAGCGGCAAGCACCACGTCAAGATCACAGTCAAAGATTATGGAACGATTGAAGTGGAACTGGATGCCGACCAGGCACCGATCACGGTGACAAATTTTGCTAAACTTGTTCAGGAAGGATTTTATGACGGCTTGACATTTCACCGCATCATCTCCGGCTTTATGATTCAGGGCGGCGACCCGGAAGGCACCGGAATGGGCGGCTCCGATGAGACGATCAAAGGCGAGTTCTCTTCCAATGGTGTAGAAAACTCGATCAAACATACCCGCGGCACGATCTCAATGGCGCGCTCACAGGATCCGGACAGTGCAAGCTCCCAGTTCTTTATCATGCACCAGGATGCGGACTATCTTGATGGAGAATACGCCGGCTTCGGCCATGTCACTTCCGGCATGGAAGTCGTGGATCAGATCTGCGAAAAGACACCGGTCACCGACAGCAACGGAACCGTAGAAAAAGCAAACCAGCCAGTCATCGAAAAGATTGAGTGGGTGGATTAAGAAAAATTGTAAGAAAGCAGGGTCCCGCCGGGAATCGCATGGAGTGTGGTTCCCGGCGGGCCTTTTTGCGGCATGCATGCTGGTGGGAGGGAAAAGCAAGTAGGGCCTTTTGGGCTGCCTCCGGCAGCTCAAAAGGGCAATCCGGTGAGATTAGTTGGTTTTAAAGCCGGTAAGAAGCTATGTGTGACATGAATTTTTGGTTTAGAACAAAGAAAATGGGCACAGGGTCAAGAAAATAAGTAGGTGATTTAGGTTTGTATGAAAAAAGAAAGAATTGGACCAAAGAAAATAGACGCAATTTTGGTATTATAGAAGAAAAGGGTTATAAAGTCAAAGAAATTAGAAGCTGATTTTGGTTTGTGTGAAAAAGGGCAGAATTGGACCAAAGAAGCAGGTCTGGGAGTGTGGTCTAGAATGAAGAAAATGTACGGATGAGTCAAAAGGGGCAACCAAAATCAAAGAAATAAAATTTTTTTGAAAATTATTAGCACTCACTCTTGACGAGTGCTAATAAAAGTGGTATAACATAATTGTAGCGATGGTGGAGAGACTATAAAAAGTCCCACATTGTCAATAACGCTTGCAGGCATCGTGCAGGAGATGCAGAATGGAGGCAGAGTATGAATATTTCAAAATTTACACAGAAATCCGTAGAGATTTTAAACAACCTGGAAAAAATCGCATATGATTTTGGTGCACAGGAGATTGCACAGGAACACTTACTTTATGGGATGTTGACGGTAGAAGATAGTCTGATCAAGAAACTGATCGAGAAGATGGATATAGACAGCGATGTGTTTTTGGCGCAGGTCGAGGGAGCTGTCCGCAAACGTCCGCAGGTTCAGGGAGGACAGGTTTATATCGGACAAGATTTGAATAAAGTATTGGTGTATGCCGAAAACGAGGCGAAAGCACTGGGAGACGAGTATGTCTCCGTGGAGCATTTATTTTTGAGTCTGCTTCGGAAACCATCGAAGGAGATCAAGCAGTTGTTTCACGATTTTCAGATTGACCGCGAAAGATTTTTGCAGGCTCTTTCGAAAGTCCGAGGAAATCAAAAAGTGACAACGGACAATCCGGAAGCTGTGTATGACAGCTTAAATAAATATGGATACGACCTCGTAGAGAGGGCGCGTGAGAAAAAACTGGATCCTGTAATTGGCAGGGACTCGGAGATTCGTAACATGATTCAGATCTTATCGCGTAAGACCAAAAATAACCCGGTTCTCATCGGCGAACCCGGTGTAGGTAAGACAGCAGCTGTAGAAGGCTTGGCACAGCGTATTGTGCGCGGGGATGTGCCGGATGGTTTGAAAGACAAGATCATATTTGCTTTGGATATGGGAGCTCTGGTAGCAGGTGCCAAATACCGCGGTGAATTTGAGGAACGTCTGAAAGCCGTTTTGGAAGAAGTCAAAGACAGCGACGGGCAGATCATTCTTTTCGTCGATGAACTTCATACGATCGTCGGAGCCGGAAAGACCGATGGGGCAATGGACGCCGGTAACATGTTAAAACCAATGCTTGCGCGTGGCGAATTACATTGTATCGGTGCGACTACATTGGACGAATATCGTATGTACATTGAGAAAGATGCCGCTTTGGAACGTCGTTTCCAGCCGGTTATGGTAGACGAACCGACGGTAGAGGACACGATCTCAATCCTTCGTGGATTGAAAGACCGTTATGAAATTTTCCATGGCGTAAAGATTACCGATGGAGCGCTTGTCAATGCGGCGGTTTTGTCAAACCGTTACATTTCCGACCGTTTCCTTCCGGATAAGGCGATTGACCTTGTCGATGAAGCATGCGCACTCATCAAAACCGAGTTGGATTCGCTGCCAACCGAATTGGATGATGTGCAGCGTCACATCATGCAGCTGGAGATTGAAGAGGCCGCATTGAAAAAAGAAACGGACAATCTGAGCAAAGAGCGTTTGACCAATTTACAGAAAGAACTTGCTGAACTTCGTGAACAATTTGCCGGCGAAAAGGCAAAATGGGACAATGAGCGAAGTGCGGTGGAAAAAGTTCACAGTCTGAAGACTGAGCTTGAAACCGTCCGCAACCAGATTGAAATGGCGAAAAATAATTATGACCTTGAAAAAGCGGCGCAATTGCAATACGGAGATCTGCCAAGAGTACAGAAAGAATTGCAGGAAGCTGAAGAAAAGGCAAAGAAGGGCGACCAGTCGATGGTTCATGAGAGCGTAACAGAGGAAGAAATTGCCAAAATCGTATCGCGCTGGACAGGAATCCCGGTTGCCAAACTGACAGAATCGGAGCGAAATAAGACACTTCACCTGGCAGATGCCCTTCACAAGCGTGTAGTGGGTCAGGACGAGGGTGTAACGAAAGTGACAGAAGCGATTCTTCGTTCCAAAGCCGGAATCAAGGATCCGACAAAGCCAATCGGCTCATTTCTCTTCCTTGGCCCTACCGGTGTTGGAAAGACGGAGCTTGCGAAGAGTCTTGCCGAGAATTTGTTTGACAATGAACAGAATATCATACGTATTGATATGAGTGAATATATGGAGAAACATTCCGTATCGCGTCTGATCGGAGCGCCTCCGGGATATGTTGGTTACGAGGAAGGCGGCCAGCTGACCGAGGCAGTGCGAAGAAAACCATATTCCGTCGTATTGTTTGATGAGATTGAGAAGGCACATCCGGACGTGTTCAATATTTTCTTACAAATATTGGATGATGGACGTGTAACAGACTCGAAAGGTCGTACGGTCGATTTCAAAAATACGATTTTGATCATGACATCGAATCTTGGCGCAGAATATTTGCTTGATGGCATCGACGAGGACGGCAATATCCGCCCGGAGGCAGAACAGAAAGTGATGGAAAAACTTCGTCTGAGTTTTAAACCGGAATTTTTGAACCGTCTTGATGAAACCATCATGTTTAAGCCGCTGACAAGAGACAATATCCGAGGAATCATTGATCTTTTGATCGCGGATCTGAACCGCCGTCTTGCCGACCGCGAACTTACGGTAGAACTTACCGATGCGGCGAAAGACAAAGTGGTAGAAGATGCGTACGAACCGGCTTATGGCGCACGGCCGTTGAAGCGTTATATCCAGAAAAAGGTAGAGACGCTTCTTGCCAAAAAGATTTTGTCCGACGAACTTCACGCCGGCGAGCATTTTGTTATTACCGATGAAATGCTGTAAATAAATAACACCCCTTGCGAATTTTGTCATATAATATACTAAAAAGCAAAATAGCAAGGGGATTTTTTTATGAATTCATATTCTAGAAATTGTAATTGCAATCAAAATCCAAGACCGCGCGGCCCGATGCCTGCCAACATGCCATCCTCTTCCTGCGGATGTCGTGAGCGCAAGCCGGAAATGCCGGAATCCCGTCCTTGTCCACGCCCGGAACGCCAGTCATTGGCTATCGCTTCGGTAAAATGGCAGACGTGGAAAAATGTCATGGACGGTGGAAGCGGTTTGACGCACGGCTCGATCTTTGAAGACCTCGTCCTTCCATTTATTGGAAGTAAAGCAGCGTGCGCGCATTGTGCACAGCCATCATATCAAGGGAGGGATCGACGATGAATCAGACAGACAAAAAGAAGTTGTTGCGTTATATCCAGGAAGTTGGATTTGCCATCGATGATGTCGTACTGTATCTGGATACGCATCCCTATGATGAGGAAGCATTGAAGTATTACAAAAAGTATAAGAAATTATACCGCGAGGCATCTGAGGAATACACGCAATGCTACGGACCGCTGCAAAATGAAAATGTCATCGCAGATGACCGCTGGACCTGGGTGGAAGGCCCGTGGCCATGGGAAGGAGGATGTTGATCAATGTGGAATTATGAAAAACGTTTGCAATACCCGGTAAATATTACCCGCCCAAATGCTGAGATGGCGAAAGTGATCATTTCTCAATTTGGAGGTCCGTGTCACGCTAAGGGATAGATAAGTAAAGTGCCGAAAAGTCGGCACTTACAAAGAGGTTTAGGAATAAGAATAGAAGATGTCGAAGGTATCGCTGTCTCGATGGTACTCCATGTGATCGACTATCTGTACGACGGCGTCGTGCTTTTCGACCACATCGCCCGATTCGTCTTCCAATGTGTCCAATAAGTTTTTGATCATAGAGATATACGTGGTGCCATTGATGGCAGCAGTATGAGGAGTGCATCGCCGCTCTTCTTTTTTTATGAGTTTTTTCAAATGATCTCTTTCTTCGGCAATCCGGAACTTATTTTCTTTATATTCTTCTTTGGTATCAATTCCTTCGATGTATGCGTCTTTTATGCGCTGTTCTTTTTGTTCCAGTTTGGTAAGGGAATCTTGGTATTGGCGGAGCATATCCGAAGCAAGTGGAGTATCCGACAGTGTCGCATGAAATGTCATGTCTGCGGAAGTACTGTCAATAGTTTTGCGCAAGGAATCAACGAGTGCTTCTTCACATCGCCAGGCAACGATATTTCCGGTGTTGGTGTGCATTCCCTTGGAGTATTTCCAGCAAACAAATGAAGTATATGTTTTGTTCGTGTGAAAAGACAGATTTGCTCCGCAGGCCGGACACCGCATGATGCCGCAAAGGTAATGGTTAAATAGGGTGTCGGATTTACGTCGTCGCTGTCCGGTGTGACCGGGAACAAAAGGAACAATTTTTTGAACTTGTGTCCAATGATTTTCATCAATTAACGGTTTGTGCAGTCCCTTTGTTGTGATAATGTCGTTATCGGCATTATTGTGGTAGGAAGAATGTTTTCTATAATTCCACCGCACATAACCTTTATAGAAAGGATTTTGAAGGATATAAACGATACCGCGATGTTCGAAGAGTTTTCCGCGGCGCGTGCGGTATCCGGCATCATTGATTATTCGTGCGATAGTGGTTGAGGTTTTTCCTTCCGCGGCAAGACGATAGATCTCACGCACAATGACCGCTTCCGGTTCATAGATTACAGGAATGTGATCTTCCATATGATATCCGAGCGGTGGTGCTGCCTGGTATCCTCCACGGAGTGCCTTTTCTTCCATGCCGCGCTTGACATCGCTGGCGAGGCGAATGGAGTAATACTCATCCATCCATTCGATGATTCGTTCAATCAAGGAGGCAAAAGGACCATCAATCAATGGCTCAGTGATCGATACGACCTCTACACCATTTTTTTGAAGCAATGATTTGTAGACGATACTTTCTTCCTGATTCCTTGCAAAACGGCTGAATTTCCACACCAGGATGTAGTCATAGGGATGTTCTTTGGATTTGGCATAGGAGATCATTTTTTGGAATGCCGGTCGTTTTTCTGCGTTACGCCCACTGATACCGGTATCCTCAAAGATGTCAGTGATCATAATTCCGTTTTTCTTCGCATAGTTTTTGAGTTCGCGGCGCTGTGCATCCGGAGAGAGTTCTTC
Organism: Lachnoclostridium sp. UBA5890; assembly: GCA_002431395.1. Lineage (GTDB taxonomy): Bacteria > Bacillota > Clostridia > Lachnospirales > Lachnospiraceae > Eubacterium_F. The sequence goes on from DJEU01000007.1 coordinate 98,144, forward strand.
CTGGCGATCTGTCGATACGCGGATGTAGGCAGCAGCTGTTTTGATGGTTGTGGACATAGGATCACTCCTTATAACTTGACATATTCAATATATATTAGTAAAATAACATTTAAAAGTTAGAAATGAATTCTAACTAAGTGAAGAAAAGAACATGGAAGTATAAATAAAATGTTCTTATTATCTGAAAGCAAGTAATGTTTCTAGTTTGTACTAGGAAAAGGTTTACTTGCTTTCTTTAACTTTGTGTGTTGGTGCTTTATGGCAAGAACATATGAAAATACCCCAAGCCTCGACAAATCCCTTATTGTGGGAAGTCTACCGCGTGGGGTATGTTAATTTGCGTAACGTTGTTACATTAATATAATATACCCACAACGGCTAAATGTCAACTAATAGTACGTTTTTTCAAAACTTGCCAATAATTTCTTGCATCATCATAAATAACTGCAAGTTCCTTTCGATATTTGCGCCGGCGCAACGTTTAAATCGCTTGATTACAATGGTTAAGAAACCAGTTCCTTTCCATCAAAAATCAATGATTTGATTTTATTTGTTTTCCGGTCAATTTCGAACTGAAAATCACTTCGGATCATAGCGCCAAAGCCATTTTGGGAATCTACATAGCCTTGGACCAGCAAGGTATGTTTATTTTTGGAAAAGGCCCACTCATTCCTGTTGGCAAATTCTGCGGTAGAGGGTGAGGTAAGAATTTCCTTTATTTTTTCCTCACAACTAATCCTTACAGTGTCTTGTTCCTCAGCGGTCATACAATAGTCGTTAAGGGTCGATTTGACTTTTCCTTTTCCGTATAATGTATGATTTTTATAAGTTATCTTATATACATTTTGTTTTTTATCAAGAAAAACAAATACATTTTTTATGTTGCCAATTACAAGAATATATCCTTTTTTTCCTTTGTACCTGGAATCCAATGAAGACTCTGCGGTTATCGACGAAGCATCTTTTAAACCACATTGAGATAAAATTTTATCAATTTTTTCCCCTTGCTTATTTGACAGTCCGTTGATGTTTTTAGCGGCAAAACTTGTCGGCGCATTAGTAGACAGAGTAGCGTTCTGGTTGCCGGAATTTGTGTTGTTATTTGAAGAGGGGGTGACGTTCCCTAAAACTGCTCCAACTATTGTAATTGTCATTAGAATAAGTATAATGATAGAACAGTAGAATAAACACCCTAGTTTCTTCTTCTTTTTCGCTGGAAGTGATGCTACAGATGTAACATTTGTCGTTTTTTCTGTTTTGAGAATGTATCCGCAGTTTGGACAAGTCGCTGCTTGATCTGAAACTTCATGGTTACATTCTGGACAATTGATTAGTGCCATAATAAAATCCTCCCTTATTCGTGTTGATGTGCGTAAATTTCAATAAGATCAACAGAGCAATCTTTATCAAAATCCCCATTTTCGATGTGCTTCATAGCATGGTGGTATGCGTTAAGTAGTTGCATGTGTGAGTGGCGTGGATTGAGTACGATGGTATAACTCAGATCCGGGTTAGCCACCACGTATTCTTTGATGGTAGTAGGCATATCAGCCATCACTACGTTGATAGTGTCGTTGTGCATTTTGAATCCCTCCTTACCCTGATTGTACAAAAATTATTGTCCCATAAAAAGGACTTACAATACTGCGGCGTTATCTTTATTTTCACGCATTTTCTTACTGACGCGATATTGTTCTGCATCTGGAATGTCAATAAATTCAACGGTTTTATCATAATTTTTACGGACAACCTCTTTAATCTCGTCCAAAGTGACGTTGAAAAATTCACGTCTTTGGTTGACCATGTTTAATTTTTTATCCTCGAAAGCACGGTGAAGAGCTGCTTCAAGAGCCGGTGCATCCTCTGAGAAGATCATAGCGTGGACATCAAACTTGAAGGGAACGGAGGCGTCGCCAAGCTCATCCACACGATCTTGCGGATTGAGGCGGCGAGTCATACCGATCTTATATACATTTTCGCCAAATGCTCCAATATTAGATATGATATAGACATATCCTGCTCGGATATTAGCTTGTCTGTAATCAATATCAGATAACGATTTTTCGATATCAGCGAGAACATTTTCAAATTCAGCTTTCTTTTGTAGATATTCCTGATTCGTCGGATCGTTTTCAAGTTGTTTCTTTATTTTCTCATATGCCGTCAAGTAATGAGTCTGTTCTTTTTCAATTTTATGCTTTTCTGCTTCGATTTCTCGCTGTAATCGTTCTTGTTCGCGTTGCTCCGCACGTGCCGCTTTGGCGGCTTCTTTTTCTTCTTGCTGTTTCTGCCGGTATTCAAAGGCAAGGCGCAATTCTTTGATTTTAGCATCCAGATACATCTTAGTAATAGAGATATTCATAATGGAGCCAAGTTTTGAAATGACTTCCGCGGATTTACGAATTCTATGTAATGAAGCGTCAAAATTGGTATAGCGTACTTTGGAAATCGCCGTGTCACATTCGTTGTTAAAGGCACGAAGCAAAAGTTTTTGAGTGTCAGCAACCATTTTACGACCTTTAGCTGCATTTCCGTCTACTTTCCAATTTATAACACCTGTTACCGCGCGTTTGGATTTGATGAGATCTTTTTGGTGATCTCTTAGTTCTGCCAGTTTTTCTTTGTAATCAAGAGCGGAAGCAAAATCATATTGCGGTTTATACAAGCCAAATTCCTGAATTGCGATTTCTTCATCAAGAACAATCATATCATTCTGCTTTTCTTTTATTTGATTTTCAAGATTAAATGCTGTCTGCTTCAATGAGTCGATGTTTGTTTCGATTTGCTGTTCTTCTTTGTGCAGAGATTTAATGTGCATATCCAAGTTGACAGCATCTTTAAGCTCTGGGGTTAGTGATTTTTTGTAACTATCATTCTGTTCTACTAGGCTTTCATATTCAGTTGCGAGTTTGCGTTCATTTCTCAATTTAAGTAGCAAGAGAATAATGCCCACAATCAAAGGGATTCCATAAAGGAACCAAAAGAAAAAAAGTATACAGATAAGCCATGTTTTTAAGTACCACTTGTTGTTCATAACTTTCTACGCCTCCTTATTGTACTTTTTAGTTTGAGAATCTGTCCAACATCTGCTTTACAAATTCAATGTCTTCCTTCTTGACTTTTCGTGAAGCGTCAAAAAGAACCTTATAATCCGGATTTTTATGTAAGAACTCTGCTGCTTCACGTGCGTCCTCGTCTAGGTAGTAAGTTGGTTCTTCAGGTTGCTCATTTTTCTCAACCATTAAATCAGAACGTCGAATCCCAAAATAATTGGCAAGAGCATCCACTTTATCCATTCGAGGTAATTTTATGCCGTTACACCAATTTGAAATAGTCGCTGGACTAACACCTATTTTCTTTGCTAGTACAGCTTGTGTTATGTCATATTTATTCATATAATAACTTAGATTTTTTGAAAAGATAATACCATATTCTTTTTCGGACATGTTATCACCGCCTTTTCTGTTATTATATAATACAAATTAACTTTTGACAACAATAAAAAGTAAAAAAATTAACTTTTAGTGTTGACATTAACTAAAAGTTAATATATAATAAGACCATCAAAGTTTTGGAAAGGAGAAGATTCTAAGTGGAAACATTGAAAATTTCTTTGGCAGCAGCGAGGGTAAATGCAGGGATGACACAAAACCAGGTTGCTAGGGTGCTGAAAGTGAGCAACAAGACAATTTTGAATTGGGAAAATGGAAAGACAGCTGTTGGATACGCACAGGCTACAATGTTGTCGTCTCTTTATGGAATTCCAATTGATAATATTTTTTTACCCAACAAATTAACTAAAAGTTAATTGAAGCCGAACCCGATGGACGAAGGGAGATGAGACCATGAAAGGGCAGCCGCTAAATTTTGATGAAATATCTACAAAAGATTTGGTTGGGGAACTAACTAAACGAGAAGGTATTTCGCAAATCTGGGTGGAACCAGAAAACAAGAGATTAGATGTAAAAATAACCAGTCCCACCCTGATTTTAGTTGTTACAGACTAAAGTCAGGCAATAGTAACCAAGAACCATAACATTTCATACATTACCATATGGGGGTGATTATCATGGGAAAAAGAAAGAAAAGCAAAAGCAAAATCCAAAATTACATCATAATCGAGGGAAAACCGGTCAAAGTAGAAGACATACCACCAGAGCAGATGAAAGAAATCGCGACGACGCTTGCAATACGCTTTGCAAAGGCTCTTGGGTATGAACCGGTAGAACCAGTAAAGGATACAAAAAACATAGGATAGCCCGAAAAGGGCAGAAAGGACAAGCTATGACGACAAAGAATAAATGTTTATGGACGATGACCGGCTGTTCAATCGCCTATCTTACAACGATGGCGCTCAGTCCTGCAACCGGGACAAGCATTCCGGCGGCGATCATGTCGGTGGTATGTACACTGTATATCGCGGTGTTTATCGCGGCAAACGTAGGAAACAAGGGGGAAGAGTGATGGACAGACAGGAATTTTATCAAGATGGCGTGACTCGTGTTACGGATCCGTTTTATATCTGTATTTGCGAGAAAGGGTGTGCCGCTTACAGCCCGATTTACTTGAAAAAATGTGAGCTGTGCGGCGCGCCGTTACGCCAGTGTGTCCCTGCAGACAAATATAACAAAAGCAAAGGCGATCAGGTAAACTGACCGCCAAGATATGCTCACTAAAAACAACCACTTTTAGTATAGCATATCTAAGATAAAAAAGCAAGCAAAACATCAAAAATAAAGGGGTTCAAAGCCCCTTTGAAAACTTGCTAAGGATATTAAGTTTAGAACAATTGGAGGACAAGATATGCCATACATAAAAGCGACGACAGTAGCAGGACAGACCGTGATGATTGAGAAGTACTATTCATCCAGATGGGGAAGGAAGGGGATTGAACGCTCTGCCAATCTGAAAAAGACAAGTGAGGAGCAGGAGCGTGTAAATCAGCGGCAGGCAATCCGAACGGTTACCCTCTTACTCAACGCCAACTTCGGACCGGATGATTATCACCTGGTACTGGACTATACTCCGGATCAGCGCCCGGCTACTCCCTGCGCAAGCCAAGAAGTTAGTCAAGCCATTCCTTGGAAAACTTCGGCGGCTCTATCGAAAGTGCGGGATGGAACTAAAATACATCGAAGTGTGTGAATTTGGAAAGAAAGGAGCGCTGCACCACCACATGGTGGTCAACAGTTGCGCCGGCACAACGACAGCGGACATCAGAAAGAAGTGGCCGCATGGTCGTGTGCACTTCAATCCGCTTGACGATTCAGGAGAGTATAGCAAACTGGCCGCTTATCTTTTGAAGAATCGAACGTATTGGAGAAAGTGTGGCGGTACCGGAAAGCAGTATTCCCCATCGCGAAACCTGGTACGACCTGTCACCAAGAAAGTGGTGGTCAAGGCAGAGCGGTACTACGAGAAGCCGAGAGAAAGAAAAGGCTACTATGTGGCAGCAGATTCCGAGAGACATTTTATGACGGAAGCCGGCTGGCCATATATGATATATATCATCGTAAAAGGAGAAAGAGCACCATGAAAGTAGACATATACATCATTACATTGTGGAAGGGGACGAACTTTGCCAAGGGATCCGGAGCATATGGGATCCTGCTGGAAGTGGTAAAGGCTGGAACTCCTTACACAAAAGAGCATTATGCCGGATGGGAAAACTTGTCCTATCCCAAATTGCAATTAAGGGCAGTAGTAGATGCGCTTTCATACGTGACAAGACCATGTGATATAAAGGTTCATATCGACAGTGGTTATGTGACAGGAAACTGGGAGACTAAGAAGAGTGGGAAAAATGCAGACTTGTGGGAGGCACTGAGACAAAAAGCCATGAAAATGGACAATGTGGAGATAGTCTTTGACGGGAAACACGAGTATGCTTCGTACCTCAAAAGACAGGTAGAGGCAGGGAAGTATCCGGCCATAAAGGATGAATGAAAGGAGAGATACTATGTTTGAAATTTTTGGAGAATTTGACACATTTTTAGAATTGAATCAGGCAGCAGAGGGCTTGAAGGATAAGGAAAAGATTACAGAATGCGTTGGGCGGCTGGTGCTGCCGCCCGGAAAGGAGAATTCATATGAGAGTCAGAAATAATGATTTTGCTACGCTTAGAATAAAAAGAATCCAATATTTGTTTGCAGGATATCAAAAAGTGTTTAGATGCAAATCGTGTGGAAAAATATATCCGGAGTATGTACCAGATGTATGCCGGCGTTGTGGGAAGGAACTGACGGAGGAAATGAATCCGGAAAAAGCGAGAATATTACGGCCACAATATACGGATTTAGTAGAAAAGGTTGTGGCCAAGAAGGGGCTGTTTGGGTGGCGAGTTTTAAGAACAGACGATACGGAAAGGAGTGCCGATTGAATATGAAATGTCCTAAATGCGGAAAGGAAACGGAGTGGTTAAGAGCTTTGTCGAGAGTAGATAACAAGACAAGGATATGCGATGAGTGTGGAACAAAAGAAGCTCTGGATGCTGCCGGGTTAACAGAAGGAAGTTCTATAAGAAAATCTATACTTGCGTGCGTAGGAAGAGGATCCACGCCGCAAGACAGAATCAGAGCAAAGGTACAGGCAACGGGAAACAAGTGGGCTGTGGAGAATTTCAACGCTACGCATAATTAGGAGGAAGCTATGACAAAAGAACAGGTTCACGAAGCTTTATGCAAAGCTCCAGATGAAGATAAAATGAGGCTGGCTATAGCTTGCCAGATGAATGGTATTGACGTTCAGGATGTAGAGACAGGGTTGGCAAATGTGCTTACAGGTGTACAAAAAGTTATAAAACCAGCAATCGAATATTATAGATATTTAGGAGGAAAATAGAAACTATCCGGCGATCAAGGATCAATAAATGAAAGGAGAGATACTATGTTTGAAATTTTTGGAGAATTTGACACATTTTTAGAATTGAATCAGGCAGCAGAGGGCTTGAAGGAAGAGGGAGATATGGCTTCCCTCCGCAAGCTGGCATCAGAAAACGGCATTGATGAAATGGATACCGAGGCTTATATCAAGGGTGAGATCCCGGACTTAAGCAATCCAATGACAGCCGCTCTCGGAAAACTGAAAAAGGAAAAGGAGGAGGAGAGCGGCAATTATGTGACGACTGCGATCATTGGATATCTGGAATCCATCTGCGATGATATCGACATGGCACTCGCGATCCGAAAAAAGGGAAAGCGCGTCAGCAAAGTGTATGACAAAGTGTATAAGTATGCCAAAGACAACCAGAAGAATCATTGCGGCGTGTGCAGCGATGAAAAAGCCTATCAAATGGCACGTGAATATTATAAGGGGGCAGAGTGATGAAGTTTGATATCGATATTACGCCCTGCCCGGAAAAGTATATCAAGGCAGCAGTGAAACGCCATCTTGTCCGAGGTGTGCCGGGGAGCCTGGATGAAGATATTATCATTCAAAAGGTGAAGGATGATCTGCTTTGGACCTATCATTATTATGCTCATTCGCGCCATGATAATGCGGCTGCACTATCTAATGCGGTACGCGAGCAATGCCGGTCACCAAAAGAAATCATTATTGCAGACATGGAAAAACGGCGATGGTGGACATGGCGGGATGGCAAATGGGGAAAGGCAAAGTGCCGCCCTTGGGATGCGTATTATTTTGATATAACCATTCCGAAAGATGTAACCGGACATGTGATCGATAAAGAGATGTATGGCATGCATCTCTGGGATATGCAGGAGGAAGTGAATGCGGATCGATATCGGCAGAAACAGCAAAAGAAAGCGGCCGATCAAAAGCGCTTGATTGATCAGATCAAACCGATTTCCAAAGCATATGAGGACTGGGCGCTGAACCGATTTGTGAATTTCATGGTATTTGCACCGGAGAACCGAACCGAAGGATATTGTTCGCATTGCAGAAAGAAAGTTCCGATGGAGCATTTGCAAAACAAACAAAGAGTAATTTGCCCGGAGTGCCATAAAGCGATGGAAGCAAGGACAATAAAAAAGATGCCTCAGAGGCAGGAAATAAGTACGATGTATGTCCAGCCGATAAAAGAAGGATTTGTATGCAGATTTATCAAATTTACAAAGACCTGGAGCAATGGAACAGAATATGTCGATCCGCAGGAAAGATTACGTATGTTCCAGGAATATGGAAAGCCGCAGCGCTGGTTTGAGCGGCGCATCTGGAGTTATGGGGAAGACGGATATAGTAATGAGTTCGCCGAAAACAGAGTCAAAGGATGGACACGAGCGATGAACTCACCGACGTGCGTGCGTATAGACCGATACTATTCGACAAAGTGCCATGTCTACAAACGGACTTTGCCGGCATTGATAAAAAAGACACCGGTGAAGCATTTGACCGGATTGGATGAAATGGCGTTTTTGGTAACCAAAGAACAACGCTATCAGCAGGGGATTTTTGCGTACATAGATATCCTGGATTACTGCGGAAGATACCCGGTGATCGAGTCACTGTGGAAACTAGGATTTGAAAGACTTGCTGTAGATATCGTCTGTAATTCCATAAAAATCAAGCCGTCGCGTGAAAACCATAAAGCACTTGGAATTTCAAAGGAATTGTGGAGGTATATGCTAAGGACAGATAGGCAGCAGGATGCAAGCTGGATCCTGGCAATGCAGGCACTTTCTAAAGTGCGTGGAACGATTGAAGACAAAGACCAAACAATTCTTGCTATACCGTCCTCCATACACCGTGAAGAACTTTTTCTAAAAAGAGGACTAAAATTAAGGCGAACGGTGGATTATATCTGCGAACAGGCTAGATATTCAGATCTTACGGAACCTACAGCAGCACAGCAGTATGTGGACTACCTTAATATGTCAGACAGGCTGCAACTAGACACAATTCTCTATCCAGATAATCTCGAGAATGCACATGATCAACTGGTAGAACTGACTAATGATCAGAAAAACAAAAAACGACTTGCCGAGGCGTCGAAAAAGGACAGAGCGATTGAGAAAGTCTATGAGAAGATCGCAAAAAAATTCTCTTTCGCGGATGAAAAATACATTCTTCGGCCGGCAAAGAGCAATGTCGAGATAGTGCGTGAAGGACAGATTCAGCATATCTGTGTGGGAGCCGGAAATTACACAGAGAAAATGCTCCGGGGAAAGAGCTATATCTTGTTTCTCCGGCAGCAGTCGGCACCGGACAAGCCCTACTATACCGTAGAGATAACGCCGGAGTATGAGATTCTACAGCGTCATGGAAAGTATAACAAAGAACACGAGGAACGTATCGAGGTAGATGCATTTTTAAATCAATTTGTGGAGGAAAAGACACATGGCAAAAAGCATTATGCATGATGGAATGACCTGCTTTTTATGCGGTGCAAATGGATCGATGGATCATCTGCACTGGCATCATATCTTCGGTGGTCCCAACCGCCGCTGGTCTGAAAAGTATGGATTAAAGGTGCGGCTGTGCGGGCAGAAATGTCACGAAAACGGTCCGCAGGCGGTACATAAATGCCGGGAGACAGATCTTTATCTGAAAGCAGAGGGGCAAAAAGCATTTGAAGAATATCACGGAAGCAGGGAAGAGTTTCAACAGATATTCGGAAGAAACTGGTTGTAAGCACCAAATGGCTTTTACATCACGGGTTATAAGTCATTTGAATCATATAGCAGACTGCCGGGGGTATCTCCGGCAGGGAAAGGAGCAAAGAATGGAACAGTTAAGTATAGTGATCAATGATATGGAGGACGTCACAGAAGCGATAGATCAGGCACAGAGAAAAGCATGCACGTCGATCGTCGAGATTGGATATGTGCTTCGCAAGGCAGATGATGCGGAGTTATTCCGGCAAAAAGGATATAGCAGTATCTTCGAATTTGCCAAGCAGGAGTACGGCTGGGATAAAGCGCAGACATCAAGATTCATGTCGATTAACCGGGAATACAGCGAGGGCGGGTATTCTACTGTGCTTTCAGCACGGTACGAAGGCTATGGTCAAGCTAAGCTGTCAGAAATGCTGCTGCTTCCGGAGCAGATCCGGGAAGAACTTCATCCGGATATGAAACGGGATGAGATCCGGAAAATCAAGAACGAATATAAAGCAGCAGAAAAAGCACGTGAAGTTGAAGATTTCGGAAAATCATTTATTCCGGAGGCAGCAGAGGAAAGTCTTTTGGTGCAGAGTATCCGCCATCTGTTCGAATTGGACGCATATGCGCGCCGTATCCCCAAGTTGTGGCCGCTGATGAAGAAAAAGGATGCCGGAGAAGACTGTAACGAGCAGGATATCTTTCTGGCGTTGTCCGAAAATGGCTATGGGAACCAGCGAGCCGGATCGTGCATGTATTTCTTCAAGAAGGCTAACTTCATTGTGATGCGTGGAATGTCCAAAGAAGAGCATTCTTATAATGAGTTGCTGGAGGCATTATTAAATCTTTCAAGTATCGAATTATCCGAGGAAAATACCTGGTACGAAAAAACATTTGGAAAAAATCTTCCGAAAGATGAAAAAACGATACCAAAAGTGGCGACAGCCTCGGAAGTTCGAGGGCGAGACCATGTAGCACCAAAGCAGTCAGCACCGACACAAAAGGAAGAGAAAAAAGTGTCGGAAAGCCCGAAAAACCAGGAAGAACATCCGGTTTTAGAAGGACAGAGCAATATCAGTGAATTTGCTGAAACAATGCCGGTAACCTATGAAAATGCCAAAAATGAGGAGAAAACGGAGCCGGCAAAAGTGGCTCCAGCCTCGGAAGTTCGAGGGCGAGACCAAATCGAAGCAGAACAGAAAGAAGGGGCAGAACCGGCCGAAGTAGTTCCGGATGTTGTCGATGGCGAATGCCAGTACTGTGCCGGTAATAAGGATATCGAGACAAATGACGGATCCTTTCATCTGCATTTGACAAGGCATGGTACTGGAAGGATTGAACTTGACAGTGGACTTCGGTATGGAATCATTGAATTTTCGTATTGCCCGATGTGCGGGAGAAAGATGGAAGAATGAAAGAAAAAAGAACAGAGGCAGCAGTATGTGATGCGGTCGATGTGATCACGGAAGCGATTAAGCATTACTATATTCCGAAAAAAGTAAAAATTGCCTGGGACGGCTGTTACGCATACTGCCCGTCGTGTGGAAACGAGGATATCCGCGACGCGGAGTTTCATAAATTTTGCCACGAATGTGGACAGAGATTGGGGGAATTGGAATGATCTATGCACCGGGACAGATATATCGGATGGCGGGTACCGGAGAGTATGCCCGAATCCAAAAGTGTTTTGCGGCGAAAGCCTTGTGCCTGATCCGCGGAAGACATCATTTGGTGAGTTACGACAAGTTGTTGTGCGAAAGGAGATACGATGAATAAGCAGAGTAGAGACGGAATTATCCGCCTGAAAAAGGAAGGATTGAGCAATGCAGAGATTGCCAAAAATCTCAATCTAAAAAAATCCACGGTAATATCCTACATCACATTGATACGAAAAAGTGATGATTGCCCGGAATGGTTCAGACAAAGCCTTAACCAGCGGCGGAAACGGATAGATGATGCCATCGAGGATATTATGAAGGAGCTGGCTGCAGGTTTTAGTCTGGAGGCAGTATCTGAAAAGTATGGTGCATCAAAGAAAACAATTGAAGAGCGCATCAAACTGTACGAAAGTAATTTGGTTCAAGATGATGAATGTTCGAATAAACAACTGCGGATGATTGTCGAAAAGGCGATGATCGCAGTTACAGATCAGGGCAAGGTTTTGGCGCTGGCAAGAGCCGGATGGAAGTTGAAGGATATTGCTGCCGAACTTGATGTGACAGAACAGGTTGTAAAAAAGGTGTTGCAAAGATATTTATCGAGACAGCAGAGTTTGAAAGGAGCAGTGCAATGAAGAGATACAATGGAAAAGTTCGGTTTTTAGAAACGGATATCAATTTTACTGCCGGTAAAATCTACGAGATCAAGGATGGCAAGATTGCAAATAACCGAGGAGAAAAATTCCCTCTTTATGATGAATTTTGGAATTTTGAGCAGGTAAAGGAGTATTTTGAGGAAAATGGCCAGTATAGTATTATGGGGCTTTCTGTGGAGAAGTATAATCCAAGTACCTTAAAGAAAGTTTACATAAGCGGTCCGATTACCGGGACAAAAGATTACCTGGAGAAGTTTGAAGATATAGAAACTGCTTTGGTTCTGGTCCATCAAGGAGTGGAGGTGATCAACCCCGCCAAAGTAAACGCCAATTTGCCGGAAAGTACCACATGGGAAGAGTACATGAGAATGTCACTGTGTATGCTTAGTATGTGTGATGGAATTTACATGATGGAAGGCTGGCAGCAGAGCCGGGGAGCAACTCTGGAATATGCTTATGCAAAGGGCATGGGAATAACGGTACTTTAAAAAAGAAAACGCCGACACAAGGTGCCGGCATTGCCTTAAAATGAGAGTATGTACGCAGCGCATTCACTTAGTGAACCCCACATGGGATTCTTGGTGATTTGTTCCAGAAGTGAGAACAAGATCCAAAGTACGAATGTGGCATACCGTACATGATTACTTTTCGTAAGCATATGAATTTCTCCTTTCTGTATTTTTGTTTACGAATAGTATGACTATTATTTTGTTTTGAAAAATGAAAGGTGATTTGAGAGAGGACTGGGAGGATTAAAAATTATTAAATTAAGAAAGAGAGGAACTCAAAATGAAATTAATAAATGCAGAAACAATTAGTGGCTATATTAAACGAGAGATAAATCCTTACGGAAGACCATTTAAGGGTTCGGTGTATGAATTTGGATTAAAATTGATGAAGTATCTTGAAAATGCAAGTGCTGATTATGATGTAGATAAGGTTGTGGAGTTACTTGAAAAGCAATCTTGTGATACAGAAATTTTTGAAGAAACACCGACGAGGATATCTGGAGTTTTTTCATATGATTTAAAAACACACAAGATGGTAGAGCTTGCCGATGCAATTCAAATAGTAAGGGATGGTGGAAAGAATGACAATTGATGAAGTAATACAAGAATATAAAGAGGAAGCGGAAGAACAAAGAAAGGTTGCAAAATCACTCAAAGCCGAAGAATATCTTTTTTATGCCAAAAAAACGAGCAAATTGCGGAATGGTTGGAAGAACTGAAAGCATTGAGACAGAATAAAAAATGCATTCCTTTTGCAACAATCCAAATTGATAAAAAATATTTGCAGAAAATTGTGGATGAAAAACTAAAGAGTATTGAATTAGATATTCAGGCAATAAGGAATAAGGCCATTGATGATGTAATGGAAAAATGTGAAATACAAAGCAGAGTAATTTGCGATGCAGAGCAACAAATAGAATATTATGGATTAAGCATTAGAGAACTACGCAATATAGTAGCTGGCTTAAAACAAGAAAGTGAGGCAAAAAATGAAAAATAGCATCAATGAAATCATCCAGGCAGCAGTCCATGCTTTTGCTCAATGCGACATCATGCACGGACGAATGCCAAATTATGAGGATTATTTTGCGTGTGCCAGACTGGCGATATACATCTATAATGTTTCCAAGATGATAAAAGGAAAAGCGCCTGCAGGATAATTGAGTTGTGCCGGCACAACAAAAATCAAGAGGCAGCAGCAGAAAGGAGATTATGCTTTGGAAAAAGATCAAAAAGTAGAAAACGACAAAAAGAAAAAATACCTTTGGGGATATCTTGATGCATGTAAAAGATTGGCCGTTTTAGAAGAACAATTGAAGTCAATCCGGCAGGTGGAAGCCAGTGCAAAAACGCAGAAACTCTCCGATATGCCGAAAGGCGGCGGACACCAGACAGATCTTTCAGATTTGATTGTCAGAATCGAGAATTGGCAAAGAAAGATTGATGAAGCAAAAGTGAACGCAATGAGCATCAAGGTGGATATTGAGACAAAAATTGCGGAAATGTCTGACCCTGATGAACAAAATGTGTTACAACTTCGCTACATAAAGGATAAAAAATGGACTAAAATTGCGGAAACGATGCACTGCCACATATCAACGGTGCATCGTATCCATGGAAATGCACTAAAAAATATCAAAATTTAATAAAGTTGCGACACAATGCGACATTTATATGTGTTATTATGATAGTGTAAAGAATCCCCAAGATAGTATCCTCATAAAAAGGGCAGTTACCGAGTGTAGCTGCTCTTTTTGCGTTGCTTGATTGGGAATGAAGGAAGGTGGTGTTTTGAGTGAAATTAGAGAACTGGCAGAGATAGATTATATTTCCGGGATGAAGTACAAAGAAATTGCAGAAAAGTATAACATTTCAATCAATACGATCAAAAGCTGGAAAATTAGAAACGGGTGGTCCAGATCATCCAAAAAGGGTGCACACAAAACGAAAAAAAGTTGCACACAAAATGAGAAAAAAGTTGCACACAAAAATGAAGTGGAAACACCACCGTGTGAGTTTCCAGAAAATGACATTGAAGAGGCCGCCCGTAATGAGGAGCTAACTCCTAAGCAACAGCTGTTTTGTGCAATCTATGTAAAGACATTTAATGCAACAAAAGCATACCAAAAAGCATTTGGAGCGAGCTATAATACGGCAGCAGTGCTTGGCAGTAAAATGTTAAGAAACCTTAAGGTAAAAAAACAGATTGAAGACCTCAAAATAAATCGGTTCAACAGAGAACTTTTAAGTGAAGAGGATATATTTCAGAGATATATTGATATTGCATTTGCTGATATGACGGATTATGTGGAATGGGGATATGAGTGGGCTGAGGTGCCGAACGGGTTCGGTGGGACTATGTCTATCAAAAAGAATGTCGTTCGATTCCGAGACTCCAAAGAAGTGGACGGCACTTTGATCAACGAAGTCAAGAGCGGTACATCGGAGACAATAAAGCTGCCGGACCGAATGCGGGCGCTGAAATGGCTGACAGAACATATGGATATAGCGACAGAAAAGCAGAAGGCTGAGATCGCACTTCTGAAAGCCAAAGCAAATCTAAATGAAAATGAAATCATAGAAGATGATGGTTTCCTGGAAGCATTAAATGGGACTGCCGGAGAGGACTGGTCGGATGAAGAGAATTAAAAAGATATTTACATTCCGCCCGTTTTCTAAGAAACAGAGGAAAGTGCTCAACTGGTGGTGTGATGCATCGCCGGTGAAAGATAAGGATGGAATAATAGCAGATGGAGCTATCCGATCCGGAAAAACGATAAGTATGTCGCTGTCTTATGTAATGTGGGCGATGTCAAGGTTTAGTGAGGAGAATTTTGGAATGTGCGGAAAGACGATAGGATCTTTCCGGAGAAATGTGCTGTTCCTGCTAAAACTTATGCTGAGGTCACGCGGTTATCATGTGGCAGATCATAGAGCCGATAATTTGGTTATCGTGACAAGAAATGATGTCACAAATTATTTTTATATATTTGGAGGAAAAGACGAACGGTCGCAGGATTTAATACAGGGAATCACGCTTGCAGGCTGTTTTTTTGACGAAGTGGCTTTGATGCCGGAATCCTTTGTCAATCAGGCAACG
Source organism: Lachnoclostridium sp. UBA5890 (assembly GCA_002431395.1). Taxonomy (GTDB): domain Bacteria; phylum Bacillota; class Clostridia; order Lachnospirales; family Lachnospiraceae; genus Eubacterium_F. Next base: position 113,628 of record DJEU01000007.1, read on the forward strand.
GGACGTTGCTCGGTTGACGGAAGTAAATATTGGTTCAACTGCAACCCCGATGGTCCGTACCATTGGTTTAAGCTGAATTGGATAGATAAAAAAGAAGATAAGAGATTGTTGTACCTCCATTTTACGATGGACGACAACCTGAGCCTGAGTGATCGTATCAAGGAAAGATACCGCACAATGTATAGCGGTGTGTTTTTTAAGCGGTACATACTTGGGCTTTGGGTTGTTGCCGAAGGAATCATTTATGATATGTTCCGGGAAGAGGAGCATGTTATTCCCCAGAAAAAGGATGATGATTTTACAAATCATTATGTATCTTGTGATTATGGTACACAGAATGCAACGGTATTCCTATTATGGGGAAAAGACAGAGATGGTACATGGACCGGTATACGCGAATATTATTACAGCGGCCGCGATGAGGCAGCACAAAAGACAGATACCGAATATGCGGATGATCTGGAAGAGTGGCTGCATGGTTTGAAACCAACTATAGTGATAGACCCGTCAGCTGCCTCTTTTATTGCAGAACTGAAAAAAAGAGGATATCACATAAAAAAAGCAAAGAACAGTGTCCTGGACGGAATAAGATTTGTCGCATCGCTATTGATGCAAAAAAGATTGAAGTTCTGCGAAGGATGTAAAAATACAATTAAAGAGTTTGGTGCCTATATCTGGGATAGAAAGGCATCAGAAAACGGAGAAGATAAGCCGGTGAAGAAATTTGACCATGCCATGGATGCGGTTCGTTATTTTTGTTATACCGTTATTCGAAAAGGAAGTGGCTTATCTGTGTTGAAATGAGGTGAAAGTGTTGGATCTTGAAAGTGCCAAGAAACTGATAAAAAAATATGCTGCCGATCATGAGGATTATGTAAATCAATGTGAAGTGGCAGATCGCTATTATCGCAATAAAACAGATATCTTATTTAAAAAGCACGATATGGATGAGCAGGGAAATCCGATGCGTAAAGCGGATAACCGAATTCCTCGCAACTTCCATGGACTGCTTGTCAACCAGAAAGCGGCTTATGGCTTTACGGTACCGCCGGTACTTGATGTGGGAACGGCAGAGAAAAACAAAAAGATCCGAGCTGTTCTTGGAGACGAATATACTAAAAACTGTATGCAGATGTGTATCAATGCTTCTAATATGAATGCGGCATGGGTGCACTACTGGCGAGGAGATAATGGATTTGAGTGGGCGGTCGTTGACAGCAGGCAGATCATCCCGATATTCGATTTCAGTTTGAAGCAAAAACTTATCGCGGTACTTCGGACATATCCATCCTTAGAAGATGATGGCGAAAGATCTATTGTGTATGAATATTGGACAGATAAGTGGTGCCAGGCCTTCCGTAGAAAAGAATCTGACACGATAGTAGAAGGGTTACAGTATTACTATGATGCGTTTATCAATCCGGAAACCGAGGAGCCAATCGAAGAATATCAGCACGATATCGGAGAAGTGCCGTTTATCCCTTTTTGGAACAATAATATTCATACCAACGATCTGTGGAATATCAAGCATTTGATTGACGTATACGACAAGGTGTTCAGCGGCTTTATCAATGACTTAGACGATGTGCAGGAATTGATCTTTATTCTGACCGGGTACGGTGGAACAGATCTAAACGGATTCCTACAGGAATTGAAAAAGTACAAGGTAATAAAGCTGGATGATGAGGAAGGCGCAGGGGTAAGTACACTGAACATCGAGATTCCGATTGAGGCGAGAAACAGCGTTTTGGAAGCCACGAGAAAAGCTATCTTCGAGCAGGGACAAGGCTTCGATCCGCAGCCGGAAAACTTTGGAAATCAATCGGGAGAAGCATTGAAGTTTATGTATGCGCTAATTGAAATGAAAGTAGGATTGATGGAAACGGAGTTCCGCTTGGGATTTGCAAAGCTGGTTCGGGCAATCTGCAATTTGGAAAACATAACCTGTGATGTGATTAACCAGACATGGACGCGTACCCGTATCAAAAATGACACGGAACTTGCCAACATATGCAAAGACAGTGTCGGCGTAATCAGTAAAAAGACCATCCTTAAAAATCATCCGTTTGTGGAAGATGTAGAGGAAGAGTTAAAGCAGTTAAAAAAGGAAGAGGCTGAGACAGAGGGGCAGCAGGATACTTATCAGGCGGCCTTTGAGAAAGAGGATCAGTAAGAGGTGCAGGCATGAAGCAGGGCGAGTATTGGAAAAAACGATTTAAAAAGATGGAAGAGGTGCAAAATGATACTTCCCTGAAAAAGAATATGGAGATCCAAGATCTATTTGATCGTTCGATGTGTGAACTGGATAAAAAAATCCGAGTATGGTATCAACGGCTCGCAGACAATAATGGAGTGTCGATGGTAGAAGCGAAGAAACTGTTGTCAACCAAAGAATTGAAAGAGTTCCGTTGGTCGTTAGAAGAATACATACAGCATGCCAAAGATAATGAACTGGGGCAGTTTGAAAAGGAACTTGAAAATGCGTCGGCAAGAGTGCATATCGGACGGCTGGAAGCATTAAAAGTCCAAGTGCAGGCAGAGATGGAAAGAATGTTTGGAAATTATACGGACAGTATCGACCAGCATATCCTTGATCTGTATAACAATGAGTACTACCATACGGCATTTGAAATCCAAAAAGGAATCAGTGTCGGCAGTCAGATACAGGCATTAAACAAGGCAAAGGTGGAAAGTATCATTCGGAATCCATGGGCGGTAGACGAGCAGAGCTTTTCGGATCGTATCTGGAAAGACAAAAAACGACTGATCAACACAGTGCACCAAAGTTTGACAAAAATGTGCATCACAGGGGACAGCCCGGATACTGCCATTAAGGAAATTCAGACAACGATGAATACGACAAAGCGAAACGCCAGCAGGCTTGTAATGACAGAGTCTGCCGTGTTTGCCAATAAAGCACGAAAAGAGTGCATGGAGAATTTAGGTGTACAGGAGTTCGAGGTGATTGAGACCCTGGATGAAATCACATGTTCCAAGTGTGGATCGATGGATGGAAAGCATTTCCCCATGTCAGAATATGCGGTGGGTGTTACGGCACCGCCATTTCATCCAAACTGCCGGGGCTGCACCTGTCCTTATTTTGATGATGAGTTTACTGTCGGAGAAGAACGTGTGGCTAGAAATGAAGAGGGCAAAACATATAATGTGCCGGCGAATATGACTTATGAGGAATGGAAACAATCATTTGTTGATGGTAACATAAATGAAAGTGGTTTGAAAAATATTATTGAAAAAAATACAAAAAATGATAGAATTAGTTTAGGAGCAGGGGCGGTTCCCGGTAAAGGAAACAGCCAACGATATGACTTGGGGCAAATTGATGTAAAAGATACAGATCTTTTAATCAAAGAACTGAATAATCAGATAAGAAACTTAGAAGTTGAAAATGCGATTGTGGTGGACAAAAAGGGAAATGTTATACGTTTTAAGAGTCAAACACAAGACGCAGTAGAGATATTTGATGTTGATTTAGATGGTGCAACTATAACACATAATCATCCAGAAGCGAATGGAATAGTTTCGTTTGGAGGGGATGATTTTGCTTTTTTGAGGGACAATCAAAATATAAGATTATTTAATTGTTGTAATGCACAATATGATTATTCAGTAGAAGTATTGAAAGATATTTCACAAATAAGTTATAATATGTTATGGATAGAGGCAATTAAAAAGGCAGAGCAATATGACGAAAATGAAGATTTGCAGCATATTGTATTTGATATTTTGCATAAGGAGGGATACATAAAATATGAACGAAAAAGGAAAAATGGAACTTGAAAAAATATATAAAGCGCTTGAAGAGGAGATACTAAATTTACCGCCATTAGACCTTCCTCCTAATTCGCTTAATAATGCGCTAAATGCAAAGCGAAATGAGATAACTAAAAAATATATGAAAAGAATTCGTGAGGTAAAGAAAAAATACTTAGAGTGATACTGTTTTAAGGAGGAGTAAAACCATGCATAAACGCTTGATTAAGACGCTGTATTTTGAAAATGGTAAGCTGTATGTTACAACGCAAGGGCGAAGAATTCTTTTGGCAGAGTGTCTGCCTAAAATTGAAATATATGAGCATGTGACAGAGATCCCGGTATTGGGCAGACAGAGTTACACAGTAAAGAAACGGCACATCTCAATCGTGATATGCAGTGATATGGAGTATACTCGGGAGGCGGATGAGAAGTTCCTTCGTACGGTATCACAATTTGAAGTATCGGCAGATATTCAGCGGGCGGATGGAGTGTTTGAAAATATCATATTTGACAACCTGTATCCGGTAGAAATAGATTTAGATGTTGACTGGACATTTGAGACTGAAAACCAAATGCTTATTCGAAAAGTATTAGCGGATTGGATTGATGATGGAGGGAATTGAAAACATGGCAAGAGATGATTATCATGTAATTGTATACCAGATATTAGCATATTTATATCAGCAATTAAAGAAAGGCGAACCGATAGATGGCAAACAGATTTCTATGAATAGTGATTTTTTCAGTATTAACGAGAGGTATTGGAAATATATTATTGTGAATATGTACAATGAAGGGCTTATATCCGGAATTGTATTGCGCGAGGTGAATGCGATTGGCACGGATTCAGAGATTGCCATATTAAAACTGGATAGATGCGAAATTACTCCCAAGGGAATAGAATATCTTACAAATAATAGCTTTATTGAGAAAGCAAAAGGATTTTTCAAAGAAGCGAAAGAAATGATACCGTTTATTTGATAAGTTAAGAAAGAATTCGGTATAAAAACGATGAAGAGTTGCGCCGGCACAACACCGGTGCAACGACAGAATAAGAGATCAACAGGGCAAACACCCTGTTTTTTTAATGTCCAAAAACTTATGACGATTAAACTGTGTGAATATGTCGGGGGCAGACAGTTAAATGCCCGGTGTGGCTACGGTTAAAGCCAGGAAGGAGTAAATGTGAAACTTGAAGAACTGTTAGAAGAAGAACTGTATGCGCAGGTAAAAGCAAAGCTGGATGCGGCCAACGAAAAAATCGAAGATAAAAAGGATTATGTTCGATATGTTGACTTATCCGAGGGCAATTATGTCAGCAAGGAACGCTATAGTGGTGCGGTAGGCGAAAAGGAAGGCTTGGAGGGTCAGATTACTACGCTGAACAAAACCATTGCAGACCTGAAAAAGAATAATGCTGACAATGAGGGCTTGCAGAAAACAATTGCTGATCTGCAGGAAGATTTGAAAAAGCAGCAGAAAGCGAATGAAACTATTATTCGTACAAATGCTTTGAAGGAGAAACTTACCAGCGAGGGCGTGTTGGATCCGGATTATCTCATCTATAAGGCAGGCGGCCTTGATAAATTTACGTTCGACAAGGAAAATAAGCCGGTCGGGGTGAGTGATGTTGTTAAGCCATACAAAGAGGATTCCACGATGGTGCATCTTTTTAAACAGGATACAAAGCCACCCTATCATCCAAAGGGTGGTGAAGGCGGTGGGGCAAGTAATCCATTTGCCAAGGAAACATTCGACATGACGAAACAAAGTGAGATGTTTCGCGAGAACCCGGAACAGGCACGTGCGTTAGCCGCGGCCGCCGGAGTAGAATTATAAGAAAGGAACAGGTGAATTAAATGGGAACAACATTAGCAGACGTGATCGTACCGGAAATCTTTAATCCGTACGTAGTAAAAAGAACAATGGAGCAATGTGCTCTGTTGAATAGTGGGATCATTGTCAATGACCTCGAATTTGATAAATTGGCAAGCCAGCCGGCACCGGTGGTCAATATGCCATTTTATCAGGATCTTACCGGTGAATCCGAACAGATCATCGAGGGAGTAGACTTAAATGATGCAAAGATCACATCGAAAAAGGATGTAGCAGCGATTATCCGCCGTGCTAAAATGTGGAGTGCTACCGATCTGTCCGCGGCATTGTCAGGAAAAGATCCATCCAAAGTGATCGGAGAACTGGTAGCACAGTTCTGGGCGCGTGATATGCAGAAAGAAGTGATTGCTATCCTTACCGGAGTGTTTGGAACCATTCCGGAAGTAAAGGGAGACAGTCCGAAAGCAGCGGAGACGAGACTGGAATCGAATATCCTTGATATTTCCGGAAAAAGCGGGGCAGCAGCAAACTGGAGCGGATCCGCTTTTATCGATGCCGAACAGCTCTTAGGAGATGCAAAGACACAGCTTACCGGAGTAGCGATGCATAGTGCGACAGAGGCATCGTTGAAAAAGGCGAATCTGATTGAGACCGTACAGCCGTCTAATGATGTGGCTTTTGGTACTTATCAGGGAAAACGAGTGATCGTTGACGACGGTTGCCCGGTAGATACTAAAAAAGGGATTTATACTACGTATCTGTTTGGAGCGGGTGCGATTGCCCTTGGAAATGGTAATCCGGAAGGATTTGTGCCGACAGAAGTGGATCGCGATAAGAGAAAAGGATCCGGAGTGGATTATATTATTAACCGCCGTACGAACATTCTTCATCCACGTGGCATTGCGTTCACAAATGAAAATGTGGCAAAACCGGAAGGACCATCTCGTACTGAGTTGTCCGATCCGGTAAACTGGAAGCCGGTTTATGAAAGCAAGCAGATCCGCATTGTCGCATTCAAGCACAAACTTGGATAGGATGTGGTCAGATGGATGTATTGAATCTGGCAAAACTCAAAAAGGTTCTTGGACTCCGGGGCACGGATAAAGACGATGCTCTGGAGTTTGTTATGGAAGATGTGGAAGAATCAATCCGGAATTACTGCAACGTCAAGGAAGTGCCTGCTGGTCTGACCCATACGGCGTACCGCATGGCTATGGATCTGTACCGCAATGAAAATGTAGGCGAGGAAGATGAGGCGCTGATGGTAACTTCATTGACAGAAGGTGATACGGCTACCGGATTTAGCAAGCAGGCATCTACCGAATACACACAGTCTGTCTTGAAGAACTATGAAAGCCAGTTAAGACGATACCGTAAGGTGGTGTTTCGATGAAAGCATTGGACAAAGCAAGGAAGATACATCAAAGAATGGTAGAACATCTTTACGAGGACAAATGTTCGGTGATTGAAAAGCAGGAAGTGTTTGACGAGACCCGCAAAGTCCATAAGGATAAAGAGGTTGAGGTGATCAAAGAGGAACCTTGCAGGCTGTCTTTTGAGACGTTAAAAGCTGATGAGGAGGCAAACCCGGCGCAAAAGGTGGTGCAGGACACGAAGTTGTTTTTGCGTCCGGATATTGTAGTCAAAGAAGGAAGCAAGATCGTGGTGAAGCATAATGGCAGAGAGGACATATATGCAAGATCCGGAATCCCGGCAGTATATGTGACGCATCAGGAAATTATGCTAAAACCGTTTGAGAGGTGGTCCTAATGGGAACAGGAATTGATACCAGCGGATTTAAAAAGCTGAGACAATCTTTGGAAAAAGCGCGAGTGTCAGATGAATTTTGTAAAGGACTGGCAAAGGAACTGGCGGCACGGCTATTGCGAAAGGTTGTTAAAAGAACTCCAGTCGGAGACTATAGTGACACGTATGAATTTGTTGATACCGGAGACGGAAAGTTTCTAGAGGAATCCGGAAAACTTGGAGGAGAACTGCGCCGAGCATGGCTCACGGATAATACATTGGAAGTCCGAGGAAACGGAGGCGTGTATACAATCACGATTCAAAACTCGATGTTTTATGCATCCTATGTAGAATATGGACACCGGCAGCAGCCGGGCAGATATGTACCGGCAATCAATAAGCAATTAAAACGATCCTATGTTCCGGGTGTACTTATGCTGACAAAGTCCGAAGAGGAAATCCGGAAGATGGCACCACGGTTTGTTGAAAAGAAAGTAGAGGAATGGCTTATGGAGGTTTTCAATGGTAAATAAACTTGTGGATGGTATCACCAGAGCAATCCATTATCAATTTGGCAAAGAATATCATATTTACACAGAGAACAAAGAGCAGGAGATGAAAGAACCCTGCTTTTTTGTTTCCTGTGTATCTCCTGATGATAAGAGGGTGCTTGGAAACCGGTATAAACTTACAAATAAGTTTTGTATCCAATACTTTCCGTGCTCAGATGAGCCAAAAAGGGAATGCAATACGATCCGTGATGCCTTGGTAATGGCACTGGAATATATCGAGGTAGAAAAAGAAGGATTGGTTGAAGGAACACAGTTTTCGGCAGAATATACGAATGATTTTTTGACGGTGTTTGTCAATTATGATTTTTATGTATACCGAAAAACAGACAAAGAGCAGAAAATGGAAGAACTTAAAATGAAAGGTGGGTTGGCAAGTGGCAGACAGTAAGGCAAAAAGTCCGACACAGACGTTTACCAAAGCGCAGCTGGTGGCAGCAAAGCGGTTTGAGTCGGATAAGGATTTGGTGAGTGCGCTGTTGGAAGATGAAAAACAGTATGCTCTCACAGAAGTAGAAGCGATGATTGAGAATTACAAGAAAGGCAAGGTGGTCTAAATGGCGCTTGGAGGCGGAAGTTTTATTACGCAGAACAAAGTGCTCCCGGGGGCATATATCAATTTTATTTCCAGGACAAGAGCTACATCGGCATTGAGCGATCGAGGTGTGGTGACAATAGCTATGGAATTGAATTGGGGAGCTGAGAGAGTGATCGAAGTAACAAGTGATACGTTGCAGAAAGAGGCATTGAAGACATTTGGGTATCCGTATGACAGTAATGAACTGGCACCACTCCGGGATATCTTTTGCAATGCTACCAAACTGTACCTGTACCGCTTGAATGCCGGAGGAGATAAAGCTGCTAATGATTTTGCAACGGCGAAGTGTGCCGGTACCCGAGGAAATGATATTAAGATCATGATTCAGGCAAATGTGGATGAACCGAGCAAATACGATGTATCTACGATTCTGGGTACATCGGTGGTTGATACACAGACGGTTACGGCCGCGAGTGAACTGAAAGACAATGATTTTGTTAGCTTTAAATCGGATGCTGTATTGAGCGCCACAGCAGCGACGGCATTAACCGGTGGAACAAATAAAACCGTTACGGGTACAGAGCATTCTGCATATTTGGCAGAGATTGAACCTTATGCGTTTAATGCGATTGGATGCATGGCATCGGATGCGGTTACTGCAAAACTGTATGCAGCATTTACGAAGCGAATGCGGGAAGAGGTTGGCGCAAAATTTCAGTGCGTTGTATATAATTATGCAGCGGATTATGAAGGCGTTATCAATGTAAAAAATGCCAAAGAAATTATTCCATGGGTACTTGGAGCCGAAGGCGGTTGTGCGGTAAACAAGTCCTGCACCAATAAAAAGTATGATGGAGAGGCAGAGGTGCAGACAGCATACACACAGACACAGCTCGAAAATGCAATCAAAGCCGGAGAATTTGTTCTTCATAAAGTAGGTGATGATGTCTGTGTGCTGACGGATATTAATTCGTTAGTAACATTGACGGAAGAGAAAGGGGAAGTGTTCCAGTCCAACCAGTCAATCCGTGTAATGGATCAGATTGCCAACGATATCGCGGCAATTTTTAAATCAAAGTATATCGGAAAGATTGCGAATGATATGCTGGGGCGTAATGCACTTTGGCTTGACATTGTACAGCATCATGAGAAATTACAGGACATTGGAGCGATCGAAGGCTTTTCCGGTGAAAATGTCACGGTGGAACCCGGTGAGACGAAAAAGTCCGTCGTGGTAAGCGACGTAGTAACTGTTGTTAATGCAATGGAGCAGCTGTATATGACGGTTGTCGTACAGTAGAGAGGAGTGAGATGATATGACACAGCAGGAAATTGAACAGCTTACAAACAATACGAAGATGCTGGCAAAAGATTCTATCTCGGCAAAGTTAGCACAGTGTTTTATTACGCTGAACGGTAATCGCTACAACTTTATGTCGATGACAAAGTTTGAAGCGAAATTTAAGAAAAACAAAAAGAAAGTGGCCATTCTTGGAAAAACCGGTAGCGGAAACAAAGCAACAGGCTGGGAAGGTACATTTTCAGCGACCATGCATTACAATACATCCGTGATGCGGGAATTGATGGAGCAGTTTAAAGATACCGGGGAAGATGCGTATTTTGAGACGCAGATTTTGAATTATGATCCGACTTCGGACGCAGAAATGCAGGAAGTAGATCTGATCGGCTGCAATTTGGATGAGGGAATTCTTGCGAAATTTGACGCGACGTCAGAGGATTCGTTGGATGAAGATGTCAGCGGTACATTTGAAGATTTCAAGATTCCACGCAAATTTACGCTGCTTGATGGCATGTTGGATTAATGAATAATTTGAAAGAGGCGCATATCAAAAAGTATATGCGCCTTGATCATGAAAGGAGATCTTATGAGTAATTTAAGTTTGTTTTTAAAAGGAAATAAGAAAGTAAAAGAAAACGAAAAGCATGTGGCGACAACATCCATTTGCGACGAGAAAGGTGTACCGGTACCGTGGGAATTTCGCCATGTTACATCAAAAGAAAGCATGAGAATCCGAGAAAAATGCACGGTAGAAATGCCTGTCAAAGGAAAGCCGAATGTATATCGTCCAAAACTGGATACCGATAAGTATGTGGAACAGTTGATCTGTAAGGCAGCAGTGTTCCCTAATTTGAATGATGCGGCATTGCAGGACTCCTACGGTGTCAAAACTCCGGAAGATCTGCTCTATTGTCTGGTAGATGAGCCGGGAGAATATATTGACCTTTGTGCATGGATTCAGGAATTTCTTGGGTTCGAGTCCACACAGGAAAAGGTGGATAAGGCAAAAAACTAATCAATGAAGGAGATCCGGAATCCAACTATGCATTTTACTGCTTGCATAAATTCCACTGGTCTCCTTCTTACTTTGTAAATTTGGATGAAAATGAAAAAGCCTTTGTAATTGCGGCGATTGATATTCGTGTAGAAAAAGAACGGGAAGAGCAGAAAAAAGCAGAGGCTAAGATGAAAAAGAGGTGAACCTATGGCTACGATATATTCTGCGATTCAACTTCAAGACAAATTTACACCCGTCTTGAATAAAGTAATCAGCGCAGTAGACAATACAATCAATGCAATGGATCAGATGCAGGCTGCCATGAGTATGAATATGTCAGTGGATATGTCGGCGCTTAGTCAGGCAAGAGACCAGGTGGAACAGGCAAGAATCAGTATGGAGCGGCTGGAGAACACGGTAGCGGAAACAGAGCAACCGGTTCAACGCGTAAAAACGGGTTTTTCCAGTTGGCAGAAAGCAATTATCGTAGCTAATTCAGCGGTTGGCTTGATCAAAAACACAATTGGACGTTTGGGAATTGGGGACATGAGCGGTGCTTTTAACCGTATGGACACGATGTCGAGATTCTCAAAAACAGCATCCATTATGACTGGAGATACACAAATGGCGAATGCCGCACTGCAGGAATTGAAAGATAACACACTTGGAACAGCATATGGACTTGATGTTGCAGCAAAATCAACGCAAGGCTTTATGACGAGAGGGATGGATATTGGAAATGCTGCCGATCAGGTGAGGATTTGGTCTGACGCGGTATCTTTTTACGGCGAAGGAACCAATGAGCAGATGCAGAATGTAGTAGATGCGGTCGGAAAGATGTACTCGAAAGGTACAGTGGAAGCGGATCAGCTGGATCGATTATTTGATGCAGGAATCGGTGCGGCAGAAATGTATGCCAAAGCCGTAGGACGTTCGACAAGTGATGTTAAGAAAGACCTTTCAGATGGAAAAATTAGCTCAGTTGATTTTATTCAAACGGTAAGTGAGGCTTTGGACAAAGGTGTGTCTCACGGAGCAGCAAAGGACGCGGGGGGAACATGGGCTACCACGTTTTCCAACATGCACGCAGCATTTAACCGCGGCTGGGTAAGTATATTGCAGAGTGTCGATGCTTCCCTGGCGGCACATGGTATGCCAAGTTTGATGGAAATGGTTTCCGGCTTTGGCCAGAAAGTGGAAAGTGTTATGAGTTCAGCCGGTGGTGTGATCAACCGGGTGATTGATATGGCGGTAAAGGTAGGAACCACGTTAGGGAAAGCTGGAGCCTTTGTGAAGGACAATTGGTCGCTGATCGCCCCGATTCTTACAGGAGTGATAACACTGCTTATTGCATATAATGCGGTTAAATTAATATCAGCCGGGATAACAGCTGTGCAAAGTGCAGCGGAGGGAATCCATGCGGCAGCGATAGCTTTTAGCACAGGGCAAACATTTGGAGCAGTAGCGGCGCAAACGTCATATAATTCAGCCATGCTGGCATGTCCGATAACTTGGATTGTGGTTGGAATTATCGCGGTAGCAGTTGCATTGAATCTTGTGATTGGAATGTACAATAAACTGCAGGGTACGCATATCAGTACAGTCGGAGCTATTTGCGGTACTTTTAATATTGCGATTCAGTTTATAAAAAATGTAGGTCTAGGAATAGCTAACGTTTTTATGGCTATAAAGAATGCGGTAGTTGCAATGGGACAGAATATTGGAACCGTATTTTACAACCTGGGCGCTGAATTGCAGGAGTTCTGGTATGGACTGCTTGGGACGATTGTAGATGTTATACTTGGAATCTGCGATACCATAAATAAGATCCCTTTTGTCAGCATTGATACTTCTGGGCTTCAAAATGCGGCCGGAGATTATGCGGCAAGACAGTACGAGGCGCAGGCTGGGAAAAAGGAATACAAGGATATCGGGGAAGAGTTTACCAACGGTATGCTTACCTTTGAAACAGATGATGTGTTTTCGTCGGACTTTGTGCTTGATTCGTATAATTCCGGATATAAGTTTGGCGAGGGATTATCGAACAAAGTAAAAGGAACGCTTGATGATTTTACTAATTTTGATTTTACGAAAGATCAAAATGTAGATAAAGCAAAGGATTTTACGAGCAAGCTGGAAAAAGGTAAGTTGGGATCCAATGCAGCGGCGACGGCTAAAAATACGGATAAGATGTCAAAGTCCCTTGCGGTCACTGCGGAAAATATCAAGTATTTACGTGACTTTGCCACGGAAAAGAGCATCAATCGGTATACATCGACGACGGTTCGAGTAGAAATGCACAATCAAAATACTATTAGCAGTGATCAGGATATTGATGGTGTAGTAAATCGATTGAAGAGCAGAATACAGGAAGAGTTTGATTCTTCTGGAGAGGGGGCTCATTGATGTATGAAATATGGTTCGGCGATGTTATGTTCCCGGTAGCACCGGAAAATATCAAAACATCGGTAGCCGGAAATAACACAACATTTAATTTAATCAATGAATCCGAAGTAAATCAGATCAAAGGCATGAAATTAACCGGATATAGTTTTGAATTAATGATTCCGGCAGTATCCTATCCTTGGGCGGTTTATACTAACGGATTTCAAGCCCCTGATTATTATCTTTCCGTATTGGAAAGTTTTAAGAAAAAGAAAAAGCCTTTCAAATTCAAAGTAATCCGGAAGGATTATGCCGGTAATCCAACCTGGGACACAAATGTGGATGTTACGTTAGAATCCTATGAGTATGAAGATGATGCGGAAGAAATGCTGGACATCAAAGTGTCGATTGAATTAAAGCAATATAAGAAGTTTGGCACGAAGAAAGTAAAAGTACGAAACGGAAAGATGCGCCGCTACAATGTGGACACGACAAAACGAAAGATTGTAAAATCTTACACGACAAAAAAAGGAGATACCTTGCGGATGATCGGTAAAAAAGTGTACGGTGTCAATTCACAGAATAATGCAGAGGTGCTCTACAAAAAGAACAAAAAGAAATTTGCAAGGGTTTTAAAAATAAAGTTTGCCGGAAAGTTTACCAAAAGGTTATATACAACATCACTTCCGGCGGGTATCCGGATATCGGTACCGGGACTGTATGAGAATATGCTAAGTGAAATGGTTACTCGGAGGTGACAGGCATGGCAGACATCATTGATATAGCTTCCGGAGAAGTTGGAACGAAAGAAAGTGCAGGGAACCGTACAAAGTATGGACAATACACAGGGGCAAATGGGGCAGCATGGTGTCATTCATTCGTGTCATGGTGCGCTAACAAAGCAGGAGTCGGAACCGATATCGTTCCAAAGACAGCAAGTACGGATGCCGGCATGAATTGGTTTAAGAAAAAGAAACGGTTTAAAGCAAAAGGGGAATATACACCAAAGCGAAATGATCTGGTGTATTTCAAAACCGGGCGTTCTCATGTTGGCATCGTGGAGACGGTAAGTGGAACGAAACTGCATACCATCGAAGGAAATAGTTCTAACATGGTGAAGAGACGCGTGTATGATCTGACAGAGCCGACGTTGACCGGATATGGAATAGTCAGCGATTACATAGAATCCTCGAGTGGTTTGTCCAATGAGAAAACGGAGAATCAGAGCGGAAAAGGAAAAAAGGAATTAAAGGCTTTAAAAGAATACCTCAACAAAACAAAGAAAGAGTCAAAGACCTCGGAAAAGGTAGAATGTTTTGAGATAAAGTCCGTAAATCCACACAATAAAGTGAACATAGACCTACTGGTGTATCATAAGAAAAAGTATTATGATTTGCCGGCAAAAGATGGAATGACTGTAACGTGGCAAAGAAAAAATACTCCGGGAAAGCTGACATTTACGACTTATACCAATAAAATATCCTGTGGTGATATGGTCACGTTAAAAATCAACGCTAAACCATTTTTTGCAGGGTTCGTTTTTATAGTCAAACCAAATGCAGATGGAATGGTGGAGGTAACGGTTTATGATCAGCTGAGATACTTTAAGAACAAAGATTCCTATCTGTACAAGAAGAAAACAGCTACAAAATTGCTCAGGATGATAGCAAGGGACTTTAAGCTGAAAACGGGTACAATAGCCAATACCAAAGTATTGATTTCACGGATTGACACAGACCAGACACTCTTTGATATTGTACAAAACTCATTGGATGATACAACGTGGGCGACGGGAAAAATTTATACGTTGTATGATAATTATGGAAAATTGATGCTTAGACAACCATGGAAAGTAAACATTTTGATTGATGAAGAGACGGGGCAAAGTTACGATTACTCGATAAGCATTGATAAAGATGTTTATAGTCAGGTAAAACTTGCGTACGAGAACAAAAAGACCGGGAAATTGGATGTGTACATAAGTAAAAGCACGAAGTTGATCAATAAATATGGCGTATTGCAATACTACGAAAAGATTGACAGCCCAAAACTTGGAAAGTTAAAAGGAAAAGTGCTTTTACAGATGTATAATAAAGCATCCAGAACACTGTCTATATCCGGAGCGTGTGGTTCGATTAAGGTAAGAGCCGGGTGCTTGGTGCCGGTGATCATGAAATTGTATGATCAGAAGGTATCATCGTATCTTTTGGTGGATAAAGTTACGCACAAATTTAATAACGGTCAGCACATTATGGATCTGGAATTGAGTGGAGGTGGTTTTGATGGCCAATGATAGTTTGAATACGCTGATTAAACGACTGGCTGTTGCAGCAGTAGAACAGAAGCAGTTAAGCACGTTTATTGTGGGGAGTGTTGTGGCAGCCTCTCCATTAAAAATCAAAATAAATCAGAAGCTATTTATAGACAAGGAATTCTTCACGATGACACAGACAGCGAAAGATGCAAAATTAAAAAAAGGCGATAAAGTGGCACTTATAAGGGCATATGGTGGACAGTCGTACCTTTTGATTGATAAGGTGGTGTGACAATGTTACCAGATACAGAATATTATGATCCGGAAGAGGAAATGGAAGAGGATTTGCAAGAAGAGAGTATTCCGGAAAAAACATATCGTCTCAATTTTGAAGCCAAGACAATTGGTGGATATATAGATGATATGGAAGCGAGAAAACAGGCTGTTATGAAGATTCTTCTTACGGAATATGGAGTATATCAGATTTATAGTGAAGAGGATTATGGCCGTATTTATGAAGATCTGATAGGAAAGCCGATGACATATGCGGTAAGTGAAGTTAAGGCACGGATCCGGGAAGCGATATTGACAGACGAACGCTTTGAAACGGTTGATTTTACGGAACAGAAGATCAATGGCCGAAAAGCAGCTTTTGACATTGTCGTTACATGTGCAGATGGAGAATCGCTATCCATGGAAGGAGTTGAGTTAAATGTTTGACGATAAAACACAGGACGTAATAATGGATGAAATGTTGGATCAAGCGGATCCGGAGAAAGACACACGTCCGGGATCTATTATTTATGATGCAATCGGCCCAATGGCGGCAGAACTTGAACAGGTATATGCGGATATGAGTTTAATCGAGGACGAGTGCTTTGCGGATACGGCATCTTATTACTATTTGATAAAAAGGGCAGCAGAACGTGGAATTTTTGTAAAAGAAGGAACGTCCGCTGTTTTAAAAATCAAGATCGTACCGGATGATTTAGAGATTCCTATTGGTAGTGAGTTCAACATCGGTGAGCATAATTATACTGTTACTGAAAAGTTATCCGATGGCTATTATGCAATAACATGCTCCGAAGCAGGAACAGAAGGCAATGAGGTTAAGGATGAAATCATACCAATGGATGGGGATGGCGATATCGAAGAGGTGACATTTGATTCAATCCTTGTATCGGGGACAGATGATGAGGATGAGGAAGCTCTTCGAGAGCGATATTTTGACTCTTTCAATGAAGTGGCGTTTGGCGGTAATCGAAAAGAATACCAGGAAAAAGCAGACAGCTTTCAAGCCGTCGGTGGTTGCAAGGTAATTCCTGTTTGGAACGGTGGCGGAACCGTTAAATTAGTGATTACAGGAGCAGATCACAATGTGCCATCTGCTGTTGTGGTAACAGAACTGCAGGAAGCATTTGATCCGACACAGGACGGAACAGGAGTTGGCTTGGCGCCGATCGGTCATGTAGTTACCGTCGAGGCAGCAGCAGAGCAGACGGTAAATATCTCCTGCGGCTTAGTGTACCAAAGTGGATATGCCTGGGAAGATGTCAAGGATAGTGTTTCTTCTGCAGTCGAGAACTATTTTTTAGAGCTACGAAAGACATGGGAAGATGATACAGAGACCATTATTCGAGTGGGGCGCATTGAAAGCATTCTTTTACCTATCAATGGAATTAGTGATGTATCAAGCGTAATGTTAAATGGAACTGCCGGTAATTTTACGGTAGATACCTATAAAATACCGAAAGTTGGTGATATAAGTGGATAGGCAATTGATAAACTACCTGCCTGAGTGGCTGCGAGATTTTAATGAAATGAAAAAACTGGCAAGGGCAGAGCAGGATCAGGCAGAAAAACTCTGGAAAAGTTGTGAAAGTATTTGGGACAACAATTTTTTGGATACGTTAGATTCGCATGGCTGTGATCGATGGGAAACAATGCTGCACATCAAACCAAAAGATTCATATTCTTTGGCGGAGCGGCGGAACAACATTAAAAGCCGTGTTGTGGAGCAGCGGCCGTTCACGGTGAAAAAATTGGAACAGATGCTGGATTCTATCTGCGGCAAGGAAAGATACGAACTTAGTATAGAGCCTGATAAGTATAAAATAACTTGCAAAATCGAATTAACCAGTAAAAACATGTTAAGTGATACACAGGAACTTATGAAGAGAGTAATACCAGCAAATATGATAATGGATATAGATTTGAAATATAATACGTATGCAATGTTGGCTGAATTTACAAACAAGCAATTAAACACATATACGCATAAGCAGTTACGAGAGGAGGTAATGTAATGAAGACAACAGTAAACTATGCACTGAAAAAGCCGGAAGAAAATGATTTCTATAGCGTTAATGATCAGAATGACAATATGGACATCATTGATACACAGATGAAAAAAAGTAACAAGGCTATTACTGCGTTATCACAAGCTGTAGATGACGTAAAAAAAAATGTCAGTGATGGAAAAGGTACTATAGCATCTGCCATCACTGATATGGGTGTCAGTACCGCGCCAGATGCCACCTTTGCCACAATGGCGGCGAATGTAAAAAAGATTTTTCCAACACCAGCTAAATTTGCAGCAAAACATAAAAACACTTTCCGCACTTTGGCAAATGCACCGGTGAACTTTAACGGAGCAACCGCTGTTTGTCATGGCAAACGAATTTATGTTCATGGAAGCTGTGCAGGAGGCGGAGACTTCAAGTCTATGTACTGCTATGACATTGTCAGTAATACGTGGGCTAAACTGGCCTCGTCTCCAGTCGAGCATCAATGGCAGAATAATGCTGTATTAGTTGGTGACTCAATTCTGTACTTTGGCAATTGGACAGGCGTATCAATTCATTTATACCAGTACAACATTTCCTGGAATACCTGGACGGATAGAAACGTCAGTATTCCGCTTGCGGCGCAGGGAGCATCTGCTTTTATGCAGGGTGGCGCTATCAGGCTTTTGTCGTCACAATACATCAGTTATAAAAATAACTACTATTATTACAGCCTTATAACCAATACCTTTACCCAGGGCGCGAACTTAACAGACGCGGATGCGGCAGATATATATGGCGCTATAACAGCTTCGATCACTGTAGGCGATAAAGTTTATCTCATCTGTGCTAAATCCGCTAAAATTAAAATCTTCCATGTAGGAGCTTTTAAAACTATCGAGGATGTTGTGTCTCCAGGATTATCATGGGGCACCGCAGTAAAAGTTGGCAACTTGATTTATATAACAGCGCTAAATAAAGCGAACACGTTGTATGTTTTTAATATTGACACCAAAACTTTCACAAAATTCATTGTTGATCACTATGGGTATAACGCTTGTTGTGATTGCTTTGGCGACGAAGTGTTTTATATTGGTTCAGGAAGTTCAGGTCATGAAAAAAAAGCCACCAATATTCATACAGAATTTTGCCTAGAAAATTTGTACTAAAAAATCAGAAAGGAGATTTAAGATGAAAAAATTTAGCAACCAATTGTCCTATGAAATAACGGAGGATGGATACGACATCTACCTGGATGGCGTAAAGTGGATCTGTCAACATGAGCCTTACATCCCGGATCCAACACTGACATACGAAGAGAATGCGTTGCGTCAATGCGAAGAACTTGACGAGGGTGTAAATCCGGAGAAAATCCTGACAAGGAAAAAAGAGGAAAAAATTCAACTTACGCATGATGAATTGGAGAAGTTCCTGGCTGACTCTTATGTGGAGGTCAACGTGAAAGGAGTTCTTCAACAGTATTCTGTCACAAAGGAAAAACAAAATCTGCTGGCGGCGCTCATTCAGCGAAAGCAGTACTGTGAATCAAATGACATAGATTTTGATGCTATGTGGAATACGCGTGGCGGAAAGGCAGAGTGCTACACGCTGGATGAACTGGAGCAGGTGAGCATAGCAATCTATGCGTACGTTCAGCCGTTTACGATCAAGCAGCAAGAATTTGAAGAACGTATTAAGGATTGCAATACTTTAGAAGAACTGGATGCCATTAATATCTCTTATAAAGAAGAACAAGAAACGGAGAGCGAATAGCTCTTTTTTTAGTTGCGCCCGCGAGGCAGAAAGGAAAGAAAACAATGAGAACAATTTATGACACTTACAACATGGCTGCAGGAGCGGTGGTTACATTGCTTACCGCAGTATTTGGAATCTATTGGTACATTTTTGCCGCGTACCTTGTGCTGAACGTTTTTGACTGGCTGACCGGTTGGTACAAGTCCCGATGTGCAAGGAAAGAATCCAGCGCGATCGGTCTTAAAGGCATCCTAAAGAAACTGGGATATTGGGTACTGATAGCAGTAGCATTTATCATATCCACAGTTTTTGTGCGACTTGGACAAGATGTCCTGCATGTGGACCTGGCATTTTTGAATTTGATTGGCTGGTTTACGCTGGCATGCCTGATGGTCAACGAAGTCCGGAGTATCATTGAAAATCTTGTGGAACTTGGCTATAATGTACCGACTGTCCTTATCAAAGGGCTTGCTGTCACAGAGAAGTTAATCAATCAAGCTACAGAAATTGCAGAACCTAAGGAGGAAGAAAGAAATGAGTAATGTAACAGATCAGTGCAGAAACACAAAAAAATTGAATAAGCTGGTTCAGATCATGCTTGCGGCGGCGCTGGCGGAGATCAAGGCAAAAGGTGTCAATCCACTTGTGATCGAGACTTATCGAACAAGAGAGAGACAGAACTATCTCTACGGACAGGGACGCACGCGGACACAATGTCTTGCGGCAGGAGTACCGGCGGCGTATGCGCGTCCCGGCATGGTGCAGATCACTTGGACACTTAATAGTATTCATTGCTTGAAAAAGGCGGTGGATGTAGTTCCGGTCCGTAAAGGGGAAGCCATCTGGAATTCTGCGGATAAAGATACGCAGATTATCATTGCGGTGATGGAGAAGTATGGATTCGAGCCGGGCGCCAACTGGGCAAAGTCTCCTGATAGTCCGCACTATCAGGTTAAAGGAGATTTTAAATCGGTATTTGATCAAAGCCACAATACTACATACGTCACAAAGTCCATCCAGAAGGCCCTTAAAACCAAGGGATTCTACAATGGAGCCATCGATGGAAAGTGGGGCAGCGCTACCACGAAAGCGGTCAATGCGTTCCGGAAGTCCAATAAATGGACGAGAAATGGCAAGGTCGGCAAGGTCGGCTTGAAGAAATTGCTGAAATGCTTATGATTAAAAGTAGGAGGAGAGGACCAGTGCCGGAAGGTGCTGGTCCTTTTTAGTTTGCGCGCCATGGGCGCGCTCTAACGGGTGAAAGTCCCGAACACGCCCAGATAGTGGGAAGTGTATAGCTGAACAGCAAGGGTGTCCATCGTGAGATGGAATCTGAAGGAAGCTGTAAGCAAATCTTTGGTCCGACGGACAGAAATCACATATAAGGCTAGGCTATGAGAGATAAGTTGGCTAAAAGCAACGAAGTCTAATAACTATCACTTTTGTAGTAGCAGAGTAAATGTGGCGGATATATGGAGAGAAAGAGCGTGCACCTTAAGCGTGGAGGTCTCACAGAGGTTTCAATAGCCCAGTAACAACGAACTGTGAGAAGTCAGCCGAGCCCATAGTAG
>DJEU01000024.1:0-864 GCA_002431395.1 Lachnoclostridium sp. UBA5890
GGATACCGCCCTGCTCGGAACCGATAACCGGTCGTAAATCCGCATAATAAATATCTCCTCTTCTCATAAAAAACATCCCTTCTTCTAAATCTGGTATTAGTATTTCCAGTTTATCTGAAGGTATACCATTTCCGTTTTCTATTCCCGTAAAAAGTCCGTGGCGCACAGCCCCATCCCTTTTTCCCTTTTCGCCGCGGCATCTCCCGCACAGGCATGCAGGTATACGCCCGCCACCGCCGCTTCGTAGGGGGAAAGTCCGCCTGCCAGCATGGCGCCCGTCATGCCGGATAACACATCCCCGCTTCCCGCGGTTGCCATCCTATCGTTGCCCGCCGTGTTTAAAAATATTTTATGGCTGCCGTCACAGACATAGGTTCTGGCGCTTTTTCCGACGATTACCGCATGAATGTCCGCCTGCAGTTTCTTTGTAGCGGCAAGCTCATCCTCCTTCACCTCGGAAACCGGAACATGGAGGAGTCTCGCAAGCTCTCCCATATGGGGCGTAAGCACCAGATTGCCGCCTCTTAACGCCGCCAGTTTATAAAGTGCTTCCTCCCTGCTTAACGCATTCAGGGCGTCCGCATCCAGAAGCAGCTTTTTCTCCCGGTTCTGTAAAAACAGTTCCGTAAGCATCCGCGCCGCTTCTCCCGCGCCCAGTCCGGGACCTGCCAGGAGCACATCCGCCCAGTCCATGCTTTTCTTCAGTTCTTCTCGTTCTGTCTCGGAAAGTCCGTCTTCTTTTTCATAGGAAAAAATCATGGCTTCCGGCAGACTGTACAGCACTGCCTCCCGGATGCTTTCGGGAATGACCACTTTCACCATGCCGGCTCCCGCCCGGTAAGCGCTTTTCGCACAGAGGATAGC
>DJEU01000024.1:904-34704 GCA_002431395.1 Lachnoclostridium sp. UBA5890
GCTCCCGCCATATTTTGGCTGCCGGCGGCAATCAGGATTTTCCCGAAGGTACCCTTGTTGCCGTCCGGTCTGCGGTTTTGAAAGAGGGAAAGACCGTCCCCCGTCAGGGTATACATGCCGGGTTCTCCTACAGAAAAGCTTTTTTCCGTAATACCGATGTCCGCAGTCCTTACTTTACCGGCATAGGAAGCGCCCGGATAGCGATACAGTCCTCTTTTGGCAAAGCCGAAGGTAACGGTTCTGTCCGCCATGATTGCCGTCCCCCGGATTTTGCCCGTGTCCGAATCGATGCCGGAAGGAATATCCGCCGCCACCACCTTTCCCGGAAGGTCATTTATGGTTTCAATCACCTGTTTATAGTCCCCGGTTATCTCACGGGAAAGCCCGGTACCAAACAGGGCATCCACGATAACGGAATACTCTTTTGCAGGGAAGCCGTCCTCTCCAAAGCTTACCACCGTGATGCCGTAAGCCTGTAAAATCCGGTATTCGTAAGCGGCAGCTTCGCTTAACTTTTCTTTCTTTCCCACAAGCAGAACTTCTGTCTCCACGCCCCTGTCCGCAAGAAGTCTTGCACAGGCAAGCCCGTCGCCGCCGTTATTGCCCGTACCGCATACGCAGAGCACCTTCGCCTCCCGGGGCTTTTTATGGGCATCTTTTAAAAGAAGCATGCATTCGTCCGCCAGGGCAAGCGCCGCCCGCTCCATTAAAACCTCCGTGTGTATGCCGATATTCTGTATGGTATAAGTATCATATGCCCGCATCTCTTCCGCCGTTACAAGGCTGACAGGCAGGATTTCGTTTTTCTTTTCCATAGCATGTGAAAAAGGACTGTTGTACTCAACCGTCCTCTTTACTCTCCTTATTTCCGTATTCTCCGTCAAACAGATTGATGACATCCGCTCCGAAAATGGAATGCATATAGGAATACAGCTCCTGATTTTTCTGCTCCATTTCCTGTTTCCGGATAAGCTGCTTTTTTAATTCTATCCTCGTATCCCGTATCCATTCCTCCGCCGCCGCAATGTTTGC
The DNA here is from genome assembly GCA_002431395.1 of Lachnoclostridium sp. UBA5890. GTDB lineage: Bacteria > Bacillota > Clostridia > Lachnospirales > Lachnospiraceae > Eubacterium_F. Next base: position 1,937 of record DJEU01000024.1, read on the forward strand.
CGTATTTGCGTTGAGCTGCCGGTAACAGATATCCATGGTGGCAAACATCAGCTTTTTGTTGACCGCCTTTATTTCATCCGGCAGGGCATTTAACTCCAGCCGGCAGTCCTTAAGCTTCTCGTTGCACTCGGCAATGAGCCTCTTGTGCTCCTCGATTTTTTTCTCGGTCGCCTTATCTTCCTTTTTGTTGTACGCATCCGCCAGCGGAATGATTTCTTCCATCAGCTTCTTCTTTAAGGCGGCTGTCTTTTTCCCTTCCGTCGCCGCTTTGCCCTGCTTCTTTAAGAGCTCGTTCAGCTCCTCCTGCAGCGCCTTTATGGCAGGGGTGGCTTCTTCGTTTCCGAACAGCTTATGCCAGTTGTGATCCAGCGTCAGCACCGGGATATTGTAGGCGTTTACCGCCTCGTAAAAATCTTTCTCTTTCTTCTTCATTCAGATGCCTTTCCGGTAAAGTTACCTCTACGCATCAGCTTCTTCTTTCTTTTGGTTTTCCCGCTCCAGATTGTAGGAAAGCTTCATCAGGCTGTCCGATAGATGAACGTTTTCCACCTGGATTTCGGGCGGAACCTGTAAATCCACATGCGCAAAATTCCAAATAGCGCGGATGCCGCATTTCACCAGCACCTCCGCCACTTCAATGGCGCTGTTTTTGGGAATGGTGAGCACCGCAATGTCAATGTCGTTTTCCTGCATGAACGCTTCGATTCTGTCCATGGGCTGAACGGTAATTTCCCGGACCTTTTCTCCCCAGAGAGCCGGATTTTTATCGAATATCCCCTTTAAGATAAAGCCCCTCTTTTCAAAGTTCATATAATTGCCGAGAGCCCGTCCGAGGTTGCCGGCGCCGATGATAATCAGCCTGTGGGTCTTGTCGAGTCCCAGTATTTTTCCGATTTCCGTATACAGATAATCTACATTATAGCCGTAACCCTGCTGTCCGAAACCGCCGAAATTGTTGAAATCCTGCCGTATCTGCGATGCGGTTACCTGCATTCTGCGGGAAAGCTCCTGCGAAGAAATGCGCTCCACTCCTTCATCCTTTAAATCTCCCAAGTACCGGAAATAACGGGGCAGACGCCCGATAACCGCCTGGGAAATGCCTTTTCCTTCCACACTAACGCCTCCTGTTTTATGACCTGCTTTTCCATAAGAATTTATAATTTATTATATAAGAGTGTTAAAAAATTGTCAACGCAGACACGCCCCGCACAGAAAAATTTGACATTATTTTTCCGTGACGGTAAACTATAGAAAGCAAAACAGAATGTGAGGAACAAGCCATGATACTTTCCTGTCAGAATATACAGAAAGCATTTGTCGGAAACGAAGTCTTAAAGGAAATTTCTTTTCATATAGAGGACCATGAAAAAGCAGCCATCGTCGGCATCAACGGTGCCGGGAAATCCACTCTCCTTAAAATTATTGTGGGCGAAATGACAGCCGATGACGGTCAGGTCATTTTAGGCAAGGGAAAAAGTCTGGGATATCTGTCCCAGAACGCCGGTCTTTCGGATGAAAACACCATCTATGAAGAGCTTTTGTCCGTAAAGCAGGATTTGATTGCCCTGGAACACAAAATAAGGGAAACCGAAAAATCCATGAAGGATGCGGACGAGGAAAGCCTTGCCCGGATTATGGAGGAATACGGCCAGCTCACCCACCGATTTGAGGCAAGCGGCGGTTATGTATACAAAAGCGAGCTTATCGGGGTCTTAAAGGGTCTGGGCTTTACGGAGGAAGAATTTGACAAAAAGACCTCCGCTCTTTCCGGCGGTCAGAAAACCCGTGTGGCACTGGGACGTCTTCTGCTTTTGTCCCCCGACCTTATTATTTTGGACGAGCCGACCAACCACCTGGACATGCAGTCCATTGCCTGGCTGGAAACCTACCTTAAAAATTACAAGGGTGCGGTTTTGATTGTTTCCCATGACCGTTTCTTCTTAGACAGGCTGGCTACCAAAATCATCGAAATCGACAACGGACGCTCCACCGTATTTGCCGGCAACTATTCCGACTACGCCGTTAAAAAGGAACAGCTCCGTATCGCCCAGTGGAATGCCTATATGAACCAGCAGCAGGAAATCAAGCATCAGGAGGAAGTTATCGAAAAGCTCCGCTCCTTCAACCGGGAAAAATCCATCAAGCGTGCGGAAAGCCGCGAGAAAATGTTAAATAAAATAGAAGTGCTGGGCAAACCCACGGAAGTAAAATCCGACATGCATCTGACCCTGACGCCCGCCGTTTTAAGCGGCAACGATGTGCTGACCGTGGAGGACTTAAAAAAATCTTTCGGTTCCCAAACACTCTTCTCCCACCTTTCCTTCCAGTTAAAGCGCGGGGAGCATGTGGCAATCATCGGGGACAACGGCACCGGCAAAACCACGATTTTAAAAATCATCAACCGGCTTATCGAAGCGGACGCCGGAAGCTTTCGTTTAGGCTCCAACGTGGAAATCGGTTATTACGACCAGGAACACCATGTGCTGCATGACGAGAAGACCCTCTTTGAGGAAATTTCCGATGAGTATCCGTACCTGGACAACACCCGCATCCGCAATGTGCTGGCTGCTTTCCTCTTTACCGGGGATGATGTCTACAAAAAGATTTCACTTCTTTCCGGTGGAGAAAAAGGACGTGTCTCCCTGGCAAAACTTATGCTCTCCAAAGCCAATCTCCTGCTTCTCGACGAGCCGACCAACCACTTGGACATCGACTCCAAAGAGATTCTGGAAGATGCTTTGAATCATTATACCGGAACGGTCTTATATGTATCGCATGACCGCTATTTTATCCAGAAAACCGCTACCCGGATCCTGGATCTGACCAACGAACATATTCTTTCATACGATGGAAATTACGACTATTATCTGGCGAAGAAGGATCTTGTCGAAAGCCGCTATCTCGGCAACACGACAGAGGCCACGCCAAAAAACGAGGCTCCGTCTACGGCTAAACTCGACTGGAAGGAACAGAAAGAACGGGAAGCCAAAAAAAGAAAGATTGAAGCTGCGTATGAAAAAGCAGAAAACGAAATCCAAAAACTGGAAGAACTCATCGAAGAAACCGATGCCCAGATTGCCCTTCCGGAGTATGCTTCCGACGTTGCCAAATTGACTGAATTGTCAAGGCAGAAGGAACAATACGAGGAAGAACTGGAAACCGCGATGGAGGAATGGGAAAAAGCGGCACAGGCACTGGAAGAATTGGAGTAAGTTCAAAAATAATCGTTGACACACGAATATTTATAGTCGAACAGAGAAGGGGGCTTTTGTCCTCTTCCCTGTTCATTAAAATCCACCATTTTGATATGTTCCGGCAATGACATACGATAATTCATAAAATGCACTGCCATTTTATTTCTTCTTTACTTTTACTTTCACTTTCACCACTTCTGTTCCACTCTTAACCGTGATAACGGTCTTTCCAGCTTTTAAGGCTTTGATCTTTCCATTTTTACTCACCTTTGCCACCTTTTTGTCTGAAGATTTGAATGTTATCTTCTCCTGCGAAGTCAATGGTGTCAGTTCCGTCTTTATCTTAAAGGTCTTTCCTTTTTTCAATGTCAGTTTCCGTTTTTTGACATTGGTTAAGGTCAATTTCTGTGTCTTAACTTTTTTCTTCTGAACTTTTACCTCCAACGAAGCCGATGCACCTCTTTTGGTTGTAATGGTAATGACAGCCGTACCCGCCTTTTTGGCTTTTATCTTTCCCTTTTTGGTTACGGTCGCTACCTTTGTATCGGAAGACTCCCATTTTTCGATAGAATCGCCCTTAATAAGAGCAGCTTTTACTGCCGTTGTGCTTTTTCCTTTCTGCAGTACAATGGATGAGACATTTAATGTTACCGTTGATGCCGGCTGTGGACCTGCAGTTGGCTGTGACGTTGGGATCACCGTCGGCTCTGGTGCTTTCGTTGGCTCTGGCGTTCCCGTTGGCTGTGATGTTGGAGTCACCGTCGGTTCCGGTGCCTTCGTTGGTTGTGGAGTTCCCGTTGGTCCTGACGTTGGGATTACCGTCGGCTGTGGAGTTCCCGTCGGCTTCGGTGCCTTCGTTGGTTGTGGTGTTCCCGTTGGTCTGGGAATTTCATTCCACTTTGCATAAAGTATCCTATCTCCGGTCACCGGTGTGGCAAAATCATAAGCCTTTGTACAGGCTTCGTCCGTATACCAGCCTCCAAAGGTATATCCCGTTTTCATTGGATCCTCCGGTTTAGTAACCGCTGTTTCATAGTCCGCTGTTTCCACATCGACAGGAGATCCACCCAGTGAATCAAACGATACCGTATATGTGATGATCGTCCATTTTGCATATAACGTCATATCTTTTGTCACCGGTGTGGCAAAGTCATAAGCCTTTGTACAGGCTTCATCCGTATACCAGCCTCCAAAGGTATATCCCCTTTTCGTTGGATCCTCCGGTTTGGTTACTGCTGCCGGATAAGTTACTACCTGATCCTCGAAAGAAATTGTATCTTCACCTGTAGAAAAGCTGACCTTGAAAGTGGCAGCTGTATACTCCGCATAAAAATCTGTATCTTGAGTAAGCGTAATCGTTTCTCCCATATCAACCGGTGTTTGTAAACTCTCATCGGTACACCACTTTGTTACCGTATAATATTCGGTATCCGGAAGATACGCAGGGTTGATCGTGCTGTCTTTTTTTGCACAATAGGTCTGCGTATCATCTGAATAATGCAGCGTAACAGATACCACCTCATCGCCCTCTGAAAGAGCGGATTGTAAGAGAGTCTTATCCGGCACCAGTCCGCTCGTGTACGCAAATCGACTGCCATCATTGCCCGCTTGACCGACTTCGCCGTCTAAAAGTGTTGTACCATCAGAATCCTTGTAGGTACCTGCCACACCACCGTCCCCTCCGGTTCCGGGAGTATAGGTTACCTTTGCTGAGGAAGAGACGGTATAAACGCTTCCTGTAAAGGAAAGTGCATCGCCGCCGTCACCACCATTGATGCCATTTGCTATTTTTTTGTTTATTTGATACCAATTACCAACGCCTTCTGGACCAGAAGCACCTTGCCCGCCATTGCCACCGGTAAGAGTAAGACAAGCATCGTCACGCACCAACAGGCTGCCACCGGTAAAGTTCAGTGCACAGCCTCCCGGAGTACCCTCTAATCTGCCGTCGCCATATTCATTCCCACTTATTCCTTGATATCCATCCGACCCCTTAATGGTAACCTGACTTCCACTATCCACTTTCAGTGTGGCACCGGAAAACTCTATCCCGGAACTTCCGTTTCCAGATGGGTTACCACTCGTATTTCCGCACTTCGCCGTTCCACCGGTGATCATGACCGTTTGCTGTAAGATCAAGGATACACTTGGAGAGGTGACGCAAAGACCCACGGCACCTTGTCCGTCATACCCCAGATCATCGTTTCCGTTACCACCTGTTAAATTGGCATTTTTCAAGATTAATGTACCACTACCGTCAATCTCAAGCGCAGGCGTAGCAGAATCAGATTCATCCCTAATTTCATCCCGACCATGGATGGAATAGCCTTTTCCATCCAGAATAACGGTTTCTCCCGCTGCCAGAGTGATCTTTAATCCATTTGTGACATCACCTGTCAGGGTATAGACGGTCTGTCCTTCTTCATTTGTCGTGGTACTGACAGGCGCCCCTGACTCTGCCGTGATCTCTGTGATCTTTGTCACATCATGAAACATTGCTGCTTTTGCTGCCGTCTTTGTCACGATCTGCCCGGTAAATACCGAAGTAAGTACAATCGCAAGAGCGAGCAGGTATGCAAGCAGTTTTTTAACTTCTTTTTTCATTTCTTTTCTCCTTTTTTTCTTTCGGCGTTTGACAACAACCGATATTCATTCATTTACCTTTTTTACTTCATCTATATAAATTTTTCTCTCCGAAGTGGTACAACCCGGATAGTACCACCTGTTTTACCACTTTAGGAGGAGAAAATATTATGCATTGATAACCTTTGCCAGATACAACCGCAATGCCTTCTCGTTGCTTTTTTCACCCTCGGCATATTCAATTTTCGTGATATCCTTTAAGATACACCCACAATGTCCCGGAAATGTCGGAAAGCATGTCACATGCAGATACGTGTCGATTTCAGGACTGTAATCTATGATTTCCAGGGTTCTGCCATATAAGACAACCTGTTCATAACTCCGGAGCCATTTGGCATCCATGTTTGCAAAAACAGACCCAAAAGAACTTCCGATCAAATCTTTTAACGGTGTTTTCTCGATTTTGGCAAGTGCCTCATTGCCATAACAGAAAATCCAGTCTACCGCTTCCGCATTATCGTCAAATACCATCTCAATATCCGCGAATGCGAATGGCATATGATCAAAACTTCGGTAATGTTCCGCATAATCCTCATACGTCATCGGCTTTTTACTCGCACGAAGTTTCTGCAATATCTTCTTCTGATTCTCAAGCTGTGTACAAATAATTCTTTTTTTATTTCGGTTGCTATAGGGAAGTTTCTCTCCGGTATTTAAAAGAATATATTCCTTCGTTACAGAATGAATGGCTTTGGATGCTACGATACACTGGCGGCTGATACGAATAAACGCTTTGCCCAGCTGCTCCTCCAATGCCCCCATAGAATTCGAATAATAAAATTGTTTTCCGTCTATCATATAAATCCACGGTTTGGCATGACTTTCTTCTTCTGTTTTCATAGCATACAAAATATCCTCCGTATTTATTTTGAATTCCTGCTGTGAAGACTTGTTTTTTACAGTCAGAAATGTCGCTTCTTCCTTCATATATGTTCTCCTCCTCTGATTTGTTTCCTCAATCAGCACTTATGAATTACTACAATGTAATCTTATTCTCATCCTATCATAACTGTATCACAATTTCAATAAAAATATTGTTTATTCAAGAACATTTTATTTTCTTTTTTGCAAATTTCTTTTGATTTTCTTGTAATTAAGGAAATTTTATTCCCGAAATCCAATAATATGCAAAAAAACTGATCCGGTCCCCACATTCATACTCGTTTCCAAGCCCTTTTATGAAGTGAGTGCAAAATTGGATTGAAAAACGGCTTCCTTTCCTTTATACTATATAATGTATTTATATATTTGTTACCAAAATTTGTCATTGAGAGGATGGAAGACTATGAAAAAAGAATGGAATGGACGGACTGTATTTTTACTGGCTATGGCAATGACATTGATCTGTTTTCTGCCATTTCTAATACGTGATAAAGGATTATTTATTTATTTTGGCGACTACAATATGCAGCAGATTCCGTTTTATCTCAAGATACATGAAGCGGTTCGTAATGGACATTTTTTCTGGGATATGACCACGGATCTGGGAAGCAGCATCTATACCAGCTATTCGTTTTATCTGCTGGGAAGTCCCTTTTTCTGGATAACCGTGCCTTTTCCAAAACAGGCGGTACCATATCTTCTTCCTTTTTTGCAGATGATAAAGATTGCCCTTGCCTGTCTTGGAGGTTATCATTATAGCAGACAATTTGTCAAAGATACCCGATGTGCCTGCCTAAGCGGTCTTCTTTACAGTTTTAGCGGCTTTACCCTGGTCAGCCTGGTCTTTAACCATTTTGGCGAAGTCGTTGCCTTTTTCCCATTTTATCTGCTGGCAGCGGACCGGCTTGCACAGAAAAAAAACTATGGCATGTTTTCACTTCTTACAGCACTGATGGCGATTACCAATTACTTCTTCTTTTTTGGCGAAGTTCTCTTTCTGCTGCTGTATCTGCTGATACGTTATGGGACAGATGCCGCCTGGCACATGAAGGAAAAACTCTCTCTTTGGGCTCGTTTTATCGCTGAACTCCTGTCTGGTGTTTTTCTTTCCGCTTTCTTTCTGCTCCCTTCACTGCTTGCCGTAGCAGGAAACACCCGCCTGTCAGAAACCATTTTTGACAGAAATCCCCTTATCTATTCGGATGTCAGGACATATCTTGCTCTGTTGAAAAGTCTTGTCCTGCCACCGGATACCATTCAGGGTGAGACATTGTTCGGTACAGAGGAAGGCACCCTTGCTTCTCTCAGTCTGTTTCTTCCCCTGTTTGCCTGTTGTGGTGTGATTGCTTATTTTATCCAGAAAAAAGGATGGGATTTTTTCAAAAAATTGTGTCTTGTCTGCCTCTTGCTTGCTGTCATTCCGCTTGGTAATTCTTTGTTTGCCGCAGGCAATGCCACATATTATACAAGATGGTTTTTTATGCCGCTCCTGCTGATGGCAGTCATGACTGCCTCTGCCGTAGACTCCTTTGAGCCAAAGCCATTTACCATCGGAACTCTTTTCTGGGGCGGAATGCTGCTCTTCTTTTTGCTGACTAATATGATCACAAAGTCTGCAACTGTCGATGCAACCGGAATCTTTTTGATCAAAAACCGTTCTTCTTACGAAACAGAATTGACCGTTGGCATCTGTAGTTTCCTTATTCTTGTCTATCTTGTATGGATTTTAAAAAAAGATACAAAGAAAAAATACCTCACGGCATTTCTCGGTGCAGCTATTCTCTGCTGTACTGCGACATGTTATCTTCATATGAATACCGGTTCAAAGCAGGTCACGGATAGCGGTAGATCCATCTATAAGAATCAGCTGGATGCGGATACCAGCCAATTTCTTCCCAAAGAGGATGATTTTTACCGGTTTGAGGCAGACACCGGCAGCAACCATTATATTTTGACGCAGGAAATGCCATCTGTCTCCTGTTTTCTCAGCACTGTCTCAGGCAGTATTATGGATTTCTATAAATTTGCAGGCACCAACCGCACGGTATCCAGCCAGATTCCTTATGACCGAACAGCCCTGCGCGATCTATTGTCCGTGCGCTACTTCCTTCAGGATGCACAAATGCCGGCAGATTCGGGAGATTCTGCACAAGAACTTTTGTCCGGCTATCCGTCGGTGACAAAGGAAAACGGATATCTTGTTTACGAAAATAAAGATTACCTGCATATGGGAACTATTTTTTCCTATTATATGAAACGTTCCGAATATGAAACTCTTTCTGATACCCAAAAGAATGCGGTACTCCTTCATGCCATGGTAATAGAAGATAAGGACTGTAAAAATTTGGAAAGCCTTTCCGGGGTTACGCTTCTTTCCGCCGGGGATTTTAAAGAAATGACAAAAGACAGCAGACCGGAAGATGACGAAAAAACTCAATGTACCGCCCTCAACCAGACAGCTGCCAAAACATTCTGCTATGATAATACCAGTCTTACTTTTACCTATGATCATGCCAAAAATGGTCTGGCATTTTTATCCATTCCCTACAGCAGCGGTTTTACTGCTTATGCGGACGGAAAAGAAACACCTCTTTTCGTAACCGATGGCGGCCTGATGACGACAATATTACCTAAGGGTACGACTAAGCTTACACTTGTCTACCGGGAACCGGGGCTGGTACCCGGTATTGTGATCAGTCTGATCGGGATTGCTCTGCTCGTGGGATGGGTATTGTGGCACAGACGCTTTCTGAAAAAGATTTCGTCATTATAAACCCGAATGATTGCCTCAACATAATCTTCTTGGGAAGACATCGTATCCTGCGGTATATGAAAAAGGTGCGGTCACAATACACGTGACCGCACCTTTCATTTATGCCGAACCCCTATCAGATCTCGACATCCTCACTATAATCTACATTCTCATAACCAAAACCGAACATATGATAAAATTCGTCCCAGTATTCTTTAATATCACCGAGAGTCTCGATGGATTCGGAATCTACTTTGTCCCATACTTCGGAAATCTTGTCCTGTACTTCCGGACGCATCTCATAGTCATCAAGGCGGATTCTTCCTTCCTCATCGGTTTCCGGTCCGTTTGGCAGTTTTTCCATAAACAGACGGTCCATCTGCTCGATACAGCCTTCATGCAGCCCTGCATCTTTCATCACGCGGTAAAGCAGGGAGATGTAAAGCGGAACGATTGGAATCGCTGCACTGGACTGCGTTACAAGTGCTTTGTTTACGGATATGTATGCTTTTAATCCAAGGCTTGCAAAGTCCTCATTCATCTTTACGGAAGTCTGGTACAGATGCTTTTTCGCCTGTCCGATGCTTCCCTCTTTATAGATCGGATGCGTTACTTCCGGTCCGATGTAAGAATACGCAAGTGTTACGGCATTTTCTGCTACGACACCGGCATCGGTAAGTGCCTGAATCCAGTCATACCAGTCTTCGCCGCCCATAACCTGAATCGTCGCCTGAATTTCTTCCTCTGTGGCAACCGGAACGGTCACCTCTTTGATCTCATTCGTGCGAAGATCAATGGTTTTATTGGTAAATGGCTCGCCGACGGTCTTCAGTACAGAAGAAACAGTCGTTCCATCCGGCAAGGTTCTGCGTGGTGCTGCCATACTGTAAACGATCATGTCAACTTTTCCAAAATTTTCCTTAATGCAAGCAATGACATCTTCTTTCATTTCTTTTGAAAAACCGTCTCCGTTAAAGGATTTTGCAAAATAGCCATCCTCTGCTGCGATCTTTTCAAAAGCCAGCGTATTGTAATATCCGGCGGTTGCTGTACGTTTGCCCTTGGCTTCACGCTCAAATGCCACACCGATCGTATCTGCTCCATATCCGTAAGTTACAGCGATACGGGATGCCAGACCATAACCGGTGGAAGAACCGATCACTAACACTTTCTTAGGTCCTTCTACCTGCTTTTTTTGTTTTGTATACTCAATCTGTCTGCGCACGCTCTCCTCGCATCCTTTCGGATGGGCTGTCGTACATATAAATCCTTTTACCTTTGGCTCAACTACCATTTTAATCCTCCAATCTTTATCTCATGATTACATAAAATAATATCATAAAGAAGTGCAGTACACTTCCTGCGATAACAAATAAATGAAAGATCGAATGCATATAACGCTTCGTCTTTCCGACGCCATACAATACGGCTCCGATCGTATACGCGATTCCACCGCTGACGAGATATACCATTCCGCCAAAACCAAGCAGTTCAATCGTCGGTTTGATAAACAAAATGATGCACCATCCCATACCAAGATAGCAGATCATCGCCATTTTCTTATATTTTTCAAGGTCAATTGCGGTAAATGTCGCCGCACCAAGACAGCACGCCCACACGATACCAAAGATCACAAAAGCGATAACCGGATGATTGACACGGATGCCCGCCAGTGTGATCGCGGTGTAAGTACCTGCGATCAAAAAATAGATCGTACAGTGGTCAATGACCTGAAATACCTTTTTTGCCCTCTGCGCTGTCAGCCCATGATAAATGCTTGACATCGCATACAAAGCAACCATTGTGCCACCGTAAACTGCCGATGCCACAACCGCCCAGGGATCGCCTTTTAACGCGGAAAAAATGACACAAAGTACCAAAGCGGCGATTGCCAGCGCACCTCCGACGATATGGGAAACCATATTAAAAATTTCCTCGCCTCTCGTATAATCCGGAAGTGTTCGATCTTTTAATTTTGTTCTCTTTTTCTTTTCCATCTTCTTACCCTCCGTGTCTACATATTAGATTCCCATTGCATTACACAGTCCCATTGATAACACAAGGCTCATGCCGATCAATACCACATTTTTGCATTTTGCCTTTTTGAGTAAAAAAAGATTCAATCCATAAATGGCAAAGATCATGATCAGTACGGTAAACCATGGATATTCTTTATTTTGCGCCAATGTCATACTGGATTGTATCAATCCCGACATGACGGTCAATAAAAGTCCTGACACGATCACTTTAATGGATTTCTTTATATTGATAAATACCTCAATATTTTCCAAATATTCATAAAGGTGGTAAACCACATCAAATACGACCGCCGAAGCCATTACACTCATCGCAAATCCGGCAAGTGCCATCCACATGCCGCCTGCTGTCGTGCCTGCCAGTCCATATCCATAAGAATAGCCGATTCCCGACAACGTCTTACATAAGATGGATCCCGGCAGAATATTTACAATAAGTATCAGATAATTATAAAAGGAGTTTTCACTGATATAATCCGGCACAAACAGCCCATCCGCAATTGTCAGATAAGCATCTCCGCCTCCAAAAGAAATCAGGGAAGACGCAATTCCTTTTACAAAAAATGGTAAACACTGCGCAGCAAAATAAAACATCGCCGGCAGACTGAGAAGAACCGCCGCAGCTATCCATACTGCACTTTCTATCACCAGTGGTTTTAACACCTTTTTCCGTTTCTTTTTCTTTTTGACCGAACTTTTCTTAAAACTGTATACCGCCAGAACGATCATAACAACACGCACCGTCCACGTCACGATATCATTCTCTATGATCTTCGCTTTTCCAATGCACAAAAGGTAAATGCCAGCCACGATACCGGCCGGTATCATCGTCTGCCATTGAAATTTACAATCTGTGACTAATATGGCAAAAAACGCAATTGCCAGCATTTCAATCGTAGAAATGCTAAATAACGGCGTCTTATCAATCTGAAAGATACGGAACAGATTGCGCCCGGCTGTCAGTATAAATACACCGACGCACACGCCAACTGCCTTTCCACGGTGCTTTTTTACCACACAGTCCTGAAAGGCATTGTGGATATATTCCGTCAAAAGACACATGATAAAAGCGGTGATCCCAATCGATGCATATTGAATCTGTGTCAGCACTTTCGGATTCAATCCGTCCATTCCTGCCATCAGAAGTACCGTCATCAGGGCACCGGGAAATGCCATCGCGATCGCCGCAAGAATCATTCCCTTTTTGCCGGAAACCGCTTTTCCTACACCTGCTGCAATCTCTACCGGAAGTGCTCCCGGAGTCAGCGCAGCCGCCACAATATCTTTCTCGTACTCTTCTCCCTTGATAAAACCCTTTTCTTCTACGACTTCCTGTTGAATCACTGGAATCAGTGCATTTCCGCCTCCAAACCCGATCAATCCGATCTTGTTCATGGAGACAAGCATTTGTACTAACTTCTTCACGTCTTTTCCTCATTTGACAAAAGATGAAACAGCGCTGCTTTGTAGATCAAAACAAGCCGTACATCTTTGTCGCAATATCGATTCTTCAAAAATTCTATTGTTTTATATCCATATACCAAAACCAGTATACTTAAAGCCACAAGCTTTATTTCCGGAAGAAGAGGCATACAGATCAGAAAAAGAATAGCCGCCGTAAATCCGGCACTGATCATCCCAAACAAACGGCTGATCGTTACCGACAATCGTACGGTCTGCAACAAATTCAGCAGCCGTCTGTCAAGATGTTCTTCATTGTTTTCTATTAAGACAAAATAGATATCACAAAAAATATCCATACATTCTTTTTCTTTTAATTTTGCACGATACTCTCTATAACGTTTTCTTCCAAACTCTTTCTGCATTAATCTGCCTAATACACTAACCAATTTTTTTCTCCTTCGGTTTCTGCCTTATCTCTATAGTATTCGGCAATACCTTGTTTGGTTATACGTAAAAGATCAGCAAAATTTATAAATTGTCGTTGATGTAAATGTGTCGCCTGCTTTCAAAACACAGGATTCAAACGACGGAATATTGATTGAATTTGGGAAATACTGGGTTTCAAAGCAGACACCGTTTCTCTTCGTGTACTCTGCCCCTTCTTTTCCTTCTTCTTTTACAATAAAGTTTCCGGTATACAACTGCATTCCCGGAAGATCCGTGTATACTTCCATCGTTCTGCCGCTTGTGCTTTCCGAAACCTCCGCCACTTTTTCAACACCCTTTGTCTTCTTATCCAAAGCGAAGTTGTGGTCATATCCACCGGCAAGAATCAATGGTTCGTAGTCTGCTCCGATATCTTTGCTGATGGCTTTCTTGGTTCTGAAATCCATCGGTGTACCGGTTACATCAATGATCTTTCCGGTCGGGATCAAATCGTCTGTCGTCTCGGTAAATCCGTTTGCCTGAATCCAAACTTCATGATCTGTAATGTCGCCGCCACTGTGTCCTTTCAGGTTGAAATAAGAATGGTTCGTTACATTGCACAGGGTATCTTTGTCGGATTTTGCTTTATAATCCAGTTTCAATTCATTGTCATCTGTCAATGTATAGGTTACGAAAATCTCCAGATTTCCCGGATATCCCTGCTCCATATCCGGACTTACGCGGGAAAATGTCACACTGTTTTCTCCGGCTTCTGCCTGATACATCACCTTATTGTATCCCGGTGTACCACCGTGGAGATTGTTCTTTCCGTCATTTTTCTCCAATTCATATGTTGTGCCATTCAGTTCGAATTTAGCATCTCCAATGCGGTTTCCATGACGTCCGATAAAGGAACCAAAGAAACATCCATTGACTTCATACGCTGCTACATTGTCGAAACCAAGGACAACGTCCGCAAGTTTGCCATCTTTGTCCGGTACAAACAACGATACCAGATTGGCACCATAATCAATAAACTGCGCTTTCATGCCATTTTTGTTTTCCAAGGTGTACATGGAAACTTCTTCGCCGGCACTTGTTTTTCCAAAATTTGTCTTTGTTACACTCATTCTTTTACCTCTTTTCTGATTTCAATACCCAATTCTTCCAACTGCTTTTCATCTACAATATTCGGTGCATCCGTCAAAAGACAGGAAGCATCTTTTACTTTCGGGAAGGCAATCACTTCACGGATACTGTCTTCTTTTGCCATCAGCATAACAAGACGATCCAGACCGTAAGCCAGTCCTGCGTGAGGTGGTACTCCGTACTTAAATGCATTCAACAGGAAACCGAACTGCTCATGTGCCGCTTCTTTTGTAAACCCAAGGCACTCAAACATTTTCTCCTGAATGTCGTTCTGATGAATACGGACAGATCCTCCACCGATCTCTGTACCATTTAATACAATATCATAGGCTTTTGCACGTACTTTGCCAGGCTCCGTGTCGATCAGATCAAGATCTTCTTCCATCGGCATCGTAAACGGATGGTGCATTGCCTGATAACGTCCCAGTTCTTCGTTGTACTCGAGCAGTGGGAATTCCGTTACCCACAGGAAATTGTACACGTTCTTGTCAAGAAGATCCATTCTTCTCGCAAGTTCCAGACGAAGATTTCCGAGAACGTCGTATACTACCTTATTTTTATCTGCGGCGAACAAAAGAAGGTCACCCGGCTCTCCTGCCATCGCTTTTACAAGGGCATCCAGCTCTTCCTCTGTCATAAATTTGGCAAACGAAGATTTATAAGTACCATCCTCGTTGATGCAAAGATAAGCCAGTCCTTTTGCGCCGTACTCTTTGGCAAAATCTACCAGTGAGTCAATCTTTTTACGCGGCATTGCGCCCTGTCCTTTGGCATTGATACCACGGACGGAACCACCGTTTTCGATTGCACCGGTAAATACACCGAAACCACAGCCTTTGACAACTTCCGTCACATCCTGAAGTTCCATGCCAAAACGGGTATCCGGCTTGTCCGAACCAAAACGGTCCATCGCTTCCTGCCATGTCATTCGCTGGATCGGAAGCTGTACATCTACGCCAATCGTCTCTTTAAACAATTTCTTCAACAGTCTTTCATTGACATCGATGACATCGTCTACGTCGACAAAGGAAAGTTCCATATCGATCTGTGTAAATTCCGGCTGACGGTCGGCACGAAGGTCCTCGTCACGGAAACATTTTACGATCTGGAAATAACGGTCGTAACCGGAACACATGAGCAGCTGTTTGAACAACTGCGGAGACTGTGGCAAGGCATAAAAATTGCCCGGGTGTACACGGCTTGGTACCAGATAATCTCTTGCGCCTTCCGGTGTACTCTTTGTAAGCATCGGTGTCTCGATCTCCAAAAATCCCTCTTCTGCCAAAAATTGTCTGGTAAGTGTCGCCACTTTGCTTCGCATGATCAGATTTCTCTGAAGATCCGGACGGCGCAGATCAAGGAAACGGTAACGAAGACGAAGTTCGTCTTTTGTCTTACTGTTTTCTTCGATCGGGAAAGGTGGCGTCTCGGACTCTGACAAAATTCGGATGTCCTTTGCACGTACTTCGATCGCACCAGTTTTCAGGTTTTCGTTCACAGCACCGGAACGATTCTCTACGACACCGGTTACTGCAACAACAAATTCCGCACGAAGTTTCGTCGCTTTTTCAAATCCTTCGGCTCCGGTATCACTTTCTTCAAAGATCAACTGTATGATTCCAGAGCGGTCACGCAAATCTACAAAAATGATGCCGCCCTTATTTCTGCTTTTCTGTACCCAGCCCATCACCGTGACTGTCTGTCCTACATTTTCTGTCGTAAGCTCTGCGCATCGGCATGTGCGGCGCAGGCCTTTCATTGATTCTGCCATTTTTTTACATTCCTTTCTAATGTACAACTCTAATCTGCAAAAAATTCCTGGATCTCTTCGTATCCGTCTTTTGCCAATAATTCCTTCTGGAATTTCTTATTTTTCTTCATTACATTGATACTGATCTTGTATCCGTTTTTGCGCTCTTCATTTGCCTGGGAAATGACTTTCTTCATCAATTCCGGCGTTGCTTTTTTATCGATCAAATATGCCTTTTTCTTTGAACTTGACGGTACTTTGAAATCACGCTCAAGAAGAAGCATGACAATACGCTCAAATCCGATGGAAAATCCACAGGCACACGTATCATTTCCGGTAAATTTACCGATCATTTCATCGTAGCGTCCACCGCCTCCGACAGATCCTCCAAATTCATCCATCGAAATCTCAAAGATCGGGCCGGTATAATAACTCATTCCACGTACCAGTGTCGGATCAAAGGCAATCTTAAAGTCTGCGGATTTTGTCTCTTCCACGGTAGAAATGATTGTCTCCAAATCTTCTGCCGTGCCTGCCTCCAGACAGTCGCCCAGTTTTTCTTTCAAATATTTGACACCGGCGATATCATTTGTCACCGTTTCAAACAATTCTTTGCACATATCGACGGATTTCTGGTCATAGCCGGCTTCGAGGAGTTCCGCGGTCACACCGTCCATACCGATCTTGTCCATTTTATCCAGAATGATAAATACCGAATCGTATTCTGCTTCCGGAAATCCACAGTATGCTGCCATTGCTTTCAAAATCTTACGATTGTTGATACGGATCGTAAAATTCTTGAAATCCAATTTACCAAGCAGTGTTGTCGTTGCCAAAATCAATTCAATCTCTGCCAAGATCGAAGGCTCTCCAAGGATATCAATATCACACTGCATAAACTGGCGGAAACGTCCTCTCTGCGGACGGTCGGCACGCCATACATTTCCCATCTGAAGTGCTTTAAAAGGTGCGCTTAACTCGTTTGCATGATTGGCATAATATCTTGACAGGGGAACCGTCAAGTCATAACGCAATCCGCTGTCTACCAGATCGGCTTCGCATTCTGCCGTATCCAGTTTCAATTTTTCTCCTCGTTTCAAAATCTTGAAGATCAATTTTTCATTTTCGCCGCCCTGCTTACTGCAAAGGCTTTCGATATGCTCTACACAAGGAGTCTCAATCGACGAAAAACCAAAGGTTCCATAAGTTTCCTTGATGAGCCCGATCACATAATCTCGGATCTCCATTTCCTTTGGCAAAATATCTTTCATACCCGTTACCGGTTTCTTCTTCAATGCCATCACGCATTACCTCCAACTTTCCTTTTTTCTTCTTATCATCTCGTCAATTCTACTAATGTAGTCATCAACGCTTTTTACATTTTCGACTCGTTCCATCCGGTTTTCCTCCGGAAATACGATCTTTGACGAACCTCCGCTGCCAAGTGCCAGGATCGACTGCAGTTCCTCCATAATAAATATGTTATACAAACATTCTTTTCCCGGCTTTGCATAAGCCACATTTTCCTGATTGGTATTTCTCGTCGTATGTGCCTTATTTTTCTGGCGGTACATATAATACGGCTCATATCCGTGTGCCCGGCAAAACTGCTCTGCCTCTTTTTGCATCGGTTCGATGCAGGCATCTTTCTCGCGCATCTCACCGCCCTGCTCCAGCTGCTCTTTCCGCAGTCTGGATGCCCGTTTGATCACCAATGTGTGAACGGTGATACTGTCCGGTTTCAAGGCTTCGACTTCTCGCAGTGTCTCTTTAAAATCTTCCAATGTTTCCTCCGGAAGTCCTGCGATCAGATCCATATTGATATTATCAAATCCCAATGTTCTCGCAAGCATAAATTTCTCACGGATTTCCTCTACCGTGTGCTTACGCCCCAAAAGTTCCAGCGTATGCTCTTTCATGCTCTGTGGGTTAATGGAAATTCTTGTCACTCCATGGGCTTTCATGCTCCGCAATTTGCCTTCGGTAATGCTGTCCGGACGCCCGGCCTCGACGGTAAATTCTTTCGACTGTTCCATCGGAAGATATTTTTCTGTCATCGCCATCAAGCGCTCAAACTGCTCTTCCGATAACGATGTCGGCGTTCCGCCGCCTACATACACACTGACCATCTGCTTGCCGGCCAGCCATTCTTTACACTGTGCCATCTCTTTTTCCAAGGCATCCAGGTACGCATCCATCTTATCTCGATAACGCTCCGCCGGAAAAGAGGAAAAGGAACAATACGCACATATTGTCGGGCAAAAGGGAATGCCAATGTACACATTTGCACACCTTTCATGCTGCATGCCCTGTGTCAGGGAAAATTCTTTCTTTGCGACATCCATCGCCAGTCTCACTTTGTCATCCCGGCAGAAATATTCTTCTTTTAAAATATCCCGGATTACTGCCTCTTCTTGTCCCTGCATCATCAGCCGGAGTGGAATCTTCGCCGGTCGGATCCCGGTAAGGATCCCCCACGGAAGTTCTTTTCCCGACTGTGTTTTCAAATATTCATAAACTTCTTTTTTTATCTGATTTTTGGTGTATGGATTCGGAAAATGTCTTTCCCATTTTTTTCCATCCATCTTCCATTTTATCGAATAGCCGTTTTCCGTAGAAACTTCCGGATGTTCGACTACTCTGCACTCTTTTTCCGGATAAAATACCATCGCCAGAGCTTTCATATCATACGAAAACTCCGTTCCGGAAATGTCAACTTCTATCATGAGAATTTCCTCTCTTATGCATACGGATTATTCGCCTGTTCATACTCAATGCTTGTCGACGGGCCATGTCCGGAAAACACTTTGGTTTCACTTGGCAGGGTCAATACTTTTTCCCGTACCGACTGCATCAGATCTTTTTCATTTCCGGTCGGCAGATCCGCTCTTCCGACGGATTCCATAAACAGTGTATCCCCACAGAAAAGCACTTTCTGTTCTTCCAGAAAATAACAGCAGCTTCCTTTCGTATGTCCCGGTGTATGAATCACTTTTATCGTAATCCCGGCACTTTCAAACTGCTGGCCGTCGTGAAGCCATATGTCTGCTTCCAGTTCTTCCGGTCTTCCGGTCATTGCCGACACATTCATGCGGGCATCGGAAAGCAGTTCCTTTTCGACATCCAGCGCGCAAATCTCGCATCGTATCGCATTTTTCAGATCTCTTACCCCCTGAATATGATCAAAATGCCCATGGGTAAGCAAGATATGATCTAAGATCATCTTCTGATCCCGGATATAATTTGCAATCTTATCTCCGCTGTCACCCGGGTCTACCACAAAACAATGCTCCGAATCCTTTTTATGCACAATATAGCAATTGGTTCCCACACTGCCGACAACGACAGATTCTATGATCAAACCATTGATTTCCATAATCTATCCTTTCTTTCCATCGATCAGCCGTTGGAACGTCTCTCGATGTCAATAACACTTTCTACATTTCGAAGTTTTTTTACTAATTTATTGAGCTGCTCCACGCCTCTAGTCTCAAAACCGACCACGATCGTGGCTTTGTCCTGCTTGGAAGTCCGGACATTCATGGACTTCACATCGATTTCATTCTCGGTAAAGATCTTCGAAACATCAAACAACACACCACTTCGGTTGTACGAATAAATGACGATCTCGACCGGATAATAATCTTCGTTTTTCTTCGCCTGCGCACTCCATTCTGCTTCGATCAGTCGATTTCTCTCTTCTACCGGCAGATGAATCATATTAACACAGTCCGTACGATGAATGGAGATACCACGTCCTCTGGTGACGAATCCGACGATTTCATCTCCCGGCACCGGATTACAGCATCTTGAGAAACGAACCGCAAGATCATCCAGTCCCATAACAACGATTCCGCTCTTTTTGCCACCGCTCTTTGTCGAAGAGGAGTCGCCTCCTTCTTTTATTCCTTTTGCCTCTTTGGCATTTTCTATCGCTTCTTTGACCTGCTCATCCGAAACAATGCGTTTATTCTTCTTCTCATATTCGTAAATAAGTTTATTGATGACTTGTCCTTCCTTCAAGCCGCCATGACCGATGGCTGCACAGACGGAATCCCAGTCCTTAAATCCATATTTGCGCTTGCAGGCTTCTGTATATTCGGGTTTTACATATTTATACAGATCAATGCTTTTTGTTTTTGCATATTGCGCCAGAAGTTCTTTTCCCCGCACGATGTTTTCTTCTTTAAACTCGGTACGGAACCACTGATTGATCTTGTTTTTCGCCTGCGTACTCTTGACGATCAGCAGCCAGTCACGGCTTGGTCCCTTACTGTTCTGGGAGGTGATGATATCGATCTGGTCTCCATTTTGAATCTGGTAATCCAGTTTGACGATATTTCCATTGACTCTGGCACCTACCATTTTATTCCCGACAGCGGTATGTATCGCATACGCAAAATCGATCGGTGTCGAACCTGCCGGAAGGGTCTTTACATCTCCATTTGGGGTAAAGCAATATACACTGTCCGAAAACAGATTCAGATCGCTTTTGATCACGCTCAAAAATTCTTTATTATCTGACATATCCCGCTGCCATTCCAAAATCTGGCGCAGCCATGCCATCTTGGCCTCATCGTTTTTAACTTCGGCCTCGCTCCCCTTAGTTTCCTTATATTTCCAATGTGCCGCGATACCATACTCCGCTGTTTTATGCATTTCATACGTACGGATCTGGATTTCAAACGGCTGTCCGTTTGGTCCGATCAATGTCGTATGCAATGACTGATAATGGTTTGGTTTCGGCATCGCGATATAATCTTTAAAACGACCCGGAATCGGCTTATACATTTCATGAATGATTCCGAGTGCCGTATAACACTGCTGCTCTGTATCTACAATAATTCGTATCGCAAACAAGTCATAAATCTGATCCAATGTCTTATTTTGATTTACCATTTTTCGGTAAATGCTAAACAGATGCTTCACTCGTCCATCGATCGTTGCCTTGATTTTCGCCTCATCGAGATGTTCTTTGACATCTTCCATGATATCCTTGACAAATGTTTCCTTCTGCACGCGCAGATGGTTAAATTTGTCATTTAATTCCTTATAGGCTTCCGGTTCCAGATATTGCAAAGAAAGATCATCCAATTCTACCTTTACTTTGGAAATACCAAGCCGATGCGCGATTGGTGCGTAAATGTCCATCGTCTCTCTGGCTTTTTCTTTCTGTTTTTCCGGTTTCATAAATTGCAGGGTTCGCATATTATGAAGACGGTCTGCCAGTTTTATAATGATAACACGGATATCTTTTGCCATCGCCAAAAACATTTTACGAAGGTTTTCCGCCTGCACATCCAGTTTGTCCGCCGAATAGTTCAACTGGGTCAATTTGGTAACACCATCAACCAAAAGAGCAATCTCCGCACTAAACATCTGAGTAATGTCTTCCACGGTATACGGCGTATCCTCAATGACATCATGAAGAAGTCCGCCGACAATCGTTTCCTTGTCCATATCCAGCTGTGTTAAAATGATTGCCACACAGACCGGGTGAATCAGATAGGGCTCTCCGGATTTTCTTTTTTGATCCTTATGTGCTTCTTTGGCAAGTTCATAGGCTTTTCGTATAATCCCCATCTCATCCTGCCTGTTTTCCGCTGTCAACAGTTTTGTCAGCACTTCAAACAACACATCGGGATCCGTAAAATTAGGTGGGATGATGTCCTTCGACAGTTCTCCCGTATCAAACTTTTCAATTAAATCACTACGTTTGTCCTGTTCCATATCTCATCCTGCCTTTCTTTTCTCTATCTGTTTTTGGGCGACTCTAACATTATTATATAAAAAAATGCTGCAAAATGCAACTGTGATTTCATGTTCCCGGTCTTAAGCACAAAAAGAGGAGCACTTTGAAAATGCTCCTCTCTTTCCATTATCAATATGACTTACGCATTTTCTGCTCCAGCCGTATTTTATCTGCAATTAAAGCTACAAATTCGGAATTGGTTGGTTTTCCCTTTCCATTGCTGACGGTGTAACCAAACAATTCATCAATCGTATCCACTTTTCCCCTTGTCCATGCCACTTCTATCGCATGACGAATCGCCCGCTCAACTCGGCTTGGTGTCGTCTTATGCTGTTTGGCAATCGACGGATACAAAATTTTTGTGATTGAATTCAGCATTTCACTGTCATCTACAGACATCATAATCGCATCCCTTAAGTACTGATAGCCCTTTATGTGCGCAGGCACTCCAATCTCATGAATGATGTGTGTCACATCCATTTCCAGATTGTAGCCCTTTTTGTCCGGTTCTCTTGATTGATAGTTCATGACAACCGGCAATGCCCCCGGTTTTAATTGCTGTATTTTCGCCTGAATCGTTTCCTTTTCAAATGGCTTTAATACGTAGTATGCAGCGCCGTATTGAAAAGCGGTCTGCATTACATTTTCTTGAGTAACAGCTGTCACGACAATGAATTTCGGGCGTTTCTCGATTCCCGGTAATCCTTGGCATACTTTCTCCAAAACCAGAAGTCCGTCCATCTTTGGCATGATCAAATCCAAAAATACGACATCCGGTTTTGTTTCGCGGATCATTTCAATTGCCTCCACGCCATTTTCTGCCTGCCCAACAATCTCCACCTCAGTATCTTCCGATAAACTGTCTTTGATCAAAGAAATTGTCCTGGCACTGTCGTCTACGATTAGAACCCTAAGCTTGTTCACTCCATTTATACCTCCCATATTAGTGTAGAAAAGCAACATATAATCTTATATTTACGTGCTTTGTTTGCATTATAAATGTTTTTTCCACATTTTGCAATACCAATATATGGAATTTTTCCAATTTCTTTATTTTTTCTTAACATTTTATCTATATATTTGACAAATTCAGACAAAATCCGACACAAATCACATTTTCAAGATCATTTATACGGACGGTAAATCATGTAACCGCCGCCATAATAACCGTCCGGTCTCGCTCCCCATGTCTCATACAAAACCGGTTTTCCATCGCTGCCATAATAAGCAACAACATATCCGGTAAACATTTCTACATGGTAAATTCCCAGATAACGTCCATTATCAGCACCCGTCTCAAACATCAGATCGCCCGGATTTAACTTCATCTTCTGAATATGATTTCTTGTATAGGATTTTGTAATCTTCTTTCCGTGCGCTTTACACCATTTTGCAAGATCTGCCGCTACCGGTGCATAATTTCCGCCAATCTTTTTCCCCATCTTGCAATAGGCTTTCCAAACGAGGGAGCTACAGTCATAATACCCTTTTTGCATTCTCTTTGGCTGGCTGTATTTCCATTTTGTTCCAATCATTTTTGCATAGCGGATGGCTTTAACTTTCTTAGCCGACACAACAGAAACCGCACATCCCACTTTGGATGTACCAAAAGAAGCCGTGATCACCGCATTTCCTTTTTTCTTACAGGAAACAAGACCATTTTTTGTAACCTTCGCCACTTTTGGATTCGAGGAACTCCAAACTGGTTTCTCCGATGTTCCTTTGATTTTTAGCTGAACCTTTTTTCCCTTTGCCTGTACCATTCCCTGCTTCGAAATAGTAACATTCTGAATATTCACTTCCAGTTTGAATTCTTTTCCATTGATGGTCAACGTCAATGTTGTCTTTCCGTAATTATAAAAACTGAGTTTAATCCGGTTCTCTTCCAAGCTGCAATTCACATCAACATCGGCATTACTGGATTGAACGGAAAAATTTGAATTATCCTCGGACAATACGATGCCGGCCGGTACATTTTGCAATGCTACCGAAGTTTCAAAATTAACGTAACCGGAATAGATTCCTTTGACCGAAGTTTTTTCCAGTGTCACATTGGTCATATCTACTACAACCGTAACGTCGCATCGTCCGGAAAAATACATATTGTAGGTTCCATACGTTCCCTGAATGTAAACCGTCGCCTCACCTGGCGCAACCGCCGTAAAGGAACCGTCTGCGTTTACCTGAAGGACTTCACTGTTACTCGTGCTTATTGTGGTCACCTGAAGCATCGTGATGGCACTACCATCCATCGGGTCAGTCAGGCCCGTGAGATCATAGGTAAATGTTCCCTGTTTTCCAACGGTCATCGTCGTCTCTGCATACTCCCCATTCAGAATCCGGTAAATGCTCTTCCCATCTGCCTGATCTTCCGTCGTCATCGCCTGTGCCGGGGTGTGGACAGCCAGAATACAAAGGATTGCCGCTGCTATCATCCACATTATTTTTTGCATCGTGTTTTTCATCTATTTTCTCTCCATTTCATTGTAATTTTCTTTATCTTATCAGATTTTTGGGGAAATATCAAATTAGGTTATTTTTTACAGTTAGGCTTTTTAGAAAAATAAGGCTGTCGTTTTTTCTATATAGCACAACTCTAAAAAACATAATTTAATAATTTTCATTCCTCATCCTCAATACTATAATTTTATGATCTGACAAGCGGTAGAAACTTGTTATCGAACGTTATAAATCGATATTTTTAAGAGAAGAATAAGTCGCAATTGCATAAATATCGAGTTTTATGCAATAAGACTGTTTTATTCTTCGATAAAAATGATGATTTATCGTGAGAGAACTCCCGTTTCTGCCGATTGTCAGATCATAAATATTTCTTTAAATTTGAAAATTTTTGTTGACACGTTATTGATATTTTGTTATCATTAACCTACCCGTGAGGGAGTAGTTTGCACAAACTTAATTTGTGTGATATGTCAACATACTGTCCACTTTGTGGTCTGGCATATCTTAATGAACGAGACTCATGTATGGTTCGCCATACTTGTGTCTTTTTTTATTTTCAAGGTAACTATTCAGGACCGATGTTTGACATGAATGGATCGTCGTGCTTGCACGTTAGAGACATTCACTGGCAAACATTGGGCCGAATAGGGGGAACAAAATTCTTAACAAAGAGGAGAAAAAATATGGATTTATTGACAATTTTAGTCCTTGGCATCGGGTTGTCCATGGACGCCTTTGCCGTATCAATCTGCAAGGGGTTATCCCTTCCCAAACTTACCGCTTCCAAATGCCTTATCGTCGGTGCATGGTTTGGTGTTTTTCAGGGAATTATGCCTCTGACCGGTTATTTACTGGGAAGTCGTTTTGAACATTATGTAGATACGTTCTCTGCGTGGATTGCCTTTTTCCTTTTGGTATTGATCGGAGCCAATATGATTCGAGAATCACTTTCCGAAGAGGAAAATACTTCCAACGCCGAATTTGGATTTAAAACCATGTTTTTTCTGGCTGTCGCTACCAGCATCGATGCACTGGCGATCGGCATTACCTTTTCCTGTATTCCGGTTGTCATCACAAGCGCCTTAAACCGCACTGCCAATACCCTTCTCGCCTGTCTTTTAATTGCGTGCACGACATTTCTCATTTCCGTCGGCGGCGTAAAAATTGGAAATGTATTTGGCACACGTTATCAGAAAAAAGCAGAAATTACCGGAGGCATCATCTTGATCTGCCTCGGTATTAAAATACTGATCGAACATTTTTAATGATATCCCATGGCTAGAACCGTAAAGTCTTTTTTACGGTTCCCTTTTGCCATACGGATTTCAATCGTATGTACCTTTTTTGCTTCTTTATTTATGGCAAGTACGATCCTTGCATTGTTCCACCCATCTTTATCATAGCCATTTACCGTTTTAATTTTCTTTCCGTCCACGAAAATGTCCGCTTTCCCGGTATGGCTGTTTTTCGATAATTTGTACACCACCAAAAATTTATTACAGCTTATCTTGATTTTTAACGGCTTCTTGGAATTTTTCTTTGTATGTTTCCAATTATAGGGGAATTTATCTTTTCCATTAAAACGAAAGATCCCAGTTCTTTCATCCTTTGTCTTAAAACCGCCTGCATTGAGTTTTTTAATCTCCTGCTTTTTCCCTTTTTTGCTTTTTTTCACACTATGCGTGGTAAGCATTTTCAATGTCTCAAACCCTTCTGTCTTATACGGTTTCACTTTTGAAACGTCCTCAATCTTGTCCTTTTGTGGCATCTGGCAATCCACTTTTTCAAACAGATTCGCGATACAGTCTGCCATAAATGCATGGCCTTGATTGGTCGGATGCCAGTAATCATGAAAAAACCAATCCGAAAAATCAGGATTCGAAAACTGGCTTTTTACGCCGTCTTTAATACTGATCATCGGCAGTCCATAATATTTTCCATAGGGTATGTAGGCATCCTGCATATTAAAATTATCGCGAAATACAGAGAAGATCAAAACCACGGCACTTCCGGATTTCATAGCGCGCCGGATCAATCCCTCATAGGCACCGCCTTTGGTACACTCTTCGCGGTCATTGACGGCAAATTCCAAAAATAAAATGTCCGGTCCCTTTCCTGTCTTTACTTTCGCCTCAACATCTCTATGATAACGAATCGCCCCCAGAGAGGAAGGTGTTCCACTCATACCTGCATTGATAAATTCTGCATTGTGAAACAGGCTGTATTTATCTGTAAATCTTTTCCAGGATTTTTCTGCATAACATTTCGTATTCGGACTGGCTCCGACCCCTTCCGTGATTGAGCCGCCAAGATACGCGATCGTTACCTTTTTCCCCGCACGGGCTTTTTCGATCACGTTCTTTAGACGGGCATTATTTCCCGTCGAAACCAAGGAGTCTGAAACCATCGTCTCGTACTCCTGCTTACTAATATTTAATGTATATGCTTCTGCCTGTTTTGGGGTGCTGCACATCCAAACGCATGTGAGCACCCAAAGGCAGAAAAGACCTGTCTTTTTTATTATTTTCATGCTCAGTTCCCCGTTTCCTTCGTTCGTATCCACCATCTTACTCTTTTCAAAAACGAATGTCAATACATTCTCATTTTGTATCCTGCAATCCATATAAACCACTCTATTGATCTAAAGTGGCGCTTTTCTCTCTTAGACCATACGCTCGCGACAATTCTTTTGACCTAAATGGCGCCTTTCCTTTTCAGACCATATGCTCGCGACAATTCTTTTGATCTAAATGGCACTTTTCCCTTTCAGACCATACGGCCGCGACAATTCACATGACCTAAATGGCACTTTTCCCTTTTAGACCATATTATCGCGACGACAATAAAAAAGCCAGAGCTAAATTGAGGGACATTCTCATTTTGTATCCTGCAATCCGCAAAAACTATCGATCGGATCTTTTCCCACAAAAGCATCCGCTCCGCTTGAAAGCGCCTCGATCAGTTTTTCCAGTGTATTTTCTTTGGCGTCGTAAATATTGATATACGTGCGCACCTGCGGAATGTCCGAAAGCATCGTCGGCTGTCCGCATCCCACCGCGATCACGGGCACCTCAAATACATACCATGGAATTTCACCGCCGCCTTTCGACATTCCAAAACTCGGTCTGCCCGCCATCACATCGCAAAGTGTGATAACAAGATCTGCCTGTTCACGAAATTCCGAGATGGCATTCTTTCCGGCAAAATAAATATTGAGATCCGGTTTTTCGCCTCTCAATGCCTTCTGTTTCATTTGGTCAAGCGGACTTTCGTAAACATACGCATCGTATCCGCGTTTACATAATTTTTCTTTCACCGTCTCTGCCGGATTTTTTCCTTCCATTCCACACAATTTCAGGAGTTCCACCATCCCCGTCTCATGGCCTTTAATGTGTACGATCATTACTTTTTTATATTTTTCCGGTGAAATCGGAAGTACGTCTTTATCCTTATATTTGACAAGGGTAAGGCTTTTTTCGCTGATCTCGCTCTGTTTTTTCTTATATTCTTCATTTCCAAGTACCCTGTCCAGTGTATCTTTCTCCGGTACCATTTCTACCGCACTTTTTTTATGAAGCTGCAAGTGAGCCTTAATTCCGAGGATTCTTGTCAAAGCTTCTGTCATTCGTCCTTCCGAGATCACGCCTCTTTGATAAGCCGTAAGCATCGTCCGGAAATCTTCCTGCGGATCGTTGAAAAACAGGAACATATCGCAGCCGGCATTGATGGCACGCGGAAGCATTTCTTTTCTCGTCATCTGGTTTGTCATTGCCACCATATGCGACGCATCGGTCACTACGACACCCTGAAATCCTAATTTTTCGCGTAAAAGTGTCGTCATCAATGTTTTGTTCAATGTCGCCGGCATCCATACTTCCTCTTCCGGCAGTTCCGGGGCAAGTTCGCGTACGTATTCAGGAAGCATGATATGACCGCCCATAATTCCTTCGACACCATTCTCGATTAATTCCTTGTAAACCATGCCATACGTCTCATCCCAATGTTTTGGGGAAAAATCATTAACATGGTTGGACAAATGGGCATCGCGGTAATCCACACCATTTCCCGGAAAATGTTTCGCCACACAGGCAAAATCCGTATTCTGGTGTGCTCCTCTTACATATTCGACGCTGCATTTTTTCACCATCTCCGGGTCATTGGAAAAGGCTCTTGTCGAAATTTCCGTATTCATCGGATTGTAATAGATGTCGCAGACCGGTGCAAATGCCATATTACAGCCGATTGCCGCCGCTTCCGCATTGCCCATGCGTCCCATATCCTCCGCATAATCATGGTTACCTGTCGCTCCGATTTTCATGCCATTGCCGATATACGTTCCGTCCGTACACGCGCCATCGCCGCCGGATTCCGTGTTACAGGCGATAAACAACGGAATCTTGCTGTTTTCCTGCAAAATACGGTTCTGCTTCCATACTTCTCGCGCCGGCGCCGGATTGTAGCGGCAGCCTCCCAGATGATACGTCTGTATCAATTCGATCAGATCCTCCTCTTTTTGTGAAGAGGTCAATTGAAAAAATAACTGTCCTACCTTTTCTTCGTCGCTCATCGCGGCGATCGTCTCGTAAACCCAGTCACAATCTTCTTCTGTCAAAAAAAATGGATTTGCTCTCAGATCAATGTTCATTTTCTTTCATCCCTTCCTAAATTTTGATAAAACTGTCTTTCATATTTCTGCTGCATCTCTTTTGTATAATTTCCATTCAGCCAAGCTGGGAAGGCATTCTCTCTTCCTTCCTGCCAGGACTTTTCTTCTTTCCCGGCAAGAATCGGGAAAAAGGGGATTCCTGCGGCATCCGCACTTTCTTTATCACCCAGTGCATCTCCGACCATCAAAACATTTGCCGGGTCGTAACCGAATGCACAGACTTTTTTGAGGCACTCACGCTTCGTCCCCTTCTCTTGTGTCATGCACTCTGTAACATAGTTTAATACACTTGCCTCTTCCCATTCACGACATACCGCCTCCCGATTTGCGGACGAAATGATATAAACATCTGTTTCTTTACAGATTCTGGAAATAACATCTTTTGCCCCGGTAAATATCTTTGTTTTTTCTTTTGGAAGCCGATCGATCGACGCATTTACTTTATTCGACCATTCAAGTACCTGCTGTAATAACTTCGAGCCGGTCTTTTGTACTTCCTCTTCCAGTGCTCTCTCTGAATATTCTTCCGTTGTCCGGAGCCAATGTTCCA
This sequence comes from Lachnoclostridium sp. UBA5890, assembly GCA_002431395.1. Lineage (GTDB taxonomy): Bacteria > Bacillota > Clostridia > Lachnospirales > Lachnospiraceae > Eubacterium_F. The sequence continues at coordinate 31,604 of DJEU01000024.1, forward strand.
GCCGGGGAAGTTCGTCCGCCTCGTTAATCTTATCCCGGAATTCGCACAAAAAACGGTAAATTCCCTGAAAGCGGTTGACTCCCCTTGTTTCCTGCCAAAGATTGATTTCTTCCCAGCGTTTTTGGGCTTCTTTTTCCCATGGCAGGAGATTCCACATTTTTATCACTTCCGGGCCAAAACAAAGCTGATGCTTCGGTGTCATCGTATCCATGACACAACCGTCAGAATCCACACAAAAAGCATAATTTTTCATTTTTCCTCATTCTCCTTTTCTGCCAGAATCCGTGCATTTTCCTGCACCTTTTTCCGATCCAGCGGATACAAAAATGCCAAAGACAGGGCAAGGAGTACAAAACCGACGGCCGGTGCCAGGCAAGTAATATGGTAGATTCCATTGACAACGGATGGTTCAAATGCTGTCGCCTGACTATACCCAATGATACTTAATAGAAGTCCTGCCACGCCGGAAGACGCCGCCTGTCCTACCTTTCTCGCAAAAGAATACACCGAATAAATCGTTCCATCGGACCGCTGTCCGTCATGAACCTGCGCATCGTCAATGACATCTGTGATCATGGCCCACGTAATCAGCGAAAAGATTGCAATTCCGACATACGCAAACGTATAAAATACGACAAAAACATACGCATTCTGCAATTTCAAAAAGTTTGTCACAAAAAGCACTGCTGCCCCAAATAAAGCGGCAGCGATACCCAGCTCTTTCCTTCCCAGTTTTGCCGAAAGCGGCACCGTAAAGGAAGCACAAATTAGTGTAATGACCGTTCCTGCCAGTCCGGATAATGACTGTGCCCGGATGTTACCGTAAAAATTCGGAAAAAGATACGTTGTCATATTGGTAAGTGTCAATTGTGCCAGAATCATGCAGACGGAACTGACAATAATCCCGATCAATGCACGGTTATGCACGATTCCCGAGATCAACTCCGAAACCCGAAATTGACTTGTCGTCTGCTCCACTTTTACCCTTTCTGTCGTCATGGCATAACAGATCAGATAACAGATCACGGCTCCGATCGAGCAAACCAGTGCGGCAAGCATCGTGCGTGTTCCAGAAAGCACATTATTTCCGCCTTCATCCTGATAATATACGACAAGCGGCATCACAACTCCGATCACGGTTCCGGCCAGCGATGCACCGATCGTTCTCCAGTTTGACAGTTGCGCACGGTCCGACGGATTTCCGGAAATTGCCGATGCCATCGATCCATACGGAATATTGATGCCGGTATAACACACGCTTCCCCACAAAATATACGTAAAGAACATCCAGAATATCTTAAATCCAAGCGGCATATGCGCAAACCAGCTTGCATACATCAAAAAAGATGCCACGGCGACCGGACCGCACATTCTCCGAAGCCAGATCACAAATTTCCCGCGTTCTGTCGGTTTGGTACGATCCACGATCTGTCCCATCGCCACGTCGGTAAAGGCATCCACTACGCGGGCTACCATCATCATAATACCGACCACTCCGGCGGGAACTCCCATGACATCTGTATAAAATTTCAACAAAAACATGCTTGACAAAATAAAGGTAAAATCGTTGCCAAAGTCGCCAAACATATAACCTGCTTTATCCCTTAATCCAAAAGGGCGTACATTCTGCTCCATAAGTTCCTCCATTCCAATTTTTGTCATTGAATGACTGCTGTTTGAAATGTAGTATGTGCAAAAATGTCTCTATTATTCTATACTATCTATTTTCTTCCGAATCCTCTTTAAAAATACATATCCCACGAGACATGCTATGAACTCTGTGATCGGAAATGCCCACCAGATGAGCGAAACTCCCATCTGGCCATTTCTGACAAAAACAGAAAAGATTCCTGCCAGTGGCAAAATGATAAGAAACTGTCTGAGCAGCGAGATCACAAGGGACTCCATTCCCCCGTCCAACGCTTGATAGATTCCCTGATAAGCGATATTGATTCCTGCAAAAAGGAAACTGATAGAAATAATCCGCATGGCACTGATAAAATATTCTCTAGACTGTCCTGCATTAAATAATGTGGCAAATGCACCCGGGAAAATCTCTGTGATCATCACACCTACAATCATAAGTGCAATCGTATACATTAATCCGTATTTTATCCCGTCCTGAATTCGCTTTTTGTTTTGCATACCGTAAGAAAAAGCGATAATCGGTGTAATGGCATCGCGCAGTCCAAACGCTAAGAACAATACAAACTGCTGCACTTTATAAAATAGTCCGTATGCGGTCTGTGCAGAAGCGCTGAACTTCAAAATGAGATTCATAACATAAACCATGATTGACATAAGTGCCTGTGCAATGATTGCCGGAAGTCCGATCACATAAATTCCTTTGATAATTCCACGATCCGGCTTCATATACTTTGTGTCATGTTCAAATTCTTTATTCAATTTTATATGAAAAATAAATAAAAGCACCGCAGACGCGACCTGTCCGATCACCGTTGCATAAGCAGCCCCCTCTACGCCCATTTCGGGCACCGGACCGATTCCATAGATCATAATCGGATCAAGAATAATATTTACCAGCGCTCCCACAACCTGACCTATGGTAGAATACAGAGAACGCCCTGTAGCCTGCAATAATTTTTCAAACAAAGAAAAGAAAATGATTCCAAACGAAATGACACAACATATCCTAAGATAACTGGTTCCCATCGCAATCACTTCCGGATCCACGGTTTGCGAGGAAATGTACGTTTTTACGCCAAAAATTCCGAACAACAGACATACCGCATATATGACCGTTCCTAAAAACAAGCTGTTTCCTGCCACCTTCGCAGCCTTTTTACGATTTCCCTCTCCAAGCGTTCTTGCTAAAAGCGCATTGGTTCCCACACCGGTTCCAATTCCAATTGCCACCATCAGCATCTGAACCGGAAATACGAGCGTAAGCGCATTCAATGCCGCTTCACTTCCCACTTTCATATTTCCCACAAAAGCACTGTCCACAATATTGTAGACTGCCTGCAATGCCATCGATAAGATCATCGGTATCCCCATCTGAACCATGAGTTTATTGACCGGCATCTCCCTCATCTTATTACTTTCCGCCATTTTTAAATCCTTCCTATTCTGTCAAGCCC
>DJEU01000029.1 GCA_002431395.1 Lachnoclostridium sp. UBA5890
TCATCCCCGGTAAAGAGGAAAGCTGCGAGGACATTGCGGATCTTCGTATTGTTGAGATCCGGGTAGTCATCGTGGATCTCATCAAAAATCGTTTTTTCCTCGTGCAGTACATTGTGTTCCTGATCGTAATAGCCAAGTTCTACGTTAGTACCAAAGACCGCAGTACCCTGATCCGGAGATTCCAGTTCGCAGAGCATTTTGAGAAGAGTGGTTTTACCGGTTCCGTTTTTCCCAATCAGAGCAACACGTTCTCCGCGAAACAATTCAAAGGAGACACCCTGAAAAAGGTGCAAGTCCCCAAAAGACTTTCCAAAATTTTCCACACGCAAAACATCTTTTCCACTTTCCTTTTCCGGAACAAGGGAAAAGTGCATGGATTTCTGTTCTGTTACCGGCTTGTCCACCGGTGTCATTTTTTCTAACATTTTTTCGCGGCTTTCCGCCCGCTTGATTGATTTTTCACGGTTGAAAGAACGCAGTTTTTCAATGACCTGTTCTTGATGGCGTACAGTCTGCTGGTAATTTTCATATTGTTTGATCGCATCACGGCGCAAAAGTTCTTTTTTCTGCGCGTAATCGCTGTAATTTCCTTTGAAAACGGTTGCTTTTCCGTGGTCAAGTTCGACTACTTTGTCGGCGATTCGATCAAGAAAATAGCGGTCATGCGATACGATCAAGACGCTTCCCTTGTAGTTGGAAAGATACGTTTCCAGCCATTGGATCGAAGCGAGGTCAAGGTGGTTGGTCGGCTCGTCGAGGATCAGCAGATCCGGCTCAAGGAGAAGGAGTTTTCCGAGTGCTACACGGGTTTTCTGTCCGCCGGAAAGGGTGTTGATCGATTTGTCAATATCATTTCCGACAAAGCCCAGTCCGTTGATGATTCCCATGATCTGGCTTTTGCAGGCGTAGCCGTCTTTTGCTTCAAATTCGGTCTGTATCCGGTGATAGCGTTCCAAAAGGGTATTTAATTCTTCCCCAGAGGCGGTCTGCATGGTTTCTTCCATCGTGCGGATCTCACGCTCAAGAGCGACAATGTCCTTTTTCACTTCCCATAATTCGTCGTAGATACTTTTGTCCGAATGATATCCCTGCTGCTGGGGAAGATAGCCGACAGAAGTGCCCTTTGCCAGAATGACATCGCCATTGTCAGCCGGAAGTTCTCCGACGATAATTCGCAGGAGTGTGGTTTTTCCGGTGCCATTTACGCCCACAAGCGCAGTACATTCGTGTTCGTTGATATGAAAAGAAACGTCCGAAAAGAGCGTTTCATCATTAAACTTTTTTTCTATATGGTTACAAGCTAATATCATAACATTCTCCAATCAAAATATTTGCTAAAGACAGTATAGCATAAAAAGTTGATTTTTACATCTTTTTTTATAAAAGAAAATGTAGTATAATATATAAAAACGTAACTATTCAGGGCTAATGTCTGCAAAGAACACGAAGTGTTCGAAAATGCGAATATTGGGCGGGATCCTGAATAGTTACGGACGTAACGGAGGTTGTCACATTGGAAGAAAAGAAAATATCATCTGCAGTCATCAAGCGTCTTCCAAGATATTATAGATATCTGAGTGAATTGCTCGAAAAAGGTATTGATCGGATTTCGTCGCATGAGTTGAGCAAAAAAATGAATGTAACGGCTTCTCAGATTCGGCAGGATTTCAATAATTTCGGTGGATTTGGGCAGCAGGGATATGGATATAATGTAAGTTATCTTCATGATGAAATTGGGAAAATATTGGGACTCGAACATAATTATAACGTAATTATTATCGGAGCCGGAAACCTGGGGCAGGCACTGGCAAATTATGGAGGATTTACGAAGCGTGGATTCCAGATGGCTGGTATTTTTGACATTGACCCGGGAAAAATCGGAAAAAAGATCAATGATATTCCGGTTTATTCGATTGAAGATATCGAATCGTTTGTAAAAGAGCATCCGGTTCACATAGCGGCACTCACAGTGCCAAAGGATCAGGCATCGAAGATTGCCGGGAGACTGGCGGAAGTCGGAGTGGAGGCATTTTGGAATTTTGCGTCTACCGATCTGAAAGTGCCATCTCATGTAGTGGTAGAAAATGTTCATCTGGCAGAGAGTTTGATGCGTCTTTCTTATCGTCTGTCAGAAAAAGATAAGTAAAAGGAAAGGGGCGGTGCGTATGCCAAAAGGAAATAGAGACCAATTGCCGCCATTGCAGCAGCTGGTGCATGGGAAAAAACTTCCAATCCTTGTCTTAGATGAGCGCTGGCACAAATTATTTCCCGGTGGAGTGAAACCCGAAGAAGTGAAAGTTTTGGAAAAAAAGTGTAATGAACTCCTGAAAGAACAAGGAAAACTGGTCAATGAGATCAAGGATCTGCGAAAAGGAAAGAAAAAGTTGATGGAAGCGATTGTGTCCGGGATGAATGATGAAGGAAATGACCGAAAAAAAGACAAACAGAAAAAATTGCTGATTGAGACAAAGCAGAAGATTGAAGAAGAAAGTGATCGGCTGATGGAAGTGCCTTATGAAATCCGAAAAGCCAATGAGGAACTTCTTGTCGTGTCGATTACGTATTGTTATGATAAACTCAAAGAGAGGGAAGATTATCTGCAGGAACTGACGCAGGACATCGAGGTGCAGCGTGCGGAGATTAAGGAGAAAGTGGCAGACAAAGTGGAATTACAGGAGAGTGTGGATCAGACGTATGGTTTGATGCATGCTTTGCTCGGACGCGAAGTAATGAACGTATTTGATCATTATAAGTGATAGAAAAGAGGCAATATTATGATTCTGGGGATTGGAATCGATACGATAGAGATTGAGAGGGTGCTGCGTGCGTGTGAGAGGAGCAGTCATTTTGTGGAAAGAACGTATACGCCGAGAGAAATTGCACAATTTGCAGAGCATAAAGTGCGGAAAGCATCGGATTTTGCTGCCAAAGAAGCAGTGGCGAAAGCATTTCGTACCGGATTTTACCAGTGTGAGCCGAGAGAGATCGAGGTGCTTCGGGGAGAACTGGAGGAACCGTATGTGCAGCTGTATGGAAAGGCGAAAAAAATAGCAAAACGACTGGGAATTACTCAGATACATATCAGTATTACCAATACAAAGAACGAAGTTACGGCGTTTGTCGTGGCGACAGATGAAAAAGAGGCAGCATTGCAGCCCCTTTATGACGAATGAGTGAGGTGGCATATGCAATATTTATTTACGGCAAAACAAGCAAAACAGCTGGATGAACACGCCATACAGGAAGTGGGATTTCCCGGTGCGGTTTTGATGGAAAAAGCGGCGACGGTATTGAGTTCGGTAATCGTACAGTCGGTTCGCAAAGACGAAGGAATTTTATGTGTCTGCGGTTGCGGCAATAATGGCGGAGATGCGGTTGCGGCGGCAAGAATATTGAAGCAGCAGGGGTACCATACGGCGATTGTGCTGGTAGGAGAAACTTCTCATATGTCGGAAGATCTGTTTTTGCAATTGCGGCTGGCTGCAGCATGCAATGTTGAGGCGGTTACGGCAGCAGAAGTAGATTCTGCGGAATATCCAATTCTTGTGGATGGGCTTTTTGGCGTGGGTTTAAACCGACCGGTGGAAGGTGTTTATCAGGCAATGATTGAGCAGATGAACCAGTCACACAAACGCATTTTTGCAATTGATATCCCGTCGGGCATTCATGGGGATACCGGAAAAGCTCTTGGAACGGCGATAAAAGCAGAAACGACAGTTACTTTTGGAGTAAATAAACTGGGGTTGGTTCTTTATCCCGGATGTCAGTACGCCGGAAACGTAGTGATCGGAGACATCGGGTATCCGGACTGCAGCTATGAGGCGATAGAGAATCCGGCGTATTATTATGATAAAAGAGATTTGGAACATTGTCTGCCGGAAAGAAGACCGGATGGCCATAAAGGGACATTTGGCCACGTCCTTGTGATCGGCGGCAGTAAAAATATGTGTGGTGCAGCTGTTTTTGCAGCAAAGGCAGCATATCGAATGGGGGCAGGCCTGGTAAAAGTTCTGTCGGCAAAGGAAAACCGCCAGACGATCCTTACGATGCTTCCGGAAGCCCTGGTGGATTCGTATGAAGAAGAGGAGGCACTTGCCAAAGGGCTGGCTTTTGCGGATGTGATCGTACTGGGGCCGGGACTTGGAACCGGAGAGATTACGAAAAAGATACTAGAATATGTATTGGAAAATTCTAACAAACCTATTGTGCTGGATGGCGACGGTATCACAATGTGCAGCCGTGAGCAGTTGAAAAAGACGAAGGCACCTTGGATCCTGACGCCGCATCCTAAGGAATTTTGTATGATTTCCGGCTGGATGATGGCAGAATTAAAAGAAGAGTTTTTACAGAAGGTAAAACAGTTTGCAAGGGAGCAGGGCGGCATTGTTGTCGGAAAGGATGCAAGAACCTGTGTGAGTGACGGAAATGAGTGCTATGTCAATATTTCCGGAAACAGCGGAATGGCGACCGGCGGAAGCGGTGATGTGCTTGCCGGAACGATCGGCGGTCTTGCAGCGCAGGGGATGTCTTGCTTTGAAGCAGCAAAAGCAGCCGTTTATCTGCATGGACTGGCAGGTGACAGATACAAAAAGAAATATGGTGAGCATGGAATGATGGCAAGAGACTTGATCGATTCCCTGCAGAAAATTCACCAGAATGGAGAATGAGATGGACGAATTATTGGAAAAGAAAAAATATGACAGAACGTATGTGGAGATTGATCTCGAAGCAATCAGGCATAATATTCACTGTGAACGGAAAAAGGTCGGAAATAAAGTAAAAATCATGGCAATTATCAAAGCAAATGCTTACGGTCATGGTGATATCGAAGTCGCAGAGGCGTTAAAAGATGAAGTGGATGCCTATGGTGTTGCTATTATTGAGGAGGCATTGAAACTCCGCAAAGCCGGAGTCACTAAGATGATTTTGATTCTAGGACACACTGGAAAAATATGGTGCGAGGACCTGATTGAAAATGATATTTCTCAGGCAGTATACAGCTATGAGATGGCAAAAGCCCTTAGCGAAGAGGCAGTGCGTCTTGGAAAGAATGCAAAGATTCATATTAAGGTCGATACCGGAATGAGCCGCATCGGATTTCAGCCGGTCAAAGACAATATCGAGGTCATTTATGCGATATCCAAACTTCCGGGCATCGAGATCGAGGGAATTTTTACGCATTTTGCCAGAGCAGATGAAGTGTCGACAGAATGGACAAAAGAGCCGTTTGAAAAATTTCAGATCTTCCGTCACGAACTTCAAAAGCGGGGCGTCGAGATCCCGCTTGCACATGCGGCAAACAGTGCGTCTATTTTGCGGCTTCCGTCTACGTATCTGGACATGGTGCGTTCCGGTATAACGACATATGGCTTATACCCTTCAAATGAAATGGAGAAAAATGTGCCGCTTCGCCCGGCACTTTCGTGGAAAACGGAAGTGGTTCATGTTAAGACGGTTCATGCGGGAACCAGTATCAGTTATGGAGGAATTTTTACTGCCGAGCGGGAAAGTGTGATCGCTACGATTCCGGTAGGCTATGCGGACGGAGTGAAAAGAGATTTGTCTGGAAAAGGCAGAGTGCTTGTCAGAGGCTGTTATGCGCCAATCGTTGGGCGAATCTGCATGGATCAGTTTATGGTTGATGTGACAGACATCCCGGAGGTTAAAGTGGGCGATGTGGTAACCCTGATCGGTCAGGACGGCTCCCGGCGCATCAGCGTGGAAGAAGTGGCAGATCTGGCACATTCTTTCAATTATGAATATATATGCAGCATTACAGAACGCGTGCCGCGCAGATATGTATAAATAGTGACTAACGTATGGTATAAACTCACGTATATTGGTAATAATAGGAGTATACCACAGAAATTTGTGGTGTAAAGAATTAAAAATTTATCCTGTATTACATAGGGAAATAGAAAATAACGAGGGGTATGTACCATGGTGGTTAAACGAGGCGACATTTATTATGCAGATTTAAGACCGGTTGTGGGCTCCGAACAAGGTGGCGTACGACCGGTTTTAATTATACAAAATGATATGGGGAACCGATATAGTCCGACGGTGATCTGCGCGGCAATCACATCAAAAATGAATAAGGCGAAACTTCCAACGCACATTGCATTAAATTCAGAAGATTATGGCATCGTAAAAGATTCTGTAATTTTACTGGAACAAGTGAGAACAATTGATAAATCACGATTGCGGGAGAAAGTTTGTCATCTGGATGAGAGCGTTATGCGACGGATCAATCAGGGGTTAGAAGTGAGCTTAGCACTGCGTACATAAGAAAAAACGTCCAAATTTCGGGTACTTGCGGTCAAGAAAAAGAACAAACAAAAAACACCTCTGGGAGGAGGTGTTTTTTGTGGTACCATATGGTACCTAAGCGTATAATAGGGTGGGAGTAGAAAGTTTATACTTTCCGAGTATTAAGATACTAAACAGATGTGTCAAAAATATGTCAGAATATATTTTTTTGAAAAAAAGTTAAATTTTTTTTCAAAACGATATTTTTCTCAAATTGCTATTGCATTGTCAGGGTCCTTGTTGTTATACTATTAGTAGAAGAGACAAAATTAATTTGGAGGATTTGGAGGAAACCAATGAAGATTGGATTAGTACGACATTTTAAAGTAGACTGCCCTCATAAAGTGATGATGACATCCAAAGAATTCAGAGAGTGGTCAGAAAAATATGAACATGCAAGGATATTGAAGAAAAAAGTAAATATGTCAGGGATTCATTGGGACATTTGCTACTGCAGCGATCTGGAACGTGCTGTCGAGACGGCAAAAGAAGTGTACAGTGGTAATATATATGTAGATAAACTCCTGCGAGAAGTAGACAATGCTCCATTTATTAATACCGATCATTTGAAACTGCCATTTCCAATCTGGCATTTTTGTGGAAGGCTTGCGTGGTTTTTTAAATCCAAGAGTCAGCCGGAGGATATCAAAGGTACAAGGAGGAGAGTACGTAAGTTCTTTCGGCAGATTGACTGGTCACAGGATAATATTTTGATCGTATCCCATGGATTTTTGATTTTTAACTTTATTTATGAACTGTTTCGGCTTGGTTTCGTCGGAAAAGAAGTACGCAGAGTAAAAAACGGAATTTTGTATCTCTATGAGATACCGGATTATAAGCGACCGTTTCAATACCATCCGAAAGACAAAGAAAAGGAAAAAGAATTATGAAGATAACCATACTTTGTGTGGGAAAATGCAAAGAGAAATTTATGCAGCAGGCTGTGGCAGAATATGAAAAGCGTCTGAGTCGGTATGTGAAAATGCAGATCATAGAAGTTCCGGATGAAAAGACACCGGATGGGGCTTCCGAAAAGCTGGAGATGCAGATTAAAGAAAAAGAAGGCAGAAGGCTGTTGGATAAGATTCGCCCGGATGACGAAGTGATCGCTCTTGCCATCGAGGGAGAACAGGAAACGTCAGAGCAGTTTGCCACGCAGATTGACCAGTATGGCATTACGGGGAAAGGAAATGTTGTATTTGTGATCGGAGGCTCACTTGGACTTTCAGAAGAAGTATTGAAGCGTGCTGACCGGAAACTGAGTTTCTCCAAAATGACATTTCCACATCAGCTTATGCGCGTTATTTTATTGGAACAGATTTACCGGGCCTACCGCATTATTAAGAAAGAACCATACCACAAGTAGAAAGAGGGATCAAAATGACACTTTCTTATTTTACAAATAAAATACCGATGGTTGCGGATGCAGCGCTGCATATTATTATCGCACTCATCTTATTTATCATCGGGAAAAAAATTGTCAAACTGTTATTAAAACTGCTTCGTGTCTCATTTGACAAAAGCAGCATGGAAGAGGGCGTTGCTCATTTTCTGTTGTCCATTATCAAATTTGCATTGTATGCGGTATTGATTCTGATCTTGTGTCAGTTCCTTGGATTTGCCACAAGTTCGATCATTGCGTTGCTTGGATCCGCAGGACTTGCGGTAGGACTGGCCCTTCAGGGAAGCCTGGCAAATTTTGCCGGCGGGGTATTGATCCTGATGATGAAACCATTTATGGTTGGTGATTATATCATTGTCGGCGATCTGGAAGGAATGGTCATTGGAATCGACATTGTATACACAAAATTACAGATGGTTGACAATAAGACCGTGGTTCTTCCCAATGGGAAGTTAGCGGATTCGAACATTATCAATGTGACGAATCAGGATAAACGACGGATCGATCTGGAGATTGGAGTCAGTTACGATGCGGATCTACAGCAGGTACGCCATGTACTGCAGGACATTATCAATGACCAGGAAGAGATTCTTGCTGGGGAGCCGGTAGATGTTGTCGTTGGTGCACTTAACAGCAGCTCTGTCGATATGGCAGTGCATGTCTGGGTGAAAAAGGAAAATTACTGGCCGGTGCGCTGGCGGATGTTGGAGCAGATCAAACTCAGATTTGATCAAGAAGGAATTGAGATTCCGTTTAATCAATTGGATGTGACAGTAAAGCAGGAAATTGCAAAAAATGGTAATGAAAATGAAAGGAGATAAAAAAATGAGAGGACCAAAAGCACCAAAAGACCCTACAAAAAAGAGACCTAGTTTATATTTGATGTTAGATAAAGACATCGCCGGCCTGCCGGGGAGGGATGGAAGATGTCGGGATACCAACTATATGGAAGGGCGTCTGGTAGAGCAGGTAAAAGGAATCTGCGGAGAAGTGGATGAAGAAATCCTTAAATTGTTAGAATCTTTTGAGGGAATCCGTAAACTTGTACATAGTATCGGTGTCAGCATTACAGCGCATGAAGAAGCAGAAAAAAGCAGTTTTATCGATTTTACGATCAATTGTTATGGAAAAGAGGATAAATACGTTACCGGAAGTAATATTACGGTGAAATGTCCATGTAATGGCGAGGAGGTTCTGATCGAACTTGCGCAGGTGCCGGTAAATGAGATGGATGATATCATCGGAGAATTCGATTTTGATTTTCCGAAGGATTGTAAGAGTGCCGGCGTAACATTGAAATTTTATCTGAATGACGGCTATCAGGTGCCGGAGATTCAAGTGGATCCACCGATTGATTTTACCTCCGAAGCCTATCAGAAAATGATTGAAAGGTCATTGTTAAATCTTGGAAATGTAAAACGACTGAAAACAGCGATTGAAAAAGCACAGCGTGGGGAAGATGTGACAATCGCGTATATCGGCGGTTCTATCACACAGGGAGCCGGTGCCAAACCGATTGAGAGTAAATCGTATGCGTACTTGTCTTATCGTGGTTTCTGCGAGCTTTTTACGCCGGATGACGGTGCACACGTGACATTTGTAAAGGCCGGTGTCGGAGGAACTCCATCCGAACTCGGTATGATTCGTTATGAAAAAGAAGTGACAGATTATGGGAAAATTAAGCCGGACGTTGTCATTGTGGAATTTGCCGTAAACGATGAAGGGGATGAGACCGAGGGCGTAAGTTTTGAAAGTCTTGTGCGAAAGATTGCCAATGCTGACAATAAACCGGCAGTTATCCTTAATTTTGCAGTATTTATGAGTGAATGGAATCTGGAAGACCGTCTCGTACCGATCGGAAAAAACTATGATCTTCCGATGGTAAGTGTAAAAGCGGCTGTCGTACCACAGTTTTCGGAAAATACAGTTGTGACAAAGAGACAGTATTTTTATGATATTTTCCATCCGACCAATGATGGACATCGTATTATGGCGGACTGCCTGATCGGTCTGTTTGAGCAGGCGTCGAAAGCACCGATGCCGGAAAACGATAGCGATTTCACAGTCAAGCCGGTAAAAGGCGCAGAGTTTGAAAATATCATACTGGTAGATTCGACCAATATTGAACAGTATGGAACGGTTTCTCATAAGGGATTTGATCATAAAGATACCGAAATTCAATACGTAGAAAGAAATCTCAGCAGCCAGGCTTCTCCGGTACTGGAAAATGGCTGGGCGAAAGCCTATGAGACGAAGGGTGCGGAATTTGTCATGGAGATTACGGCGAGAAATATTGTGCTTGTGTCAAAAGATTCCGGAACACCAAAATTTGGAAAAGCCGATGTTTATGTGGATGATAAACTGACTCTTACGGCAGATCCGCTTGTGAATGGATGGAATCATTGCAATCCGCAGATCATTTTGAATGAAACGGAGTCGGCAAAACATGTTGTAAAAATTGTGATGCATCCGGGCGATGAGGAAAAAGCCTTTACTATCCTCGGATTCGGAGTCACTCTTTAAAATATTTTACATGGATTTTACATGGGTTTCTAACTTGTTTTACAAAAGAATGCTATAGTAACACAAGGAAAAGGAGATGACCAAAGATGGCACTGATCTATGTAGTCGAAGATGACGTAAATATTCAGGAAATTGAGATGTTTGCCCTTAAGAACAGTGGATATAGAGTGGAAGGATTTGGAAATGCGAAGGACTTTTTTGCTAAATTGTCGGAAAAGACGCCGGATTTGATCCTTCTTGATGTGATGCTTCCGGATTTGGATGGATTGTCGATCTTAAAAAAGGTGCGGACTGTTCCGGATACGAAAAAAATACCTGTGATCTTTGTGTCGGCAAAGACATCGGAAATTGATAAAGTAAAAGGACTTGACATGGGGGCGGATGATTATCTTGCCAAACCGTTTGGCGTGATGGAACTGATTTCCCGTGTGAAAGCACTGCTTCGAAGGAGCAATGCAGCAAGTGAAGAAAAGACGTTGACACTGGGAGAACTTCAGATTGACAATGAAAAGCACTGTGTATATGTCGGAAACAGGTTATGCGAATTGACGTATAAAGAGTTTGAACTTCTTAAGATGCTGATGCAGAATGTGGGTATTGTTTTGACACGTGACCGCATTATGGACCGCGTCTGGGGAACCGATTATGAAGGGGAATCCAGAACATTGGATATGCACATTAAAACCCTTCGGAAAAAATTGGGCGAAGAAGGAACTCGGATCAAAACTGTTCGGAATGTGGGGTATGTTCTCGAATGAAAAAACGATTAAATCATACTTTTTTGCTTGTGTCGGCTATTATTATCACCTTGATGGTTGTGCTGTTTAGTTTCGTTTTTTATCAGTTGTTATGCGAGGAGGTAAGTGAAAGCCTGCAAAATAATGCAGGTATACTGGAAAACGCACTTGAGACATCGGATAACGAGTCTGAAATTGTGAAAAAGATGGATTTTGAAAATCTTCGTGTAACAATTGTGAATAAAGATGGAAAGGTAATTTTTGACAATTTTGCGAACGCAGAGCAGATGGATAACCACAAGGACCGCCCGGAGATAGACGATGCTCTCGAAGCGGGAGAGGGAAGAAGTGTAAGACATTCCGATACATTGGCAAAAAACACCTTTTATTATGCACTGCGGAGACCGGATGGCACGGTTCTGCGTGTCGGAAAAGAATCAGACAGTATTTACAGTATTCTGCTTGAAATTTTGCCGGAGATCATTGCCATTATTGCGTTGATCTTTGTTGTGAGCTGGATTATGACCCTTCTCTTTGCGAAAAGTATCATTAAGCCGATTCAGCAGATGGCAGAGGATATGGATTCCATCGAGGAAGAGAATGGGTATAAAGAACTTGTACCGTTTATCCGAAAGATTAAGACACAGCACGAAGACATTATGAAGAGTGCGAAAATGCGTCAGGTATTTACGGCGAATGTGTCCCATGAATTAAAAACGCCGCTGACCTCCATCTCGGGATATGCGGAACTCATTGAAAACGGAATGGCGACAGACGATGATGTGAGACGGTTTGCCAAGGAAATTCACAGCAATTCCAAGCGGCTGCTGACATTGATCAATGATACGATACGTTTGTCCGAACTGGATATGACGGAGAAAACGATTGAATTTGAAGATGTCGATCTGTATGAACTGGCAGAAAGCTGTGTCGACATGCTTCAAGTGAATGCAGAAAAACATCAGGTGTTTCTTTCCCTTTTTGGAAGTCCCTGCCATGTGCAGGCCAATAAGGGTATGATGGAAGAACTGCTGTACAACCTTTGTGACAATGCCATCCGCTATAATAAAGAAGGCGGCAGTGTAAAGGTGATCCTGAAAAATGAGGAAGACTGCGTGAAATTACAGGTAAAAGATACCGGCATCGGTATTCCGCAGAAAAGTAAAGATCGTGTGTTTGAACGTTTTTACCGCGTAGATAAGAGCCGGTCAAAGCAGACGGGAGGCACCGGACTCGGACTTGCTATTGTAAAACATATCGTAGCAAATCACAATGCGAAGCTGGATCTTTCCAGTGAATTGGGAAAAGGTACCACAATTACCGTGGTATTTCCAAAAAATACTTTACAAGAATAGAATTTCATATTATAATTTTTATTAGTGTCATTTTATCAATAAGATGGCACTATTATTTTATGATGCCGCTGGCATTTGTACATATAGAATTAAAAAGAAAGTGAGAACTAACCATGAGTGAGCTAACAGAATTTCGCTGGCATGGAAGAGGCGGACAAGGTGCGAAGACCGCAGCTCTTCTACTTGCTGATGTTGCGTTTAAGACAGGAAAACATGTACAGGGATTTCCGGAATATGGTCCGGAGCGAATGGGTGCGCCGATTACGGCATATGACCGTATCAGCGACACAGAGATCCGCGTACATTCCAACATTTATGACCCGGATTATGTAGTTGTTGTCGATGAGACACTGCTTCATGCGGTTCATGTGACGGAAGGATTGAAAGAGGATGGCGCAATATTGGTAAATACGGCAAAGACAAGCGACGAGATCCGTCCGCTGCTTGGTGGATACAAGGGACGTGTTTATACGATCGATGCCCGCGAGGTATGTATGAAAACACTTGGAAAATATTTTCCAAATACTCCGATGTTAGCTGCGATTGTTAAGATATCAAAGATTATGGAAGAAGAGAACTTTATCAAAGAGATGGAAGCTTCCCTGAGTCATAAATTTGCGAAAAAACCGGAAGTGCTCGAAGGAAATATGCAGGCACTTCGTCTGGCGATGCAGGAGGTACGTGGAGATGAGTAATATAATACATGCAAAAGAAATACATGAAGGTGCTGCGTGGCAGGATCTTACCCCGGGACTTCAGATTTATGAGTCTGCGACATCCAAGGATTTTGAAACGGGTGAATGGAGAGTCAATACGCCGGTATTTGATGCGGGAAAATGTAAGCAGTGCCTGCTGTGCGTGCCATATTGTCCGGATAGTGCTATTCCGGTTTCCGGTGGAGAACGCGGCGAATTTGATCTGAAACACTGCAAGGGATGTGGAATCTGTGTAAAAGCATGCCCGTTTGATGCAATTACGATGAAGGAGGGCAAATAAAATGGTAAAAAGTATTTTAGAGCGTATGTCCGGTAATGAAGCCGTAGCACATGCGATTAAACAGGTAGAGCCGGATGTCATGCCGGCATTCCCAATCACTCCTTCGACGGAACTTCCACAGTTTGTATCCAACTTTATCGCCAATGGTGAGATTGATACGGAATTTATTCCGGTAGAAAGTGAACATAGTTCCATGAGCGCCGCTATCGGTGCTTCGGCAGCAGGAGCGCGTGCTTTGACAGCGACTTCCTCCTGTGGACTTGCTTTGATGTGGGAAGTGCTTTATGTGGCTGCTTCCAATCGTCTGCCTCTTTGCATGGCAGTAGTAAACCGTGCGTTGTCCGGTCCGCTGAACATCAACAGCGAACATTCTGACAGTATGGGAGCGAGAGATTCCGGATGGATTCAGATTTATGCGGAAAACAATCAGGAAGCTTATGATAACTTTATTCAGGCATACCGTATTTCGGAGCATAAAGATGTTATGCTGCCGATCATGATCTGCCAGGATGGATTTATCACAAGCCATGCAGTGGAAAATATTACACTGATGGAAACCGAAGACGTTAAGAAATTTGTAGGGACATATGAACCGGAACATTTCCTTTTGAATCCGGAAGAGCCGATGGCAGTCGGTCCATATGCTGTTTCCAATTATTGTATGGAAGCAAAACGTGCGCAGGCACAGGCAATGATGAATGCAAAACAGGTCATTTTAGACGTGGCAGATGAATTTCGTGAATTGACAGGCCGTGGATTTGGCTTGTTTGAAGAATATTGCTTAGATGATGCAGAATATGCCATCATAGCGATCGGATCCGCTTGTGGTACGATCAAAGATGCGGTAGACAAGATGCGCAGCGAGGGCAAAAAAGTCGGATTGTTGAAAGTCCGTGTATTCCGTCCATTCCCGGGAAAAGAAATGGCAGAAGCCCTGAAAGGCTGCAAAGCAGTAGGAATCTTTGACCGCTGTGAGAGCTACAGTGCCAACGGTGGTCCTCTGGGAGCCGAACTTATGGCAGCAATGTACCGCAATAAAAATCAGGCAGAGACCGTAAATTACATCTACGGATTGTCCGGCCGTGACCTTACGGTAGAACAGGTAGAGGAAACATTTGACGAACTGATGCAGGTGGCAGAAGAAGGAACGGCAGGAAATGCATACCGTTATATCGGACTTCGGGACAAGATGGAGGATTGAACAGATGGAAGCAAAATTTGATTTTAAAGAAATACAGGAAAGAGAAGACCGCCTGGCACCGGGACATCGTATGTGTGCCGGATGTGGTGGAACCATTGCCGTAAGAAACGTTTTAAAAGCCCTTCATCCGGGAGATAAAGCAGTAATCGGTAATGCGACAGGATGTCTGGAAGTATCCACTTTCATGTATCCGTACACCGCTTATGAAGACAGTTACATTCACAATGCTTTTGAAAATGCAGGAGCGACGTTGAGTGGTGTCGAGACAGCATACCGCTTTATGAAGAAAAAAGGCAAATTAAAAGAAGATTATAAATTCATTACATTTGGTGGAGACGGTGGAACCTATGACATTGGATTCCAGTCCCTTTCTGGTGCAATGGAGCGAGGACATGATATGGTTTATGTCTGCTATGATAACGGCGCTTACATGAATACAGGAATCCAGCGTTCTTCGGCAACTCCGATGTATGCCGATACCACGACGACACCGGCTGGAAAAGTTTCCCAGGGTAAGCCGCAGACGAGAAAAGATCTTGCAGCCATTTTGGCAGCACACAACATTCCATATGTCGGTCAGACGACATTTATCGGCAATATGAAAGATTTGTATACGAAGTCCGAGCGCGCAATCTATACAGAGGGAGCTGCATTTTTAAATGTAATGGCACCTTGTCCGCGTGGATGGCGTTACGATGCACCGGATATTATTGATGTTTGTAAGTCAGCTGTAGAAACCTGTTACTGGCCGCTTTTTGAAGTGATCGATGGAAAATGGATCTTGAATTATGAGCCAAAGAAAAAACTTCCGATCGAAGATTTCTTAAAACGCCAGGGAAGATTTAAACATTTGTTTAAACCGGGCAATGAAGACCTGATCGCGGCATTCCAGGCAGAAGTTGACCGCCGTTGGGAAGAACTTTTGGAACGCTGCCACGCATAAAAGACAGAAATTGGAAAAGCATGGAGATGAGAAAATGACAGAAGCAGGAAAAGGAGCAAAAGAGGTACAGGATATCTTTTTGGAAAATGCTGCGATGTTTCAAAAAGTATGTGACCGCATACAATTTGAAGGATTGTCGCGCAGCGAATTTGCGATGCTTCATATGATTCATAACAAAAAGGACGAGAGAGGAAAACTGACTTTGAGTGAACTTGCTGCCTTTTTGGAGGTGTCATCGCCGGCGGTTTCGAGAATGATTAAGACACTGGAAGATAAAAAATACATTGTGAAAAGTCCAAGTGAAAAAGACAGGAGAATTTCGTATGTGTCACTTTCGCCGGAAGGGGAGGCACTGTACGAATCGTGTGCGGAACGGATGCGGGACATCGGAGACCGTACGATGGAGGCGATGGGGCGCGAAGATATGATTCAGATGCTTGGGTTGCTGCAGCGTTTCTTCGAGACATTTGAGAAAGAACTGGACAAGGACACAAAGTAAACACAGGAAATACACGTTTCTTTCAATGGTTTTCGCTATACTGCTTATTGTAGTCAGGGATTACATCACAAAGAAAGGAATGTGCTATGAGAAAAATAAGAACAAAGACAAGTATCTTTTTTGCGCTGCTTGCCTGCACCGCCTTGGTGTTGAGCGGCTGCGGAAGTAAGTCGTCGGAAACTGCCGGTGATGAAGTGAGTGGACGGGTATCGGCGTTTTCGGATTCGGAAATTACGATGGAAGTGTTCCAAAAGAATGACGACAATTCAAATGGAAGACCGGATGCAGCAAGCGGAGGCGCGATTGCAGAAAATGGAAAACCGGATGGCGAAGCTCCACAGGGAGAAAATCCACCGGAAAAACCGTCTGAAAGCATGAAGCCGGACGGAGATATGCCGGCAAGCGGTGGCGCGATCGGAAATGGCGAAAAACCTTCCGGCGATATGCCGAAAGGAGAAAGTAAGAACTATACGATCACAGACGATACCAAATTCTATGAAAATGACGGAGAAAGTACAACAGAAATTTCTCTCAACGATCTGGAACTTGGTGGAGATGTCACCTTGGTGCTTGATTCCGAAGGAAAAAATGTGGTTTCTGTGACAAAGCAGCAGAGGCAGCAGGGCAATATGCCACTGGACGGCAAGGATCAAAAGGATACAGAAAAAGAAAATCAGCAATCAAAATAAAAAATAAGGAATCCGGTTTGTTTCCGGATTCCTTATTTTTTTATGGAAAGAACTTATTTTAAGTTTAATTCGCCGCATGGAATGTATTCCGTGTAATCAAAGGAAGCAAAGGTATCACTGTCGCTGCCATTTGATGTCGCATATACACCCATTGTATTTCCGACGAAACCGCCGGCGATGTCTGTACAAAGAATGTGAGCGGACAAACCGGAAGCAGTCTCTGTAAACGAGGATTCTTCAGGTGTAGAATAAACGAAACGGAGGTTCTGCTGATCTGCTTCCAAACGAAGAATCAGATCCGGATACTGGGCATCCAGTGTTTTTTCGCATACAACCGTCGATGCTCCTTTTTCTACTTTAATGATCTGAAGTGTCGTAGCACTGCCGTTTGTGCCGGCGAGATACTGGTACTGATAGTCTGTACTCTGGAACAGCGCGATTCCGGCCTGCTCGTTTTCTTTTCCTTCCAAATGAAGTGCCGTTTCAAAAGCAAAAGAACTGTCTTTCTGACGGATACATACATAACTTGGCTGTCCGTCTGAGGAAAGAAGATCTTTTCCGCAGCGGAGTGAAAGAACGCCGTTTTTAGAGAAATCGTAGTTTTCTTCGATTGGATTTCTCAAGTACATGAAGTGTTTAGGCAGTCCCTTTTGTGCAATATGATCAAAATCTTCGCGGCAGGCTTCTTTTTTTGCAAAGAATGTCGGAAGATCCGGTGCATTTACGTGATCTTCGATGATGCCTTTGCCCGGATTGATGATCGGCCATCCATTTTCCCAAGTCATCGGAGTGAGGAACGTTTCACGACCGAGATTGCGGTAGTAACCATCACCGTAAGGACGGGAAGCGAGAAGAACCATCCACCATTCTCCATTTTGTGTTTCTACGATGTCCGGATGCCCTACATTGACGATTGGATAATTCCATCCGAGATGACGGTGTGTCATGATCGGATTGTAAGGGCAGCCTTCAAAAGGTTCAAACAGGCTTTTGCTTCGTGCAATAGAGATGGCGTGGTGATGACCGGTTCCGGCTTCGGAGATCATCAGGTAATAATAGCCATCCTTCTTATATATATGTGGGCCTTCCGGCCATTCTACGTGACGAAGAGCGCCGTGCCATGCCGGATAACTTTCGCCGGTTAATTTCATTGTATTCAAGTCAAGTTCCTGGATGTAAATTTCATTGTCACCAAAATAGCGGGAACCTTCCCGGCGTGGCTGCGTACCGCAGTAGTAGCATTTGCCGTCATCATCAAAGAACAGGGATGGGTCAATACCGGAAGAACCGAGTGGATACGGATCTGACCATGGACCGGCAGGATCTTTGGCGGTAACGATAAAATTACCTAAAGGATTGCTGACATGAGTTGTGATCATATAGAAGGTACCATCGTGATAGCGGAGTGTCGGAGCAAAGATACCTTCACTGACACCGGATTTGCCAAGAGGCAGCTGGCTTTCACGTTCAAGAATGTTGCCGATTTGTTCCCAATGGATCAGATCTTTACTATGAAAGATTGGAACACCCGGGAAATAGGCAAATGTGGATGTCACCAAATAGTAGTCATCCTCAACCCGGCAAATCGATGGATCCGGATAGAAACCTGGAAGAATCGGGTTGGAATATGTTACATTTTTGTTCATAATTTGTCTCCTTATTTTGTCTGTATTGTAGTAAAAACCTACAAAAATATTTTAATATAGGATAGAAATAAAGTAAATAGAAAACATAAAATTATCAAAAACTGTTCAAAATTTAGTAAAAATTCATAAAAAAAATGTTCAAAACTATAGACATGTCACAAAAATGATGATATACTTAAATACAAACTGTATGCAAAATATACAAAGAATTCCAAAATGCGTTTTGCTGCCGCAGTTTTTTTGTGCGAAACGCATAAAAAAGAGAAAGGGCGAAAGGAGATTGCAACAGCCATGTCAAAGTTGATGAAGAAAAAAGGCTTGATTAAGTTCCTGGTTGTGGTATTAATACTGGTAGCAGTAGTAGTATTTTTCCAGATTAAAGGAAATTCAACAAGCGACAACTCCGACAAGTACAAGGACGTGGATCTGACCGCAACCAGCGACTCGTATGGACGTGATGACACATATGCAAAATATGTAACACAGCACGAAGACACGAGACCTGAGGGCGAGGAAAATACCTATGAGCTGAATGTACTCAAACCTACAGACAGCCAGGGAACTTCCATTCGTACAGATGTGGGTCCTTCCGACGACAAATCAACGGCATTGCAGATTCCGGAAAAAGGTTATGCAGAATTTAAAGTAAATGTAAAAACCGCCGGATACTACAACTTGCTTGCTGATTACTATCCTACGACAGATGAGGATGACCGAGGAATTGACATCGAACAAGAAGTTCAGATTAACGGTGCCGTTCCATTTAGTGGAGCAGATGCGATTGCATTCGGCCGTGTCTACACAGATGCAGGCGAAGTAACGCAGGATAACCAGGGAAATGAAATCCGTGCTAAACAGGTACAGGATGAAAACCGTGGTTGGATCTCCACTTACTTTGAAGATTCTACCGGTTACGAAATGGAACCACTTCGTTTCTATTTGAATGCCGGAGAGAACACGATCCGATTGACGGGTGTCAATGAAAAATTTGTAATCCGTAAATTGGCAGTGCAGAACAAGGAGACAACTCCTACATATGAAGAGTATAGCAAAAAGAATGCAAATGCTACGAACAACACGGAGCAGGGTTACATTCAAAAGATTCAGGGCGAAAAGGCAGTACGCCGTTCTTCTCCTTCCCTCTATGCTACATATGACAGAACTTCAAGTGATACTGAATACGAAGACAAAGATGGTAAAACTGAGCAGGGCATTACCGACCGCCAGGTTCTTGATATGACCGGTGGTACTCAGTGGAAAGTTCCAAACGATTGGATCGAATGGGATATGGAAGTTCCTGAAGAAGGTGATTACGTTATCGGAATCAAGGGACGTCAGGGATACACCCGTGGATATATCGCAAACCGTTCTTTGTACATCGATGGAGAAGTTCCATTTGAAGAAGTAAAAGAGATTCAGTTTACTTACAGCAATGTTTGGCAGATGGTCTGCTTACAGGATGCCGATGGAAATGCTTACAAATTCCATTTGACAAAAGGAAAGCATACGATCCGTCTGAAAAACACACTGGGTGATCTTGGTGAATATTTGTCTGAATTGTCAAACAGTGTATTCAACATGAACCAGATGTATCGTCAGATTCTTGTATTGACAGGTACAGAGCCGGATGAATACCGTGACTATCAGATCGAAAAAGTATATCCGGAAGTTATCGAGGCTATGGATTTTGAATCTAAGCGTCTTTACAAATTGGTAGATGAAGTTGTTGCATACACCGGTGAGAAAGGTGGAGAGATTTCTGTAGCACAGACTCTTGCCGCTCAGATGGAGAAGTTTGTAAAACGTCCGGATAAGATTCCGGGTACTCTTTCAAACTTCAAAGAAAATATTAGTTCCCTCGGAACTTCTATTAACAACTTGAGTGCAGCAGCGATGGATATTGATTACATCGTACTTGCAGATGCAAAAGAAGATATTCCGGAAGTAAACGAAACACGTTTTGATAAAATGGCACATGAGTGCAAATTGTTTATCAACTCCTTCCGTAGTGATTCTTCTGCTCTGGGTAATGTATACGATTCCGATGATCCGGACGTATTGGATGTGTGGATCACAGCCGGACGTGACCAGAGTACTATCTTGAAAAACATGGTAGACCAGATGTTCACACCGGAGACCGGAATTAAAGTAAATGTCAAACTGATTGATGCAGCCGCATCCGCGAATACAGCGACATCTGCAAATGGTGCCGTAAATGCGATGCTTCCGGCCGTTATCTCCGGATTCGGACCTGACGTTGCACTTTGTATTTCGCAGTCAGAGCCTGTAAACTACGCACTTCGTAGCGCGGTTGTTGACTTGACGCAGTTCGGCAGCGAAGTGGATGATGTTCTTTCTGAATATTATCCAAGTTCTTATGAGTCTTACAAATTTAACGGTGGTCTTTACGGATTGCCAGAGACACAGAACTACAACGTATTGTTCTACCGTACAGATATTATGGAAGAACTTGGCATTGATGCTGAGAAAGATGTAAATACATGGGAAGATGTATTGAAAACACTTCCTATTTTACAGAAGAACAGTATGTCCTTTGCAATTCCTTCTGTAGAGCGTAAGATCAATAACGTTACAAACCCTGACCTTGCAAACTATTATGCACAGTTGTATCAGCGTGGTGGAACTTTATATGATGCCGATGCGATGGAGACAACGATTGCATCGCAGGAAGGTATCGAAGCATTTGAATTCTATACCAAACTCTTTACCAACTACAAGTTGGATAAACAGTATGACTTCAATAACCGTTTCCGTAGTGGTGAAATGCCAATCGGATGTGCGGATTATAGTAACTTTAACACGTTGGCAGTATTTGCTCCTGAGATCAAGGGACTTTGGAACTTTGGTCTGATCCCAGGTATGAAGAAGGAAGATGGAAGCATCGATCGTTCTGTTCAGTCATGGGGTACTGCGTCCATGATGCTTCGTGGTGCAGAAGAACGTGGCAAGAAAGAAATTGCTTGGCAGTTCCTTAAATGGTGGGCAAGTTCTGAAGTACAGAGCAATTACGCAAGTGAATTGGAAGCTGTTATGGGTGCTGCTGCTCGTTATGCTACAGCAAACCGCAACACATTTGAAACTCTTTCCTGGAGCAGCGATGAGTCTGCTGCATTGAAAGAACAGTGGAAATCCGCATTTGGACTTCCGGAAGTTGCTGGTGGATATTACACAGCACGTCATATCACAAATGCAATTCGTAAAGTTATGAATGAGAATGAAGACCCAAGAGAAACACTTCTTGATTATGTCATCACGATCAACGACGAGCTTACGAATAAACGTCAAGAATTTGGTCTGCCAACAAAAGAGACTAAGAAATAATCGAGAGAGGAGAGTATAGAATGAAGTTTCTTGGAAAGTATATGCAAATTAAGAAACGTGATATCGGGATTGCCTGGAAAAAGGCAAAGATGTCTAAAACCTGTTATCTGTTCTTGTTGCCATATTTTATTCTGTTTACAGTGTTCTATGTGTTGCCTGTATGTATGTCTGTATTCTATAGTTTTACATACTACAACGTATTGGAACCAGCGAAATTTATCGGCGTTGAAAACTATATCGATCTGCTCCTCAATGACGATGTGTTCCTGATTGCAGTTAAGAATACATTCTTGTTGGCAGCGATCACTGGTCCGCTCGGATATATCATGGCTTTCTTGTTTGCTTGGTTTATCAATGAGCTGCCTCGTTTCGTTCGTGCATTTGCTGTTATGGTATTTTATGCACCAACGATTTCCGGTCAGGCATACTTGATCTGGTCTATCCTGTTCAGTGGAGATGCTTACGGATATGTAAACGGATTTTTATTGAAATTTGGTATAATTAATGAGCCAATCCTATGGTTGACGGATACCAAGTACATGATGAATGTAGTTATTATAGTAGTACTTTGGATGAGTCTTGGTACCGGATTCCTTTCCTTCGTAGCCGGTCTGCAAGGTATCGATGCTTCGCAGTTTGAAGCTGGATATGTGGACGGTGTAAGAAACCGTTGGCAGGAATTGTGGTACATTACCCTTCCTAATATGAAACCAATGCTTTTGTTTGGTGCCGTTATGGCGATAACACAGTCCTTTGGTGTGGCTGACGTTACCATGGCACTTTGTGGATACCCAAGTACCGACTATGCGGCGCGAACCGTCGTAACTCACTTGGTCGATTATGGTACCACGCGATTTGAGATGGGTTACGCATCCGCGATAGCAACGGTATTGTTCGTAGTTATGATTTTGTGTAACAAGGCAATTCAAGCCTTGCTTAGCAAAGTTGGAACTTGATAGGAGGTATAACAACGATGAAATTAATCAAACTCAAAAGGAGAAAACCAAATCGATCCGTTGGTGGAGACATCGGAATCTACATTATGTTGATTCTGTTTGGTATATTCTTTGTTATGCCCCTTGTTTATACCATTTGTAGTGCGTTTAAACCATTGGATGAGATTTATCTTTATCCACCAAGTTTTTTTGTAAAGAACCCGACGTTCAATAACTTCCAGGACATGCTGGTTGTTATGTCAAGTTCCTATGTACCTTTTACAAGATACATTTTCAACACTGTATTTACTACATTAGTAGGTACAGTAGGACATTTGATCTTTGGATCTATGGCAGCTTATGTGTTGGCTAAATATGACTTCCCGGGAAGCAAAGGATTCTTCAATCTTTGTGTAACCGCGATCATGTTCAACGCTTATGTTCTTCAGATCCCTACCTATTTGATCATGTCAAAACTTGGATGGGTAGATACTTATGCCGCACTGATCGTACCTGCTTTTGCACTTCCTATGGGATTGTTCCTGATGAAACAGTTCATGGAGCAGATTCCGGATGCGCTGATCGAAGCAGCAAAGATCGATGGTGCGAAAGAAGGAAGAATCTTCCTTCAGATCGTTATGCCAAACGTAAAACCGGCTTGGCTGACAGTTACAATTTTCTCAGTACAGAACCTTTGGAATATGAAAGGTCAGATTTATATCTACTCTGAGGAATTTAAAATGCTTCCATATGCGCTGCAGCAGATCATGTCTGCCGGTGTTGCCCGTGCGGGTGTAGGTTCCGCCGCAACGATGGTAGTTATGATGGTTCCAATCATCATATTCGTAGCAGCACAGAGTAACATTTTGGAAACAATGGCTAGTTCAGGTATTAAAGACTGATAAAGGAGGATAAAAATGAAAGTATGTAAGAAATTAACATCCGTGTTTGCTCTTGTACTAATCTTGTCTCTCCTTATTGGTGTGACAGGAGCTAGTGCTGCGACAAGTTCAGATGGAAATCATTATACATATATTTATGACTGCTGGGGTTATGACCGTGAGTCACCGGATGCTTATTCCGTAACACGTATTATCACGGGTTCGGATTATGAGTGCGGTAACTTCAAAGAGCCTCAAGGAATGTATGTAAATGGTACTGACCTTTATATAGCAGATACAGGAAACAATCGTATCGTAAAAATGTCTTATCTCAATGATACGATCACACAGACAGGTATTGTGACAGAGTTTACAAATGGAGATAAGAAAGAAACTTTAAGTGGTCCACAGGATGTCTTTGTAAGTGATGAAGGAGATATGTATATAGCCGATACAGGAAATAAACGTATCGTACATCTGGACAAAGATAATAATGTCGTTAAGATCATTACAAAGCCAGAGGATGAAACTTTTGATCAGTCCACAGACTTCCTTCCACAGAAGTTAGTAGTAGATAGTTCAAAACGTATCTTTACACAGGTACAGAACGTTAATAAAGGGTTTATGGAATTTGCAAGTGACGGATCCTTTACCGGATACGTTGGAGCAAGTAAAGTAACTTATAATATTCTTCAGTATTTATGGAAGATGGTAGCAAGTAAAGAGCAGAGAAGCCAGATGGAACTCTTTGTTCCAACCGAGTATAGTAACCTCTGCCTTGATTCCGAGGGATTCATCTATGCAACAATCGGTAAGACCGGTGAAGATGTTACTCCTCAGAATTCACAGCCAATCCGTAAGCTGAACGCAAAAGGAACCGATATCCTGGTTCGTAACGGATACGAAGAACCTTATGGAGATCTTCGCTGGACAGAGTCCGGAGAGATGAAAGGTGCTTCTAAATTCGTGGATATTGCATGTTTGGACAACGATGTATACTATGCACTGGATAACACCAGAGGCCGTGTCTTTGCTTATGATTTCCAGGGAAATATGCTTTATGCATTTGGTGGTCATGGATACAAAGCCGGATACTTCATTAATCCAATGGCAATTGAGGATCTTGGTGACACATTGCTTGTTATGGATTCTACATTAGGAACGATCACTCAGTTTACTTTGACAGAGTATGGTAAATATATCAATCAGGGATTGAGTGAGTACAAAATTGGTGACTATGATGCTTCTGCTGCTACATGGCAGAAAGTGTTGAAACTGAATGGTAACTACGATCAGGCATATATCGGTATTGGTCGTTCTCTTCTCCGTCAGGAAAGTTATCAAGAAGCTATGGATTACTTTGAACTGAAACTGGATTCAACAAATTATTCGAAAGCATACAAATTATATCGTAAAGAATGGTTTGAAAACAACATAACGATTATTTTGATTCTGCTTGCAGTATTGATCGTTGTCTGCTTCGGCGTTGGATTTGTGAAGAAGGCTAGAAAGGAGGTAGAGAAAGGATGAGTATAAAACAACGTGTTTTCAATAAAGAAAGCTGGAGTGCTTATCTTGCATCACTTCGTTATGCATTACACTGTTGTGTTCGTCCTTTTGACGGCTTTTGGGATTTGACTCATGAAAAGAGAGGATCTGTAGGAGCGGCAAATACCATTGTTATTTTGGTATTGCTTACAAATCTTTTAAAACTTGGTTTTACCAGTTTTATTTTCCAACCAGTCAATTGGAATGAAGTTAACCTTCTTTTAGAGATTATGACATTCTTGCTTCCATTTGCAGTTTATTGTGTGGCAAACTGGTGTCTGACAACTTTGTTTGAAGGAAAAGGTACATTGAAAGATATTTATATGGGTACTGCATATGCGATGACACCATATGTATTGATTCAGTTGCCTTTGATCGTATTAAGTAACGTAGTAACAGAAGAAGAGGGTGCATTTTATACCTATTTTGGATATTTCTCCATGGTATGGTGTGGACTTTTGATCATGGCATCTGTCATGATGATTCACGACTTCCTTTTAGGAAAAGCATTTGCGTCACTCGTTTTCACAGGAGTCGGTATGTTAGTAATCGTATTCCTGCTGGTTCTCTTCTTTAGTTTGATAAGTGATGGTTTCTCATATTTCTACTCGATTTATAAAGAAATCATTTACAGATTCTATTAATTGGAAGGAGGGCAATGTTAAGAATGAAAAAGAAATTTGGTTTGCTTTTAGTTGCTGCACTGGCTTCCTTCGCATTAGTAGGTTGTGGTGATTCATCTTCGAGTTACAAAGAGTTGACATCTTATACAAACGAAGATAGTCAGGAAGTTACTATTAGCAATAGTTCTTTGGAACTTACTGTTGATAAAGATACAACAACATTTGTATTGAAAAATAAGAAGAATGGTAAGGAATACCGTTCCAACCCTTCTTCAGAAGATATCGAAAAGTATGCAAATGCCAAAGGACAGTTAAAAGAAATGTTGAATGCAACCCTTCTTGTGAAGTATTCCAATAAAACGGATACACAGAAGGATATCAACAATTATAGTCAGTCCATTATGGATGGAAACTATAAGATTGAAAAGGTTAGCGATGACACAGTGGCAGTTCATTACACCATTGGTGATATCGAGAAATTGTACGTATGTCCATTGGTTATTAAAGAATCTTCTATGAAGAAACTTTTGGATCAGATGCCAAAATCCGATCAGAGCCGTGTGGCACGTAACTATGTTCATTATGATTATGAAGAACTGAGCGAGTCAGATGACGATACAGAACTTCAACAGGCATTGGAAAAATTCCCTGATCTCAAAGATGAGCCAATTTATTATTTGTCTGAAAAGATTACGGATTCCAAAGCAAAACAGTTGGAAGAGATGTTCACTAAAGTTGGTTATACCGAAGAACAGCGTAATAAAGACAGCGAGGGATACAATGTTTCCCGTAATGCCGGAAAGCCGATCTTCGATGTTACCGTACAGTACACACTGGATGGTGACCAGCTGGTTGTAAAAGTACCGATGGAACAGATTGAATACAACACCGATTATCCAATCGTTGAACTTTCCGTTCTTCCTTATATGGGAGCTGGGAACACTGATGAAAGCGGATATGTGCTTGTTCCGGACGGAAGTGGTGGAATCATTAACTTCAACAATGGTAAGACAACACAGCAGACATACCTTGCAGATATGTATGGTTGGGACTATGGTACAAGCAGAGATATGGTTGTCGATGAGACAAGAGCAACGTATCCGGCATTTGTAGTATCCAATACGACAAATACAAGTTCCTTCATCTGCGTATCCGAAGAAGGAAGTTCTTACTCTAGTGTAAAAGCAGATGTCGCAGGAAAAGAAAATGGTTATAACTATGGACGTTTTGTATACAAGATGATTCATGGTGAAAACATGGATATTTCCTCAAAATCCGATACAACGGTTCGTTCTTATGAAGCAAGTCTTCCGAAAGAAACGTTGACACAGCGCTATATTTTCTCTGATAAAACAGATTATGTAAGTGCTGCAGCAACATATCGCGATTATTTGACAAATCGCTATCCGGAACTGGTTAAGAAAGAAGATACAACCGTGCCAATGGCAGTTGAGCTTCTTGGTGCCGTAGATAATACCGAGCATATTCTTGGTTATCCGGTTACTCGTTCTCTTGCATTGACTACGTATTCACAGGCACAGGATATTTTGAAACAATTGAAAGGTGCCGGCGTAGAAAATATCAAAGCCAAATATACCGGCTGGTTTAATACCGGTGTGAAGCAGAAATCTGCTGCCAAAGTAAAATTGGTTGGACGTTTGGGAAGCAAGGGTGACTTATCAAGTCTCGCAACCTATGCAAATAGTACAGAAGGCCTTGATTTGTTCATGAATGCAAAATTCACTTATGTAATGAAAGACAAATTAGGTGATGGGTTTGGAGTAAACCGCGACGCAGCGAAATTTGTAAGTCGTGAGATCGCAGAGTTGTATACACTGGATCCAATCATTTACCAGACAAATGAAGATTACGAAAATTGTGATCCGTACTATCTGGTAAAACCATCCTATACAATTGCGAACATTGACAAGTATGTAAATACAATTTCTTCCTCTTATGGAGTTAAGAATGTCGGATTTGAAGATATCGGTAATACTCTTGCCGGAGATTACAATCCAAAGGATCGCGTATCTCGTGAAGCTTCAATGAACATGCAGGTTGATAAGATGAAAGCATTGAAGGAATCCGGAAGTCTTGTTATGACAACAACCGGTAACCAGTATGCAGTTCCGTATTCTGACTATGTAACAGATATGGATATTGACAGCAAAGCTGTTAATATCATCGATGAATCGGTTCCATTTTATCAGATCGCACTTCATGGTCTTGTTAATTACTCAGGAAGCGCAATCAACCTTTCCGAGGATGAAACAGACATGATCCTGAAATCTGCAGAGACAGGTGCCGGATTGTACTTCACATTTATGGATCAGCCGACAAGTGTATTGCAGGATACTGACTATACACAGTATTATGCATGTAACTTTACAGACTGGAAAGATACAGCCATTGAATTGTACAAGAAATTTAATGACAATCTTGGTGATACTTACAGTCAGTTCATTACAGGACATGAAAAACTTGCAAATGGTGTTTATAAGACAACTTATGAAAATGGTAAGTCTGTCATTGTAAACTATAATTATGCAGATTATGATTACAATGGAACAAAAGTTCCTCAGAGAGACTTTATCACAACAGGAGGTGGAAAATAAATGAAACGTCAGAAGAAGAAAAAAACTCTTGCATTTAAGAATGCAGTAGCAGGATACTTGTTTATTTTACCATTTATCCTTGGTTTTATTCTGTTCATGGTTGTTCCATTGATTAGTTCTTTGCGAATGACATTTAATGATGTAACTCCTGTTGCCGGTGAAGGTGTAAAAATGACCTGGGTTGGTATCAAGAATTACAAAGATGCTTTTACCGTTGACCCGGATTTTGTACCTTACTTACTGAGTGAGTTGCTCCGAATGGTAGTAAATACACCAGCGACATTGATCTTCAGTTTCTTTATTGCATTGCTGTTGAACCAGAATTTCAAAGGAAGAGGATTTGTTCGTGCGATATTCTTCCTTCCGGTTATTCTTTCATCCGGTGTAATTGTAGGTATTGAATACAACAATGAATTGCTGAACGATATGAAAGATATGATTTCTGAGACATCCAATGATGCCAGTGTTACCGGAGTGCTTGAGAGCATTCTGGTAACATCAGACAGCAGTCCGATGTCAAAGATGTTCCAATATGTATTTGATATCATTAACAAAGTTTATGATATCGCGATTGCATCTGGTATCCAGATCATCATGTTCCTTTCTGCTTTGCAGACAATCTCACCAAGTATGTTTGAGGCTGCAAAGATCGAAGGATGTACCGCTTGGGAAAGTTTCTGGAAGATTACCTTCCCTATGGTAAGTTCAATGATACTTGTAAACGTAGTTTATACCGTAATCGACTTCTTCTTGAAGACCGACAACCAGGTTATGACGAAGATTTCGGAAGAGGTAGGAAAGTTAAGTTATGGATTTAGTTCGGCGATGGCTTGGATATACTTCCTATGCGTAATTCTTATACTTGGAATTGTTTCGCTGATTATTTCTAAGAGGGTGTACTATTATGAATAAGAAGAACAAATTAAAGACCTTTATCGAACGAAACAAAAAATCCAATGGCTACTTACTGCGAAAGACATCGTTCAACGTATTTTACAAAATCATTCGTTTTGTATTGTTGTTTGGATTATGTTTCATGATTTTACAGCCATTGTTGAACAAAATTTCCATCAGTTTCATGGAAGAGCAGGACTTGTATGATTCAACAATTGTTGCAATCCCAAGACATTTTACTTTGAGCAATTATCAGATTGCTGCTTATTTGATGAAATATTGGCAGGCATTGGCAAACACAGCATTGATTTCGCTTCTTGTCAGTGTATTGCAGATTATTTCCTGTACATTGGTAGGTTATGGATTTGCACGTTACAAATTCCCGCTGAAAGGACTTTGGTTCGCAGCCGTAATTCTTGTAATCGTCGTTCCTCCTACAACGATTCAGGCTTCCTTGTTCCTGAATTTCCGATTCTTTGATATCTTTGGTATCATTGAATTGATCACCGGACAACCTGGTGTAAACTTGCTGAATTCTTTGACACCATATGCTTTGATGTGTCTTGGCTGTATGGGTCTGAAGAGTGGTTTGTACATTTACATGATTCGTCAGTTCTTCCGTGGAATTCCAAAAGAATTGGAAGAAGCTGCATATGTGGATGGATGTGGAAAATTGTCAACATTCGTTCGTATCATGTTACCGGATGCAAAACCAATTTTGACATCTTGTTTCCTGTTTTCTTACGTATGGCAGTGGACAGATTCCTTCTATTCAAACCTGTTTTTGAATTCCGAATTTGTTCTGTTGTCCAGTAAGTTGAATGGTATCGCCGGAGCCCTGGACAGTTATCTGGATGTCCGCGGTATTGCAAAGAAAGCGACTACCGCTTATTCTCAGGGAATGATTGCAACAGGTACATTGATGGTGATTTTACCATTGATCATTATTTATCTGTTTGCCCAGAAAGGTTTCGTGGAAAGTTTGAGCCAGTCTGGTATCAAGATGTAACATACGCGAATCAAGCACAGGAGTTATCGGTGGAGTGAGAGGCAAGAAACTGCGAAGCAGTTTCGGATATTGAATATGTTGCTGCAAGTTTGCTTGCAAAGCAAACATATTCGATATCCGAGAAAAGCCTTTGGCTTTTTTGCCGCGTCTACTCCAAGAAAAAAAGCCTGTATTTGATGAGTAACATCATGAGCGAAGGGCGTCAGCCCGGAGCGAATGTCCAAAAGTGGCATTGAGCGAAGGGCGTCAGCCCGGAGCGAATGTCCAAAAGTGGCATTGAGCAAAGGGCGTCAGCCCGGAGCGAATGTCCAAAGTAATGTAGTTATCACTGCGTCCCTGGTGGGTGCAGTGTAACGATAAAAAATAAGGAGGTAAAAAAATTATGAAAGCAAACATGAAAAAATTGCTTGCAATGGGTCTCTCAGTAGTTCTTGCTGTTGGATGTCTGACCGGTTGTGGAGGCAGTAGCGATTCTTCTTCCACTAGCGGTGATACAGCGAAAACGGGAGACGAAGGTGGATCTTCCAGCAGCAAAAAAACTTTTGATGATTTGGGAGGAATGTCCATCAAAATCGGTGACTGGTATACATCTGAGGATACTGGAGAAACGGATTATGCTAAGGCAACCGAAGATTACAGAAAGGAAATCATGGAGAAGTACAACTTCAAGATTAATCGTGAAAGTGCTTACTCCTACACTGACCAGCAGGAGACATACGTAAACGGCGTTATGTCAAACAGTCCTTCTTGCCAGTTGTTCTATCTGTATCAGGAAATGGTTTCTGCACCTTTGATGAAAGGTTTGATGTATGATTTGAAAACACTTCCTGAATTCGATTTCACAGAAGAAAAATGGAATCAGACCGTTGTGGAACTTATGAGCATCGGTAATGGTATCTGGGGTATGAGCCCAGAGAACGAGCCACGTGGTGGTGTATTCTTTAATAAACGTATGTTGAAAGAAGCTGGTATCAGCGAAGATGAACCATATGACCTTCAGAAAGATGGAAAATGGACATGGTCTAAATTCGAAGAGTATTGTAAGAAACTTACTGTAGATGCAGATGGAGATGGTAAAACAGATCAGTATGCACTTGCTAGTTTCTCTAAATACTACCTTCCTATGTGTGCTGCAAACAACAATGCAACATTCGTTTCCCGTGACAAAGATGGAAACTACCAGAATGCTACAGGATCCAAAGAATTCCTCGAGGCTATGAACTGGGGTATGAGCCTTATGGATAAAGGTTATATCATGCCAAAACCAGACGGAGCTGCATGGGATTGGTATAAAGCAGCATTCCGTGATGGTGAAGTTGCAATGCAGACAGCTGAAGTTTATGAGATCAGCGCATTCGCTAGTATGGAAGATGACTGGGGATTTGTTATGTTCCCATACAACGAAAAGAACAAAGACGCTACAAACAAGACTACTCCAAACGACAACATCGTTGTTATGCCTAGCTGCTTTAGTGCAGAAGAAGCTGAAAAGATCGCATTTGCTTATGATCTTTACACAGAAGCTACACCAGGCTATGAGTTGGATGATGCTTGGAAACAGACATACTATGATCAGTTCAGAGATGACCGTGCTGTAGATGAGACTTTGACAATGATGCACGAGCAGGAGCACATTCAGACATCTTATCTGCCACTTATCAGTGACCTTGATTATGGTGATTTCTGTTATGCTGTATATGCTGGTGCTACAACTCCTGCTAAGAAGATCGAAGCAATTTCTTCTAAATGGGATAGTAAGATCAGTGATATGAATAAGAAGTATGCAAACTTTGCAGCTTCTCATTCTAAATAATTTGCATAACTTGGCAGATTAAAAATAGAAAGTCGGACAAATCGGGAAATACTCGGTTTGTTCGGCTTTTTTTGTAAAAAGGGTATTGATTTACAAGCAAAAAAAAGATAGAATAGAAAGGGAATAAGGAAAGTGATTGGAGAAATACTATGAATTATACAAAATGTTGGCTGGATTATAAGCCATTAGCGAAAGATAAGATCCGACCATGTTATTTGAATCCGGTATTACTTGCATCTGGTGAAATTGCAAAGACAATCGCAGAAGAATACCAGACGGCGATGTCTGCCATGCTTGGTGAGACGGTGGAAATGTCTTATGAGATACTGGAAGAACCGTCTGTTTTTATGCAGGTACAGAAAGAGTATGAGTTCCCGGAAGAAAAAGGAAAAGGACAGAGCACGGAAGTGCTGGATCAGGCGTTTGCCATTTATGAGGAAGAGGAGAGTATTGTGATCACAGGAAGAACCGAGACCGCAGTGCTGCAGGGAGTATTTGCTTTTCTGCGTATGGCAGCTCTTGACAATCTTTCTGAAAAAATGCCGTATTACTGCATCCCATCTATGCCGCTTCGCATGATGAATCATTGGGATGATATGGATGGAAGCATTGAGCGGGGATATTCCGGAAGATCATTTTTTTATGATGATTACAAGATTCTTTATAACGACCGCACAGAGATGTATGCGCGATTGATGGCATCCATTGGGATCAATGCCATTGTCATCAATAATGTAAATGTCCATGAAAAGGAAACGTATCTTATTACAGATGTGTATTTGAAACAGGTAAAACAATACACAGATCTGTTTGCCAGATATGGAATTCGTCTGTTTATGAGCGTCAATTTTGCGGCTCCGATGGAACTTAGTGATATTCCGGTTTCGGATCCACTTGACCCACAGGTAATTGCCTGGTGGGAAAAAGCTGTGGCGCATGTGTACGAAGTGATTCCAAATTTTGGAGGATTTTTGGTAAAGGCAGATTCCGAAGGACGTCCCGGCCCATTTACTTATGGACGCACGCATGCGGATGGAGCAAATATGCTTGCGAAAGTGCTGAAACCATATGGCGGAACCGTCATTTGGAGATGTTTTGTTTACAACTGTGGACAAGACTGGCGTGATAAAAAGACCGACCGCGCGCGAGCAGCTTACGATCATTTTATGGATCTGGACGGAACGTTTGATGACAATGTCATTTTACAGATTAAAAACGGACCGATGGATTTTCAGGTTCGTGAGCCGGTTTCCCCATTGTTTGGCGGGTTGAAAAAGACAAATATGATGTTAGAAGTGCAGATTGCACAAGAATATACCGGTCAGCAGATCGATCTCTGCTACTTGATTCCGATGTGGAAAGAAATCCTTGACTTTGATACGTATGGGGATGGAGAGGGAACGACGGTAGAAAAAGTGGTTTCCGGACATGCTTATGATCAGATTCATTGCGGAATGGCAGGTGTTATCAATACCGGTGACGATGAGAACTGGACCGGAAATGATCTTGCGGCAGCAAACTTGTATGGATTTGGCCGCCTTGCGATGGACACCAGTTTGACAGCAGAAGAGATTGCGGAAGAATGGAGTCGGTTGTCTCTGGCAGATGACAAAGAGGTGACGAATGTTGTCGTACCGATGCTCTGTGGTTCCTGGGCAACTTACGAAAAATACAATGCACCGCTTGGCATTGGCTGGATGGTAACTCCACATTATCATTACGGACCGGATGTCGATGGTTATGAATACGACCGCTGGGGTACGTATCATCGCGCGGATCTCCATGGAATCGGGGTAGACCGTACGATGGAAGGAACCGGTTATGTGTCCCAGTACAATGAACCTTGGAGAAGCATTTATGCAGATACGGAGAAATGTCCGGAAGAGTTATTGTTGTTCTTCCATCATATTCCGTACACCTATATGTTAAAAACCGGAAAAACTTTGATCCAGCATATCTATGACACTCATTTCGAAGGAGTGGAAGAAGTAGAGGCGATGCAGAAAGCATGGCAGGGATTAAAGGGGAAAGTGTCTGACCGCGCATTTGACTGTGTGTCAGAGCGTTTTGAGAGACAGCTTGTAAATGCAAAAGAGTGGCGTGACCGCGTAAATACGTATTTTTACAGAAAATGCGGTATCGCTGATGAAAAAAATAGAAAAATTTATGACTAATCAAGGAAAGGAAGAATAAAATTATGGAAATGACATTGAGATGGTATGGCGAAGGAAATGACAGTGTAACTTTGGAGCAGATTCGCCAGATTCCAGGAGTAGCAGGAGTTATCACAGCGCTTCATGATATTCCGGCAGGAGAGGCTTGGACCTATGAAGATGTAATGAAAAGAAAACAGGAAGTAGAAGCAAAAGGTCTTAAACTGTGCGGTGTAGAAAGTATCAACGTACACGAAGATATCAAGATCGGACTTCCTACCAGAGATAAATTGATCGAAGATTATTGTAAATCTTTGGAAGCTGTTGGAAAAGCAGGTATTCACCTTGTATGTTACAACTTCATGCCTGTTTTTGACTGGACAAGAACGGACCTTGCGATGCCTTTAGAGGATGGATCTACAGCACTTGCTTACGATTCTTCTATTATCGATGGTATTGATGCCAGTGAAATGTTTGACCGCATCGAAAAAGCCAGCGGTGGTTTTGTTATGCCGGGCTGGGAGCCAAACCGTAGAGACGAGATCATGGATCTGTTTGATAAATACAAAGATGTAACCGCTGATAAACTGCGTGAAAACTTCAAATATTTCCTCGACGGTATTATGCCAACCTGTGAAAAATATCAGATCAAGATGGCTGTTCACCCGGATGATCCGGCTTGGGATGTATTTGGCCTTCCACGTATCGTAACATGTGAAGACGACCTTCTTAAGATTGCTTCTTTAAATAGCAGCATTTACAATGGATTTACGTTCTGTACCGGTTCTTTGGGAAGTAATTTGAACAATGATCTTCCTAAGATCATCCGTAATCCGAAAATTGCAGAGAGAATCCATTTTGCACACATCCGTAATATTAAATATGAAAACAAAGATTTGTTCCACGAAGTATCTCACCTTTCTTCCGATGGAAACTTTGACATGTATGAAATTGTCAAAGCATTGATCGACATGGGATTTGATGGTGTGATCCGCCCTGACCACGGACGTATGATCTGGGGTGAGCAGGCAAGACCGGGATACGGACTTTATGACCGTGCACTTGGTGTCGCTTATCTGAATGGTCTTTGGGAAGCAATTAAGAAAAATAACAAGTAAGACAGGAAAGGAATCGAAATCATGAAACTGACAGATTTACAAAAAGAAGTTTCTCCTGTATGGGAAGAAAAAGGATACGAAGTACTTAAGTATGACCGCGAGGCCGTAAAGCAGAAAACCAAAGAGGCGCCTACCTGGGTTCATTTTGGAGCAGGAAATATTTTCCGTGCTTTCCCGGCTGAAATTCTTCAGCGTGTATTGAATCAGGGAGAGTATGACCGCGGAATCGTAGTGGCAGAGAGCTTTGACCATGAGATCATCAGCAAGGCTTACAAACCATATGACTGTCTGAGCCTTTCTGTCGTTTTGAAAGCCAATGGAACCATTGAAAAGAAAATCGTAGGAAGTGTTGTCGAAGCATTGGTAGCAGATCAGGCAGCCCCGGAAGATTTTGCAAGATTGTTTGAGATTTTTGAAAACCCTTCCCTGCAGATGGCAAGTTTTACCATCACAGAAAAAGGATACAGCATTTACGATGGAAAAGGAGATCTTCTTTCTGTTGTAGAAAGTGGATTTAATGATCAGCCGGAAAATCAGCAGCATTTGATGGGACGTGTGGCAGCACTGTGTTACCGCCGTTTCAAGACATGCAAAGCGCCAATTGCCCTTTCCAGTATGGACAACTGCTCCCACAATGGAGACAAATTGAAAGCCGGCGTTATGGCATTTGTCGATGCCTGGGTAAAAAATGGAATCGTGGAAAAAGAATTTGCAGATTACATGAATGACGAGAATCAGGTATCTTTCCCATGGTCGATGATCGACAAGATTACTCCTCGTCCGGATGAAAATGTTAAGAAAATGCTTGAAAAAGACGGTTTTGAAGATACGGATCTGATCATTACAAACCGCAATACGTATACGTCACCATTTGTAAACTCCGAGGAGACCGGTTATCTTGTTATCGAGGACAAGTTCCCGAATGGAAGACCTCCAATTGATAAAGCAGGAATCCTCTTTACCGACCGTGAGACAGTAGACAAAGTGGAAAAGATGAAGGTTTGTACCTGCTTGAATCCGCTTCATACGGCACTGGCTATCTACGGATGTCTTCTTTCCCACACAACGATCCACGGAGAGATGGAAGATAAAGAATTATCTACTCTTGTAGAAAAAATGTGTTATCAGGAAGGTATGCCGGTTGTAGTAAATCCTGGCATTATTGATCCGAAAGACTTTGCGAATGCAGTGCTTACGCTCCGTCTTCCAAATCCATTTATGCCGGATACACCGCAGCGTATCGTAACAGATACTTCTCAAAAACTTCCAATCCGTTTTGGCGAGACGATCAAGTCTTACATCGCAAGCGACAGCCTGGATGTACAGTCCTTGACTTTGATCCCATTGGTATTGGCAGGATGGTGCCGTTATCTTATGGGCATCAATGACGAGGGACAGCCATTTGAGCAGAGTTCAGACCCACGTCTTGACGAAGTAAAACAGTATGTAAAAGATGTCAAACTTGGTGAAGCAACCGACGTACATGCGGTACTTTCCCCAATCCTCAAAGATGCATCTATCTTTGCTGTAGACCTGTATGAAGCAGGACTTGGTGAAAAGATCGAGGGCATGTTTGCTGAACTTATCGCCGGACCTGGTGCCGTGCGTGCGACATTGAAGAAGTATGTAGATTAAGAATCGACAATTTTATAATAGGATAGAAAACCCCCCTTTTATCTGACAACCCGATTGGATAGAAGGGGGGTTGTTTAGGGAAATCCGGAAAAATTCTCGCAAGGTTGACCTTCCCATAAAATCATGGTAAAATACATTTAGCATTGCTTAGAATGGAGATATCAGACAGAATGGATAAAGATAAGATAACAAAAGCGGTTTCGCTGTTTTTGGAAGGAATTGGCGAAGACCCGGAGCGGGAGGGCCTTTTGGAGACCCCGGACCGGATCGCAAAGATGTGTGAGGAACTGTTTGGCGGATATGAGGCCGATGCTGCCAGTCATTTGGAAAAGACATTTACCTCTACGCAGAAAGGTCTTGTGCTGGAGAAGGACATTACCTTTTATTCGGTATGTGAGCACCATTTTCTTCCATTTTATGGAAAAGTACACATTGGATATATTCCGGATGGAAAAGTAGTGGGGCTTAGTAAATTGGCAAGGACCGTTGAAGTGTTTGCCAGAAGAGCACAGATTCAGGAGCAGCTGACCGATCAGATTGCGGATGCGATGATGGATATTCTTGCGCCTAAAGGTGTTATCGTCATGGTGGAGGCGGAGCATATGTGTATGACGATGCGTGGTATCAAGAAGCCGGGATCAAAGACGATTACACTCAGCACACGCGGCTGTGCAAGGGAAGAGGAGAATTGGAAGCAGGAATTCTTAGAGTTACTGCGGCTTTAATCTGTTACGAAGACGTGCCATCGGGGAAAAACGAGGGCAATTATGATACGAGGAGAAAAGAAAATGACAGGAAATATGAAAATTGGAAACCGAACTTTTACATTTGGAAAAAAAGTATATATCATGGGCATTTTGAACGTGACACCGGATTCTTTTTCTGACGGTGGAAAGTTTGATACGTTGGAACATGCCATGGCGCAGGTGGAGAAAATGATCGAAGAGGGAGCCGACTTGATCGATGTAGGCGGCGAATCTACGAGACCCGGACATCAGCAGATTACCGAGGACGAGGAAATCGCGAGAGTCGTGCCTGTGATTCAAAAGATTAAAGAAAAATATGATATTCCTGTCTCGATTGATACGTATAAAAGCCGTGTGGCAGAGGCGGCATTGGAAGCAGGTGCCGACATGTTAAATGACATCTGGGGCTTTTTGTACGATGAGAAGATGGCAGAACTTGCTGCCCGTTACGATGTGCCGGTTTGTCTGATGCATAACCGTGATAATACGGAATACCAGGATTTTGTGCCGGATGTCGTGGCCGATTTGAAAAAATGCCTTGCGGTTGCTGAAAAATATGGTGTGAAAAAAGAAAACATTATGCTGGATCCGGGGGTTGGATTTGGTAAGACATATGAGCAGAATCTTGCCATTATAAACCATTTGGAAGTATTGTGCGACATGGGGTATCCGGTACTTCTTGCGACATCCAGAAAAAGTGTGATCGGTTTGACCTTGGATCTGCCGGTGACCGAGCGTGAAGAAGGTACGATCGCGACGTCTGTGATCGGTGCGCTGAAAGGCTGCGATTTTGTTCGTGTGCATGATGTTCAGGCAAATGCCCGTGCATTGCGGATGACCGAAGCAATTATGTATGGAAAAGAGAAGGAAGAATAAATGGATCAGATTCAGATAAAAGATTTAGAGTGCTACTGCCATCATGGAGTATTAAAAGAAGAAAATGTGCTCGGACAGAAGTTTTTAGTGTCCGCGACGATGTATTGTGACACAAAAAAAGCGGGATTGACCGATGATCTTGCGTACTCGGTTAATTATGCGGAAGCGGCACATTTGATCTATGAGCATATGCAGGAAAACCAATACCAATTATTGGAAACGATAGCGGAGAAGTTGGCAGACCTTTTGCTGCATGCCTATCCGTGTCTGGAACAAGTGGACATTTCGGTGAAAAAGCCGTGGGCTCCTATTTTGCTGCCACTTGACACGGTTTCTGTGACCATATCCAGAAAATGGGAAAAGGTTTATGTTGGCGTCGGCTCCAATATGGGAGATAAGGAAGCGTACCTGCAGGGCGCCTTTGAAGGAATTGAAAAAGACGAGAACTGCCGCCATTTGCAGAGAGCATCGTTGTATGAGACGGAGCCGTATGGATATTTGGATCAAGACAAATTTTTAAATACGGTATTTATGTTTGATACGCTGTATCAGCCGCAGGAATTATTGACGTTTCTTCATCAGCTCGAGCAGGAAGGAAACCGGGTAAGAGAGATTCATTGGGGACCGCGCACGATTGATCTTGACATCCTCTTTTATGGCGAGGAGATCATTCAGGAAGAAAATCTGATCGTACCACACAGAGAAATCCCGTTGCGGGAATTTGTGTTGGAACCGTTGCAGGAAATTGCACCGTTTCTGCGTCATCCGGTCAGCGGAAAAACGGTGATGCAGATGTATGAAGAATTGAAAAAAGGAGAGATGGACGAGTGATAGATTTAAAAGTTTCAAGAGAGCATATTGATGCGATTGATAAGCAGATCGTCGAATTGTTTGAAAAGCGAATGATAGAATCCAGCGAAGTGGCAAAATATAAATTGGAAACCGGGAAGCCGGTCTATGACAAAGAGAGAGAAGACGACAAATTAAAAAATCTGAAATCCATGTCCAGCAATGAATTTAATCAGCGGGCGATCACAGAACTTTTCAGCCAGATTATGTCCATCAGCCGCAAATACCAGTACGGCGTGTTGCCAATGACAACAAAACTGTCAGATTTTGTAAAAGTAGACAAGCTTCCGGTAGATGAACAGACCAAAGTTTGTTATTTTGGTGTGCCGGGGACACATACCCAGCAGGCGATGGAAAACTTTTTCGGAGAAGAGATCAATGGGATCAGCTGCTCGACATTTCAGAGCGTGATGGAAGCGGTAGAAAAAGGGGAGGCGCAGTACGGCGTATTGCCGATCGAGAACTCGTCTACCGGTGGAATTACAGCAAACTATGACCTGCTTTTGAATTATACGAATAGCATTGTCGGCCAGTATGTCAATAAAATTGATCAATGTCTGGTTGCCCTTCCGGGAACCCGGATCGAGGATATTAAGACGGTGTATTCCCATCCGCAGGGGTTGCTGCAGTGCAGCGGATTTTTGAAAGAACATCCGCAGATGGTCCAGGTAGAATTTTCCAATACTGCCGCTGCAGCCAAGAAAGTGGCGGAGGATGGAGATAAGACGCAGGCGGCGATTGCGGCTAGGAGAGCGGCCAAAGAATATGGATTGGAAGTATTGCAGGAGAGTATCCAGCAGGAGAAAAATAACTGCACGAGATTTATTGTGATTGGAAAAGAGCCGATTTATTTGCCGGAAAGTCATAAGATCGCGCTTTGTATCGAGGTGCCGCATGAGTGTGGTGCCCTTTACCGAATCTTGTCACATTTCTTATTTAACGGACTCAATATGCTTCAATTGGAGTCACGTCCGATTGAAGGGAAAAATTGGGAATATCGATTTTTTGTGGACATCGAAGGAAATTTGGATGAGCCGGCGGTGCAGAATGCACTTCGCGGAGTCAAAGAAGAATCGGCAAATCTCCGGATATTAGGAACCTTTTAGTTCACAAAACAAACATAAATTACACACATCTTTTTCAACAAACAAACAAAAAGTGCCCACATTCATTCGGTATAGTTGTTATTGTAAACAGGAAATCCAAGAATGAAAACGGAGGTAACGACGATGAAAAAGATGATAAAATTAGTAGCAGGCGCAGTAACATTTGGAGTACTTAGTGGCTCGGTATTTACCGGTACAGAAT
The DNA here is from genome assembly GCA_002431395.1 of Lachnoclostridium sp. UBA5890. Lineage (GTDB taxonomy): Bacteria > Bacillota > Clostridia > Lachnospirales > Lachnospiraceae > Eubacterium_F. The sequence continues at coordinate 40,646 of DJEU01000029.1, forward strand.
ATGCCTTAAATCAGGTGACCGGTTCGAGTGTCACACAGACACAAAGCAGTAAAACGGCTGCGACAACGACAAAACAGTCAGACGACAGTACGAGCGGCATTACACAGACTTCTGCTTCTACATCCGATAGTAAACTTGCAGGTGTATCGGATGTGGCAGATTATGTTCTTCCTTCCATCGTGGCAATCGATGTGAAAGTGGTTTCACAGACACAGGATTTCTTTGGAAGAACATATCAGAATGAACAATCAGGAAGCGGCTCGGGAATTATTATTAAAGAAGACGATCAGGCGATTTATATGGCGACAAACAATCATGTCGTAGAAGGAAGTACGGAAGTGCAGATCACATTTTCCGATGAGTCAACGGCATCTGCTAAAGTAGTAGGAACCGATTCCTCTTCGGATCTGGCTGTTGTGAAGGTAAATAAAAGTGATCTGAAAGATTCGACATTGTCCGCCATCAAAGTAGCAGATATCGGAGACAGCACAAAGATTAAAGTCGGCGAGCAGGCGATTGCCATCGGAAATGCACTCGGCTACGGTACCAGTGTGACGGTCGGTTATGTAAGTGCGAAAGACCGTGAAATTGCCACAGAAAGTGATAATTCAAGCAGCCAGCAGGATCAGCAGCAGGCAGATCCATTTGGTGGACAGGGACAGCAGTCTGACAGCCAAAATAAGAAACAAAGTCAGAGTAACAGCAGTGAAAAGACGACAACGATGAAATTGATCCAGACCGATGCCGCCATCAATCCCGGAAACAGCGGCGGGGCGTTGGTTGATTCACAGGGACAGGTGATCGGTATCAATTCCTCAAAATTTGCATCCGAGGAAGTGGAAGGAATGGGATTTGCAATTCCAATCTCCGATGCGATGCCGATCCTCACGTCCATTATTACAGAAAATGGAAATAATGTATAAAGGGGAATTATTTTCCCCGGAATGGAGAAAATAATGTTTGATTACGAACAGATCGATGCTATGGATATACACGCAGAGGCGCCAAATGAGGAGCCTCTGCGTCAGTATTATTTTATGAGAAAATGTAAAGAATGGGCAGCAGAGGAAGAAAAGCGACTTGGCAGGAAACTGACGCTTTCGATGCAGACGATGGGGTGCCAGATGAATGCCAGAGATTCCGAAAAACTGGAGGCCATTCTTTCGTATATCGGCTATGAGACGGTCGAAGAGCCGGTGGCGGACTTTGTCCTCTATAATACTTGTACAGTCCGTGAAAATGCCAATTTGAAAGTTTACGGCAGACTGGGATATATGAAAAATCAAAAAAAGAAAAATCCGGCGATGAAAATTGCGATGTGCGGCTGTATGATGCAAGAGCCTACAGTTGTAGAAAAAATACAGAAAAGCTATCCGTTTGTCGATCTTGTTTTTGGTACGCATAATGTCTATAAACTGGCAGAACTGCTTTATACGAGGATTCAGTCGGATCGCATGGTATTGGATATCTGGAAAGAAGCAGAGGGCATCGTGGAAGATTTGCCAAGTGTCCGTAAATACCCGTTTAAGGCAGGCGTGAATATCATGTATGGCTGCAATAACTTCTGTACGTACTGTATCGTGCCTTATGTGCGTGGCCGGGAACGAAGCCGGAAACCGGAAGAAATTCTCCGTGAGATTAAAAACCTTGTGGCGGATGGTGTCATCGAGATCATGCTTCTCGGGCAAAATGTCAATTCTTATGGAAAGACGCTTGAAGAACCGATGACATTTGCAGAACTTTTACAGGAAGTGGAAAAGATTGAAGGCTTGGAGCGCATCCGCTTTATGACATCGCATCCGAAAGATCTGTCAGATGAACTGATCGAAGTAATGGCAAAAAGTAAGAAAATCTGTACGCACCTTCATTTGCCGCTGCAGTCCGGAAGTACGGAAATTTTGAAGAAAATGAACCGCCATTATACGAAGGAGCAGTATCTGGATCTTGCTGCACGAATTAAGGAGAAAATGCCAAATATTTCCTTGACGACGGATTTGATCGTAGGTTTTCCGGGCGAGACGGAAGAAGACTTTGAGGAAACCTTGGATGTCGTTAGGAAAGTCCGCTATGACAGTGTGTATTCATTTATTTATTCCAAACGTACCGGTACTCCGGCGGCAAGAATGGAAAATCAGGTTCCGGAAGATGTGGTAAAAGAACGTTTTGCAAGACTTTTGGAGGTAATTCACGAGATTTCAACGGAAATCACAGATGCCAAAGAGGGCGAGATCGTCGAGGCGTTGATGGAAGAAGTCAACGACCACGATGAAAATCTGATTACGGGAAGATTGTCCTCCAATGCTGTGGTGCATTGTCCGGGAGATAAAAGTTTGATTGGAAAAATATGTAAAGTAAAATTGACGGAAAGTAAAGGATTTTACTTTATGGGAGAGATTCAGTAGGAGAATCTGACGCATATAAAAAGCACGAAGAAAGGAAATGTCGGTCTTCGTGCTTTTTTGTAGTTACGTTGAATTAAAGCTTAATCGGTTCCGGATAATCTTCTCCAAAAGTGTCTACGCTGACTTTTGTCATGACAACCGGTGTCAATGGCATATCGCCATAATCAGTATCTACACAAGCAATCTGGTCAACGACGTCGAGACCTTCGATCACTTTACCGAAAGCGGCGTACTGACCGTCAAGATGTGGAGCATCTTTATGCATAATAAAGAACTGGGAACCGGCAGAATCCGGCATCATGGAACGTGCCATGGAGATAACACCTGCGGTATGCTTTAAGTCATTTTTAAAGCCATTTCCGGAGAATTCCCCTTTGATGCTGTAATCTGGTCCGCCGGTACCATTTCCGTCCGGACATCCGCCCTGGATCATAAAGCCTTTGATGATGCGGTGAAAAGTTAATCCGTTATAAAATCCCTGATTGACAAGGGAAATGAAATTGTTCACAGTATTTGGTGCAATTTCAGGATAAAGTTCGATTTTAATTGGTTCATAATCTGCCACTTCCAATGTGACAATAGGATTTTTTTCTGCCATAATTTATTTCCTTCCTTTACATGTTATGTACTATCAAGTATACTAGAAAAAGGAATGGATTTCAAGAGAGAAACGGAGGACTGACATGAAATATCCAAAATTTTTACAAAAAGGTGATACGATCGGAATTACTGCGCCGTCAGATGGAAACCGCAAGGAGATGGATTATCAGCGGCTGGATCTTGCGGTCAAAAAGATGGAGAGTCTGGGGTATGCGATCCGCGAGACCGAAAATGTAAGGACAAGCGATGGAAGAGGGCGAAGCAGCGAAAAGACGGAACGTGCAGAACAGTTGATGAGCCTTATCACGGACCCGGGAGTGTCCTATATCTTTTCAGCCAAAGGTGGAGATTTTTTGATGGAAATACTGCCTCTTTTGGATTTTCAGAAAATCCGGGAAAATCCGACTTGGTTTCAGGGATTTTCGGACAATACAGGACTTACGTATACCATTACGACATTGTGTGATATAGCAAGTGTTTACGGGAATCATTTTAACGATTTTTCCATGCAGCCATGGCACGATGCGGTAAATTATAATTATGCCTGTATGAAGGGAAATCCAGTAATACAGAAAACATTTGAAGGATATGAAGATGATTTTTATGACCGGGAGTCTCCGGAAGAAGGGTATCATATCGATAAAAAATCCGTTTGTTTTGCAAGACAGAACGAGCAGGAATTGGAAAAAATATCCATAAGCGGAAGGCTGTTAGGGGGATGCGTGGATGTCTTATTAAATCTGGTCGGAACCCGTTTTGATAAGACAAGAGAATTTGTGCAGAAATACAAAGAGGATGGAATCTTATGGTATCTGGAGAGCTTTTCTCTTGACAGTGATTCTCTGACAAGAGGTCTCTGGCAGTTAAAAGAGGCAGGCTGGTTTGATACGGCAAAAGGCTTTGTATTTGGCAGACCATGTATGTTTGAGTCGTTTACGGATCATACGTATGTGGAAGCTGTCGAGGTGATCTTATCCGAACTGCATGTGCCAATTGTGTTTGACGCAGATATCGGGCACAAGTCGCCTCAATTTACGATCGTCAATGGGGCACTCGGAACATTTGACTATGATTCAGGCAGCCTTTCTTTTTCGATGAAATTTGAATAAACTTTGACGGCATTTGACAAAATTAGATAAAGACTTTTCCCTATTTGTCGGGAAGAGTCTTTTTTTCTGTCTATCGGTGTCGATATGGCAGGAAATATTTTAGGATTCTTCCGCCCGAATTTGACAAAATAATCTCGCCGGATCCGCTATGATAAGACTATGCAAAAGCATAAAAAGAATGAGGAATGACATGTATGAAAGTATACATTGATATCTTCTTTTTTGTCAACTTTCTTATGAATCTGCAAGTGTTTCAGATACTGAATTACTGGCGCAGAAAACCTGCTGTTTCCGCAAGGAGCATAGCAGGAGCAGGGCTGGGGGCGCTGCTTGGCGTGCTGGTTGTGATACTTGGGATTCGTACCAGATGGATTCTCTGGATTTTGGTCTATGCTGCAGGAACGTCAATCCTGATTCGTTTTGTCTATGGCAAAATGAATTTCCGGGGACATCTTCGGTGTGTGGTCGGATTTTATCTGACTGCGGCTGCTGTTTCCGGAACATTATTTGGAATTCGTGAATTTTTAGGATTACATAGTATTTCGATTGTTTTCTTTTTGGGAGGAAGCATCGGAATACAATTGGCAGCAGGGGCGGTACGGCGGACACTGGGGAATCGGATGCCGGAACAGTATATGTATGAAACACGGCTGATATGGCATGGGAAATCGGTACAGGGAACCGGTTTTTTCGATACAGGGAACCGACTGGTAGAGCCGGTCAGCGGTGCAGGGGTATCCATTGTGACAAAAGAGTTGTTTCAAAAACTTCTCACGCAGGAAGAGGAAATGGAACTTTCTGAGGCACTAAGTGAAGGGATGATAAACAACAGAGAAACGTTGCTTTTGCGTTATATACCATATCATTCCGTGGGAGAAGAGAGGGGCTTTCTTCCGGGAATATTGGTGGATAAGATGGAAATCCGGCTGCCTGACGGGAAACGAATCAGTAAGGATCGGGAATGGTTAGGGATATATGATAAATGCCTGTCAAACGATGCCGGATTTGATATCTTATTCCATAGCGGGATATTTAAACAAAACTAAAAGGACTAGGAGGAATTTTCATGTTATTGCGGTTGTCAATGCCAAATCGGTTTCAGTTTCGCATGATGCAGGACTGGAAGAGTATGCTGTTTCATCAAGGAGGTGATATTCATTATATCGGCGGTGCGGAGATTTTGCCGGCACCATTGGAGGCAGAAGAAGAGGCGGCCTGTATCGAGGGATTGTCCGGAGAGGATCCGGAGACGGCCAAAAACAAACTGGTAGAGCACAATCTGCGTCTGGTTGTCTACATAGCCAAAAAATTTGACAATACCGGAGTCGGAGTTGAGGACCTCATCTCGATCGGAACCATTGGTCTTATCAAGGCAATCAACACATTTCGTGCAGACAAGAAGATAAAACTGGCGACCTATGCTTCCCGCTGCATCGAAAACGAAATTTTGATGTATCTGCGGAGAAACAGTAAAATTAAGATGGAAGTTTCCATCGATGAACCACTGAATGTAGACTGGGACGGCAATGAACTGCTGCTTTCCGACATTCTGGGGACGAGCGAAGATATTATTTACAAGGATATTGAGAGGGAGGTGGATATCAAGTTATTGAAGAAAGCACTTTCGACATTAAGTGAGAGAGAACGTAAGATCATTCATATGCGGTTTGGCCTTGCGGACTATGAAGGGGGTGAAAAGACACAAAAAGAAGTCGCCGACTGCATGGGAATTTCACAAAGTTACATATCAAGACTGGAAAAAAAGATTATGAAGCGACTTAAGAAAGAAATGCTCCGCCTGGAAGGAGAGTGTTAAAAATAAAAGGGACTGTAAATGATTTACAGTCCCTTTGCTGGGCGGATTATTTTTTTGTAGTAAACCAAGTGTAAGAAGAACGTCCGGTGCGGATTCGATACAGAACCGGAGTGTTTCCTTTGCTTACCAATATTGCCTTCGAACATTTGCTTGACTGACCCGGTGAGAGTGTTACATCGCTGAGATCTTCCATCAACTCAAAGAAGAATCCCCAGTCAATATTTTCCAATTGTTTTGTCCCGGTAGAATCAAAAATATTGTAATAATAACTAAATACATCTTTCAGATCTACGACCTCTGTTCCCGATACATATTTCACATTAAACTGGAAATAAATGTATTCCTGTGAATTGGTAGGTTTCAGGTTTTCCGGATTAGACAATATCTTTTCGCTTGCTTTCTGTCCGGAAAGGAAGGAGTTTAATTTGATCTTAAACGTACCAATCTTTTTCCCATCATCATAATAATTGATCGTATGTTCTTTGTAAGCAGAAAGCGGATTCAATCTGCCACCGGCTTTCGTATCCGCAGATGAACCATTTACGGTTACGTTACAGAACAGTTTCTTGCCGGAAAACTTCGCACAGATACGTGCACTTCCCGGTTTTTTTGCAACGACTTTTCCTTTGGAATTTACCGAAGCAACGGATTTTTTAGTGGAACGCCACACGATTTTTTGGGTTGTTCCTTTCACACGAAGAGTCGTGCTTTTTCCAATGGTCAATGTTACCGAGCTTTTACTCAAACGAGGAGCAGCTTGTGTTTCCTGTGCGGGAACAGCACCGAGCATCCCGGTAATAAGGAAAGCAGCAGCCAAAGCGAGTGAAATGCTTCTTTTTATCAACTTCATAATCATTATCCTTTCTTTTCATAGTTTTAGAAGGTCTTGCCCTCATGGCATCATTCTACATCAAATGAAAGAAAAGTGCAAGTAAAATGAGAGGGGATTTTTTGCTATTTTTTGCAAGACGGTTGTAAGGAAAGTCAAATTGCCGGGAACTCCCATTTTTATTGATTTTCAATGCATTTTTTGGTATAATAGATAAAGAATAGTACGAAAGAGGGGAAAGTATGTTCCGGATAGCAGTATGTGATGATGAAAAGATATTTGTGGAACGGATATCTGAGATTGTGAAAGCGTTTTTCAAGGAGCAAAAGCTGGAATGTCAGGTGGATGAGTTTTATTCGGGAGAAGAATTTGTGAAGTTGAAAGAGGAAGTGGGAAAATATGATATTGTGTTTTTAGACATGCAGATGGACAAAATGAATGGCATCGAGACGGCGAAGTATCTTCGAAAATACGGAGAAGATACCTTTTTAGTGTTTGTTACGGCTTATGCAGAATATGCCGCGACCGGTTATCAGGTGCAGGCAACCTGGTTTGTGATAAAGGATTATGACAAAATGGAAGCAGACCTGCGCGAGGCTTTGAAAAATATTCTTCGAAAGATTCGGAAAGATCACAAAGTGATCGCGTACAAATTTTCCAATGTCGGAGATGCAGAAATTCGTGTAAGTAACTTGATGTACATAGAATCAAAAAATCATAAGAGTATTTTCCATGTTCTCCATAAAGGAAAACGAGAAGAATATGGTCTTTATAAAAAACTCGATGACATCGAAAATGAAATCGGTTCCGAGGATATGCTGCGAATCCAGAAAAGTTATCTGGTAAATGTGAATTATGTGGAAAAACTGCTGGATCAGGATGTCGTTCTTATCGATGGCACGACGCTTCATTTCCCGAAATATCTGAGAAATGAAGTGCGAAAAAATTATTTGCGTAAACGAGGTGGATTTTAATGGAGTATTTACAGAGTTTTCTTATCGTGGTTATGGAGATGGTATGCTTTTTCCTGTTTCAGGATGCCTTTGTGCCAACAGAGAAAAAGCATAAAAGCGGATTTTACGCACTGTGGATTTTGGCATTGTCTTTTTCTGCACTTATTATGTCGTATCTCTTTGAGGACAGCTTTATTGTGAAAGAGATTGCGATGATAGTTCTTCTTTTTGGCTCCATAGTTGTCTTAAAAAGCAAGGAAAAGAAGCGGGCTCTGCTGGCTGCAGTGATGTTTATTTTTATTCTGGTAATTGCAGATGTCATAACGGTATTACTGGATACGCAAGTTATTACAGTTGCAAATAAAGATGAAGAATTGGTGGCTATGCTAATTGTATTGACGAGTAAAGCAATTTTATTGATCATTATTCTTTGTCTGCGGAAATTTGCAGCAGGAAGATGGAATGAATTTCAGAAACAAACGAATATGATGAGATATGCTATTATTCCATTTATTTCCATCTGCTTGATGGCAGTTATATTGTCTAATGATATGGGCGCGTTAAATGCCAAGATGCGATATTTGATTTGGGGATGTTTGTCTATCGTTCTTATCGCAAATCTGCTACTTGTATTTTTTATGAAGAGTGATGCAGAAAAAAATCAACTTCTTTATGAGAGAAAAATGCTTGAATTAGCGGCAGCAGGAGAAAAGCGGGAATATAAGGTGATGGAAGAAAAATTAGATTTACAAAAAAGTTTAAATCATGATTTCAGAAATCATCTCAATTGCCTGCAGGGATTAGTAGAACATCAGAATTATGAAGAAGTAAAAACGTATCTTGCACAGTTAAATCATAAGTACAGTGTCGAGGTAGAGCAGATTGATACACATAATGTCATTATTAATACCGTATTAAATGACAAATATAATGAGGCAAAAGAAATCGGAGCCGCTATCGCACTGCAGATCGGAGATTTATCTGCGGTGTGTATGGAAGAATTAGACATCATACTTTTGTTATCCAATCTTTTCAACAATGCAATCGAAGCATTGAAGGAGTGCCAAAAACAGAAGATACTTCGGATAAAATTGGAATTGAAACAGGGAGAGTTTTTGATCTCTGTACAAAATTCATTTGAGGGTGACCGGAAAAAGAACGGAGAAATATATACTACGACAAAGAAAAAGGATGCGGAATTACATGGATATGGAATGAAAAATATCCGGAATACAGCAGAAAAATACGGAGGTTTCTGTCAGTTTGACAGCCTTGATTCAGAATTTCATGCGGTGGTCTGTATTCCGATGCCAGAGAAAAATTTCGTCAAAAAAGGCAAAATAATGTAATTGATATTGTAAAAGATAAGAAAAATTGCTACACTCAAACTGCTTGGGTAGGACTTACCCAAAGCAGGAAAGGAGCGTGGCTTTTTTATGTTAAAAGAAAAAGCAGTCAAAGTAAGCGGAAAACTGATGGAGAAATTTGTCAAAAAAGAGGAGACAAAGTGGCCGCCTCATTGTGTGGGATTTTTGCATCAGCCAAAGCGACCAACAAACAAAACAAAGGATAACTAAAGGAAAATATACGTGGTAGAAAAAATAGTTACAAAGTATATTTTAGCATTGATAAAAGCCCAGGTGATTACGGAAAAGGAGAAAGAGATATACCAATACCATATCATCTGTGCTGTAGAAAGCATTTTAGTCATGTTGACAATGACAGGTGTGGGTTTCTATTTTCATGAAGTAATTCATGTCTGGGCTTTTATCGCTTGCTTCTTTATGATCCGAAACAGAACCGGTGGTTTCCATTTTGATTCTTTTTGGAAATGCTATCTAGGGACAGTCGGATTGGAAATTTTTGTGATTTATCTGGTGGACTTTACGGACAAAAATGTGATTGTAATAGATTTGCTTTGCCTATTCGTATTTGGGGTAATTCTCCGAATAGGTGCGATGAATCATAAAAATATGAATTATGACGTACAGGAATATGAAGCAATAAAGAAAAAAGCAAGACTGGCTTCTACGGGAGTAATTGCGGTAATTATTATTCTGAAAATCCTTCAAATTATCGGGAAAACGGTTCTTTATATGGAATATGCAGTGATTTTTTCGGGGATTATGCTGGTTTTAGGAATTATAGTGGGACAAGAAACGGATGAGAGGAGGAAGTTTTCGTGATAAACAAAGACACAAACACAATCAAAAAACAGAAAGAGAGGACTCTAATTATGAAAAGTACAAAAGCAACAAATAAAATAGTATCATTACTGCTGGTCATGGCTATGCTGACCAGCGGTTTTTGCATTCCGCAGCCGTCTGTCCATGCCGAGACAGAAGAAACAACCACTGTTACAAATACAAAACCGCAGGCAGAAAAGATTACACAAAAGACAGAAAATGCGACCATTTATGGGGATGGAACAGGAAAAAAACGTGCGGAGATCTATGCACAGGATATCCGATTCAAAGATGAAAAAGGAAAATTGACAGATTATGATACATCGCTCAAAGACATAACAGAGAGAGAAAGCGAAACCGGAGAAAATCTGGCTGCGTATGATTATCAGACCACAACGACGGATAAAATGACCTATTTTCCGGAAAAAGTTACTACCAAAACACCTATCTTATCCGAGTACGATCAGTACGCAGTGAAAATTAATCCCAAAGAAACCGTTCAGACAGGAACATTAAAAAAAGAAGGAAAAGAAGCAATGCAGATTGCTTATGAAACAAAAAAGAATGGGATAGATTATCAATACGAATCCACGACAGATGGTTTAAAGGAATCCATCATTTTAGACAAAAAAACGGACAAAAATACATTTGAATTTAATATTACCTTAAAAAACTGCAGTCTTGTATCTCAGGAAGATTTGAAAAAGGAAAGTAAAAAAGAAAATAAGAACTGGCAGACCAAAGAGGGGGAGAGCGTATTTTTATATGATATCAAAGAAGACCGGCTGATCGGAACCCTGCCGGCAGCTTTCATGATCGATGCAGAAGGAAACTACAGTGAAGCTTGTAATTATAGTATTTCATTGATGAACAAAAATAATGATGAAAAACAATATCATATGGCATTAAAGGTGTCCAAACAGTATCTGGAAGACGCAGACAGAGCCTATCCGGTAACCATTGATCCAACCGTGACATGGAACACAAGTGACGTACGTAAATTTTCATCGGCTTATGTATGTTCCACAGCACCAAACAGTAATTACACAGATGGAAATACAAACATATTATGTGTGGGAAAACGAGATACGGCAAAAGATCTGTGCCGTGCCTATCTTAAATTTGAAGGTGTGGACAGTTTACTGGCAGGAATGTACGTGGAAAAAGCAAATCTGGAATTAAATTTCCAGCAGTCAGATGCCGGTATGAAAATGTATGTCCGCCAGGTAACATCCGGCTGGGGAGCCCCGGAGATCACCTATAGCAATCAGCCAAAACGCGCAGAGACACTGGCAGAAATAACGGCGACTGCCAATATGGGAAAAACAACGGTGCCATTGGATGAGGAATTGCTCGACAGCCGCGCCCGTGATGAAGGAAGAATGTGCGGCTATGAGATAACAACTTCAAAAGACGACAGCGATACCAGTTCCAGCAAATCAGCATGGATTTATAATGCTGTATCTGTCAATGGAACCAAGATTCCGAAATTAACAATTGAATACTATGATAAAGAGGACTATACAGACTGTCCGCGCATTACATATAAAGTATATGATGAGGGAAAACACTGGAGTGTAGAAGGAAATGATGGTGGTTTTGCAGGCGATAATGAAGGCGAAGATGCGATGGCAGCCAGAGCCTTCCAGGCATCGGTTTCTGCTAATGGATACAGCATTCCATCAACCGGCATAAAATATCGTGCCTATAGTGATGAAGCAGGCTGGAGTGCGTGGAAAACAAATGGAGCTGCTGCAGGAGACACAAGCAAAACCTATAATATGAAGGCAGTTGAAATGCAGTGGAATACCACATCTGCAGAGAATGCCTATTATGATCTATACTACCGAGTATATGTGCCGGGACGAGGCTGGCTTGGCTGGGC
>DJEU01000035.1 GCA_002431395.1 Lachnoclostridium sp. UBA5890
GCATAGCTGTATCCTCCCATGAAATTAAATATTTATTAGCTTACTGATATGAAATGCAATATATAAAATGGTCTTGTCCTCAAAGTTATTCAGATCAAAATCCGGTAATAGTTCAGTGATCTTATCAAGCCGGGAAGCCATTGTATTACGATGGATAAAAAGCTCCGTAGAGGAATCCTTTATACTGCAGTCATTTTTTAAATAAACGTAAAGTGTGGTCAAAAGATCCGTATGATGCTCCTCATCAAAATGGATAAGAGGATACAAATGACGGACATAGCTTTCGTTTATATAGGATTGGGTCGGCAATTCTGCTACCAGATGATATAGCAGATTGTCAGAATAATGATAAATATTTTTTTCAGGCTCCAGCCTTCTGCCAAGACTTAATGATTGTAGCGCTTCATAATAACTTGATTTCAGTGTAGTAATGCCCGTTAAAATCTCACTGACTCCAATGTGACAGGATAATATACCATTGGCAGCCTGTTCTGCCAGCTTCTCAATATATTTATAGGCTGTTTCATATATCTTTTGCTGTGAATCGGATGTAAAAAGCATAAGGATAATAATATTATTGTCGTCGTGGTAATGGTATACTGTACATTGATGAAGAGAAGATAAATGCTTAATATAATGGGTATATTGATCAAATATCTGATTTTTTTCATCCTGTGCAGTATCAATATGAAAATCAGGCTGCAGAACAATACAAATTCTGTTGGCAAACGGTGAAAATCCATATATTTCACATTGCAGTTTGATCTCGGATTCTGTCAGTTCTCCGGAAAGCATATTTCTCAGGAAACTGTTCTGTCCCTGACGGGATGTCTCCTGTCGTATTTGTTCATTAATTGTCTCAATGGCAATGAGGGGCAGAATACTATATGCAAAATTATATAAAATGCTGTTAAATCCGGTTGCTGTATTCAGAAAACAGATGAACCCCAATAAACGGGATTCACTTGTCAGACTGAAAATAACCTTGTCGAAACGGGTAATCACTTCAAAACGGTTACACGCAAAAGTGGATAAAATATCCTCGCAAAGTTTTTTCTCAAACGGAAGCAGAGTATCTTCGTGGTGACACAGATTAAATGCTCCCGGGGAATAATACAGGAGTTCAAAAGTCTCATTTGTCAATATGAGGGGAAATCCCGTAACTTTCTCAATATTATTCAGAACATCTACGAGAGAATGCTCATGTGACAGGCTGGAATTGAATTTGTGATACATCTTGTAAAGCCGGTCTGCATCCATCAATTCATCCTGCAGGATGCTTGCATATACAATGCGGCTGATCTGTGAGAAATTGCTTTCATAGGAAACGATCAGAATAGGAAATCCCAACTGGTTCGCATCGTTGATCATATTCTGAGGAATCTCATTTAAATAGCGTTTTAATGCAATAACGAGACCGGCACATCTTTTGTAATGCAGTTCTTTGATAAAGTCCTGACACAAAGAAGGATCTTCCTTGAGAAAATATCCGGTAGAAAGAATAAGCTCTCCACCAACAAGGAAACGAATAGTATCCGGATTGTCCATAATATTGACACCTGTTATCGTATTTGAACTTCCTTTTTTTCCTGCTACTAATTTAAAACCAAATGTAGAAGCTTGTTTTTCGAGCCAGCTGATCGTAGTGTTCATATCAGTAACTTCCCTTTCTATAATAATATAATTTATATATATATAATAAATTTGCAATGTACGCAATACACAAAAATAGGGAATAACAATGTGCACAGGGCACATTGAGATTTAAAAAATTTGAGAATAAAATAGAACTGCAACGAGGCAAATAATCTGAATGATTGTTTGCCTCTTCTTTTTTGGGGAGGTGGTAAAACATGGAACAGAAAAAAATTCTGGTGATTAATCCAAACACGGAAGAGGCAATGACAGAACAGATACGAAATCAGCTTTTACCGATCTGTCCGGAAGATGTTGTTCTTGATGTTATGACAAATGCGGCAGGACCGGTATCGATCGAAGGACATACAGATGAGATTGTCAGTGCATATCATATACTTGAGATGATTTCGGAAAACGGGAAAGAATACGATGGGTATTTGATCGCCTGTTTCAGTAATCACCCGTCTATTGCAATGCTGAGAGAACTGACCGGAAAAAGTGTGATCGGAATTGCCGAAGGTGCCTGTCATTATGCAGCATTGGCAGGAAATTCGTTTGCTGTTGTAACAACATCGCCTAAATGGGTTCCAATGCTGGAGGAAGCGATCGAGAATTTTGGTCTTGCAAAAAAATGCAACGGTGTATATACCTCCGGGCTGAGTGTGGAAGAGCTGCACAGTCTTTCGCAGGAAAAAGTGGAAAAGGAGATCATACAGGCAGGCAAAATAGCAGTAAAAAACGGAGCAGAGGTAATTGTATTGGGATGTGCGGGAATGAGTGGCATGAAGGAAAAACTGGAAGAAAGTATAAAACTTCCGGTTATAGACTCCTGCGAGGCAGGCTTCCTGATGCTCTACGGAATGTGTCAGATGCACCTGAAAAGCAGCAGGGCCTGTATGTATGCACCGCAATTACCACGCAAAACAAAAAACCTGAATGAGAAAATAAAACGGTTTTATGAATAGAGGTGAAAGTCATATGTATGATTTACTGGTGAAGAATGGATTACTTGTAAAAGCAGACGGAATCGTAAAAGCAGATATCGCTATAAAGAATGGGGTATATGCGGCATTTGCAGCACCCGGTGAGATCGCAGAGGCAAGGGAGATCATTGATGCAAAAGGGAATTATATTTTTCCGGGCATTATAGATTGTCATGCGCATATGAATGAGCCGGGATTTGAATATCGGGAGGATTTTGAGACCGGAAGCAGGGCAGCAGTTTCGGCAGGATGTACGACATTGATCGATATGCCGCTGAATAACAATCCTTCTCTTCTGAATGCCGAAATATTCAAAGAAAAACTGGCAAAGATCAGTACACATTCTTACGTGGATTTTGCACTCTGGGGCGGTATCGTCGGTGACGATATGACATCAGAAAACGGGATAAAAAATAATCTGGCAGATCTGGAAGCACTGCAAAAATGTGGGGTTGCTGCATTCAAAGGATTTACATGTCCGAACGGAGACCTGTTTCCGACTGTAAATCTTGGGAATGTCCGAAAGGCACTGGAAATATTGAAACCCTATAATGCATTATGTGGTTTTCACTGTGAAGAATATGGACAGGTTCTGGAAAGAGAAAAGGAAGGTCGGAGAGAAAATACATCCGATAACAGGAAGAAGATCAGAGCGTTTCTGGATGCACATGATGTGTGGAGCGAGTACGTCGCAACAAAAAATATAATTGATATGGCCCGTGCAACGGGAGGACGCGTACATATCTGTCATGTCAGTCATCCAATGGTAGCGCAGATTGTAAAGGATGCCATGCATGAAGGCTTACCGGTAACAGCCGAGACTTGTCCGCATTATCTGGCCTTTACAGAGGATTTTGTGTTTGAAAAAGGAGCACCTGCAAAATGCACGCCTCCTATGCGGAAGAAAGAGGATGTGGAAAAGTTGTGGGAATATGTGCTGGACGGAACCTTATCCTGTGTTGGAAGTGATCATTCTCCGGCAGCAGATGAGGAGAAGGATAATGCAGCAAAAGATATCTGGCAGGCATGGGGCGGTCTGAATTCTGTCCAGTATTTCCTGCCTATGGTATTTGATCTTTTAGTACATCAGAAAAAGCTGAGTCCGACATGGATCGCCAAAGTGATGGGTATCAATCCTGCAAAGATATTTGGATTGTATGGAAGAAAAGGTGCTTTTGAAATAGGATTTGACGGAGATCTTGTAATCGTGGATCCCAATAAAGAATGGAAATGCGAGCAGGACAAGCTTTATACAAAAGGGCATGTAAGCTGTTTTGACGGCCTGACAGGAAAAGGAAGCCCTGTTTGTACCATTATCAGAGGCAGAAAGGTCGCTGAAAACGGAACCTATATAGATCAGGCAAAAGGCTGGGGACAGTTTATGAAGCCTGTTGTCAGGGAATAAGCAGAGAAAGGGAGGTTTTCTGTCATGAAGTTGTTATTGAAAAATGCAAAGGTTGTCACCTTTAATGACAAAAATGAAATTTTAGAAGGGGCAGATGTGCTGATTTGTGATCGAAAGATAGAAAAGATCGGATATGGTATTTGTGCGGAGGCGGATAAAGTTATAGATTGCAGCGGAAAGCTCATCATGCCGGGACTTGTCAATTCTCA
>DJEU01000063.1 GCA_002431395.1 Lachnoclostridium sp. UBA5890
GAGTATAGGAGATTATGCGTTTTCTGATTGCGATGGACTTACTAGTGTAAACATTCCAGAGGGAGTGCTTAGTATAGGAAAAGGTGCTTTTGTTAGTTGTAGTGAATTAACAAATGTAAGTATTTCTAGTGGAGTAGTAAGTATGGGAGATAACGTTTTCAACGCATGTTGTAAACTTACCAGTATAAACATTCCAGAGGGAGTGACAAGCATAGGGAATAATGCGTTTGATGGTTGTAGAGAATTGACCAATATAAATATTCCTGAAAGTGTGACGAGCATAGGAAATCAAGCATTTTATGGCTGCTATAGACTTACAAGTATAAGTATTCCAGAAAGAGTAACAAGTATAGGAAATCAAGCATTTTCTGCATGTTATAGTTTGGTAAGTATTATTGTTGATAAAAATAATAAGAATTACCGAAGTGAGAATAATTGTATTATTGATTGCGAGCAAAATAAATTGGTAATTGGATGTAATGCAACAGTAATTCCGGAGGGAATAACGAGCATAGGAGAGTCTGCGTTTTGTGGTTGCGATGGACTTACTAGTGTAAATATTCCGGAGGGAGTAACGAGTATAGGAGATTATGCGTTTGATCGTTGTAGAGAATTGACCAATATAAATATTCCTGAAAGTGTGACGAGCATAGGAAATCAAGCATTTTATGGCTGCAGTAAGTTGACAAAAATAGAGTGGAAAGGCAAAATTTACACTTCTGTAGATTCCTTCTTGAGCGCATTTTCGCAGTCGAATGGCTAAAGGAATGAGACCGTTTCAAGTTTTGTGTAAACACAAAAACTGACATAAGATTAATTGATAGTTACTAAGAGCAGAGACCAGATTTGGGGTTCTCTGCTCTTGGTTTGTTGTATGTAAATATAAAAAAGAACTTAATATTTGGCATGCTCAATAAATTCTTCCAATTCTTCTCGTGTAATTCGCCATTGAGAACCAATTTTAAACCCTTGCAATCTTCCATCATGAAGCATAGTTAAGAGATTATTTTTCCCTATATGTAGGATATGTTGACATTCTTTAAAGGTCATAATAGGTGGAATTTCTTGTTTCATAATTTTTGTTGTCCTTTCCTTGTGTTCAAAAAAATAGTTTAATGTATCTTTATAAAGTTGTTTATAGTTTAAGGGAGTTTTTGATGAAAGAACATTAATTGAACCTCCAAAATGCAAGCATTTCTGCTTTTTTGACTGATATATTATCTCTTTGAAGTTTAGCGAAAGGAGGGTAATCACTTGAAATTACCAATTAAAAAAGTTCTGGAGTATGCTGCAAATGGAATTGCAGTAGTTATTACAGCTCTGGATGCTTATGTAGAGTATCAGAAGTTTCAAAAGAAAACAAGAAAAAAATTAAAGAAACAACGAAAGGAAGGTAGATTTGATGCAAGATAACTTTACAATGAGAAAACCAACCTGGAAAGGTCTTGGTGTAAACGTAACAGAGGCACGATCCTCTAGAGAGGCACTTACCATGTCGGGGTTGGACTGGTGTGTTTATCAGCAAACGATGACCGCAGACAATGGAATCCCGATTACCGGATTTCGAGCAAACTTAAGAAATACGGACGATTTTCTGCTTGGCATTGTGACGGACAAGTACAAGGTGGTGCAGAATCACGAAGCTTTTGCATTTACCGATGCATTGCTCGGACAAGGTGTTCGGTATGAAACCGCCGGCATGTTGCAGGACGGCAGGAAAACATGGATCTTAGCAAAACTGCCACAACGATACCAGATGATGGGTGATTGGATTGACCCGTATCTGGTATTTTTTAATTCCCATGATGGAAGCGGAAGTATCAAGGTAGCCCTTACTCCGATTCGAGTAACCTGTCAGAATACGTTAAATCTTGCTTTGCGGAAAGCAAGCCGTATCTGGTCTACAAAACATACCGGGCAGATTCAGTCACGGATAGATGATGCGATGGACACGCTCTTCCGGGCAGAGACGTACATGGACGAACTGAATCAGGAAGTCAATCGCTTGGCAGATATTATGTTTAATGACAGTGAGGTATCGGAACTGGTTGAGCAGTTGATTCCGCTTCCGAAAGATGCCACTTCCCAGCAGGAGAAAAATGTAACCAGATTGCGAAATGACTTACTGGCTCGTTATTACAAAGCACCGGATTTAAAGGCATTATCAAACAATGGTTACAAATTTATCAATGCTGTTTCTGATTTTGCGACCCATGCAGAGCCACTTCGAAAGACAGATTCCTACCAGGAAAATCTGTTTGCTAAAACCTTGGATGGCAATCCATTGATCGACAAGGCACACCGCATGATCTTGAAAGCAGCATAACAAACACTAAGAAAACAGGAGGTTTTTATTATGACATCAAAAAACTTTTATGACACACTTACAAGCAAATTGCAGGAACAGCTTGGTCCGGAATGGACAACGGAGCTTTGCACAGACATTTTAGCGAACAATGGGAAAAAGAAAATTGTTATTGCGATTGGCAGACGTGGAACAACGATATATCCGAGCATTTCTATCGAAGCATACTTTGAGCAATACATGCATGGCAGAGAGATGGAGCAAATTATCGAAGAAATTTTAGCTACGTTACAAAAAGCCATTACAGATATTCCGAAAGATGCCCTTTGCTGGGTGGAGGACTGGGAAACGGTAAAAAATTCTATCTTTTTCCGTTTGGTATCGAAAAAGAAGAATAAAGAATATCAGAATACCATGGTATATGAAGAATTCTGCGATCTGATGGCAATAGCTGTTGTTCAGGTTTTCTCAGATGCTAAGTCTGTTAAAACGATGCGTGTTACCAAGACATTGCTGTCACACTGGAATGTGTCAGAAACCGAGGTTCTCAAGGCGGCACGACAAAATACAGAGAGTCTTTGTCCGGGAAAAATTATGAATATGCTGGGAGTGATTTCCGGCATGTTAGAGCCATCTGAAAAAGAATTATTTCCGGATACGGAAAAGATTCCACATGATATGTATGTCCTTACCAATATCAATCAGGTAAACGGAGCAACCGTTATGATGTATGATTCCTTTTTAAAGAGATTGCATCAAAAAATGGGTACGTTCGTTTTGTTACCGAGCAGTATTCATGAGGTGATTGTATATCCTTTTGATAAGAACAGTATGTCATTTTATGAATATCAGCAAATGGTTATGGAGATTAATCAGACTTGTGTTTTGGAAGAAGAGGTACTTGCAGACAGCGTTTACTTGTATGATGGAAACCAGATTCTGCTGGTGGCTGATGAGAATGGAGTGTATTACAATGAAGACGATTTCAACAATTAGTACCAAAGATATGACCCATGAAGAATGGCTGCAAGCTCGCAAATCTGGTATCGGTGGAAGTGACGCGGGAGCCATCTGTGGGTTGAATCCCTACACCTCTCCTCTTGCGGTTTATCAGGATAAAGTAAGTGAAACGGTTGAGGAAAAGGACAATGAAGCCATGCGGCAGGGACGTGATCTGGAGGATTATGTTGCCAGACGCTTCATGGAAGAAACGGGAAAAAAGGTGCGACGTGCCAATGTCATTTACAAAAGCACCGAAAATCCGTTTATGTTTGCCAATGTTGACCGGCTGATCGTAGGCGAAGATGCCGGACTTGAATGCAAAACGGCATCTGCTTATTCTGCTGATAAATGGAAAGACGGTCGTATCCCGGAATCCTATCAGATACAATGCCACCATTACATGGCAGTTACAGGAGCTAAGGCATGGTATATTGCAGTTGTGATTCTGGGAAGAGGATTTTTGTGGCAGTGCATTGAGCGGGATGAAGAACTGATTCAAAATCTTATTTCCATTGAGAAAGATTTTTGGCAGAACCATGTGATTCCGCGGATTATGCCCGAACCGGACGGCTCCTCTTCTTCCGAAGAATTGATTCAGCAATATTTTGGCAAAGCACAACTTGACAAGGTGATTCCATTGACCGGCTTTGATGAACAATTGAAGCGGAGAAATGAGATCACGGAACTCATAGATAAGCTCGACACGGAAAAGAAAACCATTGAGCAGAAAATCAAAGTGTTTATGCAGGATGCAGAAGTGGCGGAAAATGACCATTACCGTATTTCGTGGAAAAACAGTACAAGCAACCGTATCGACACAACACGGTTGAAAGCCGAGATGCCGGATGTCTATACCCACTTTTGCAAATCCACACAAAGCCGCCGTTTTTTGGTAAAAACGGTATCGTAACAATAACACACAGCGTTGGTACTTCGGTATCAGCGCTTTTTCTTTTTATATAGGAAGGAATTCAGTATGGATGTAAAAAACGAACTGGCGAAGAAAGCCGAAAATACAGGAAAAGTGAAGCTAACAAAGAGCATGTCGATTGCTGACATGATTAAGACACTCAAACCGGAGATTGCAAGAGCATTACCAAGTGTTATCACTCCCGAACGATTTACGAGGATGGCATTGAATGCTCTGAATAACACTCCGAAGCTGGCAGAATGTACACAGATGTCATTTCTTGCGGCACTGATGAATGCCGCCCAGCTTGGACTTGAGCCGAATACTCCGCTGGGGCAGGCATATCTGATTCCCTATAAAAACAAAGGGGTTTTGGAATGTCAGTTCCAGATTGGCTACAAAGGAATGTTGGACCTTGTGTACCGTAACGAAATGGTACAGACCGTTCAGGCGCAGGTTGTCTATCAAAATGATGAGTTCCATTACGCACTTGGTTTAAATGGGCGGCTGGAACATATACCCACGTTAAGAGACCGCGGGGAACCGTATGCTTTTTATGCGTTGTTTAAGTTAGAAAACGGTGGGTATGGGTTTGAAGTCATGAGCAAAACGGATATAGATGCCTTTGCCTTGCAATACAGTAAGGGAATTTCTTCGGAATACTCTCCTTGGAAAACGAATTATATCGATATGGCTAAGAAAACGGTTATTAAGAAAGTCTTGAAGTACGCACCGCTGAAAACGGAGTTTCAACGAGCTTTGTCCAATGACGAGACAATCAAAACCCACTTTGCCGTAGATATGTCGGAGGTGGAACCGGAGACGGTGATTGATATGGAAGAAGGTGAAGTGCTTGAAAGTGCTTCTTAATACAGAAAGTATGGTGCGGTTCCGTATTCGCCGGGAATACAACCGTTTTCAGTATCAGATGCTGAAGAAAAAGAAAGAAGAGATCATGGAGAAATGTGAAAAGATTCGTTTTTACGGATGTATCAAAGAGTTCTTTCAATACAATGAAGGCATTTCACAGGAAATCTTCTCTTTCTTAAGCAAGCAGAAGGACATCATTCATTCAATGTGGGAAATCTATCTCAAATATGAGCAGTTTAGCTGTGAGAGCTGGGACCAGATTGAGGAATTGATTGGATTTTGGATGGTTGGGTAAAGTAAGTCCCTAAATGTATACTTTTTGGGACGTGTAAAAAAGTGATAAAAACGAGTGCCAAAATGCATGGATGCGAATTTTTGGGAAGTCCCAAATGATATCTATGCATTTTGACACGTTTGTTCTAGGAAGGAAGTGTAAACTTGAGATATGGTTATCATAGAACCAGTACAAAAGAACAACATCTTGATCGAGGTGTTGCTGAGATAACGGAATACTGTAAGAAAAATTGTTTGAAATTGGAACGTATCTATACAGATCAGCAAACAGGAAAAAATTTTAACAGACCAAGATATCAAGTGTTAAAAGAAGATGTTCTTCGTTCTGGAGATGAACTGATTATTACAGAAGTTGATCGACTGGGGAGAAATAAGCGAGAGACATTAAGGGAGTTACAGTTTTTCAAGGATAATGATATTCGGGTAAAAATCCTGGAACTGCCAACAACGTTAATGGATTATTCAAAGTTGGAAAATAGCATGGCTCAAATGTTGATGGAAACAGTCAATAACATGCTTATCGAATTGTATGCTGCAATGGCACAATCGGAAATCGAAAAAAAGGAAAAGCGTCAACGAGAAGGTATAGAAGCTAAAAAGTCTCGTGGAGAGTGGGAAAATTACGGGAGACCGCGAAAAATGAAACAAGTTGAATTTAATCAATACTATCAGCAGGTTTTAAAAAGAGAAATTCGTCCGTTTGAACTTATGAGAAAATTAGGGTTGGCTCAATCAACTTTCTATCGTTATAAGAAAGAGTATGAAAATGGAAAAAAATAATATCTAATTGATGTATCCGTGTATCCGCGTGATTTGACATATATATGTTACAATTGAGAATGTGCGTAATCTCGATATACATTGATTATTATATATAAAAAGTTTAATCCGGATACGTGGATACATTCAATAAATAATGAAGACTCAATCATACATTTGTTTGTATTTATCTTTGTATTTTTTATAACAGGCTTCCCCCTCGTTTACAAAATCTTCAAGAGTTCTTGAGGCAAGTGTTAGTAGTGATAGTTCAGATTTGAATTCTTCGTAAAGCGAAAAAAAATCACTTTTTGAAAGTCTATTTCTTGTGGTACGTTCGTGTAATTGATAAAGTTTTTTACGTATACGATGATAATCCTTGTTAAAGCCTTTTGCAATATATCGTAAATATTTGGCTTTTTCACCACACTGGGGACTACAATATTTTGAACGATTTCTTTCGGAAAATATATTCTTGCATTGATGGCATCTTTGGAACTTGAGGTTTGTTTCTTTTAAATTCTCTAGTGTGATAAAAAATATTTGGAATAAAAAAGTGGTTTGGTATTTTGTGAATGAAAGTATTTTGTCAGGACAGTATTCCTTTTTGATTGGATATTGAATTTTTTTAAATTCAATTTTTTTCCAATCAAGATTGTTATCATCTGGAAAATATATTTTGTCAAACTGAAAAATGCTTAAAAAGGCAATGTCATTATCAAAAGGAGAGTATGAGGTGTGTGGAGTATATGTTTGATTGGAAGCTTCATAGATTTTTTTTGACATTTTTTCCAGAAAACAAATGGATTCAAAAGATTTTGTTTTGAACTCTTTTATTAGATTATGTGAATATTCTTCGGCAGATATATCATTTAAATTTGGAGATAAGTTTTCGGACAAATTTAGTGAAAATAGTTTGTTATCATCTTTGTTAAAGGTTTTCAAATAGAAAGAAACAAGACAAAAGTCTGTTTCGGAGAGTTCCTCTTCCAAACAGGATGGATATTTAGTATAATATTTATCAATAAATGACATAAACATTTCTCGAAAAAGATATGAAAAAGTCAAAGAAAAAGGGAGAAAAGACACAATTTCTCGAAAATTATTGTGCAGCATCTTCCAATCTATTTTGAGATGAGTTGACTTATTGCACAAGCAGGTTACCAATTCGTCGACTTGTTTATCAAGAGTCTGTCTATATTTTTTTAAGTTATCTAAATTATTAACTAGAGATAAAAATTCTTGTGCACCATAGTTTTTTAAGACTAAATTATTATTTGATGAATTTACATCACTATTTTTAGTAGTTCTATTGTATTTAGATATGTCTTTCACTTTTATGTATAAATTTTGTAAGTCCTTATCAATAAATATCGTTTCAGTTAGTTCTAGCATTGTTTTCCTTTCGTGTCATACGGTTTTTGATATAAAAAAAGTATAACAAGAACTACAGACAATGTCAAGAACATGATGTATATTAGAAGCAAACAATCCGGATTGGTTCTTCATTGAAACTTCTTTTATGAAGTCAAAATGGAACGTTGTAACTTAATAACAAGAAGGTTATAAATTGTACCTTAAAAGTTGTATATGCACATGAGAAAAAAATAAGAGATTTTCTTGTTTATATGTCAGTTACAACTTTGTAAAATTTGCTCCAACTGTATGGAGGTGAAAAAATAGTTGGTAGCTTGGTAAAAGAATGTTTTTGTATTTATATTTGTTGGGAGGTGGTTGAAGGCTTGCAATATATTAAAGAACAGTTAAATTTACAATTAAAAATGGAGGTTTAAAAAATGAAAGACGAATATTTTTTCGAAAAAGAAATAGAAAGAGTTAAAAAGAAAGGAGGAAGCGGCTATCTTTGTTTCGGCAAGTACGAACATAAAGCAATCCTTACGATAAATAGTTGCAAAGAAATAATTAAGGATTTCGACATAATTGTTGAAACAGATACGACAAAAATAGAAAATGCAAAAGATTTTAACTTCTCTTTTATTATGAAAAGTGAATGGAAATTTGTCTTGAAGATAGACGGGCAATATTTTTATAGTGGATATAAAGAGGAGAATGAATTGCAACGTTTACTTGTTTATGCAAAAAGTGAGCATATGGCTTTTCTATTTTACTTTGACGTAAAAAAAGGAATACTACCATTTTTGGATCTAGACGTGAATATAGATGACATGGAGGTGGAACCGAGATTGCTTGAAAAGTACCAGCAAAAAGAGGTAGATGCAATTACAAATCTATATCATATAGTAAATCCTGTATAAAAACAAAAAAGGGTCTGTAGTTCATTTTAGCTACAGACCCATGAAAGGAGAACAAAAATGAAAAATATTAAAAAAAATAAAAACTTTGTGGATACAGGAAGGAAGAATAAAAATG
This sequence comes from Lachnoclostridium sp. UBA5890, assembly GCA_002431395.1. Taxonomy (GTDB): domain Bacteria; phylum Bacillota; class Clostridia; order Lachnospirales; family Lachnospiraceae; genus Eubacterium_F. The sequence goes on from DJEU01000063.1 coordinate 8,532, forward strand.
AAGCTGCTGAGTACTTAGCTACAAGAAAGAAAAACCATAAAGGAATTACTGACCTTGGAGATAAGGGAAGCTGGAATAATGACCAAGCTAATGAATGCTTATCTGTAAGAAAGAGAAACCACAAAGGAATTACTGACCTTGGTGATAAAGGAAGTTGGAATAATGACCAAGCTGCTGAGTGCTTATCTGCAAGAAAGAGAAACCACAAAGGAATTACTGATCTTGGAGATAAGGAAAGCTGGAATAATGACCAAACTACTGAATGCTTATCTGTAAGAAAGAGAGGTTGTGTAAATTCTGTAGATGAAGATTATATGGATAAGAAAAATCTTTCTAATATAGAATATATACGTCCCAAGACAGGAAATCAAGAACATTTTTACAATAATTTTAAAGATGAAATTACTAGAATGATTGAAAAGAAGCAAAAAGTTGAAGCAAAAGAGTTGTCTAGCAAAGTGGAGAATTGTCAAGAGAATATTATTGGTGAGTCTTTGCAAATTGCAAAATCTGACCATAACGTAAACGTTAATGATGTTTGTAAAACAAAATCAACCTCGAAAATATCTAATACAAAAGAAATGGAAACACAACCGGCATATGAATTGGCGAAAAGATTTAGGAGGTGTAATTGTATTTTCATGGATAGTGGAACTTTAAGAGTTTATAGAAAAGGTGCTTATGTGCCGATTGATTTATGTTCATATCATATGTTGATTGAACAAATGCTTACTAGTGGGGAGATTATTATGAAGAGGCGTCCCACGGTTAAGGAAATTAAGGATTCGTATGCCCATTTGTATGCTGAATTATCAGGCAATAAAAGTTCATTGGCGAGAAAGATAAAGGAAGATGAAAACAAAATGGTGTTTCAAAATGGTATTTTTGATACTGTAAAGCAAGAAATAAGACCATTGTCTCCCAAATATATAGCATTTATTCCGTTACGTGCAAAGTACTTACACGACAAAAGCATATCTACGCCAGTATTTGATGGATTTATACAAAATTTGGATGAAACAGGTCAGGAATTTTCGGTCATAAAAGAGCTGCTATTAAATGTATTGGGGTATATTTCGATTGGTAATCATTCTGGAAAATGTTTTTTTTATTTGGCGCCAGCTATGAATAGTGGGAAATCGTTGTTTGCTAAATTTATTCAAGAGATATTTCCGGAAGAGATGGTGTCAACAGAATCAATGAATGACCTTAATCAAAGGTTTGCTATGGCTGATATTGAAAAAAAAGCAATTTGTATTTCTATGGACTTAACTGGTACTACATTATCGAAGGATGCTATAGCGCGTATTAAAAATATAACAGGAGATCGGAGAGTTACTGTCGAACAGAAATATATGCCTAAAAAGACGGTTGTTCATAATTGTAAATTTCTTTTTGGAAGTAATCATTCAATAAAAATATCGGGTACTGATCCAGCATTTTGGGAACGTGTTGTCCTAATCCCATTTATAAAGTCTATTCCGAGGGAAAAACAAGACATGAATTTGGTGGACAAGTTACTAAAAGAAAAGAATGAGATTATGACGCTTGCTGCGCGGAGTGTTAAAAGATTAATTGATAATAAGTTTATTTTCCCAGAAACAAGTATAGCAAAGTTTATGAAGAATAAATGGATGGGAAATGTAGAAAACTCAGTAATGGAGTTTGTGGAACATAGGTGTGAATTACAAACAGATAGTTATGAATTTACGATTGATCTGTATGATCAATATAGGAAATTTTGCAATGATTTTTCTCGCGAACCTATTGTGAAGACAGAATTTGCGAAAGAAATTGTACGCGAGTACAAACTAAAACAAGGAAAAAGAAGAAAGCATGGAAATCCTAGGAATGGTTTTTTTGGTATCAAAATTAAAGATACTATATCCGAAAAATGAATTTCCTAAGTTATTCAGTATCCACAAGAGTCATATGTAGAAACACATAGAAAGGAGATTTTTATGACGTACGATATTAAGAAACAGGTGGTAGGCGTAGACGTGGGAAATGGTACAATTTGTACTGCCAGAAAGCAATTTCGAGCTTCAATCAAGGAGATGGAATCTGCTGTGGCAGAGCATAAGGCGGTAATTGATGGAGTAAGTTATGTGATCGGGGAAGGAACTTGGACATACAAAGTTGATCGAACCATTGATGACGATGCAAAACTCATCACACATTATGCCGTTGCTTGTGAGTTGTTGGCAAGAAATTTACAACCGGGCAAATATGAGATTACCTTGGGAGTTGGTTTGCCATTTCAACATTGGGCATCATTGAAAGGCTCGCTGAAAGAGTACTATCGAGATTGCAAAGAACATACGGTAACCGTTGATAGAAAAACATATTGTTTTGAGTACAAATCTGTAGCAGTAATGCCGCAGGGGTACTCTGCACTTGTTGGTAAACTTAATGACTTGAGAAATAGAACGGTTGTACTGGCAGATATTGGGGAAGGAACCTTGGATGTTGTCTTATATGAAAATGCTGTACCAAAAGAAACTTGTTCGTATACAGATGAGTATGGTGTTGAGAAATGTTTTCAGATGACTCAACGAATCTACAAAGATAAAGAATTGAAAACATTATCGAGAAATCAATTCGAGCAGGTTATAACAGGTAACTGTAAGCCATCACATAATCTTATGGAATGCGTTACAAAAGCGGAAAGAGAGTATTCAAAAGAACTGATGAATATTCTTGTTCAAGGTGGCTATAATTCAGATCTAATGTCCCTTATTATTATGGGAGGTGGTGCAAATATCGTTAAACAATATGGCGGTGAAGAGTTTGCACAAGCGGAGTACATCTTGGATCAAAAAGCTAATGCTCAAGGGTATGAAGAGTTTTTGCGACAGTATAAAGAAGGAAGGTGAGAATGTGGATGACTCTAATATTAAGAAACGTTCCTTGCGATTTAATATGAAAAAAACTACGCACAAACAGGCATATGAAATGCTTGAAACGGCTGAATGTTCAGGAAATCAGCTTATTATTGATGCGTTATTGTATTATCGCAAAAATTATTTTGTAAAAGATGGCTTCTCGGCAATGGAATCTGTTAATTATAATGAATCAAATGATTCGGATATGAAAGCAGATCTTAATTATGTTTACGTAAGTGATTAATGGTGCGAAAACGGTGTCAAAGTGGTATAAAAATGACATTAAAATAAAGAGTTATCTGAAATAGTAGTGTCACATAGATGCCGCTATGACACCAATTTGGTTATTGTTATGCAGAATTTATATTACCCGGAAAAGGAGGAATAGCAGATGGAGAAATGTACAATGACCCCAGATGAATTAGCGGAGTATCTTGGAATTGGTAGAAGCAGCGCCTATAAGCTGATTGGTGAAGGGCAATTCACGACAGTAAGGGTAGGGAGACGAATTTTGATTCCTGTTCAAAACGTGAATCGCTGGCTTGATGGCGAAAGCAACCAGACCAAGGAAAATTAAAAAAAGTTAAGTGCCTTAGCTCTTATTTGGGCTAAGGCGTTTTTAAGGAGGAATTGTATGGCAAGTGTAAAAAAACGCGGTGATAAATATTACGTAATTTATTACTATAAAGATCCTGATACGAAAGAGCAAAAACAAAAATGGGAATCTTTTGTTACAGAAGGAGAAGCTTACAAGAGAAAAATTGAAGTAGAAAATCAGATGAATGACAATACTTTTATTCTTCCAAGAACTACGACGGTTTCGGAATACTTGGATTCTTTTGTGAAATTATATGGAACAACAAAATGGGGCGCAAGTACATTTAAGTCCAACACGGCACTGATTAGAAACTACATCTCTCCTATAATTGGAGATATGAAGTTACAGGAGTTAAATCGTATGGCGATTGATTCTTTTTATAAGAAGTTATCACAAACAGAATATGTGGAATATCGTGGAAGGAAACCAGAAGGTTTTTTGAGTGCGTCTGTTATAGAAAAAATAGCACATTTAATGTCTACTGCTATGAAACAAGCGGTACAATGGGAGATTATCAGTAAAGATCCAACGATTGGAGCTTTGCGGGAAAAACCGGCAAAGGTGGAACGTAGTATCTGGAATACAGATCAGATAAAAAAAGCACTGGATAATTGCGAAGATAATCGGTTGTATCTTGCGATAAATCTTAGTTTCGCATGTAGTTTGCGTCTTGGAGAAATACTGGGACTTACATGGGATTGTGTGCATATCTCGGAACAGGAAATTGCTTCTGATGGAGCATGGATTATGATACAAAAAGAATTAACCCGTGTTAATATGGATGCCGTAAAGCAAATTGGAGAAAAGGACATTTATCAAATTTTTCCGACTACAAAGTACAATGCTACAACACGTATGGTTTTGAAAAAGCCAAAAACCGAAAGTTCAATTCGAAAGGTGTGGCTGCCTAAAACACTGGCAATGATTCTACTGGATTGGAAAAAGAAGCAGGAAGAATTGAAAGATTTAATTGGAGATGCCTTTTCGGACTATAATCTCGTTGTTACCCATAATGATGGCAGACCATGTGATTCGCAGGTTATTGAGCATGGATTCAAACGATTGAAAGAAAAAGCGGATCTTCCTGATGTTGTTTTCCATTCCTTGCGGCATAGTTCGACCACCTATAAATTGGGATTGACGCATGGAAATATCAAAGATGTGCAAGGCGATACCGGACATGCTACGGCACAAATGGTAACAGAAGTGTATTCTCATATTATGGATGAGAGTAGAAAAGAAAACGCAATGAAATTTGACGAAGCATTTTATAAACAGCCGGATCTTCGCTCATCCATGCACAATAAGCAAGAGGATTCAGAAGAATTTGATGTTAGTAAATTGCTTAAAGCGGTACAGAAATCCCCTGAATTGAAAAATGCTTTAAAGCAATTACTGGCGGAATAGGGTGAAGAAAAATCGTTGTTTTAGTAATAGGCTAAAACAACGATTTTACCTTAGTATGGTTTGTTAATACGTTCTAGTAAAAGATTGAGATACCTTTCGCTAATGTGTCTGCTGGAATTACGTAAATATTCAACAATCTCAACTATTTCTGCCTTTGAAATGTACTCGCTCTCAAAAGAGGCAAGTAAAAGTCCAATGGTTCCCATAATTTTAATTCCCATTTGTTCTGCTACTTGGCGCCCTTTGGCTTCGTCAATGAGAAGCAAATCAGCATGTGTGTCATCCGATAGAATAATGGCTTCACTTTCGCCAATATCTAGTCCGGTTGCTCTACGCAAAAGATTTACTGCGCGGTTATCGGATGTTTTTTTGACATGGATAAAAGGGCATTTCTTTATTTGGTTACTTTCAGATTGAAATTTTGGATTAGAAGTCAGTTCAACATAAACAGCCTCTGGTATTTGAATTTCTCCAAAGATTTTTTCCAATAAGTCTAAATGCCCAATTTTCATGAGAGTAATTAAAGGTGTGGTGTCAGATATTACAATCATACTACTGCTCCTTTTAACGAATGAAAGGTTTCAAGGTCTTTGTCAAGTTCATTCATAGTCAAGTCAAAATATGGAAATCCAAGATTTGCATATAAATCAATCAAATCAAGTTTTGATATTCCCAAGATTTCCGCTGCACGCCCGTGAGAAATTGTTTTGTCTAAAATATAAGGGTACAAGAGAATTGCATTTTGACGTAGTTTATTATAGTTATTTACGTATGGTTTCATATCTTCAGGTATTTCCAATTGAATTGTTACCATATTCATGATAAGTCACCTCCATAAAGTTTTTTTAATTTATATTTTGTATTATACCCCTAAAAATGGCAAAAGTCTACTCATCTTTACCATTTTACACTAACAAAAATAGGAACAAAAAAAGCACCATAAAATACGAAAAAAGACTTATCATAAAATAACTATATTAGCAAAATGCCATTTTTTATTAGCAGAAGTTTCGAAAAATAACATTTCCCATATTAGCAGAATGGAAAATAATGGTTGCAAAAAGTGTAAAAAGAAAACCGTTGGTGCAGAACTTAAAAAGTGTCAAACCAACGGTTTTTAGCGTTCCCGAGAGGATTCGAACCTCCGACCTACCGCTTAGGAGGCGGTCGCTCTATCCAGCTGAGCTACGAGAACAGATGGCTCCCAAGGAAATGTTATACTGCCCCTTAGGAGGGGGCTGTTATATCCATTTAACTATGAGAGCATGCCGGCTCGAATCCTTCGAGCCGGAATATCAAAACACATAAATCTTTTACAGATATTTCTTCAGTAGATTCACTTTGTCAAGTTTCTCCCAAGGGAGGTCGAGATCGTTGCGGCCGAAGTGTCCGTAAGCTGCGGTAGCCTTGTAGATTGGGCGGCGCAGGTCGAGCATCTGGATGATGCCGGCTGGACGAAGGTCGAAGTTCTCGCGGATGATATCGACTAACTTGTCTTCGGAAAGTTTGCCGGTGCCGAATGTGTCGATGCGGATCGAAGTCGGAGAAGCGACACCGATTGCATAGGAGAGCTGGATTTCAGCTTTGTCACAAAGGCCGGCTGCTACGAGATTCTTTGCTACGTAGCGGGCTGCGTATGCGGCAGAACGGTCTACTTTCGTGCAGTCCTTACCGGAGAAAGCACCGCCGCCGTGGCGTGCCCATCCACCGTAAGTATCGACGATGATCTTGCGGCCGGTCAGACCACTGTCGCCATTTGGACCACCGATGACAAAACGTCCCGTTGGATTGATATAATATTTTGTGTCATCATCCAAAAGTTCTGCAGGGAGAATTGGATCAATGACTTTTTCGCGGATGTCTTCTTTGATCTGATCCCAGCTGACATCTTCGCTATGCTGGCTCGAGATGACAACGGCATCGATGCGGGAAGGGTTTCCGGATTTGTCGTATTCTACAGTAACCTGGGACTTGCCGTCCGGACGCAGGTAAGGAAGAGTTCCGTCTTTGCGGACCTTCGATAACTGGCGGGAAAGGCGGTGAGCCAGGTGGATCGGATATGGCATGTATTCGTCGGTTTCGTTGGTAGCGTAGCCGAACATCATACCCTGATCGCCGGCACCGATTGCCTCGATCTGGCTATCGGTAAGTTTTGCTTCCAAAGCCTTGTCAACGCCCATGGCGATGTCTGTAGACTGCTTGTCCAAAGCAACCATAACACCACAGGTATTGGCGTCGAAGCCCTTTTCCGAAGCGTCGTAGCCGATTCCGCGGATCGTATCGCGGATAATATTTTGAAAATCAACCTGAGCCGTCGTGGTCACTTCACCCATGACCAAAACAAGGCCGGTAGTAATTGCTGTTTCACATGCTACACGGCTCATCGGATCCTGTGCAAGCAATGCGTCCAAGATTGCGTCAGAGATCTGATCGCAAATTTTATCTGGATGTCCTTCTGTTACGGATTCAGAAGTAAAAAGTATTTTACTCATCATTAAACCTCATTTCTGTTGCATAAAATGTCTCACACCCTAGCATACAACAAAAAAGGGCAAACGTCAAGAAATTCTTGCGTTTGCCCGGTGAATTTTTGTGGGGTGTCTGGTGAATTTTATAAATTACAGACGATCTGCTAATTCATAGATCAGTTTCTCTGTCTTTTCCCATCCGAGACAAGGGTCTGTGATGGATTTTCCATAGACATGGTCGCCGATCTTCTGGTTGCCGTCTTCGATATAACTTTCAATCATAAGACCTTTCACCATATTGTGGATATCCTTGGAAACGCGGCGGTTTTCAAGCACTTCCTTAGAAATACGGATCTGCTGCTCAAAATGTTTGCCGGAGTTTGCGTGGTTTGTATCCACGATAACAGCCATATTTTCAAGATTTCGCTCGCTGTAGATCTCGTGGAGAAGAAGCAGGTCTTCGTAATGGTAGTTTGGAAGGCTGCGTCCGTGTTTGTTCACGCTTCCGCGAAGGATTGCATGAGTAAGCGGATTTCCCTGCGTCTCTACTTCCTGCTGGCGGTAGATGAAATGGTGTCCGCACTGGGCAGCTTCGATGGAATTAAGCATAACCGAAAGGTAACCGCTGGTTGGGTTTTTCATACCACATGGAACTTCAATTCCGCTGGCAGTCAGGCGGTGCTGCTGGTTCTCTACCGAACGTGCGCCGACAGCGACATAAGAAAGAATATCGGAAAGATATTCGTAATTTTCAGGGTAAAGCATTTCATCGGCACAAGACATACCCGTCTGCTCTACGACAGCGATGTGCGTCTCACGGATGGAATGAAGACCTTTGAGCATATCCTCTTTTTCTTCCGGATTTGGCTGGCTTGCCATTCCTTTATAGCCTTTTCCGGTCGTTCTTGGTTTGTTGGTATAAACACGTGGAACGATAAAAATTTTATCTGCAACCTTTTCCTGGATTTTTGCCAGGCGCAAGGTGTAGTCAATAACAGCTTCTTCGTTATCTGCTGAACAAGGTCCGATGATCAAAGCAAAAAGATCGCTTTTTCCGGTGAAAATATCACGCAGGACAGCATCTCTGCCTTCTTTGATCTTTGCAACTTTTTCCGATACGGGAATTTCTCGTTTGACCTCGTCGGGGTCAGGTAAGCGACGTAAAATATTCATAACAGTATCCTCCAATCTTATCGTATTTCACGATACCATTGAAAAAGAGCGATGTCAAGCAAAAAAACATTATGAAAATGAAAAGAAATGTGTTAAAATAAGATTATCTTTGAGAAAAATCAGGGAAAGCGGGGTGAAATCGAGGAAAATGAGTAAAAATAATAAAAAAAAGAAAAATGTAAAAAAGACAAGAAATACGTTTATCATATTGGCAGTCTGCCCGATCATGGTGTTGATTCTGATGGTGGCACTTTTTGCCTACGGGGAAATGAAAAGTATCCGCAGTACATATCAGATTTCAGCGGAGGATATGCCATCGCCATACAGTTTGTTCGACCGGGTGCTGCTGCTAAATTCATATACCAAATACGATTACATGGATCTGCAGGACCGCGCCATGAGGGATCCGAAGGTATTTCTTGACAATGAATATCTGAATAAAGAAAACAATTATCTGAAAGAAAAATACTCCTTTCTGGCAGTGATCGTGGATGGGGGATTTACATTTTTTGGAGATTTTGACCAATACGATTATGTATACCGGGATCTGTTGGTGGCAAATAACAACTATTCCGAGGAAAGCGGTCAGTATTGCGGAAAAGAAGACAAGAAATTTTTGTTTAAAAAGCTGGGAGTTATATTGCCGGATGGACGAACCGGCAGTGTGTGCATTGTGACGGATCTTAATGTCAATCTGCCCCATATTACCGTATTTTCCGTCGGCTTATTGGGAATGATCATTATTGTATGTGTGCTGATCGTCGCCGGAATCATTGGACATACTTATTATAATGTCCTTGTGCCGATACGGCAGCTTCAGGTGGCAGCGATCCATATCAGTGAGGGAGACCTTGAATACGAACTGCCGTCGATCGAAGGCAGCGAATTTGAAGGATTGTACGAGGACTTTGATACGATGCAGACCAAACTGCGGGAGACGACGGAGGAAAGAAACCGGGCAGATGCGCTGACGAAAGAAGTAATTGGAAATATTTCCCATGATCTTAAAACGCCGCTTACGGCGATCAAAGGCTACGCAGAGGGAATCATGGACGGTGTGGCAGCGACGCCGGAGCGAATGGAACGATATGTCAAAACGATCCATTCCAAGGCGGTGGATATGGCAGGTCTGGTGGATGAACTTTCGTATTTCACAAAAATTTATCAAAAAGTGGAAGATTTCCGCTTTGCTCCGGTAAAAGCAAGTTACTTTTTTGCGGAGTGCATCAGCGGAATGAGCCTGGATCTCGAGACCCGAAACATACAGCTTTTGTATCAGTGTGATGTCGGCGAAGACGTTCAGATTGTCATTGATGAAGAAAAAATAAAAAGAGTTGTTGCAAATATAGTGGGTAATGCGGTAAAATATATACAAAGGGAGCAGGGAATGATCCTTGTCAATGTAGAAGATCAGGGTCCTTTTATCCAAGTCATGATTCGTGATAATGGAAAAGGGATAGGCAAAGAGGAGCTGCCATTTATCTTTGAACGGTTTTACCGGACAGACAGTTCCCGAAATTCGCGAACCGGCGGCAGCGGCTTGGGACTGGCGATAGCGAAAAAGATCATGGACGAGCACGGTGGACGCATTTGGGCAGAAAGCGAGCTTGGAAAAGGGACAGATATATACTTTACATTAAAAAAGGAAACCGAACAAAAGGAGGAACACGATGAGTAAGAGAATTTTGATTGTAGAGGATGAATTACCAATTGCAGAATTGGAAAAGGATTATTTGGAATTGAGTGGTTTTGAGGTTGTAATCTGTAGTGATGGTACCGAAGGTATGGAGATGGCGACGACAGAAAAATTTGATATGGTGATACTGGATCTTATGCTTCCGGGAACGGACGGTTTTGAAATCTGCAAAAAGATCCGTGAGACATCTGAGATTCCGGTTATGATGGTTTCGGCAAAGAAAGAAGACATCGACAAGATCCGCGGACTCGGACTGGGAGCCAATGACTATATGACCAAGCCATTCAGCCCAAGTGAACTTGTGGCTCGTGTGAAGGCGCATTTGGAGCGTTATAAAAAATTAGTCGGCAGTGCGATGAAAGAAGAAAATGAAGTCATCGAGGCGGGCGGACTGAAGATCGACCGCACGGCGCGCCGTGTTTATGTGGACGGTGTCGAGAAGAATCTTACGACGAAAGAATTTGATCTTTTGTTCTTCCTCGCACAGCATCCAAACCGCGTATTTTCAAAAGAAGAACTTTTGGAAGAAGTGTGGCAGCTGAGCCCGGTCGGCGCGGACATTGCGACCGTTACGGTTCATATCAAAAAAATCCGTGAAAAGATTGAAAAAGATACCCAGAATCCGCAGTACATTGAGACGGTTTGGGCAGTTGGCTACCGATTTATTGTAAAAGAGACAGAATAAATCTTATCAAAATGGTTCATACTAACCGGGTATGACAGATACGTAAGCACATCGAGGAACCCGGAAAGGAGAATACCTATGAACCATGTAAAAAAATACAAAAAAGTACTGATCTTATTAGGAACCGCATGTGTAATTTATGTAAGCTTTTGCTATATTTTACCACTTGTGGTTCCTTTTGTATTGGCGCTGGTATTTGCCAAAGCATTGCAGCCGTGGACGGAAAAAATACATACGGCGACACATCTGAATCGGAAAGTATGCAGCGTTCTTATGGTAGTTGTAAGCCTCGGTGCGCTGGGGTGTTTTTTATTTTATATCGGATATTTGTGCACGAGCCAGCTCGTCGAATTTATCCGCCATCTTCCCGGGCAGGCGGGAGCTTTGTCGCACCTCTGCCAAGGCGGCTGTGGTTCCATCGACAATCTGCTCGCGCTGTCAAAGGGAACCAGTTACCGGTGGCTCGAGGCGAGAATGAGCGATATGGATGGACAGATCGCGAGCGTATTGCTGCCGCAGATCACCGGGAGTATTCCGCGGATGTTTCTGCGCATCGGAGAATGGGGCGCCGGATTTGTCGTATTTTTAATGGCAGTGCTTCTGCTGTCATTGGAAGAGAGGACCGAAGTGCGCTATCCGGCACTGATGCCTTACGTGAAGAAACTAAAAATAGCGGGATTTGCTTATCTCAAAGCGCAGGGACTGCTTTTATTTTTTATTGCAGTCATTTCGACGATCGTATTGCTTCTGCTCAAAAATCCGTATGCGGTGCTGATGGGAATCCTGATCGCTATCGTCGACGCATTTCCAATTCTTGGTAGCGGAACGATTTTAATTCCGTGGGCAGTCTTTTCGTGGATCCAGAAAGATTATGTGGCAGCAGCCGTGCTTTTGACGCTGTATGTGGTCGCAATGGTCGTCCGCGAAGTGCTGGAGCCAAAACTTATGGGAAAAGAAATGGGGTTAAAACCGCTTTACGTGCTTTTGTCCGTGTATGTGGGTTTGAAATTGTTTGGTGTCGGCGGAATCGTGCTTGGCCCGATCGGACTTACGATATTAAAAACGGTCTTTGAACAGGCATCTTTTAGTCATACAACGTGACTTTTCCTCATACAATGTTAAAACATGAAGGAGGGGTGCAAGTTGGAAGATAAGGTGGAAAAAAGTCTGGCAAATTATGATCTGACCGTCAAACGGCGATACCGCCACCGCGGCGGCTGGCTGCTGGAAACGACGCAGGGACCGAAACTGCTGCGCGAATACGAACAGATCCGGGGACATTTTGCCTTTGAAAATAAAATAAAAGAAATTTTAGTGCTGCGGGGATTTGAGCGGGTTGATAAAGTGCTGAAAAATAGCGCCGACGAGTATGTGACAGAACTTGAAAGCGGCGAGAAATATGTGATTTACCAATGGTTCTCCGGGGAAGAATGCGACCTGCGGGCAAAGCCGGATCTGGCTCTTGCGGGAGAGAACCTTGCGAGACTGCATCAAACGCTGGAGGGCGTGTGCGTGCTGGAGGAAGAAGGAGAATCACTGCCTGCCGCTGTGCCCCTTTTGGAACGGGTGCAGAAGCACACGCGGGAATTGAAACGGATCCATACATATATGAAAAAGAAAAAGCAGCGGACCGAATTTGAAATTCAGGCAATTGGCTGTTTTGAGCGGTTTTATGAAAAAGCGGTTGAGGCTTCGGCGCGGCTTGAAAATTGCGGTTACTACTGTAAAATAATGGAAGATGGCGGACGGTACTGCCACGGCGACTACAATTACCATAATCTGATCCGGGAATCGAACCGCCTCGCGACGGTAGGATTTGAAAAAGCGGGAAAGGGGATTCCGCTTTTGGATCTGACGTATCTGATGCGCAAATCATTGGAAAAAAATGGATGGGACAGAAAAAAGGGAATGACCATTCTTGAAAGCTATGCAAAAAAAGCGAATCTGGCGAAGGACGAACAGGAATTTATTTACATTATGCTCTTGTTTCCGGAAAAATACTGGAAGCTGCTAAATGGATATTTTAACCATAAAAAGAGCTGGTTTTCGGAGCAGAGTCTCCAAAAACTACGTAGTTTGGGCGAGATGGAACAGTGCCGCGAACAGTTTTTAAAAAACTATGAAAACGGTGGAAGTTTTCTGTAATTTATGATATACTTACTTTAACTGAAGTCTTCGACAGAGAATGAGGTGCATGATGAGAAACAAATGGATGATGGGGCTGCTTTTGGCGGTGCTCAGCTGTCTGCTCATTTCCGGATGTGGGAAAAAGACAGCGAGACCGGCAGCGACGCAAAGTCCGAACCCCAATGCAGCAATTACGTATGAAAAGGGACGCGATTTCGTGGGTGTTTTGACAAAAGCAGAGGCCGGCACGATGACATTTTACGAGCCGGAGCTGGAAAAAGAGGCGACCTATACGTATAACGGGGCGACAGAGGTTTTGACGAAAAATGACAAGCAGATTTCGTCGGAGTCTCTCGAGGTTGGACAAGTATTTGATCTGTATCTTGATGACGGAAAGTCGACATTGCAGAAAGTGCAGAGTTCCAAGGATATATTGGAAACGGAAGACGTAAAGGATGTTCAGTTTAATACGGACGAATCCTATCTCGAGATACAGGGAACACGCTACCGCTATGGAAGCGGATTTCAGGCGTTTTCCGAGGGGAAACCCATTGATCTGCAGGAAATTGCCGCCACAGACGAAGTGACATTCCGGGGAGTCAAAGGAAAGGCTTATTCGATCGTGGTGACAAAAGGTCATGGCTATATCAAGCCGGCCAAATATAAAGATTTTATCGGTGGAACGATGACCGTTTCCGGGGTACGGATTCTGCCGGTGACAGAAAACATGCTGGTGCCCGTTCCGGAAGGAACATATGAGATTTCCATGAAAAATGGGGACTTTGAAGGGAGCCGGAGTGTTGCGATTGAGCGCGACAAGACCTTGGAACTTGATATGTCGCTCTTTAAGAGCACGGTCAAAGACAAGGGACAAGTCGTGTTTGACATTGATCCGCAGGGCGCGGAACTGTATGTCAATGGAACAATGACCGATTACAGTAAACCGGTGTCTCTCAAATACGGGAAACATTCGATACAGGTTATACTGGATGGTTATACAACATACACTGGCATCGTGGACGTGCAGTCTGCCAATCCGACCGTGAGAATCAGTCTGGCGGAAGAGGAGGCCGAGGTGTCGAGCGATGACGAGAGCAGTGTGGAAAAGGATGATTCAAACCAGCAGAACACGGTGACGGAAAGTTATGACAACGATCATAAGATCACCGTCAGCACACCCGCTGGGGCAAGCGTTTATCTGGATGGCAATTATCAGGGCGTAGCGCCGTGCAGTTTTCCGAAAAAAATCGGAGCGATCACATTGACGTTAGCCAAGGATGGATATACGACAAAGAGTTATTCTGTCACGACAACCGACGATGATGAAGACGTTTCCTGGAGTTTTCCGGATCTGGCAGCAAAGGGAAGCGAAACCAATTAATGGAAAGGAGATATTTATTATGGGTTACATGGAAAATTATGAAGAATGGTTGGAAAATCCTTATTTTGACGAGGATACCAAAAAGGAACTGGAGTCGATCCGAGGGGATGAAAACGAGATTAAGGAACGTTTTTATGCGGATCTTGAATTTGGTACAGCGGGACTTCGCGGAATTATCGGAGCCGGTACCAACCGTATGAATGTATACACCGTACGTAAGGCAACACAGGGACTTGCCAATTACATATTGAGTCAGAAGGGCAAGAAAAAAGGAGTCGCAATTGCATTCGACAGCCGTAGAATGTCACCGGAATTTGCCGATGAAGCTGCCTGCTGTCTGGCTGCAAACGGCATCAAAGCTTATGTATTTGAGAGCCTTCGTCCGACGCCGGAACTTTCGTTTGCCGTCAGAGAACTTGGCTGCATTTCCGGAATCAATGTGACAGCAAGCCACAATCCGCCGGAATACAATGGATATAAAGTATATTGGGAGGACGGAGCGCAGATCACACCGCCTCATGACACCGGAATTATGGATGAAGTAAAAGCGGTGACCGATTATGCGACGGTTAAGACGATGCCAAAAGAAGAGGCGATCAAAGCCGGATTGTATGAGAATATCGGTGCAGCGATCGACGACCGTTATATGGAAGAATTGAAGAAAAATGTGCTGCATCCAAACTGCATTAAAGAAGTGGAAAAAGACCTTCGCATCGTGTACACACCATTGCACGGAACCGGTAATATTCCGGTGCGCCGCGTATTGAAAGAACTGGGATTTACCAATGTTTTTGTAGTGCCGGAGCAGGAACTTCCGGATGGCGAATTTCCGACTGTCAGCTATCCAAATCCGGAGGCGAGAGAAGCCTTTGAACTCGCTCTTGCCCTTGCCAAAGAAAAGGATGCCGACCTCGTTTTGGCGACAGACCCGGATGCCGACCGCCTTGGTGTTTATGTAAAAGACAGTAAATCCGGCGAATACATCTGCCTGACCGGAAATATGAGCGGTTCGTTCCTGGCAGATTATGAGATCGGACAGAAACTGGCATTGGAAGGCAAACTGCCGGAAGACGGTTATATGGTAAAAACGATCGTAACGACCAATCTTGTCGATGCCATCGCGAAACATTATGGCATTAAAGTCGTAGAATGTCTGACCGGATTTAAGTGGATCGGCCGTGAGATCTTAAAGAGCGAACAGAGCGGAGAGGGTACGTATCTCTTCGGATTTGAGGAAAGTTATGGCTGCCTGATCGGAACCCATGCCCGCGACAAAGACGGTATCGTGGCTTCCATGGCACTTTGCGAGGCAGCAGCTTATTATAAAAAACGTGGCATGACATTGTGGGATGCTATGATCAATATGTATGAAAAATATGGATATTACAAAGACGATGTTATCGCGATCACGCACAAAGGCATCGAAGGACTGGAGAAGATTAAGTCTACGATGAGTGGTCTTCGTGAAAATCCGCCGATGGAGTTTGGTCCTTATAAAGTAACAGCGATTCGTGATTATGACCGCGACACGATTAAAAATATCCAGACTGGTGAAGAAGGAAAGACAGGGCTGCCAAAATCAAATGTATTGTATTTCGAATTGACCGACGATGCATGGCTTTGCATTCGTCCATCGGGAACCGAGCCAAAGATTAAGATTTATTTTGGGGTTGTTGGCAAGGATATGGACGACGCAGACAAAAAGTCAAAGGAATTGGCAGAAATTGTAAAGAAAACACTTCTTTGATTTGGAGGAGGTTGAAGAAAGAGTGAATGAAATACTGAAAGAGTGGATGAATCCACATTTGATCGAAGAAATGGAAGAAGGGGTGATCAATGCTCCGCAGGATCTCCTTGGAATGCATTTTTACGAGGGTACGCAGATGTTTGTCGTGCGCCGGCCGGTGGCGCAGCGCGTGTGGATCACCGATGTATCCGGAGAGACTGCGTTTGAAGCAGAGGAACTGGATGCAGAACTCGGACTTTTTGGACTGGAGATTGAGAAAAAGAAAGACCAGCTGAAAGATTACCGTGTCCGGATCCAGTATGGCGAGGGCGATGTGGTTGAGACTGCAGATCCGTATGCCTACAAACCGGAGATAACGGATTATGATACCTACCTTTTTGCGCAGGGAAATCATTATGAAATCTTTGACAAATTAGGTGCGCATGTCGAGACGATCGACGGTGTGACGGGGACAAGATTTGCTGTATGGGCACCGCATGCAAGAAGTGTGAGTGTCGTCGGAAATTTCAATATGTGGGATGGCCGGCTGCATACAATGAGTCTGATCGGACCAAGCGGCATCTATGAATTATTCGTGCCGGATGTCGGCGAAGGTGCCGTGTATAAATACCAGATTACGACGCGGAGCGGAGATCTTCTTTTTAAGACCGATCCGTATGGAAATTATGCACAGATGCGCCCGGACAATGCGTCCGTCGTAACGTCACTTACGGGGTATGAGTGGCAGGACGGCGACTACGAAAAGAAACATCGTGCGAAGACGAGAGAAGTGCGCGAACGTGCACCGATGAATATTTACGAGGCACATCTCGGTTCGTGGAAAAAGCGTGTCGAAGACGATGACAATGGTTTTTATTCGTACCGTGAACTGGCGGAAATGATGGGCGATTATCTCGTAGAGATGGGATATACCCACATTGAATTGATGGGAATTGCAGAATATCCGTTTGATGGTTCATGGGGTTATCAGGTAGGCTGTTATTATGCACCGACGAGCCGTTACGGAACGCCGAAAGACTTTATGTATTTTGTCGATGAAATGCACAAACGCGGCATCGAGGTAATTCTTGACTGGGTTCCTGCGCATTTTCCGAAAGATGCACATTGTCTCGGAAATTTCGATGGACAGGCAGTGTATGAACACAGTGACCGCCGTCGTGGTGAGCATCCGGACTGGGGAACGTATATTTTCGATTATGGAAAGAAAGAAGTGCAGAATTTCCTTGTTGCCAATGCGCTTTTCTGGATTGAAAAGTTCCACATCGACGGACTTCGTGTGGATGCTGTGGCTTCAATGCTTTATCTTGATTACGGAAAGCAGGATGGCGACTGGCTTCCAAACAAAGACGGGGGCAATGAAAACTACGAGGCAATGGACTTTTTGCGCCACTTAAACAGCATTATGGAAAAACGTCATCCGGATGCCTACATCATTGCGGAGGAATCGACGGCGTGGCCGGGTGTCACAAAACGTGTTAAGGACAACGGCCTTGGATTTTCCTATAAATGGAATATGGGATGGATGAATGACTTCTTGGAATATATGAAACTGGATCCGTATTTTAAGCAGTTTCATCACCAGCAGCTCTGCTTCAGTCTGTCCTATCATCTGAGTGAAAAGTACATTCTTGTGCTTTCCCACGACGAAGTAGTGCATGGAAAATGTTCCCTGCTCAATAAAATGCCGGGGCTGACCGGAGATAAATACGCAGCACTGAAAGCGGCGTTTGGTTTCTTCTACGGACATCCGGGCAAAAAACTTCTGTTTATGGGACAGGAATTTGCGCAGGAGCGTGAATGGAGCGAGATGCGGAGCTTAGACTGGTTCTTATTGGATCAGGAACCACATCAGGGAATCCATGCGTTCATCAAAGACATGAACAAACTTTATCTTGAAAATGATGCGCTGTATTACAATGACAGCGATGTGATGGGATTTGAGTGGATGGACTGCGAACGTGCGGAGACAAGCACGGTAGCATTTGTGCGCCGCGGAAAGACGACGAAAAAACAGCTGATGTTTATTCTCAATTTCACACCGGTAGCACATGAGCAGTATACGGTAAAAGCGCCGTGTGGCGGTACATTCCGCGAGATTCTCAATTCCGATGCACCAAAGTACGGCGGCCGGGGCCGCCTCAATGAATCGCCGATCAAGGCGAAGAAGGTGACAACAGACAAGAAAAAAGAAACAGCGTATGAACTTACCTGTTATCTTCCACCGTTGTCCGTTGTCGTGCTGGAATACGACTATAAGAAATAGAGAGGAAATAAAAGATGCAAGTAATCAAACCGAGTATAGAAATCATAGATATGGACGATTACGAAAAGATTGTAAAAAAGATCGAACGTATCGGCCGTGTCTGCTACAAAAGTGAAGGAAAGATCACGGAGGATTCGGCAGAGAAATTTATCAAAGGTCTTTTGACAAGACAGCATGAATCGGTGATCGAGCATGAAAATGTGACCGTTCGTTTCGTGTGTGACCGCGGTGTGACACATGAGATCGTGCGCCATCGTATCGCAAGCTACAGTCAGGAAAGCACACGTTACTGCAACTACAGCGGTGACAAATTTGACAATCAGATCACGGTGATCGACCTTGCAAGCGGCTTCCAATACGATCTGTCAAAAGAAAATGACAAAGCCAAATACGAAGTATGGACCAAAGCGATGGAAAACGCTGAGCAGTCCTATTTCCGTATGCTTGAACTTGGCGCTACGCCACAGGAAGCACGTTCTGTGCTTCCAAATTCCCTGAAAACGGAAATCGTCGTAACGATGAATCTCCGTTCCTGGAGAAACTTCTTCCGTCTGCGCGTGGATTCTCATGCCCACCCACAGATGCGCGAAGTGGCGACGATGCTTTACGAAGAATTTAAGAAACGCCTCCCTGTATTTGTAGCGGATTTAGACATTCATTGATCCGTAAGATGATCTTCTAATACAGAAAATGCACTCGGACCGGCAGAAAGCACATATCGGTGGAACTCCTTTTCCGAAAAGGAGTCTCCCTGATGGCTTTTGGCGGTCTTTTTTAATCTGGCAAATTCCATATATCCAATCGTATATTTGAGGTAAGAACCCGGTTCGTCAATGATATTTTCATAAAGAGAATCGGATGTCTCACGGTCGTAAGAGCCATTCTGCAGCAGAAAGGCATACACGTCATCCGCACTCCATCCGAGCAGATGAATGCCGATATCACATATCCCGTAAAGGCAGAGAGAAACAATCATATTATTTCGCAATATTCCAATTTCTTCCTTTTTATACCCGAGATATTTGTACGAATAAATTTCTGCATAGGTCGCCCAGCCTTCGGTATAGCCATTGAAATTTAAGGCGTAAGAAAGGAGCGGATGATTCTGACTGCGGTCGTACACATTTTGATACAGATGTCCCGGGTAGCCTTCGTGTGCAAGTGTGGTAAACAGATCTGTGCCGGCAAACCGGTCACTTCCATTGATGTAGATCGCATTTTCGTCGTAGGCATCAAGCGGCGGTGTGAGATAAAAAGCAGGACTCAGATAATCTTCCAATGACGGATCCACGTAGGAGACTTTATAACCCACCTCTTTGATCTCCGGAAAATCATCCTTGATCGCAGTTGTCAGATGTTCTAACTGCTGCTCCGGTGTCAGTCCTTTTCCGGGCGACAAATTCAGATTGGCAAAAAGCGAGGCATCTTTTTTCGCATACGCAAGAAGGGTTTCTTTTGACTTCTTTAACTGGGCTTTTAATAGCTTTAGATATTCCTCCGGACCACGCGAAGATCCGGACTCGTCGGCAAATAAATAGCGGTAATACTGCTCCCCGTTTTGATAACTGCAAAGAGCTCCGTTTTCCGGACAGGAATCCAATCGGCTGTTTAGACCGGCCGCCAGATTTTCATACGCATGCACAAATTCTTTTTTGATCAAGGATTTATTTTCTTTGCGGTAACGTAGCATTTCTTCCTGATCGATAAAATCACACGCCTCAATGCGGCTACGAAATGATGTGAGCAAAAGTTTCCAGCCTTTGTCGGACAAAAAGGTCTGGCACTGCTCCAAAATGTGAGACATTGTACTCCGACAGGGCAGCAGGCCGGCTTTTTCCTGGTGATCGTAAAAGACGAGAACCGATTCGAAATACGAAGGGATGCTGCGAAGCAATGTAAAATAGTTTTCAATATCTTCTCTACAGTCAAAAGTATACTCCGCTAATAGAACGGGAAGCTGCGCTTGAAGCCCGGTAACCGGGGAGAAAGGACGAGAAAATAGAAAAAAATCTTCTCCTTTTTGATTCATTTCCAGCGTATGTTTTAAATTGTCATATAGGATCTTTTCCGACTCGGAAAGAGAACTTCGGTCAAAACTTTCCAATTTTGCAAGTGCATTTTCATATTCGGAGGAAACCTGTGCCGTCTCCGACACCGAAAGAGGTGGAAATCCACCGGCGGTTTTTGAAATTCCATAGTTTTCCGGATGCGCGAGAGAATAATTGAGCGACAGCGCATCGCTTGAGACGCTCTCCCGAAACAGGGCATCCGTATATTCTTGAAAACTTGTATTTGAATGGGAATTTTTGTCAGAAGCTGAGCCGTTGCTGCCGCCCGGAGCACAGCTGCACAAGATCAGACAAAGGGTAAGAAATAGAGCGAGATATCGTTTCATAGCATTCACCGGCATAAGGCAAGTTGATATATGTATATGCCGGTGAACGGGAGAGTATGCAGAGACTTAATTATTTACAATGAATATCGTACCCATTGGTAGTCAACGCTTTCAGAATTTAACAGCGTCGAGACGATGAAATCTCCGTTATCTCCGGGAAGTTTCGCGTATCCATAAATGGAATTAAATGGGGCTTCATGAAACAGTTTATCGTTTTCGTTGTAATACAGATCCTCTGCCGGCAGGACGAGGGTGCTCCATATTTTGTCGCTCAATTTTCCGCTGCAGATTCCTTTGCTTGTTACGATATAGCCAATATCATCTGCAATTTGCAGACCGAGTGCGGCGGTTGTCTCCGAAATCATGCCCTCGCCATCGATGAGACACTGAATCACACGATCCGGCATTTTGTCATGGATGGTATAGTGCTGTATATATTCTCCGGAGCTGGAAATGGCATAATACGTGCCATCTTCAGCGAATGTAACATATTTACTGATTACGGACCCTTTGTCGATTATTTTCTGTCGGACAAGATCAAATAATACAACATCCGAAGCCACTGTGGGATCCGTTGCATCATCGGCAGATTCCTGCAATACTACTGCGATTTCTTCGTCTGTGACAAATTGGATATCGACAAGTTCATAGTCTTTATACGCCTTATTTATCTCCGAAAGATCGATTTCTTTGTAGTCCTCGGAATTCCCCATCTGAAATAATCGGATCCCCTTCTGCGGATCCATGACGCTGATATAAATGAGTCCATTTGAATCCCCACTGATAAAAGAAGGACCTTGCGGAAATTGTTTATTAAAAGCGCTTCCCCAAGGGAGTGCAGTATCTTCCCAGCCGTTTTCACGCAGGGTATAACCGTGATATTCGAGCCCCTTACTTTCATCCGATTCGTCGATCATTGTTACCGTTATGATCAAAGGATCCTGATCCTTCGCTAAAACGGTATAGTCAAGGCTTACTTTATCGGAAATCGGTTTGTCAAATACCTGATACGTAATGCCGGACTTGGTTTTATGCAGAACCGGCGCGGCGCTGGATGACGTATTTGAAGCTGTATTTGTGTTATCCGCACAGGCAGATAAAAGAAAACAGGTTAAAGTAAGTATACAAAATAATGTTCGTTTCATAAAAATCTCCTTTTCAATGTGATTCTTATTTAAGTATAGCATAAAAAAATACGTTGTAAATTGTTGTCTGTCCCTAAATAATTGTCGTTTGTCACAAAAAGGTAACGCTTGTCACAAAAAAGCGACGTTCGTCACAAAACTGTTGATTTTTGGAAAAAGTGTGTTATACTTGAATAAATATTTTTGAATGTACAAAGAGGAGAGCAAACATTTATGAAGCGTAAATTTTTAGCGGCAGCAATGACGGTTTTAACGGCAGCGGCACTTTGTGTGGGATGTGGAAGTCAAGAGACGAAACAAGGACAGACGGCACAAAGTCAGAATGGATCAGAAAATAAACAGCAATTGGCAGTGCAGGAAAAAGAAAGCTATACAGCCCGCAGATACGAATTGCCATATACAAAGAATTCTTCTGAATTAGATCGTATACAGGAAATGTCGATAGGCATGTCTACGACTGAAGAGGGAGACTTAGAGTGGTATACTGTACGGACAGCGGTAAAAAAGAAATATCGAGAAAAATACAAAAAATGTGTGGCAGAAAATCAATCCATTGATCCCCAATGGTATTCCTATTATATCATGTGTTACTCACTGGATGATTTTGGAAAATGGGAACAACAAATGTATGAGTATCAAGGTGATGCAAAGAAGATGAGGAATCAATTCGCAAAAGGAAAAGTTTTTCGCGGAGAAGATGAAAAGACATATCTATTTCTTTTGTTTTGCGATGAGCAAGAGGATAGTAGAAAATATGGAATTGAACTGTTTAACTTAGAAAATAACCAATGGAAACAATGTTTTGAAACAAGTTATATACAAGACGGCACAGAGAATTTATATCCAATAAACTGTTATGTTGATGCAAACAGTAAAATTTTTCTTCCTTTGTTGAATTCTAAAATTAAGATATTTAATTTGAAAACGGGAGAAGAAGATTCAAATGATTATGAGTTTCAGATTCAAACGGCGACATCTGTGTTTTATGATGGAAAATTAGCCTTGTATAACCCGACCTCTTCTGAAATTACTATTTTGACTTTGGATGATTTTCAAGAAGCGGGAAAAATAACAAATACCGATTCAAAAACAATTTTATATTCTTATGTTGCGTATGCGGATAGTGCAATCTGGCTTGCGACTAATAATGGAATTTATAAGGCTGGATTGACAGATGAAGAGTTTGTACAGATAAGCGATTATTCCGAATTGGAGACGGTATCGATGGATAGATCCATTATTTACGATTTTACAGTCGGGGAAAATGGAATAATTTATTTGCATTATATGCAGGAAGATGGAAGTGAAGGGCTTGTTGTGGTGAAGAAGAATGAAGATTTGTAGGAAGGTTGTATTAACTCAAACAATTTTAGAAAGGGCTGGATTTAGATGAAAAATTTGATTATAGGAGCCATTTGTATTATTTTATTAACAGGTTGTGGAAGTGAGAAGTTTGAAAAAAAGAAATTTTAGACAACCAAGAAACAAAGGGCATAGCAAATAAACCACCTAAACAGCTGGTTTAAAAATCAAATATAGACGCAACACCTAATCAGGTAACAGGAACCACATCATCCTTGATAATGTAGCCTCGTTGTTTGATCAGATTAAGTGCCTGTGAAATAGTTAAAACCTTTTCTTTATTCACAGGACGTGATTCAAGAAAACCTTCCGGTGTATAAGGCTTTAAATCTGTGAGTATGTGCCAGATAGCGGTCAGGATCATACGACAGATGGCAATGATAGCTTTCTTGTGACCACGGCGTGCTTTTATACGTCGATATCGTGTGGTAAATTCAGGATGTTTCTTCGATTTGATCAAAGCATTTGCAATTTGCACCAAAACTGGTTTAAAATAAGAACCAGCACGGGAAATCCTAGTGGACTTGATCTTGCGACTGCTCTGGTCGTTACGGGGACAACATCCTGCCCATGAAACGAGGTTTTTGGCAGTGGGGAAGACAGACATATCCGCCCCGATTTCAGAAAGCACCTGGATAGCAGTCAATGGATTTTTATCGAATCCTGGTATGGTTCGAATAAGATCAAGGACACTTTCGTACTTTTGGCTGAGACGAAAGATTTCCCGTTCTATTTCTGCTTTGTGCATTTCTAATTCATCGATATGTTTAAGGCACTGTCTAAGTTTCACAGCCTGTTCGTGAGAGATGGCACCATCAACAGCAGCCTGTATTTCCTCGATAGGAGTTTTGCATCTGCTATCCACAAAAGGTGCTACATCAAAAGCTTCCCCCGGGTGTTGTAAGATCTGTTCTGTAATGGAACGAGATGATTTGCCAAATATATCGGAAAAGACATCATCCAATTTTAAGTTTGATACAGTAAGACAGTTATGAGCACGATTCTTCTCACCGGTAATCATACAAGTGAGTTTGAAACGGTATCTTACTAAATCTCTTAATTGACGGATGTCAGCAGGTGGAATAAAGGAAGGTTTTACCATTCCACACATATATAGATCACAGATCCACTTGGCATCCTTGCGATCCGTCTTGTTGCCTTTTTGAGGCTTGGTATATTTGGGGTGAGAAAGAGTAACAAAGATGTTATTTTTCTCTAAGACATTAAAAACAGGGATCCAATACTTACCGGTAGATTCCATACAAACGTCAATACAATTGTATTTAGCAAGCCAAAGACACAACTGCTGCAGACCTTTGGTAAAGGAAGAGAAGCGAGCTTGTTTATACTCTGTACGTTTAAAGGAATCCGTAATGCCGATACAGGCATAGATCCAGGTTTTGTGGACATCAAGTCCACAGCAGTTATTTTTAAGAATTTTAAACGACAATAAAAGTACCTCCTGATGATTTATAGTTATAAGATTGACAGTGACTGGTCATCCGGCAAAATCGAGTCGACTTTGGAAGAGATAAGTTTACGGGCTACTGTTATGCGCCATTCATTGATGCCTTAACGGATGACCGACAACATATAAAAATGCGAGGTCGCCGCTATACAGCCCCGCCACTCACCTCCACGTGTTCTGTAGTGTGTCAGTCTTACAAAAGAATTATATCAAATATCAAGAGGAAGGGAAAATAGAAACGAGCGAAGCGAGAGAAGCTAATATTTTCATGATTCTATTGGTGACTTTCGCGAAGCAGAAAGGCGGATTATAAAAATGTAAAACAGCAGGATACAAAACAGGTTGAACAGCAAGTTGAAAATAATGCAAATTTGCAGAAAACCTATCAGGAAAAGGAATTTGATTTGGGATTTCAGAACAAAACTGCAGTCAAATTGGAAAGTAATGACGAAAAGAATTTGCTTTTAAAAATAGATGAAGAAAGCATAAATTTAAGTGAGGACAAAGACCTTTACTTTAATTTCGATTTTTGCAAATTAAAAGCAAAAGATCTTGATGCAGATGGAATAAAAGAAATATTAGTGTTGTTTTATGGGGGAGCAAGTGGAACGTTTCAGGATTTTTGCATGGTTAAATATGACGGAGTGAAATGGATGAGTGTTCCGTGTGATTGGAATCCGGATGATGACGCGGATAATATAAAATTAGGAAAAGGTCAACAACTTCGCTATCGCTTTTTTAAAGCCGGAAAAAACAACATTGATATTTCTTATGATGTTTATGAAGATGGGAAGGAAGAGGCTGTTAAGAAAGTTCATGTAAAAATATATTTTAATAAGAAAAAGACAAAATTATGTGTACAATTCCAGAATTAAGTTTAAAATGACAGAGGGGGAGTGATAGGACATGTCCCTGCGAAATCAGAAGATAGAAGGCTTATGGACTAGGAAGGATTTTATTATGTTAAAGAAAATTAGTATTTACAAAAGAATATTAATGTTGCTCGTATTATGCACTGTTTTTTTAATCCCGGTTACTCGGTGTCACGCGGAAGAAATGCAGTATTATACTTCTGGAATGTATACGTATTATGTGATTAATGAACCGGAAAAAGAAATCTCAATTTGTGCAATTTCTTCTACGGCTAAGAAGATAGTTATTCCATCTGAACTTGATGGCTATCAAGTGAGCCGGATTGGTTATCCGGAAGGAGATCATTATGAGGAAGCGAAAAAACTTGGTGGGGACATTGCTCAATGCATGGAAGAGCTTGTTATCCCAGATACAGTAAAAAGAGTGCAGGCGCTTTCCTTTTATGAATGCAAAAAATTATCCAAGGTAACATTGCCGGAAGATATTATTTTGGGATATGCGTGTTTTTCCGGGTGTGACAGCTGGAAAAATATTGTATTGCCCAAAAATACTTTTTGTGAAGATGCAGCACTCCCAGGCAATATAGATTCTCTGCAGATCAGCAATTCTATTTTTGGCGAGGGTGTCATAACCGGCAAAGCGAATCGAATTTTACTGTCGCCTAAGCAAAATACAGTGTTTGATATGGGAGGATCGTGGGTATCTGTAAAGCTAAAAGAACTGTATTCATCGAAGCAAGTAACAAAACTGTTGTTTAACGGTGTAGATGGAGAAAATGCAGTCGAAAAATTATATGTCAATGGGAGAGATACCAAAGTAGAGGCAAACGAATCCCGTGGACATGCAGTTTTAGGAAAAGTTTCTTTTGGCGAAATCTTTACAGTGGAAAATGCAAAAGCAATTTCATTTGCCAAAAAGCACAAAATTACTTATCACATAAAAAAGGCTGGCAAAGTGAAAAAGGCTGTTTGTAAAAAGAAGGCCGGAAAATATCTTTACACTTGGAAGAAGGTAAAAACTGCGGTGCATACTTTCAAATATAACAAAAAATGGAAGAAGAATACAAAAGAAGTACCGACTGTTTATAAGGTTTATGGAAAGAAAACAAAAACCGGAAGATATCGGCTTCTCGCGATAACCAAGGCAAAACGATACACTACAGAGTGCAAATATATAAAGGCTGTACCGGTACATGAGTGGTGATTTGTAGGAAGTTATTGTAAACTATCATTTATTCGTAGAAAAGACCGTTCGTCACAAAAAAGCGACGCTTGTCACAAAAGAGTTGAAAATGTAGAGGATTGGAGAGTAGAATGAAGGGGAAAGGAGGGAGCGCTATGTTTCTTGGAACCGACGATTTTTGGGATTGGTTACGCAAAATTTTAGGAGGTAAATAACAAAAGATAACAATAATATTATAAGAAAAATAAAGGGGGTGGGAGTTTTGAATTATAAAATTCCAATAATTCCATACAATGAATTTTGGCTGGATTGTGATACAGAAACTTTGTATTCTATAATATATAGTATGAATCAGAAATACAAAGTTCATTTTTATGAAAATAATTATACGTATGATCTTCTGAGAGTACCTTCGCCATCAGGAGAATTTTTTGGAGAAATACGTTTGCATCAGCAATTTATTGAATTAAGGGAAAAAGTATTGGATATTGTTGAGAAACGACGTTTTAATAATGTAACCAATGCAATTGATACCATAAAAAAATGGATTGAGAACGGATATCTGGTTCAAGCAGGCGTTGATTTGTATTATTGGATTGAGGGAAATTGTTGTTATAACAAACATCATGTAGAGCATTATACTTTGATCCATGGATATGATGAAGAGCAGAATAAATTTTATGTCATGGAAACGGATAATGAATGTTATCGAGAATTTCTAGTGGAAGAAGAGCTATTGGCGACTGCAATGTCAGAAGCAAATACCTTGGCATTTCATGCATTTGCGATGGAAATACGTCCACTACATGAAATGAATCAGTTATATACGGTGAAAAAATTGGTTTCAAATGCAAAAAAGATATGTCGTTCCATACGACCATTGTTGCATGATTCTTTTTGGGTTTTTACACAAGATCAGTATCGACAAGGCTTTTATCGAGATATGACAGTAATGTACATCTTGCAGATTAATTGTCGTATGAAAGCCAATCGATTATTGTTTGAATATTTGAAACAGTATAATAAACTTTCCGCGCTTGATGAATTGCATGAGGTATGTGCAGAAACAGAAAAGAGATGGTCGATGCTGAGGGCTAGAGTTTCGAAGTTATATTTCAAAGAAAATGCAAGAGAACGGATGATAGAACAAAATGTAATTATTCGTGATCTTTTAAAAACAGAAAGAAATATGTGGAAAAACTTTATTAAAATAGGGAAACAGATTTATCTTCCAGAAAAAATATAATAGAGGAGTGAAAGAATTGAAAAAAGATACAAAAGAAATTATTTTTGAATTAATTCGTTTAAATGCTCCACGAGGAGTACAGGTGGAATTGAAAGAAAATACCACGTTTTTTGGTGATTTAAAGTATGACTCTCTTGCGCTGATCAGTTTGCTGGCTGATGTAGAGGAAGAGTTTCAACTTGAATTTGATGATATGGAGGAAAGTCTGGAAGCTTTTGAAAATATACATACATTTATTGAGTTTGTGGACAAATATGTGGAGGGAGAATAAGGAATGTTTGAGCAGATGGTCAAAGAAGCATATGAGGAAGTTGAAGTCTATCGGAATAAATTAAACGGGAGAAAACTGGAATGGAAAAATTTTGATAAAGATTTTAGTGAGCTTCCGCTTTTAGAAAAGAATGATATTCTTGGACATGAAGGGGATATGATTCCGCCAAGATATATTATGGATTTTTATAATGAGGAATTGCTGGATACGCATACATCTGGTTCGACCGGAAAGTGTCTTGAGGTATACTGGAGAGCAGAGGATGCAAAAAAGTCAATGTATCCATTGTGGTTTTATCGAAGAAAATATTACGGAATTGAACCGTGGGATAAAAAATGCCAGTTTTATACAGTTGGTCAAAATGAAAACGAGGATGAAGACGGAAAGCGTTATGTGAGAAACGGTTTGGATTTTTCAAAAGCAAATCTGACAGAAGAACGTTTGGTTGATATTTATAAGGAAATGTGCAGTTATGGACCGGCATGGCTGCTCCTTCAACCCTGTATAGCAGAACTTTTATGTCAGGTAAAGGAAATGCATCATTTACCTAAAATAGAAACTCTTTGTTATATTGAAATGACGGGGGAAATGTTACATAAGAATTTACGGAACCGAATAAAAGAATGTTTTGAGGTGCCGATTGCCAATCAATATGGTATGAACGAGATGAATTCAATCGCTTATGAGTGCCCAAATGGAAATCTACACTGCATAGAACAAAATGTATATGTGGAAATACTGGATGAAAATGGAAGGCGACGACAGGATGGAATCGATGGTGATATTTATGTGACGACAAAAAACAACAAGGTTATGCCATTGATTCGATACCGGACAGGAGATCGGGGAAAACTTTTGCCCAATACATGCACTTGCGGTATGAAAGGAAAAGTTCTGGAATTGCAGGAAGGGCGTGAAAATGATTGGATTCAGATGAAAAATGGAGAGCGTCGGACAGCTTATATTTTTGTTCGCGTTATAGAAATTGTAAATGAAATCACAGATAATGCGATTAAGCAATACCAAATTTTACAAAAAGAGTATGATCAGTTTGAGGTAAAACTGGTATGCCGTAGCTGGAATGAAGAAATGAAGCAGTTGTTTGTTCGCTTGCTTCAAGAAGAAATACCGTATGCCAAAGTTGAATTTCAGAGGGAAGATAATTTGTTTCCAGAAGGAACGGGAAAACGGAGATTTTTTAGAAACCTTATAAAGTGATATAAGGGTGTTAAATGATCAAGGTATAAAGTATATTAGGAAGAAATCTTATGCAAATATAAGAAGAAAGGAGTGCGAATATAGGAGGAGCAGAAAGATTTTGACTTGATATAAATAAAAAAATATTGGAGGAAATTTTTATGTACATGATTAAAAAAATAGTTTGTGGTTTTGCAGTGTTTGGTGTACTGGCTACAAGCGGAATACTTTCTACTACACAGGATGTGAAAGCAGTGCAGGATGTTTGTGAGGTCAAAATGCGTGAGAATGGCTCATACCGTTATTTTTATACATATACGGAGTGTTATAGAAATTATAAGTATAGGTTAAATGCATATCTCAACCAAAGTTCTAATAGTCAAATATGTTCTTGGGGTGAAAAAAGTGGAGTTGGGTTGATTAAATTTAAAACCTTTGACCATCCAACTTCCAAAAGTAGTGGTTTACAAATCGCAGATTTTTATGCACATCGTACAACAACTAGGCTTTCGACAAAATAATTTAATTGGTAAATTGAAAATATTGTTTAATGCCTGGCAGTAAAAATTGCTGCCAGGCGTAAGAAAGGAGGACAATATGAAACGTTTATTTATTTTGTTGCTTTGTTTATCTTTGATTTTATGCTCGTGTGGAAGCAGCCAGGAAAAACAGAAAACTAAAAAAGTCATAAATTCTGCTCCGGAGTACGAAGTTGAATGGATTGATACATCTCATATTACATTGGCAGATTCTATTAATGTCAGTGTCTGTGATAATAAAGTATATTTTAAACAGATTATTTATCCGGAAGATAACAAAGAAATCGGGGAATACAATGTTTGTACTTATGATATGTTAGAAGGGACATGGACGGAGTTAAAGTCGATTCCTGGGAAAGACAAGATAGATAAACTGGGACGGATATATGCTTTGGCAAAAAGCCTAGATGGAAATTGGTATTTTCAATATATATCCAAATGGAACGATCAAGAGAAGCGCTATATGAATTACGGATTTGCACGAGTGACTGAAGAGGGAGAAGTCGATGAGATGGAACTTCCGAAAGAAATGCAAGAAAAAGGATTGGGCGTATCTCAGTTTAAAATAAGAACAGATGGAAAAATTAGTATGAAAGTTACTACAGAGAAGGAAGATGAGGAAGTCGGAGCGGATTTAGAAGCGAGAGTAGCCTTGTATGATCCGGTGGATAAATCCTGTGAGCTTTATGAAGATATGCATTTTGGCATGTACGATTTATTGTCGATAGAAGATGACTTTTTTTGTTACAGTATGACAGGCAGAAAGTGTGGATATAATGTCAAAAATCCGTCAACTGGAGATGTGATACAGCGAGAAATTGTTTGTGAGGGTGAGCCTCCTCAGGAAAAAGGCGGATGGAGAGCAGAACCATTAACCTATGAGATAGCCAGCTGTGATGAAGATGATAATATATATATGCTTAATGCTGGGGGAATATACGGTGGATATTACAAAGATAAAGAAATGAAACAGATTATACCGAGATCGGTTATTTTGCAGTTAAAGTTACGGGACGATAATAGTGTGTCCGATTTTTGGCGAGGAACAGAGTCAGATTACACAGATTTTTATGCGTTGATTCCGACTTATCTAGAGAATGGAAAAGAAACTGTCAAATTGGCACATATTAAGAGGAAAGGTGCTTAATCATAATCAAATTCAGCAGGCGGATTCGGTGATTTTGCTAATTTATGATCCAATGATAAAATCATTTTTTACGGGAAATTACATTTGAAATAGGGAGAAAATCAATGTGGAACCTTGAACGTTATAAAGAAAATATAGCTCTTTATCTGGAATCCGGTGAAACTATTTCTTACCAACAAATAGCACAAAGCCAAAAGGAAATTGGTAGTGTTTTGCGGGGGCGAACGGTAGCGGTATTAGTATGCCGTAATACGTTAGGATGTATATTATGCTATCTTTCTTTAATGCGAAAAGATATTGTCCCGCTTCTGTTACCGGCCAATTTGGAAGAACAAGAAGTTTTGCGAATAACACAAGCTTACAGAGCAAAATATTTATGTTGCTGTAGGGGGTATTTAAGTCAAAACTGGAATCCTCTTATTGCGATAGAGGATTATAATATTTATGAGATTCCAAATTGGAAAAAAACAGAGATGTCAAAAGACCTGGCGTTGCTTTTGACAACATCCGGAAGTACAGGAGACAGCCGATGTGTAAGATTGAGCAAAACAAATATAAAGAGCAATGCGGTATCAATTTGCCAATATCTGAAATTGACACAAAATGAACGTGCGATAACTTCATTACCTTTTCATTATACATATGGGTTATCTGTAATTCACAGCCATCTTTTATGTGGGGCATCGCTATTATTAACGGACAAAAATATATTACAAAAAGAATTTTGGCAGTTTGCTGAGAGCAAAGGTGCGACTTCATTTGCAGGAGTTCCCTTTAATTATGAGATGATGAATCGCTTCGGTTTGCTGGAAAAACTGCCAAAATCGATCAAAATATTGACACAAGCGGGAGGAAGGCTGGAACCAGAACTTCAAGAAAAGATAGCACAACTGGCGATACAACGGAAAATACTCTTTTATATTATGTATGGTCAAACAGAAGCCACAGCAAGGATTAGTTATCTTCCACCCTCTTTAGCTCTGGAAAAAGCAGGGTGTGTAGGAAAGGCTATTCCGGGAGGAAAAATCTGGATATCAGAGGACGATGAAGTGTGTTATCAGGGGAATAATGTTTGTCTTGGTTATGCAAAGTCATATCGAGATTTGAAAAAAGAAGATGAAAATAATGGAGTTCTTTATACAGGAGATATCGGTTATCTAGAAGACGGATTATTGTACATTGAAGGACGAAAAAAACGTGAAGTCAAAATCAATGGAAGACGGATCCGTTTAGAACATTTGGAAGAAAATTGGAAAAAGTATTTTCGCAGTAATATGGTGTGTTCTTTTGATGATTCCAAATTGTATCTGTTAGTGGAAGGCAAAATTTCTGAAGAAAATGTAAAGAAACTTAGAGAGTGGATTCCGATATTGGAAAAAGATATTATTGCTCGGGAGGTTGATAAACTTCCGCGAAAGGCAAATGGGAAGGTTAATGTTGCTTTTCGCGCTTAAATCGTTGTCGTTTGTCGTGAATTGTTGATTTTTTGGGAAAATATGGTATACTGTAGTAAGTGTTTTAAATACGTATAAAAGGAGCATTAACACTATGAAACGTAAATTTTTAGCAGTAATTATGACATTTTTAACGGCAATGATGCTTTGCACGGGATGTGGGAGTCAGGAGACCAAACAGGAACAATCGACACAAACCCAGACGACAAACGACATCAAAGAGGAAACCGGATATAAAGAAAGTGAAGTTTCTTATCCGGAAGGTCAAGTGTTTTGTATGGGAAAAGAGGCCTCTGGAAAACCGGTTGCATTTCTGTTTGATGAAAAACATACTACGCAGGATAATGCAGCTTACAAGAAGTATGTACTTGAGAATGACAAATGGGAAGAGTCTGACCTGTCAAAGACAAATGAGTTGTTGAAGAAGAACAAGATTAATATGTTGTATTCTTTGACTGAGACAGCAGACGGAAAAATTTTCGGTATAGCCAATAAAGATACCGGCATTTATCTGTATGCATTAACAGATAAATTTAAAGCATATTCGGACGCTTTTGGCAAGAAAGAAATAAAGAACTTTCAGGTGGTGGATGCAAGAAGAATTCTTGTGATGGATGGAGATGGAAATGTCTCGTTGAATGATTTTAAGGGAAAAAGTATTCGTCAATTTGGTGAGAACAATGCGTTTGCTGATGTGGTAAATGATATGGTATTTACAGTAGACGCTACAGGAAGTAAGATTACGGTTTATGATCTTTCAACTGGTGAGAAAGAAGATGAATATGAAACTCAGATCACACAGCAGGGAATCTGTTTTGCGGTAAATCAGGATGACGAGATTTATGCGGCAACGGAAAAGGGAATATACTTGCTGGAAAATGGAAAGATGACAGAAGTTGTTCCGGAAAAAGTGATGTCTACAAGTGCGCTAAGCGGTGAAGCATGGCTGAATAGTTTGTTTGTACAGGGAGATAAGTTTTATGTTTCCTATGTGATAGAAGGCGACAATTCAAGAGAATATCGTATGACATCATACGACAAAGAGTAATCCCCTCTTGCCAATATCTGCAAATTATGATAAAATCAATAATATAACAAAAAGTTTTTGGATCGTTACGGAAGAAAACTGGGCTTGTGGAGGTAAGTGTTATGGTTGTTGGGATTTGTGATGATCATGCAGAAGAAAGAGAACGGATTTATAAAGTTTGTGAAATGGTTTTAGAACAGATGGGATGTCCGACAGAAATGGTGTTGTTTGAAGGTGCATCATTTGTGCTGCAAACAAGTAAGAAGCCGGACATCCTGATTTTGGATATCGAGATGCCGGGGATGACAGGCATAGAGTTAAAAGAAGTGTTGCAGAGTGAAGAAGGCGCGACGTACATTATTTTTGTTACGGATCACGAAGAGATGATGACAGAAGCGTTTGGCGTACATGTGCTACGATTTGTGCAAAAGGAAAAGCTTGAGGATAAACTTCCGGAAGCATTAGCACAGGCGATTCGCATGAAACGTAACAATTGTATTGTGCATGGCACGGATAGTGAAAACATTCTATATATATATTCTGACGGAAACTATATCCGGATGGTGACGGAAGAGGGAGAACAGCCGTTGATTCGGGAATCCATGAAACAATTAAAGAAAGGATTAGAAGGATGTCCTTTTGTGGAGATAAAAAGAGGATGTCTTGTTAATGTTGCAAAAATTGACAAGATTAAAGGTGGTATTATCAGTATAGGGGGCGAACAACTGCAAATTTCGAAGCGAAAACAGTCTGAAGTGACACATGCCTACCTGGCTTATTATAGGGAGGCGTAAGAAGATGAATGCAGTACAGTGGCTGATCTGGCTTGTGCCGGAGATGATAAAAACTTTGTTGATCACATATGGGATATTTGGCTTTGAATTTAAAAAATGGAGATGGTGGTTTGTTGTAGCCGCTTATATTGTAGGAGGGATTTGCTTATGTGAACAAGGAGTGGATCTGCTTTTATGGAAGTCGATTCGGGGAGCAGTTATTATTTTTGCGCTGTTTTATGGGAAGTTTGGTAGAAAATTAGTAGTTTTTTTGATTGAGTATATTGCAATTGCCATGGTCGATACAATGGTAATGAGTGTTAATATGCTTGTTACAGGGTATGAACATAATTTTGTACAAAGTATAATAGATAATACATTTGGGATGGTTTTGTGGATTATCCTAACGGTACTGGTGTATCATAAGAGGAAAAAGGTTTCTGCATTTATACAAACGATATCGTATGGGTATATCGCGCTTGTGCTGGTATTTTTGTTTTGTGTTAGTGTTGTGGCTGGTACCTCTTATCTTGTGCTAAATGGCGAGATTACACAGCAGGCGATGCGGCAGACGTATTTTTTCAATATGCTTTGTATCGTTGTCGCTCTTGTTATCTGTGTAGTGCTTTTTTATCTTGTTTTCAGCAGGAAAAAGGTGCAGCATGAAAAAGAAATAGAGGAAAAAGTATACGAACGTGAATGGAAAAGATATCAATCTATGCGTTCATTCCGACATGATGTAAAAAAACATTTGCGGGTACTTTACGCGCTGGGAGACCGAGGGAATATCGAGGAAATTCGAAAATACATTGAAGAAATCGGAATTGAATATAACCAAAATGCAGTCAATCATACGGGCGATTTTATTCTGGATTATTTTATAGATTATGTAATCAATGAGTGGAAAGATAATGCTGATTTTTCCTATGAAATAGACGGAAAATTTCCGGCAGAGGTTGACTTGAATTATCGGGAACGCTGCATTTTATGGGGGAATGCGATGGACAATGTCAAAGAGGCATTGGAAAAAGCAGAAAAACCGTTTTTTGAAATTCATATTTCTCATGGCGGGCGTGCAGTGTTTGTAGAGATGATAAATTCATGCGAAATAAAAGAGGGAAATATTTTGAAAACAAAAAAGGCAGACCGTTCACAGCATGGAATCGGAACTGCCAATATGCGTGATATTGTAAAACAAAATGGGGGCGAGATCACTTGGCGTTATGAAGAGGGGAAAATGCACGTGACGATATCCCTTCTTATTTGAGGGCATTCGATTTGGCGGTAATTTCTCCTACGTGGTGAAATGCCCATGCATGAATATTTAATTCAATGATCGCGCAGCCGCAGTATTCACAATGCTTGGCTCCGAGCATCGGGATCGGGGCACCGCAATTTGGACAGGTTACCGCGAGAGCATCGTCGTAGTCGTTTTTCATTTTGTCCACATCTTGCACATAGATGAGATCGGTGTTAAATTTGGTCTGATATTTATATTGTCTATTACCTTCCAAAATCTGGTTATTTTCATCCATGATATAATGAAAACATTCCAATGAAGTCTGAAATGTAATGATGCATTTTCCGTCCGTTTTACGGTATTGGTAAATCTCGGTGCGGTGAAGTTTGACCTGATCAAAATGTTCAGAGCGTCCCTCGGCCCGCAGCATCTCAATATGGTTTTCCAATTGCTGTTTTAGTTCACGGCTTCCCTCACTCAATGCGCTCTCATCTTTTGTGGTGATGGCACGGAGAAAGGAAACCAGCACATTGTTTGCACGGTCTTTCATTTCATTGTATTCAAAATCCGGAAAATCCGCGCTGATCTTTGGCAGCAGAAGCGAGGTCATGGAAGAGACCGATTTTGGCGTCGTTGCATATTCCTGTTTCATCTGTACCGCCGCCTGCGTGATGTCGGGAGTGCCAAACAATGCCTGCGACGTATCGCGGACTTTTTTGCGGATGCAGAAAAAGGCGATCAAAATAATGCCAATGATAACAAGGATTAAAATAAGGGTAATAATTAATTTCATAACAGCGTCCTCTCATTTGTTCTGATAAGGATATAGTATCATTATTGAAGGGGAGTTTCAAGGGAGAAAAACACGGGATGAATTTTTGCTCCTTCCTCTTGACAAGCCTCGCCAACTATTGTATGATAGTCAGCACAAAGAAAATCTTTTTTCTTTACGTTCCGAAGAATTGTGCACATTTATATTTAATTTCCCTTAATTATTTTGATTTAATTTAACATACTTACCAAACAACACTAAAGGAGACATTTTTATGCACAAAAAAACATTACAAAATTTATTTTCTTACCGCAGACGCGAAGAAGTTTTAGCGGAGATTCAAAGCAGCTGGAAATTAAACGATCTTTTCATAAGTTGGAGCGAAGATCAAAAAGAGGCATTTCTCGACATCTGCACCGGGCAGCGCGGAGTCAAAATTCTTTTTGACAGCTTTTTCAAAGAAGTTTTCAACCCGGAATACAATCCGCAGCGGCTTAGCCAGCTTCTATCACTCTTATTAAAGAAGAAGGTCCGAGTTTTAAAAGTTCTGCCAAATGACACCACGCGAATTACAGTGGAGCCCTCATTTTTGATCACCGACATCGTCGTCGAATTTGAAGACGGAAGCATCGCCAATATCGAGGTACAAAAAATCGGTTACCGTTTTCCCGGCGAGCGCGCTGCCTGCTATTCCGCAGACCTTCTGCTTCGCCAATACAAGCGGGTAAAAGACCATGACTCCAAAAATTTCAATTACAAAAACATCCGGCCGGTTCATGTCATCGTTTTCTTTGAACACAGTCCCAAAGAATTTCATGCATTTCCGGATACCTACCTGCATTCTTTCCACGCGGTCTCCGACACAAAACTAGAAATGAATCTTTTGCAGAATTTTTTGTTCGTACCCCTTGACATTTTCCATAAAACCATGGAAAATAAAGATATCAACACAGAGTTGGAGGCCTGGCTTACTTTTTTAAGCACAGACGATCCGGAGCAGATTTATAATCTTATCCAGAAATTTCCAATGTTTAAGGAAATGTATGAAGACATTTTCCAGCTCTGCCAAAACACGGAAAGGGTGATGAACATGTATTCCAAAGAATTAGCCCAGTTGGACCACAATACCGCTGAATATATGGTTGACGAAATGCAGAAGGATTTGGATGAAGCAAGGAGCATCATCCGGGAAAAAGAGGATGAGTTAAAACTTAAGGAGGATACCATTCAGAACCAGAGTGATGCGCTGAAACTTAAGGAGAATACTATCCAAAGCCAAAGTGATGAGCTTGCAAAAGCCTATGCCTTGATTGAAGAACTGCAAAAAAATCAGCAATCCAATAAATAAGAATTTTACACAAATTATAAAATCTCTCCTTTTGTATTAAATTTGGTACGAAGGAGAGTTTGTTTTATTTAGGGATTTATTGTGATGGGAAAAAGAAAATAAAGAAATTTGAAAAAAAGTCTTGCAATTTTTTCCTTATAGTGGTAGAATAACCTAATTTTGTAAAATGCTTGTTTTTACGTTACAAAACGGTATTGTCTGCTACTTTTCTGCTACTAAAAAATACACTCGCATTAGAACCTTTATCGAGTGTATTTTGTGGGTGTTATTTTTTTAGTTTTTCTTCGAGATTTTCTAAGGAAGAGACAAGGGAAGCTTGTCTGCTTGGAAATAAATGCGAGTACGTATTTAAAGTAGTAGATACTTTTTCGTGTCCCACCCGTTCTGCGATGATCATGGCATCAAATCCTTCATTGATAAGCAGCGAAACATGGCTGTGGCGGATATCGTGAATGCGGATTCGCTTAACCTTTGTTTTTTCGCATGCTTTTGACAGTTCACGCAGCAAATAGTATTTTGAAAATGGAAAAATGCGATCGTTTTCTGACAAGTTTTTAGATGCCGTATATTGTCGCAATTCGTCGCATAAAAATTGCGGAATTGGCACGTCGCGGATACTTTTTTGTGTTTTTGGCGTAGTAATATAATCTTTTCCGCGAAGCCTTTGATACGTTTTAGAAATGTGTATTTGCGAATTGTTCCAGGAGATATCTCCACAGGTAAGTGCAAGCAGTTCGCCTTCCCTCATACCGGTCCAATAGAGTGTTTCAAAACAATAATAAGCATCGGATTCTTTGGAGAATCCTTCACGAAATTGAAGATATTCTTCCAATGTCCAAAAGTTAATATGATCGGCTTTGCTCTTTCCGATGCTTCCTGCTTTATGACATGGATTCGCCGTTAAACCATAATATTTTTCTGCGTAATTAAATAATGCAGAAAGCTGGTTTTGGATGCTTTTAATATACGTTGCGGAATAGTGTTTTTGGCTGGACAAAAGTTCATTTTGCCAGCGGCGTATCGTGCAGGCCTCAATTTCATTTAATTTCATACAGTTAAAGTATGGCAGAATTTTCGTCTCAATAATCTGCTTTTTAATAAGTATTGTGGATTCTTTTAATCGTGCGGACATATCCTGCATATACAGATTGTACAAGTGGGCAAAAGTCATATCCGGCCCGGTATCCCTGCTGCAAAGAAATTCTCGCTCGAATTGCAAAGCGTCCTTTTTCGTCCGAAAACCGCGTTTCCATTTTTGTTTTGTTTTTCCCTGCCAATCCTTGTAATAGAATTTACAGAACCATTTGCCATTGTTTTTGTCTTTATAAGCTGGCATAGCAATCATCTCCTTTATGTAGTAATAGTAACTATGCTATGTCATTTTTTGGAAGATGTCAAAGGAAAAACACCCCATGAGTGTATTCCACCCATGGAGTGCTTTTGTGATGTAGGTAATAGTTTAGGTATGTTAAAATAAACTAGCCGACTAAAGTAATATCTGAGATTTGGTATGCTGTAGCATCATATTGACCTGCTCCGTTATAGTACATACCAAGTGATAACACAAAAGTTCCTGTGATATCTTGCGTTGTCAAGTTAGAATTTTGAAATTTTGCTGGGAATGCAAATGGCACCTTAACGGTTGTAGCTTTATCAGCTGAAAAATTAAGATTTTCAACTTTTCCAATTTGCTCCTGCTGATTCAATCCGCATTCACCTTTGTATGTGTTTGGTGATGCAAAATTCCAAGAATTCACGCCAGCTTTAATGTTTTTACCATATGCGGATTTTCCAACACTTGTAAGTGTGAATTCGATACCGCTATAGTCCTGAAGTTTTACGTCTTTTGGCAACTCAATTTTTACACCAATACCACAATCGTTGTCATTATCTACAAAACCACTTAATGTTGCAACGCCATTTTCGACTTTAAC
The DNA here is from genome assembly GCA_002431395.1 of Lachnoclostridium sp. UBA5890. GTDB lineage: Bacteria > Bacillota > Clostridia > Lachnospirales > Lachnospiraceae > Eubacterium_F. The sequence goes on from DJEU01000063.1 coordinate 48,335, forward strand.
ATTTGTAGTGGTATTAGCTGTAATACTATCTGCTTCGCTACCAGGATTTCTTAAAAGTGAAACATTTTCAGCTTTCAACTCAATTTTCTTATCCGCAATACCTTTTACCTCAAAGCTAACAGCATTTCCTTTGGAATACTCAACTTTGATCGTAGCTTTTGCAGAACCGGCTGTTCCTTCTTTACGTGTTACAGTGATTACTTTATCTTCACATGCAACCGTTGCGAAGCTTTCGTTTGTAGATACTACACTATAGAACTTGGATGTATCCACAGTTGCGCCTTCTCCATACTGGTCTTTTGCGACTACTACAAATGCATTGTCACCGACTGCAATGCTCAAAGAAGCATCTTTTACTTCTACAAGTTTTGCGAGTTTGTCTGCATCGCCTGCAGCTGCGTCGTATTCTGCTTTCTTGTAGATCTTATAAGTATCTTCTTTTGCTGCGGAAGCAGTGTTGCTTACCGGAAGAGAAAGAGTGGCATCTTCTACACTGTCATTTGCAGTATAGTCAAGTGTCAGATCAATCTTAGAAGTTACATTATCAGCAGTAGCAGTAACCTCAAGGTGTTTTGCATCTACAACTTTAATCTTAAGGTCTTTGCTGCTTGTAGAAGCAGTAAGTACCATACCGGCTAAAGTATCGCCTAATTTGATTTCGTTACCGGCTTTGTCAAAAGCCTTGTAATCTACATTAATTGTGGTAGCAGTATCTTTTGCGTCCAGTTTAAGGTAATCGCCATTTACTGCTTTTTCAAGTTTAATGGATGCAATCATGTCGGAAGGTTCACCGGCAGTTACAGTAAATGCTTTTGCCTGTGTATCTTTTGCGTCATAGCCATTTGTAGCATCGCTTCCGGTATTATCATTTACGTATACGATAACAGAATAAGTTCCTGCTTTGTCTGCAGTTACTTTTACGGAATATGCCTTGGAATCTTTGTCATAATCTCCAAAGGTTGCGGTGGCATCTTCTGTTGCTTTTCCGTCGCTTCCAAGTACAACATATTCAAGAACAGCATCATTCTTGATGGTATCATACTGGTCTTTTACAGTAATCTTGTTTGCTGCAGTAGCAACACCTACCAAAGCAGTCTGAGCATCTGTTCCTACAGTAATGCTGCTTACTTTACGATCTGCATTTACTGTGATGGCTGCTTTTACATCAGCGAATTTTGCATCGTTCTGTTTTTCAAACTTCACTTCAACTGCTTTTGCAGGAAGTTTGTCTGCGTCATAAGAAGCTGCGAGACCAATGTGTGTAACAACGGTAGAACCAGCTGCTTCTGTGTATTTCTTTGTTTTTGCATCGTAGTTATAATAACTTACTGTCAAACCTTCCGGAGCAGTTACTTTTACGTTTGCATCAAATGCTTCTTTTGTAAGTGCAAAGTCATTTGTATACTGATCTTTTGCGCTGACAGCGATATAAGTTACTGCATTTACATCATCTTTATTGATGATCGTTTTCTCTGTTTCAGCCAATGTCAGTGTGTTCAGGCATGCTTTAGCTGCGACAGATACGTTAAGTGTACCGGCTTTTGTTTCCTGTCCGGCTACGGATACTGTAATCGTAGCTTTTCCTTCGCCGATACCGGCTACATTTAATTCACCGTTCTTAGCAGGAGTTCCTTCAACAGTTGCTACCTTTACATTAGAAGAAGATGCACTGACAGTTGTAGAAGCGGTGATATCTTCACCATATTTATTTGTTACCGTGTATGTTGTTTTCTGAGCACTTCCACCAGCAGTCAATTTGTTCTCTGCGTATTCTTTGATATCGATCGATTTAACTTCAGTGGATGGCTTAGAAGTAAATGTGATCGCATCAGATGCAACACCACCATCTTTTACTGCTTTCTTAGCAGCATCCCATTCGCCGTAGTATACAATGAATTTGACCGCATTGTCTTTTGCGTTTTTCTTTGCAGTAGCAGTTACATAGATTTTGTCCTTGTCTGCTTTTTCTGTACCATATGCGATTTTGATGGAATCTACCGCATCAGCACCTTCTGTTACAACATATTTCAGATCACTTGCTGTAAGTCCTGTTGTTTCAGGATTCAATGTGATTTCTGCTTTTGCAGATTCTCCATTTACAGTTTCTGCCATAGTAGCAGCTGTGATTGTTTGCAATTTAGCAGGTTTTACAGTAATCGGAATTGTCACACTCTGTGTTTCATCTGATGTCATGTAAATGGTAATGTTTGCTGTGCCGGCTTTCAATAATTCAAATGTAGCCGCACCTTCTTTTTTGCCGTCTACAAGATCTTTTGCTTCCAATACGTTTTCGTCGCTGACAACGTATTTAGCTTCAACATCTGCTGTGACATCGTATCCGAATTTATCGAGATATTTTGGTGCAACTGTGATCTCGTTTTCGCCATCCGGATCAAGTACAAATGTATTTTTTACATTTGTCATGTTGGCATCCTCAGCAGTTACAATATCCTCTGTGCTTCCAAATTTGATTGCTTTATTTACGCCCTCATTTTTAACAACTTTTACTGTGAACTTATCCGGTCCGGCAACAACGGTTGTCTTCTCATCTTTTGTGTTCACATTTGTCAATGTAATGTCGATGGATTTTCCTTCTTTAATCGCATCATCTGCTTTAAAAGAAACATATCCTTTTTTGTCCCCGTCGTTTGTGACATTTGCAGTCAATGGATACTCGGTTCCACTGATTGTTGCAACTGCTTTGATTGCATTGTCTTCTCCGGCAGCAGCATACGTCATTTCTTCGCCATACTGGTCTACTACCGTGTAATATACTTTCAAAACGCTAACGTCAGCTGGTGCTTCCATTGTTTCCTGAACAAATTTAGCAACGTAGCTTTTTGCTTTTTCTACGGAAACAGTAGTATCTTCTTTGATAACATTTCCTGCAATGTCTGCAAGACCATTCAGCACGATTTTATAAGTGCCGGCTGCTAAAGAAGAAGTATTTGTGATGATCAAGGTTTTTCCGTCCTCGGAAAGCGTAGCACCTGTAGTGGTAAGAGCATCTTTGGATGCATCTTTGTAAACGTTTACAATTGCCTTATCGGCTGAAACTGCTTCACTCAATTCTACGCTGATTGTATTGGAAGAAGAAACCGTGATGTTTTTAACCTCTGGTGCAGTTGCATCCACAGTAACATTGCAAACTGCTTTCAATTTACCGCATGTAGCTGTGATAACTGCCTGTCCCTCTTTCAAACCAGTTACAACACCGTTTTTGTCAACGGAAGCGATATCTGCTTTATCGGAAGACCATGTGATAACAGCGTCGTCCATAGCTGCACCATTCTGATCTTTTACAGTAGCGGAAAGTGTTACTGTATTGATATCTTTAGCGACACCGATTGTTACGTCTGCTGTTTCTACGGAAATCGTTTCAGCAACAGGAGCTTCTGTAGGAGCTGCGGTTGGAGCAACTGTAGGCTCAGTTGTAGGAGCTGTCGTTGGTTCCGTCGTAGGCTCGCTTGTAGGAGTTGTCGTTGGTTCCGTCGTAGGCTCGCTTGTAGGAGCTGTCGTTGGAGCAGTTGTAGGAACTGTCGTTGGCTCTGTACTTGGAGCAGTTGTAGGAACTGTAGTAGCGGTTGCAGTAGCAGCAGGCGCAGAAGCGGATGCGGAAGGTGCAACGCTAGGAACTACGGTCTGAACTGGAGCGGTATAACTTTTAGAAGTTACTTTGCATTTCAAAGTAGTTTTCTTAACTTTCTTACTGCCCTTCAGTGTATAGTTTACAGTTGCCTTAATCGTAGCCTTTCCTGCCTTCTCTGCAGTAACTTTAACAGCAGTTTTCTTTTTGCTGCTAATCGAAGCTACTTTTTTATTGGTAGTTTTCCATGTTGTCTTTTTCACTTTGATATTTTTGTTTTTCTTAATCTTCAATGTGAAAGACTTTTTGCCAGCCTGATTAAAGAAGAGAGTTTTTTTCTTTGCATTCAGTGCTGGTTTTTTTGCAGCAGCGTCCGATGTGGCTGGAACAGCTACTGGCGACAATGACATGGCAAATGCAAGCAATGCAGCAAGAGCACGTCTCATTGTCTTTGATGATTTTCTGAGTCTGTCCATCATCTAATTCCTCCTTTTTGTTATAAAAATAGTCAAAAATTGCGCATAGACACCTACGCATGCGATTATTCTACCACTATAATTAAAAGAGGATTTTATGCAGAACATTTACGATGAGGCACAAACAATTCTGCGTTTACTATTGTCGCAGTCTAGACGGTTTGATATAATAAAAATACTTAAAACCAACAACCAGACGAGGGAGGAACCTTTATGAATTTGAAAAAATGGAAAAGGAAAATATTAGCAGCCGTTTTGGCGGCTGGGGTGTTTGTCGGAAGTGTTGCGGCAAATGGGACACAGGCGGCGGCTGCGGAGCAAAAGGCAGCAGGCCTGACAGAACTGGCGCAGGTGATCCGCGATAACGGAATGCAGAGAAAAAGCCGGTTTTCAGTCGACTTCAGTGGAACCGATGAAGAATGGAGCCGTTTGTTTAATGGCATGTCATTCTTTTACTATGATATGATCGTTTTGGATGATGCGTCGACTTCAGACGATTCCGACTATCTGATCGGAAATATCAATTTTTCGAAAGAATTCATGAGTGCTTCGGTGGACGAAGAAAGCGGAAACGGAGAGATTATCTTTACGCCGACCTATTTTGAAACCGCAGATGAGACAGAATATGTCAATACGCATACGAAAGAAATTCTTGCTGAACTTGGAACTTCGCAGATGTCAGCTTATTCCAAAGTAAAGGCGGTGCACGACTATGTCTGCGCGCTCATTACCTACACGAATGATGTGGACAATGCGTCCTCGGTATATGGTGCGTATGTCCGAGGCGAGGGACTTTGTAACAGTTATGCGCTTTGCATGTACAAACTGCTTGTGGAAGCCGGAGTGCCATGCCATTGGATCGGAGGAAGTGCCGGTACCGGAAGAGATTCGGCAGGTCATGCGTGGAACATTGTGAAACTCGGAAATCAATGGTACAATCTCGATGCGACATGGGATGACGCGGACAATGACAAGGTAAGTTATGATTACTTTTTAAAGGGGACCGCGGATTTTGATGAAGCAGATACATCGCAGGTTCACACGATGGACAATGAATATTATGAAAGCAGCTATCTTACGGATTTTCCGATTGCAAAAACCTCGTATGTGGTAAGCGACGAGGATCTGAAGCCGGTAACACCTACGCCGACACCGACGGCTGTGTCAAGCGCATCACCGAGTGCAGCACCAACACAGGTGCCAAGCACATCGCCAAGTGTAGCGCCGACTGAGGCACCAACGCAGATTCCGAGTGCTGCGCCGGAAAGCCCGGTATCTCCTGTGATACCGACGACATCGGCACCGGGCGAAAGAAAGGAGACCACAGTTTCTAGTGTACCGACTGACACTACAGACGATTCTTTGTCGGAAACACAAAAATACGCATTTTCGGATATTATCGTGGGAAAATATCCGGCAAAAGGCAAATTTACCATTTCACGCAAAAAAGCAGACGATATCCAGCTTTTGATCGATAATAAGGCGGCAAGAAAGAAAATTGCAAAGATTTCTTATAAGATCACAAGCGGAAAGAAAATCATCAAAACGAAAAATTACGGAATCCAGAAAGACGGAAAGCAGTATTTTTCAAATCTGCGCGTGTTTGGAAAAAAGAAGGGAAAAGCGAAGATAGCAGTTACCGTAAAATTGGTCAATGGACAGAAGAAAAAATACAACTTTACGGTGCGTGTGCGCTAAAGACAGGGGGAAAATAATTGAAAAAGAAGATAATATTGTGCATGGTATTGGCCGGGCTGCTTTTTAGCCTGGCCGGCTGTGCGGAAGAGGCCGGTCAGCCGGAAGCGGGAGTGCAGCAGGAAAATCCGGCAGTTTCAGAGGAAGAATTTGCCGGAGATGGTGCGTGGACGATTCTTGTGTATTTGTGTGGAACGGATCTCGAGAGCGGTTATGGCGCGGCAACAATGGATTTGGCTGAGATGGTCGACCGTGATTTCGGTTCACAGGTCCGCTTTGTCGTGCAGACGGGCGGCTGTGCCCAGTGGCAGAACGAGGTCATTCCGGAAGATGCGATCGCGCGGTATGAGATTATAAATGGAGATATGCAGGAAATTTCCCGCATGGAACAGGCAAATATGGCGGAAAGTGCCACATTGAAAGATTTCGTTACATTTGGAATGGAAAATTATGGAAGTGATAAGCTGGGGCTTGTTATGTGGGATCACGGCGGTGGAAGCGTTGCCGGTGTGTGCCTGGATGAAAATTATGGGACAGATACGCTGGATCTGGCGGAGATTCAGCAGGCGCTCGACGGCATTCCGCGAAAGTTCAATTTTATCGGTTACGATGCCTGCCTGATGGGGTCTATTGAAAATGCAAAGATGCTTTCCCCGTTTGCCAATTATATGATCGGTTCGGAAGAACTGGAGAGCGGCGGTGGCTGGGATTACGCGGCGATCGGAGCTTATCTGCAGCAAAATCCGGGAGCATCGACGGCAGACCTGGGAAAAGAAATCTGTGACAGTTTTTATAGAAGCTGTGAAGCGCTTGGGGAAGAAAGCACGGCGACACTTTCGGTGACAGACCTGTCAAAGGTTCCGAAAGTCTGCGACGAATTTGGCGCGGTAGCAGAAACCATGAAGGGCAGTACGGAAAATATGGAAACCTTTGGTGAGATCGCCAAAGGAATCCGAAAAGCACAAAATTATGGAGGAAATACGCCATCAGAAGGCTACAGTAATATGGTAGATCTCGGCGATATGGCAAAAAATATCGCAGGCGCAGTGGACACAAGTGCTCTTCAGGCGGCGATTTCGGAAGCGGTCATTTATCAGGTGAAAGGGGCAAACCGCCAGAATGCCAACGGTCTTTCCGTGTATTATCCGCTGCAGATCGAGGATGAAGAGGAATTAAAGACATTTGAAACGGTCTGCGTCAGCGATTCGTATACCGATTTTATCGGAACGATGGTGTACGGTGCCGCCAATGGTTCGATTGAGGAATATTCCGGCGAAAATGACTGGTCGGCCGCAGATCAGAGCGGACATGGGCTGGGACTTATGACGGCAGATCAGAACCAGATTCAGATCGCCGAAGAACAGCATTTGAATGATGACGGGTATTATACGTTCACGATCGCACAGGAAAGCATTCCGAATGTGGCGTCGGTTCAGTACAATTTATATATGAAGTTTGATGACGAGACGCCGCTAGTGTATCTCGGAAGTGATAACTGGCTTGATTACGATGACCAGACCGGTGTCGTGACAGATACGTTTCAGGGATACTGGCCGGCACTCCCGGATGGTTCACTCCTCAGCATGTACGTGGTAGAGGAAAGCGAGGATTATACCATCTTTTCTTCGCCGATCGTACTCAATGGGCAGGAGACCAATCTTCGTTTTGCCTATCTTTATGGGGAGACAGAGGACGATGGAGAATGGATGGTGCTCGGTGCGTGGGATGGTATCGATGACGAGAGCGGCCAGGCGGACAAAGAAATGATGGAGATCAAAAAGGGAGATGTGATCCGCCCGATCTATGTCGTTGTTGATCAGGAAAGCGGAGAAACGACGGAGATCAAAGGGGACAAGTACCGCGTGGGGAAAAATTTCAATATTACGGAGCCAAAGCTTCCGGAGGGCGAATATTACTATAGTTTCGGCATTGACGACCTCTATGGTTCTACGAAATATTTGGATTTGATAAGCTTTTGGGTAAATAAAAAAGGAAAAGTAGAACTTTCCTATTGACACCACTCTACAACTGTGGTAAGATCCCATCTTTGACACTTGTTA
>DJEU01000062.1:0-17057 GCA_002431395.1 Lachnoclostridium sp. UBA5890
GGAATAGGTTGCCTCCCAGCCGCAGAGCAAACTTAAAAGGCAACCAAAAAAGGGAAACCCAGCGAAATCCGCTGCTTCTGCACAGCAACTCACCAGCCCCGCTCCCCACACACAAGAAATCCCAAAACCTCTTGAATCTTCCTCGGTTTTTTGTTATCATGTAACTATTCAGAAATGGTTACGATCCAATTAGAAGAAGTAAGGAGGAAGGTATATGCGGATTGGAATGGGTTACGACGTACATCGACTGGTGGAAGACCGCGATTTGATCATAGGGGGAGAGAAAATTGAGTATGAGTATGGACTGCTCGGTCATTCCGATGCGGACGTTCTGCTTCATGCGATCATGGATGCCCTGCTGGGAGCGGCAGCACTTGGTGACATTGGGACACATTTTCCGGACACGGACGAAAGATATAGAGGGATATCGAGCATGCGCCTGCTTGCTTATGTCGATCAACTGCTGGAAGAAAATGGATATTCAGTAGGAAATATTGACGCGACCATCATTGCGCAGCGGCCGAAAATGGCGCCATATATCCCGAAAATACGCGAAAATATTGCGAATACGCTGGGACTTGAATTAAATCAGGTCAATATAAAAGCTACGACAGAAGAAGGGCTGGGATTTACCGGAAGCGGAGAGGGAATCTCGGCGCAGGCGGTATGCATCTTAGAATAACAGCAAAGGAGCCGGACTATGAACCATAGGCAATTATGGAAGAAAATATTTGGCGACAACGATGCCTATATTGATTTCTATTTTAAAGAAAGAGCCGATCATACCGTGGTATATTCAAAATACGAAGGCCATGATCTGGTAAGCATGATATTTTTCAATTATTACACCCTCGTGATTCAGGGAGAAAAAGTGAAATGTCCTTATATTGAGGGTGTTGCGACAGCTCCGGAATGGCGGCACAGAGGATTTATGAAAACGCTTTTGTATCAGGGAATGATGGATGCGAGAAACGAGGGAGCGCCGTATGCGTTTTTATCGCCGGCAAACGAAGAAATTTATAAACCGTTTGGATTCCAAGGAGTGTATTACCGAAAACAGATGGAAATTCAGGGAAGACGGCACAAATGGTACCATGCCGGTTCCTTTTCGCACCTTGACAGCCGGTTGAAGGAGCGGGCAGTGGAATTTGCGAACGCCCAATTATATGCGAGTGAATTTGATGCCTATATTTACCGAGATGTCAAATATTACGATACCTTGATGAAAGAAACCAAGACGCTCGGGGGAAAAGTCGTTGTGCTGCGAAATGAGACGATGATCCATGGCGTTGCTGTTGTGACACATGAGGAGGACCGATATGAGGTGCAGGAAATGATCTGCGCGCCGGAAGATGCGGCTAAAGTAGTAGAATCCTTGTGTTATTATCTGGGAGTGGCAGATGACGAAGCGGTTTTGTTCGAAGATGGATATTTTTTACAAAATCTGACAGGCGAAGGCATCGTGGTTCGCATGACGGAAAAGCCGTATATTATGGCGCGGGCACTTGTGGACGACGGCGATGCCGGAAAATTAAAATGGTATATTAACGATATCACATAGGAAAGAGGAAAAATCATGGAAAATCAGGAAAATGAACTGCGGCTGGAAGGCCGGCACAGCGTAATGGAGGCATTTCGCGCGGGAAAATTGATCGAGAGACTGTTCGTGCTCAAGGGGTGTCAGGATGGACCGGTTCTGAGTATTCTGCGCGAGGCAAAAAAAGCCGGAGTTATGGTGGATTTTGTGCCAAAAGAACGATTGGATCATATGAGTGAGACCGGGAAACATCAGGGAGTTGTGGCGAACTTGTCAGCATTCCGTTACAGCACGGTGGAAGATATGTTTGCATTGGCGGAAAAGCGGGGCGAAGATCCTTTTTTCTTTCTGCTGGATGGGATTGAAGATCCGCATAACCTCGGAGCGATCATCCGAACCGCAAACCTTGCCGGCGCACATGGTGTGATCATTCCGAAGCGCCGCGCGGTAGGATTGACTGCGACAGTAGTAAAAGCTTCTGCGGGAGCCATTCATTATACGCCGGTGGCAAAAGTTACCAATCTTTCCGCTGAGATGGAAAAATTGAAAGAGCGCGGATTGTGGTTTGTGTGCGCAGATATGGACGGCGAGATCATGTACCGCAATAACCTGAAAGGACCGATTGGTCTTGTAATCGGAAATGAAGGAACCGGCGTGTCACAGCTTGTCCGGAAACACTGCGATTACGTGGCAAGCATTCCGATGGCAGGAGACATTGATTCTCTGAACGCTTCTGTGGCGGCCGGGGTACTTGCTTATGAGATTGTGCGTCAAAGAAAGGGATTTTAACAGAAAATGGAAATGAGTGGGTTCGAAACACTTACCGACGAGGAAATCATCCGCCGCGTGCGTGGGGGAGAAAAAGAAGGAACCGATTATCTGCTTGAAAAATACAAAAATCTTGTGCGGAAAAAAGCGCGGGCACTGTATCTGATCGGCGGCGACAATGACGATCTGATTCAGGAAGGCATGATCGGACTTTACAAAGCCATACGTGATTATGATGTGGAAAAAGAGACCGTATTCCGCAGTTTCGCGAGCGTCTGTATCGACCGCCAGCTTTACAATGCCGTAAAAGGGGCAAACCGCCTTAAAAATTCGCCGCTTAACACGTACATATCTCTTGATATTCCGGTGGAGGCGCGTGGAAATGAGGAAAATGGGGCGGCGACACTTGGCGAAATGCTCGAATGGGTCGGCGTGTCTAATCCCGAAGATATTTTGATTGACCGGGAGCGCGTGGGAAAGATTGAACAGTACATCCGCCAGAACCTCAGCGAGTTTGAGCAGAAAGTGGTCAATCTTTACGTCGACGGCATGAATTATCAGCAGATTGCAAAAGAGTTGGAAAAAACACCCAAATCCATTGACAATGCCCTTCAGCGCATTAAGAAAAAACTTATGGCATTTTGGTAAGTTTTTGTTGACAGAATCAACATACTTTGATAGAATAGTCCATGGATTGTTATAAATGATTCAGCTGGCGTGGCACAGTCGGTAGCGCACTTCATTGGTAGTGAAGAGGTCACGGGTTCGATTCCCGTCGCTAGCTTTAGAGAGAGGAAATGAATGGTTACAAGCCTGTCATTTCCTTTTTGTTTTATAAGGGATTAGGATTTACACGGAGGAAACGCCTATGAAGGGAACCGCATCACGAAGCCGGTGGGAAATCATCTCGTCGCATATATTTACATACTTTAACTTTTTGAACCTTGTGCTGGCAGGGCTGGTTTTGCTGTCCGGCCAATACAAAAATATGTTGTTTATGGGGATTGTGGTTACCAATGCCGTGATTGGGATCGGACAGGAATTAAAGGTAAAACGGATCATAGATGCGTTGTCGGTCGTTACGGCGACGAAAGCAAGACGGTATGAAAATGGGGAATTTTGTAAATGTGACATTGAACTTCTGCGGGAGGGCGACACTGTACAATTTTTACTTGGAGATCAGATCCCGGTGGACTGTGAAATTTTGGAAACAGACGGAATCGAGGTCAATGAGTCGCTTTTGACGGGAGAATCCCTCGCGGTCCAGAAGAAGAAAGGCGACTTCGTGTACTCGGGAAGTGACGTGGTGGCAGGAAGTGCGATCGCCAAAGTGTTACATACCGGCGAAGAAAATTATGCGACGCAGCTTGTGAAGAAGGCAAAGACCAAACGCCGCGCAACCTCAGAAATGCAGGATGCGATTGGTAAAATCATTAAATATGTAAGTTATGCGCTGATTCCGATCGGTCTGCTTCTTTTTTTTATTCAACGCTACTCTGCCGGCAATACGTTGTCCGATTCTATCGTAAATATGGTTGCCGGTGTGATTGGAATGATTCCGGAGGGCCTTGTCCTTCTTACCAGTATTTCGTTTATTCTTGGCGTAGGCCGTTTAGCCAAGAAAAATGCATTGGTGCAGGAAATGGAAGCCATCGAAGCACTTGCGCGGGTGGATGTTTTGTGCCTCGATAAGACAGGGACTATCACGACAGGGGATCTGCAGGTGGAAGAACTTGTGCCATTGTCCGAAGAAAAAGATATGACAGAAATTTTGGGCATTCTTGCCTATGCGTTCGAAGAAACCAATGCGACGACAGACGCGCTGCGGAGATATTTTCCGGAGACAAAAGGGGCAGCGGTTACCGAAAAGGTGCCATTTAGTTCCAGCCGCAAGCATATGCGTGTAACAATTGCGGGAAAAGGGGATTATCGACTGGGTGCTCCGGAATATCTTACAGAAAATGGAAAAATCCTTGGCCGTGCAGAAGTGTACGCGGCAGAGGGAATGCGTGTCCTGCTTTTGACACATGATAAAAAAGAAGTAGGATTTGTCGTTTTATCGGATATTATCAAACCGGATGCAGCAGAGACATTTGCCTTTTTCCGGGAGAAAAATGTTCAGATCAAAATTTTGTCCGGCGACAATCCATTGACGGTTTCCGTCGTGGGTGTGCGTGCAGGGCTGCCGGAAGCGAAACATTATATTGACGCCAGAGAACTTCCGGAAGAGGAAGAAGAACTGCGGAAAGTTATTGGAAAATATACGGTGTTTGGACGTGTAAGTCCGGAGAAAAAGCAGGCGATCGTAAAAGCGCTGGAAGCAGAGGGCAATGTAACCGGAATGGTCGGCGATGGTGTGAATGACGTTCTTGCGTTGAAGGATGCAGACTGCGGTATCGCTATGGCGGCGGGAAGTGATGCGGCAAAGCAGATTGCACACATTGTCCTGCTGGATTCCGATTTTGCCTCGATGAAACAGATCGTGGGCGAAGGGCGGACAATCATATCCAATATTGAGCGCGTAAGCACGTTGTATCTTACGAAAACGATATATTCCATCCTTTTGTGTCTGATTTATATTGTGCTGGGAAAATCCTATCCGTTTATTCCGATACAGCTCAGCTTGATCGGAGGGACGGCTATCGGAATCCCAAGTTTTGTACTTGCCTTAGAACATCATGAAGAGACGATTCCAAGGGGATTTCTGCGAAATGTTCTGCGTGTTTCACTGCCGGCGGCAATTTGTATGGTGGGAAGTCTGGTTGCGATTACGCTGGTGGGAGAATGGTTTTCGTTTTCAGAACTAATCTTATCGACGATGCATCTGATCGCAGGCGGAATTGTGAGCTTTGGAGTGCTTGTGGCGGTTTGCATCCCGATGAGCAGAGTACGATTTGCACTCTGCCTTACGGTGATTGGCATCTTTGTCGGTGCAATCCTATTATTCCCGGGATTTTTCGGGATGGCACCAATCATGCATCTGGTTATGCCTCTTTTGTAGACTCCAATCCCTGGTGGACGAGCGCGAGGGCACGTGTCATTTGACCGGAGAGATAAAGGTAGCCGATCAATGCTTCGAAACCGGTTGCGGTGTGGTAGTCATGAAGATTGGCATTTTTGGCGACCGAATGTGGTTTCGCATTGCGTCCCCTCTTATAATAGGAAAGTTCTTCTTCTGTTAAACTGTCCTCAATGGCAGTCAGAAGATTCGCCTGCGCCCTGGCGTTCACGAGTTTGCTGGAACGCAGGTGCAGTTTTTTTACGGTTCCGGATTTTTCTTCTACGATCAAGGTTCGTATAATAATCTCAAAAACAGCATCCCCGATATAAGCCAGAGTCAGAGGAGCATACAGGTTGATGTCCTTTGGCTCCAGGGAAAATGTCTCGTGGATGGCTTCCAATAATGAATTGTCCATAAGTAAAAACTCCTTTAGTAAAATGGTTATATTCTGATTTTATATCCAATCCTATCCCAACGTCAAGAAAAAAGAGTAAAATTCGCCATAATGCTGACAAAAATATTTCATATATTAAAGACAATAGAAGAAGTTTAGATGCATCTGACTTTTTACTGGACAAAAATATGTAAGATATGAACAAAATGTAAAAAAAACAAGAAAAATTTTTGGTTATATTTTTTACAAAATGCAAAAACACCCTTGCATATTATGACTAGTAGTGTTATAATCGACTTAAATATCATTGTGGATGTATTGGAGTTTTTCTGCAATGAAACACAAAACAATTTAGGAGGTATTACGATGAGACAAATCGGTACACAGTCAGCCAAGTATTTCAGAAGATTTGTGACAGCGATGCTCGTATTCGCGATGGTAATCACATCTTTGACTGTATCTTCCGTTGATTCTCAGGCGGCTAAAAAAGTGAAAAAAGTCACCATCGGGGTCAAAGTTGGCGGATCGGGAATCCTTGTGCTGAAAAAAGGACAGTCAAAGAAACTGAAGGTTTCTGTGACACCTAAAAAAGCAAGTAAAAAGGTTACATACAAATCAAGCAAAGCTTCTATCGTAAGCGTAAGCTCAAAAGGTGTTGTTAAGGCACGCAAGAGCAAAGGTTCTGCAAAGATTACAGTAACATCCAAGCAGAATGCAAAGAAAAAAGCTACGATTAAAGTCAAGATTGGTACTCCTGTAAAAAAAGTTGCCATCTCCAAGAACGCAACTTCGACATGGTCAAGTGCCAACTACAAGATTGTAGAAAAGAATGGACAGAAAACGAAAGTTTATCCTAAATACACGGACAAACTGAAAGCTGTAAAGAACACCTTTACTCTTATGAATGGTCGTAATATGGTGATCAAAGCTTCCGTTTCTCCGAAAAAAGCAACACGTAAATCTTTGAAATGGTCCACAAACAAAGGATCGATCCTCAAAGTAGTAGGAAACGGTTCCAAAGCAACCGTTATCGCTCGTAAAGTTGGTAAAGCCAATGTCATTGCACAGGCAACTGACGGAAGTGGTAAAAAAGCTGTAGTAAAAGTAAATGTAGTTAAGTTTAAGAGCGACAAAACACCGGCTCCAACGGCTACACCGGATACGAGAAAGAAAACACTCGTAGAAGACTTTGAAAGTTATCCGGTAGGAACAGAGTGGAAATACACTTCTGCAGACAAGAACTCCGGTACGATGAAAGTAGTACAGGATCCGGAAGATGCTTCTAACAAATGTTTGGAAGTAAACCTGAACGGACCGGAAACTGCATACGACTTTGCTCCTATCTTTAATATTGATCTGGATAAAGTAAAAGGTGCTGAAGGTAAAAAATTAAGCGACTTTAGTGGTGCTTGCGCCGACCTTCGTGTTGTATCTAACTCCAGTGATGTAACATATAAAGGAATCTTTGTTTACATGGATCAGTATGGGAAAATGGCAAAAAGTGACAAATTTGCAGCAAGCGGAAATAAATCTGCTTCTGCCCATGTTAATAACAAGGGCGAAGTTGTTGCTGCGGGTTCCAAAGATGAAGACCGCTCTCTTCGCTTTGGTGTAGGAATCCCTATGGGAACAGCTACCAGCCAGGACTATGCAGTTACTTTATTTAACGGAATCAGTTCTAAAGAAAATGGCGGATATTTCCCTTCCTACAATGCCAGCGTATGGAAACCGGAGACTGCATCCACACATTATACTCAAGATTCCTGCTCTACCGGATTTAAAGAAAAAGAATCCGATGGTAAAGTTGGTTTTGCAAATCGCTCCGTAACATTTGATACTACTCGTATCAATGAAGCAGATGCTACATTGGCCGGACAGTCTAAATTTGACCTTGTATGGGGTTCTACCTATCAAGGTGACCCTGCGAACCATAAAGGCATGACTGTTGTTTGGTACATTGATAATCTGAGTATGGTAGAAGAAAGTATTCCGGTAACAGATATCAAACTTTCTCTCGATGAGAAAACAGACCTTCTTTCTACACGTGTAGGTGTAAGCGGATCAGCACAGATCTATACGACATATACACCAGCAAACACAACCCAGAAGGGTATTACTTGGACAACAACAAACAATAAAGTAACCGTTGATTCCAATGGTAAGATTACAGTAGCAGACGATTTTGTATTCCCAGAAGGACAGACTGAAACAAAAGTGACAGTTACAGGAACTTCTAAATACAATGCATCAATCAGTAAGAGTGTTGAAATCATCGTATATAAAGCAGAAGACGCCAAAGACATCACATATAGTGCAAAAGAACTTGCATCTATGCTTGTTAAAGACTGGTCTGATGCTGAGATTGAAACTGCTATGGTAGAATCCGGTTCCGGCGAGAACAAAGAAATGGTTGAAGTACTTGATCTTCGCTTTACAAAAGTAAACCAGCGTAACTTCTTTAAACTTCCGGAAAACATTGATCTTTCCCAGTATGAACGTATTGTTCTTACCGGAGATGTCGCTTCCCAGATGAACTTCGATACTTGGGATGCCGGCTTTACACATGATACGGTTAATGACACAGAATGGTATAAAAAATCTTCGATTTGTACATATCCATTCTACGAGGCTTCCCACCCATATCGTCCACAACGTGGAGATATTACGGTAGAAGACTTCATGAAGAAATATCCGGATTTTGATAAAGCAAAATATATTGATGGCAATGCTGCAATCAAAAAGAATGCAGAAGGAAAAGATTATATCCCTGGTGGAACTTCCATCGGACCAAAAGGTGTAGAAGCTTGTGAAATCGGATTGGATAGTCCACAATCTTCTTATAGCAATACCGGATATGTTTCCATGGGAACAAATCAGGCAGCAATTGAATGGGATGATGATGTACCGGTATATCATTATTACATCTATTCCATGAAATTTGTTACTAAGAAAACAGCAAAAGCGGAAGAAGCTGCAGAAAAAGCTGCACAGGCAGCTAAATAATTCTGTAATAATAATCCTTGGTTTTGAGGACGACACCGGTGTAATACCTGGCACCGGTCAGGTCCTCTCTACCACCCTGCTTGGGTGGGGGAACCTTAGGGGATATTATTAAATAAATAAAAAATGGAGGTAAGAGTTTTGAAAAAGAATTTCAAAAGAACTTTAGCAAAAGTTATGGCAGTTGCTTTGACAGTATCTATGGTTGGCGTTGCTTCTACAGATGCAGACGCAGCGAAAAAGATCAAACTTTCAAGCAAATCCATCTCCGTAGCTAAGGGAGCAACCCAAAAAGTAACTATCAAAAACGTAAAAGCCAAAAAGGTGAAAAAACTTACAGTAAAGAGTAAAAACAAAAAAATCGCTACTGTAAAGAAAGCTGGAAAAACTGCATTCAAAGTAACAGGTAAGAAAGCAGGAAAATCCACAAAAGTAACTGTAAAAGTAAAAGTTGGCAAGAAGACAACAAAACTTACTTTGAAAGTGAAAGTAACTAAGGCTAAGAAAGTAGTTCCAACAGCAGCTCCTACAACTGCACCTACTGCAGTACCATCTGCTAGCGCAAGTGTAGCACCAGCAGCTAGTGCAAGTACTACACCATCTGCTAAACCGTCAGCTACACCAACAGCCAGTGCAAGTGCTACACCATCTGCAACACCTGTTGCTACTGAACCGGTACAGCCAGAGCCACCTACAACAGAAGCAAAACAGCTTCCAGAAGTAAACCTTCGTCGTGACAATGTTCCTGCATGGGTATTGAAAGGATCTTATTGTACCGCTCTTTTCAACACAGATGACACTGTATCATTTTCCAGTAAACCTTGGAAAGCAGCTGGAAATATTTACAACAATGGTATTATCTGGTACATTGATTCCGCTAAAAAAGGACAGGTAGACCTTTCCGCATATTCAGAAGTTGCTCTTACAATCAAGACAGATGCTGAAGTTAAACTCATGACTTGGGGCGGTTCTGCAGATGCAGAGGATTTCTGGTCAAAGAGTGACGTCTGGGGAAGTACAAAGAGTGTAGTAGAAAACGAAGATGGTTCCAAAACTATCACCTATGACATTACAACTGCTTTCGGCAGCGAGAATAAAGTGAAAAAAGCAGTTGCCATCGGCTTCACTTTGAAGTCTGAATCAGCTACAGAAAAGGATGTATTTGAAGAAAAAACAGCTACTGTATACGGCATTAAATTCATTAAGAATGGAAGTGCTCAGCCAGAGACTCCAGATCCGGAAACTCCAGGCCCAGAAACTCCAAAAACGGATACAGCAAGCACAGAAACAAGTAAGTCAGAAACTGGTAGCACGGAAAGTAAGCCAAGTGCGGTTCCAACAGATATTAATGTACCACTTACGAATGAAACTGTAGTAAAAGTACAGGCTTATGGTGCAGATCCGGAGCTTACAGTGGTTGACGGAGTAGTTACTACAACTGCTGTAAACGAAGCTTGTATGGGCATTAAGATTACAATTCCAGAAGGCTTAAAACTTTCTGATTACTATGGAATCTCATTTGATGTAACAAACACAGGTTCTTCTGAAATTAGTGGAAAACGTTTTTTGGTCGAAGCAAAAGGAAATGATGCTGATGGTTTAACACGTGTCACTAAGCGTGATGGTTCAAAAAATATAAATATTTTCACCTCTGAGCAGGTAAATGGTCTTGCTGTTGGGAATACAACAACAGTCACAGGTGCCTTTATAAATCTTGATGAAATCACCTATGATTTGACGGGAACTATAACATTAGCACTTGACTCTAATTACCGCATCGAAAGTGGTGGATACGCAATCAAGAATGTAAAACTTCTTGCAAAAAATCCATCTAAATAATTATCTTAACCGGAGTATCTTAATAACAGGTTAAATGTTTCTAAGGGTACATGTGCCTAGGTATATGTACCCTTTTTTAAAACAAAAGTAATTTACAAAATGGAGGTATTAAAGCATGCGAAAAAACATCAAAAGTATTTTAGCAAAAACACTTGCTGTTACTCTTGTGGTTTCCATGGCTGGGGTTTCTGCACCGGATGCAGATGCCGCAAAGAAACCTGCACTTAGCACAAAAAAAGTAACTGTGACAGCAGGTAAATCGAAAAAAGTAAAAATTAAAAACGTAAAAGCTAAAAAAGTAAAAAAATTGACGGTTAGTTCAAATAAGAAAAAAATTGCAACCGTAAAGAAAAATGGAAAAACCGCTTTTACGATCAAAGGTATTAAAGCAGGTTCTGCTAAAGTAACTGCAAAGGTAAAAGTTGGAAAAAAGACGACAAAATTGACTGTAAACGTAAAAGTAAAGAAAGCAAAAAAAGTGACACCGGCTCCTACGAAAGCACCAGCTACCATCGCACCAGCTACAACTGCTCCTACAGCTACACCGGCAACTACCAGCAGTGCAGCGCCTACCAAACAGCCAAAGCCAACCGTTCGACCAGTAACAGAAGATTCTACAGGTTCCTCTGAGCCAAGACCGGTAGGCGAGCCATTAATTGAAAAAACATATGATTTTGAAAATGATTTTGGTGATTGGTTTGCTCGTTGTGGCGAAGGACATGTGTGTGAACTGCAGAGCAGCGATGAAGCACGTCCGGGAAGTACCGGAAAAAAATCCATGCGTATTCACCGTGATAAAGGTGAAGATGGTGCTTACCATGCATGGAATGGGGCTGCTATTGACATGTCTGCCATCGGTACATTAGGCGCTACTTATAAAGCAACTTTTTGGGCAAAAGTGCCAAATGACCAGTCTGATCTTTTGGATGGCGACACGATAAACATGAGATTTTCCGGAGCGACAAAGATTACCAGTGATGCCGGAGAAGGATATGAAAACTATCCGGCAGATACCGATTATAAGCTCTCTGCGGATGAGTGGAGCAAATTTGAAATTACATTTGTAGCACCGGCAAGTTTCTATAGCTACATGATTTACTTTGAAACAAACGGTGGCGGAAAATTTGATATGTTGATTGATGATTTTACATTGACAAGAACTTCCGCACCAGCTGAACCGGACCTCACACTTGCCAGCATTAAAGATACCTATGCACCATATATCGGTACGATAGGAACTGCTGTGGGTTATTCTGATCTTTTAAACGAAAATACAATGAAATTTATCAAGCATCATTTCAATAGTATTACCTTGGGAAATGAAATGAAAGCAGACGCAATGATCAGCAATGAGAAGGTGTTAAAACAAAGCGAGGCAAATTATATCCTTCCTGCTAATTATGGCGATTTTGAGGAAAATAAGGACGATCAGGGCAACGTGATCGTACCAGAGCTTACGATGGGTATCGTTGACAAAGTTTTGAAAATCTGTAAAGAAAATGGAATCAAAGTTCGTGTTCATATGCCGATGTGGCACCAGCAGATGCCAAAA
The DNA here is from genome assembly GCA_002431395.1 of Lachnoclostridium sp. UBA5890. GTDB lineage: Bacteria > Bacillota > Clostridia > Lachnospirales > Lachnospiraceae > Eubacterium_F. The sequence continues at coordinate 12,092 of DJEU01000062.1, forward strand.
GCATTCTTCTGCGAGGATTTTGACACAAGCAAACCTTTGGTTACAAATAAAGAGGTTATTCTTGCCCGCGAAGAAATGTTTATCCGTACTGCTTATCAGTATTATCTGACAAGCCCATACGCAGATGTGATCTATGCATTTGATGTTGTAAATGAGTACACTCATATGGATAATGAAAGTGCAGCTGTGGGAAGTGAAAACTGGTGGAAATATGCATTTGGAACCGAAATGAAGACAGACTGTGAGTATGTAAAGAAAGCTTATGTATGGGCTTATGACGTCCTTCAGTTATGCGAACGTACTGACATCTCTTTGATTTACAATGATTACAATACGTATGACAAACAGACCACACAGGATATTATTGATCTTATTAACAATATCAACAAAGTGGATGATGTAAATAAAGTTGGAAAAATTTGTGCCGGCGTAGGTATGCAGAGTCATTTAAATGACGCAGGTGCTACCGTAGAAAATTATAAAGCAGCCTTGGATAAATTTGCCGCACAAGGATATGAGATTCAAATTACTGAATTGGATATAACAAACACCGGAGTAATTGATAGTGATACTACGGAAGAAGAAAAGGCTGAAATTTATAAAGCAAACGCTGAGATGTATTCTAAGATTATGAATGCAATTTTGCAGGCAAAATCTGAGGGTGCCAATATTTCGACAGTTGTAATCTGGGGTATGACAGATAATACTTCTTGGAGAAGTGAGAAAGCACCTTTACTCTTCGGTAAAGATATCTCGGATAAGAAACCATCTTTTGATGCCGTGATTGATGCCGCTAAAAATTTTAAAGCCGCGAAGTAATTGTAATTTTTAATCTTATTTCTACTGTGGATAGAATACATTGCCATCCGATTCGTGCCCAAGCGAGTCGGGTGGTCTTTTTTTACAGTAATTTATTAATTACTTTTTTTCCTCGTTCTACGGTATCGGTAAAACTATGTCCATATATATTTGTTGTCGTTGATACTTTTGCGTGTCCGCCGATCTTTGCGACGTCAATAGCACTCATTTGAGTCATCAATAAACTTAAATTGGTATGTCGAAGGTCGTGAAAACGTATGACCCTCAGTTTATGACGTTCTAAAAAGCTTTTCCATCGCATTGTCACATTGGATGGGTGCCATGGTACTCCATTATCCTCGCTCAACACATATTCATATGGTTTTGCTTTATCGTATCGTAAACGTTGTTGTTCCTGGTATGCTTTTACCTCAAGTAAAATCTTATACAGTGCATCGGGTATGCCGACAACTCGTATTGTATTATTTTTGGTATACATATGATGAACAACTTCTCTTCCTGCCATTGTTCGTATTTCAGTTATTGTGATTTCTTTTCGATCAAAATTAACATTTTCCCAACGTAAACCACAAACTTCTTCGCGCCGGCATCCACAATATAGTGCCAGTGCTACAGCAGCTTCTAACTCTATTTTACCGGTTCTGTGTAAGATCCGCATCATCAACTTTGCCTCTTCTGGTGAGTAAATTTTGTATGCATAGGGTTCGTGACGCAAAGGTCGGATCTTTCGCACCGGATTGACAACTATACCATAACGGTCATCGTTGCGGGTTGCGTATTCAAATAGTGTCAGTAAATGGGTACGATGTTTGTTTATCGTATTGTTGGAAAACTGCTTTTCTCGTTTTAGATAAGCTAGATATTCCGTGATTTCCTTGGTTCCGATTGATTCAATCAGGATGTCAGATGGGAAAAAACCTAGTATGTGTCTTTGCAGATTTTCATTGTATTTCCAGGTTGTTTCCGAGTTGTGAATAAAATTGACTTCACGATTCCAGTCATCAATCAATTCGCGAATCGTGAAATGATGAATGTCATCATCCTGCATGGGTTTGGAAAAATATCCATACAAGATATTACCTTGTCTATACATACTTATATCCTCCTACGTAAATATTGTGTCTTAATTATAATGCATATAGTGGACAAATTTCAAGGTTTTTTTGGGCGAATTTAATAAAACCACCCGAACCCGTGTCTTGAATCCGGGTGGTTAATGTATTCTATCAAGTAGAATTTCTTATAAGAATTTCAAATTATTTGCTTGCTTTAAAGTTCTTTGCTGCGTCGATAACGGCATCAAAGGCAGGTTTCTTATCTGCGATGTCAGTACCAAACAGCAATGGGGAACGGTCAGATCTCCAGGATGTATTGTCTGTCAATCCCCAGATAACTACTGCAGTGATGTTAGCACCTTTGGCTTTTTCTTCAAGAATCGCATTCATGATCTCGCCATATGCTTTCGCACCAGCTTCATAAATTGCTTGTTTCTCTTCTGCGGTTGTTGTACTGTCGATCTTACCCTGGTTCGTGATATCAAGCTCAGTGATCTGAATCTCGTAACCCTGTGCTGCAAATTTTTCAATTGCAGTTTTGTAGTTATCAACAGATCCGAGTTCATCATTCAAGTGGCTCTGCATACCGATTCCAGCACAGATCTTACCAACTTTATTCACATCATCTACTTTATTAATATTATTAATCAATTCGATGATCTGATCTGTTGTTTTAGGATCATATGTGTTGTAATCGTTGTAGATCAAAGAGATATCTGTGCGGTCGCAAAGCTGAAGGACATCATAAGCCCATACAAATGCTTTCTTTACGTATTCACAGTCTGTCTTCATCTCTGTACCAAAGGAGTATTTCCACCAGTTTTCGCTTCCTACCTGGCCGCCTTCGTTACTCATATGTGTGTACTCGTTTACTACATCAAATGCATAGATTACGTCAGCATACTGGCTTGTCAGATAATACTGATAAGCAGTACGGATAAACATTTCTTCACGGGCAAGGATAACATTTTTATCTGTTACCACTTTTCCATTTGCATCAAAGCCCTCACAGAAGAATGCTTTTGGCATCTGCTGGTGCCACATCGGCATATGAACACGTACTTTGATACCATTTTCTTTGCAGATCTTCAATACTTTATCTACAACATCCATTGTAAGTTTTGGAACGATTACGTTACCATTTTTATCTTTATTTTCAGCATAGTCGCCATAGTTTGCAGGAATGACATATCCGGATTCACTTGCAAGCAAGGTTTCTTCATTGCTGATCATAGCGTCTGCTTTCATCTCATTTCCCAGTGTAATACTGTTGAAATGATGTTTTACGAAGTTCAATGTATTCTCATTCAAAAGATCAGAATAGGAAAGAGCAGTTCCCAGAGTGCTAATATATGGTGCATAAGTATCTTTGATACTAGCCAATGTCAGATCCGGTTCTGCCGGAGCGGAAGTTCTTGTCAATGTGAAATCGTCTACCACGATATCATATTTTCCACCGCCATTTGTCTCAAAGTAGATCATGTAGCTGTAGAATGTAGATGGAGCTACAAAAGAGATACTGAAGTGTCTCCACTCATCTGCTGAAAGCATATAATCGGTATCTGCTGGATAGTTTTCATAAACTTCTTCGGCATCGCTGGTTACTTTCTTTGCACCGGAGAAACGCATCTTTACTTCATCTCCGTCAAGGTCTTCTGCTTCGTCCTTTGTGATCTTTGCCCAGAAATCTGCGGTGTATGTAGCACCCAATGTTCCTATTGCAGAAAGATCCAAAGCGGCACCATTCCATGCATGATATGCACCATCTTCTCCCTTATCACGGAAGATACGCATAGATTTCTTACCTGTGCTTCCCGGACGAACTTCGTCGGATTCTTCAAGTTTACAAACCTGATCGTCTGCACACCGAGCATACCAATCACCAAATCCATCTTCAAAATCATAAGTCTTTTCGATCAAAGGCTCACCACTTGGCCGAGCTTCCTGATTGGCATCTTCCAATCCCGGACGTTTTGTCGGTTTCGGATCAACCGTAGCGGTAGGTGCTGCTGTCGCTGTCGGAGCGACTGTAGCTGTCGCTGTTGGTGCTGTAGTAGGCGCTGTCGTTGGAGCCGGTGTCACTTTTGCCGCTTTTTTTACTTTTACGCTTACAGTCAGTTTTGTTGTCTTTTTACCAACTTTTACCTTAGCTGTTACTTTAGCAGTTCCTGCTTTTACACCTTTGATTGTAAAAGCGGTTTTTCCATTTTTCTTTACGGTTGCAATTTTTTTCTTATTTGTGCTAACCGTCAATTTTTTTACTTTTTTTGCTTTTACATTTTTGATTTTCACTTTTTTTGATTTGCCTGCTGTCACAGTTACTTTCTTTGTGCTAAGTGCAGGCTTCTTTGCGGCATCTGCATTCGGTGCAGAAACCCCAGCCATGGAAACCACAAGAGTAACAGCAAGTGTTTTTGCTAAAATACTTTTGATGTTTTTTCGCATGCTTTAATACCTCCATTTTGTAAATTACTTTTGTTTTAAAAAAGGTGCACATCTTATGGAAAGACGCACACCTTTTAGTTATCAAATGTTCAAAAACATTGATATAAATTCAAATGAGATTACTCATTGAATGTTACTTCATAAATCTCGATTTTTGGAATACCAGCTTTATCTGTTGTTGTCTGGAATCCAAATCCATCGAAGTCAGATGCAGGGACGATAGACTCATCATCTTTTACCAAACCAAGGTTCAGTGTAATATAGCCATCTGCATCTACATTTACACCATATTTACCAACATTGTTAAGGAAATAAATTCCCCATGTCTTAGACCAATCTGAATTGTGTCCACTTGCTCCGTCACCTGTTCCATTACCAACAGTTTCTGATGTACCAACTGTCAATTTAGAAGATCCACCAAATGAAGCATAGTTTTCATCCTCAGCTGTTACAAGATCGCCATTGATGTTGTATGCTTTAATTTTAACACTTACAGATTTGTACTCTTTAGAAGCATCGAAGTCAAGTCCTAAGCTTTCAAAAGAGACATACTGGCTTGCGTCCAAAGTTGCGATTGGTTTAGCAGCTGGAACCTCTGGATTCTTTGTCTCTGTGCTTGCTGTGTCAGTTTTTGGAGTTTCAGTTTT
>DJEU01000062.1:17108-17756 GCA_002431395.1 Lachnoclostridium sp. UBA5890
GGAGTTTCAGTTTTTGGAGTTTCTGGATCTGAAGTCTCTGAACCTGCACCACCATTGTTTACGAATTTGATTCCGTAAATAGTAGCTGTTCTTTCAGAAAATTCTCCATCATTTCCATCTTTATCAGATTTCAATGTAAGACCAACTGCAATTGCTTTTTTAACCTTTGTAGCATTTCCGAATACTTTCTCAAGGTTGTAAGTAATTGTCTTAGAACCGTCAGCGTTTTCTACTGTCTTAGAAGCAGCACCCCAGCTATCGTTCTTATCCCAGAAGCTGGATGCATCTGCAGAACCGCCCCAAGTCATGAACTTGATTTCAGCGTCTGTTTTGATTGTAAGTTCAAGGTCTGTGTAAGCAGTAAGATCTACCTGACCTTTTGTAGCTGGGTCAATGTACCAAGCGATACCATTGTTGTAGCAGTCGCCTGTCTTTTTAGCCCATGCATAACTAGAATAGCTTACAGTATCATCTGTGTTAAAGATTGCTGTACCATAGTTACCTGAACCAGTCCACTCTGTAGCAGCTTCTTCACGAAGATTCAACTCAGGCATCTGTTTTGCAGGAGTTGATGGTTTGTCAGGCTGTGCTGGTGCAGTAGGCGCTGGTGTAGCTTCCTCTGGAGTAGCAGATGGTGTAGTTGCTGGT
>DJEU01000028.1 GCA_002431395.1 Lachnoclostridium sp. UBA5890
TTATCAAGGTTCTTTGCTGTCGCGTTCTGCTCTGTGTTTCTGTGCTTTACCGCGTCAGCAAGATATATATTATCAGACGGTGGCACTTTTGTCAACACTTTTTTTAAACTTTTTTTGATTTTTTTTGCATATTTTTCAAAAGTGCCGAAATCTCGCCGTTTTCTACTAGAATTTTTTTTCGATTTTTCTCGTTTTATCTAGTACAACAGAAATAATATAAAAGGCAATTATATTTACAACGGACTTAATTAATAATCCGGGTGCGGATGCAAGTCCTGCTGCAAATCCATTCATAAGCATGCCGGCGACAACATATCCAGCAACCATAAATAACATTCCGGCGATTGCCCCAATAAATGTTCTTACGGAAAGAATCTTATAGGTGCCATCTTCTTTTCTTGCTATTGCTGCCATGATCAATGCCATAAATCCTTTGATCAGGAATGTTGGAATGATCCACTGCGGAAACCCTGAAAGCAGATCCGATAATGCGGATCCGATGCCTCCTACGACAAATCCATTTTTTCCACCATAGAAAAGTGCAAAGGTAAGGATAATACTGTCTCCGATGTGTGCATATCCAAGCGGAATTGGAATTTTGGTAAACATTGTTACAATACATATGATTGCCATATAGAGAGCAAATATGCTTAATTGAAGTGTCTTATTTCTTGTGTTCGTGTTTTGTTCCATGTTTTCTCCTTCTTTCTCCTGCTATAAAAATTCAGAGTTTCTTCCACCACACATTGGCCTATATATAACAAAAGGAACTACTACACATTGTAATAGTTCCTTATAACGGAGAAGGAGGGATTTGAACCCTCGCGCCGCGCAAACGACCTATACCCTTAGCAGGGGCACCTCTTCAGCCACTTGAGTACTTCTCCAAAGTTCTGAAATTTGATAAATATTAAGTTTCAGTGCATTGACTATTGTATCAGATTGTAAATCATTTGTCAAACATTTTTTTATGCTTTTTGATACTCTTTGACAGCTGTTTCATACAAATTGTTTCCATCGCAGTCAATTACTGTGATTACGGGCAGATTTTTTACCTCCAGACGGCGGATTGCTTCTGTACCGAGATCATCGTAAGCGATAACTTCACTTTTGGTGATACATTTTGATAAAAGTGCCCCGGCTCCTCCGACGGCAGCAAAATATACCGCTGTATTTTTTTTCATGGACGCAATCACTTCTTCGCTGCGTTTTCCTTTTCCGATCATTCCTTTCAAACCGCGTTCAAGTAAAGAAGGCGCATAACGGTCCATACGGCTGCTTGTCGTGGGACCGGCAGAACCGATTACCTGTCCTTCGCGGTTTGGCGTAGGTCCCAGATAATAAATGATCTGATCCTGCATATCAAAAGGCAGACTTTCCCCTCTCTCGAGCGTTTCGATCATCCGTTTATGGGCAGCATCTCTTGCTGTGTAGACGGTTCCGGAAATATATACATAATCTCCTGCGTGAAGTTCTTTTACTTTTTCTTTCGTCAACGGTGTTTCCAAATGCTTTTCCATTTCTTCTTCATCTCCAATATTTGTATTCAGATTTTGAGATCATAATTTGAAAATAATTCCTTTACTGTGATCTCGTATTCTGATATTTTCTGCGCTTTCTTTATCTTTTTAGCGATTTTTTCATCTGCATCAAAGGATTGTATAAGGTAATGCCATAATTCCTTCATTTTGAACAAAACAGGGCGTTCTCCATACAATTCTGACTGGTATCTCTCACACAATTCCGTGACAAATTCTTTAATTGTTTCTTTTTCGGGCAGATTTTCTCCTTTTATAGAAACAATAACTGCCGGATTTTGTAAAATACCCCGTCCGAGCATAACACTGGAAAGAGACGGATATCGTTCCATCAAATGCTTATAATCTTCTTTGTTGAATATGTCGCCATTGTAGCACAGAACATTTTTGCTGTGTTCCATGGCATAGGAAAATGTCTGCATATCCGGTGTATTCTGGTAGAAATCTTCTCTTGTACGCGGATGCACGATCAGTTCAGTAATCGGAAACTGGTTAAATATGGAAAGAAGTATTGGAAATTCTTCCGCACTTTCATAACCAATCCGCGTTTTTACGGATATTTTGACATCCGTTCCTTCGTAAATTTCTTTTAAAAAGGATTCCAGCTTTTTTGGTTCTGTCAGAAAACCGGAACCTTTTTTACGCGAAACTACAGTACCTGCAGGGCATCCCAGATTCAGATTTACTTCGTTATAACCAAATTGCTGAAGGTATTCTACGGTCTGCAAAAACATCTCTGCCTGATTTGTCATAATCTGTGGTACCAGATACAAACCGGCATTGTTTTCCGGCAAAATATCCTTTTTTTCGCGTGTGCGGCATATTTTCTTTTGGTTGGGAGAGATAAAAGGGGAAAAATATTTATCGATTCCACCAAAATATTTTGCATACGTTGTACGGTAAATATGCCCTGTGATTCCTTCCAAAGGAGCCATGTAGTATTTCATCAGTTCTGTTTTCTCACAATCTTATATTCATCGTCGTTCTGATAGTAGGGGCAGGAACGGTATGACGTGTTCATAAAACGGTACATTTCGTCCTCATCCAGATTTACCTGGCATTCCCCATATCCATCATCATCGACGTAGTAAAGAGCACAAAATTCGCAATTTGTCTCCATAATTCTCTTCCTTTCGGATATTTATATCGTGCGGCGGATATGGCGGTTTACGTGGCAGCATATGTTGATAGCAACCGGCATTCCGGCGATATGTGTCGGATAGGTTTCAATATTTACACCAAGTGCTGTCACCGTACCTCCAAGTCCGGCCGGCCCGATTCCAAGATTGTTAATTTTTTCCAACATTTCATTTTCCAGTTCCTTCACGTAAGGAATTTCAGAAGAAGAGTTCAAGTCACGTGTAAGTGCTTTTTTTGCAAGAATGGCACATTTTTCAAAGGTACCACCGATACCTACTCCGACAACGATCGGAGGACAGGCATTGGGACCTGCAAGTTTTACTGTCTCTAGGATGGCATTGCGGATTCCATCGAGTCCGTCTGCCGGTTTGAGCATATAAAGACGGCTCATATTTTCACTGCCGAATCCTTTTGGCGCAATTGTGATCTCGACCTGGTCACCCGGCACGATTTCATAATGAATCACACCCGGCGTATTGTCCTTTGTATTGACACGGTCTACCGGATCTTTTACTACGGATTTGCGAAGATATCCTTCCTGATATCCCTGACGGATTCCCTCGTTGATGGCATCTTCAATGTAACCGCCTTCAAAATGAACCTCTTGTCCAACTTTCAAGAATACAACGGTCATACCGGTATCCTGACAAATTGGAATTTTCGTATCAGAAGCAATTTCCATATTTTCTTCCAGCTGACCTAATATCTGCTTTCCAAGCGGAGATTCTTCCTTTCTTTCTGCTTCTTCGATGGCACATTTTACATCTTTTGACAGATGGATATTAACATCCATACACATTTCTTTTACTTGCTGTGTAATTAATTCTGTATTAATTGTTCTCATCTGCATTCTCCTCGGCATTTTCTTCTGCCTCTTCTTCCGGTTTGTTGTTTTCTTCTTTTCGCACTTTGGCGATACTTGCGACAACGACATCCTGAGAAGGATCTAAGTTCATCAATTTCACTCCGGAAGTAATTCTTCCAAGAATGGAAATATCTGACACCTGAATACGAATGACAATACCTTCATTGGTGATCAACATGATTTCCTGGTCGTCATGAACGGCTTTTGCCCCTACGACATTTCCCGTCTTTTCGGTGATCTTATAGCATTTTACACCTTTTCCGCCACGATGCTGTACACCAAATTCTTCGATATTGGTACGTTTTCCTAAACCGTATTCGGATACGAGAAGGAGCTGCTCTCCCTGCGTATCTAACTGCATTCCGACTACTTCATCGTCATAAGACAGATTCATACCACGTACACCCATAGAAGTTCGTCCTGTCGTACGTACGTCAGTCTCCTTGAACTTGATGCATTGTCCCTGTTTTGTCACAAGGATGATCTCTTTGTTATCGTCGGTTACTTTTACTTCAATCAATTCATCTTCTTCACGAAGATTGATTGCCTGCAATCCGGTTTTACGGATGTTCATGTATTCTGAAAGTGAGGTTTTCTTAACCAATCCATGCTTTGTCGCCATAAAGAGATATTTATCTTCTTCATATTCGCGTAGCGCAATGACAGCCGTAATTTTTTCTTCCGGAAGTAACTGTAATAAATTTACAATTGCTGTACCACGGCTTGTACGGCTTGATTCCGGTATCTCGTATGCTTTGATACGGTATACGCGGCCTTTATTGGTGAAGAACATAAGGTAATGGTGTGTCGTCGCCATAAAGAGATCTTCAATATAATCTTCCTCAATGGTCTGCATTCCCTTGATTCCTTTTCCTCCACGGTGCTGGCTCTTAAAGTTATCACTCGTCATACGTTTGATATAACCCATATGAGTCATTGCGATCACCGTGTTTTCAACCGGGATCAGATCTTCCATGGAAATGTCAAATTCATCAAACCCAATGGATGTACGACGCTCATCGCCATATTTATTTCCAATTAATGTAATTTCTTCTTTGATTACTCCAAGAAGAAGTTTACGGTCTGCCAAGATAGCACGGAACTCTTCAATCTTCTTCATGAGCTCTGCATATTCGTTCTGCAGTTTTTCACGTTCCAAACCGGTCAGAGCACGCAGACGCATATCTACGATTGCCTGTGCCTGAACGTCATCCAGTTCAAAACGTTCGATCAATTTTTCTTTTGCTTCATTTGTTGTCTTTGAACCACGGATAATACGGATTACTTCATCGATATTATCGAGCGCTATCAGCAATCCTTTGATGATGTGAGCTCGTTCTTCTGCCTTGTTGAGGTCGTATTTAATACGACGTGTCACAACATCTTCCTGATGTGTCAGGTAGTGCTGAAGCATCTGAAGAAGGTTCATGACTTTTGGTTCTTTATCGACAAGTGCGAGCATGTTTACACCAAAGGTGTCCTGCATCTGCGTATGCTTGTACAATTGATTTAATACGACATTTGCATTGGCATCTTTACGCAGTTCAATACAGATACGCATTCCTTCGCGGCTGGATTCGTCACGGAGGTCTGTGATTCCGTCGATTCGTTTGTCTTTATGTAATTCTGCGATTTTTTCTACTAATTTTGCTTTATTTACCATGTATGGAAGTTCAGTTACGACAATTCGATTCTTTCCATTTGCCATGGTTTCAATGTTTGTCACGGCACGCACACGGATTTTTCCACGGCCGGTACGATAGGCTTCTTCGATTCCACGACGGCCTAAGATCGTAGCTCCTGTCGGAAAATCCGGTCCTTTGATAATTTCCATGATTTCTTCCAGACTTGTCTCTCGATCTTCTTCCACGATATTATCGATAATTTTTACAACACCGCCGATGACTTCCTTCAAGTTATGCGGTGGGATATTGGTTGCCATACCTACCGCGATACCGGAAGTACCATTGACTAAAAGATTTGGAAAACGTGCCGGAAGCACTGCCGGCTCTTTTTCTGTCTCATCAAAGTTTGGTACAAAGTCAACAGTATTTTTATTGATATCGGCAAGCATTTCCATCGAAATCTTGCTGAGTCTTGCCTCAGTATATCGCATGGCAGCTGCGCCATCACCATCGACAGAACCAAAGTTTCCATGTCCGTCGACAAGCGGATAACGGGTAGACCATTCCTGCGCCATATTAACGAGAGCTCCGTAAATAGAACTGTCTCCGTGAGGATGGTATTTACCCATCGCATCACCGACGATACGCGCACATTTACGATGTGGCTTATCCGGTCCGTTGTTCAATTCGATCATTGCATACAAGATTCGTCGCTGAACCGGTTTCAAACCGTCTCTTACATCAGGAAGCGCTCTGGATGCAATAACAGACATCGCGTAATTGATATAGGATGTCTCCATCGTTTTCTTCAAATCCACTGGTTTTATGACATCCAATGAATCTTTGTCAAAAATATTTTCATCCATATTTTGTTACCTTCCTTTCTAAATATCGAGATTATCGACAAATCTTGCATTTGCCTCTATAAACTCACGTCTTGGCTCTACTTTGTCTCCCATCAATGTCGTAAATGTCATGTCAATTTCAGAAGATTCCTCTTCGTCCATATTTACTTTCAACAAAATACGTTTTGCCGGATCCATAGTCGTATCCCATAGCTGCTCGGCATCCATCTCTCCAAGACCTTTGTAACGCTGGATATTGATACTTCCGTCTCTTCCGATTTCTTCCAATTTTGCATTGAGCTCTTCATCGGAATAGACATAATAGGATTTTTTATTTTTTTCAACTTTGTACAATGGCGGCTGCGCGAGATATACATATCCCTGACGGATAAGTTCCGGCATAAAACGATACAAAAATGTAAGCATCAGCGTATCGATATGCGCGCCGTCGACATCGGCATCGGTCATAATAACAATTTTGTGATAACGGAGTTTGCTGATATCAAAATCATCTCCGATTCCGCATCCAAATGCTGTGATCATCGCTTTGATCTCGGCATTTACCAATATTTTATCCAAACGTGCTTTTTCTACATTCAAAATCTTACCACGAAGTGGAAGAATTGCCTGCGTAGCACGGTCACGGGCCGTTTTTGCACTACCACCCGCGGAATCTCCCTCTACGATGTAAATTTCGCAGTTTTCTGGATTCTTGTCGCTGCAGTCTGCCAGTTTTCCCGGAAGAGAAGTGCTGTCAAGAGCGGTTTTACGTCTTGTCAGATCTCTGGCATTTCTCGCTGCCTCTCTCGCACGCTGCGCCAAAAGCGCTTTTTCTACGATGATCTTAGCAACAGAAGGATTTAATTCAAGGAAAATGGTAAGCTGTTCACTTACGACACTATCCACGGCTCCTCTTGCCTCGCTGTTTCCCAGTTTCTGTTTTGTCTGGCCTTCAAACTGAGGTTCCGGAATCTTGATACTGATGATTGCCGTCAATCCTTCACGAATGTCATCACCACTCAGGTTGGCATCGTTGTCTTTTAACAATTTCTGGTTTCTTGCATATTCATTAAACGTTTTCGTCATCGCATTTTTGAAACCGGCAAGATGCGTACCACCTTCCGGCGTCGTAATATTGTTTACGAAACTGAAACAGCTGTCATTGTAGGAATCGTTGTGCTGGAACGCTACTTCGACATACACGTCGCCTTTTTGTCCTTCACAGTAAATGATATCCTCATACAATGGTTCTTTTCCGCGATTGAGATATTCTACGTATTCTTTGATACCACCCTCGTAGTAAAATGCTTCGACAACCGGTTCTTCCTCGCGGTCATCGTGTAATACGATCTTAATTCCTTTGGTCAAAAATGCCATTTCACGTAGACGGCTCTTTAACGTATTGTAATCAAATACCGTCGTTTCTTTGAAGATTGTCTCATCCGGCAAAAAGGTTACTTTTGTTCCGCGCATATCCGTTGTTCCGGTCTTTTTCAAATCATACATGGCTTTTCCGCGCTCGTAACGCTGTTTGTAGCTGAACCCGCCCTGGTAAATCTCTACTTCAAGCCAGTCAGACAACGCATTTACAACAGAAGCACCTACGCCGTGCAGACCACCGGATACTTTGTATCCACCACCGCCGAATTTTCCGCCGGCATGAAGTACGGTAAATACGACCTCTACCGCCGGTTTTCCTGCTTTATGGTTGATTCCTACCGGAATTCCTCGTCCATTATCCAATACGGTGATCGAATTATCGGCATTAATATGTACATCAATGACATCACAATAACCAGCCAAAGCCTCATCGATGGCATTGTCTACGATTTCATACACAAGGTGATGAAGACCTCTTTCTGATGTGCTTCCAATATACATACCGGGTCTTTTCCGAACTGCTTCGAGTCCTTCCAAAATCTGTATCTGGTCAGCACCATATTCATTTTGCACCTGATTTGGGTTATCCATCATTTACTCACCTTTTTACCTTTCCTGATTCAATTTCAAACGTCTTTTGAATATTAATTCCATTTTTTACAAATTCTTCAAGACCCGTGCAGGTAATTATCGTTTGAATACCTTTGATATGTTCTAAAAGATAATTTTGCCGGTTTCTATCTAATTCTGACAAAACGTCATCCAATAATAAAATAGGTTTTTCACCTTTTTTTTCTTCTACGATTTTAATTTCTGTCAATTTCAGCGACAAAGCCGCCGTCCTCTTTTGTCCTCTAGACCCATATTCGCGAAAATCAATCCCTTCGGACAAGAAAGAAAGATCATCGCGGTGCGGCCCTATATTGGTCGTTCCGGTAAACAGATCCTTTTGCTCCGACATTACGATCTGTGCCGCAAACTCATCTTCCCGGACACTTGGCTCGTAACGGAGCGTGATCGTCTCTCTCTGCCCGGTCAGATTTTTATGAATCTCCTGAATATAGTCATTTAATTTATCAATAAAAGATTTTCTGGCGGAAATAACATAATTACCATATTTTACTAATTCGCTATTCCATATATCGAGTGTATCCAATAAATCTTTATTTAAACCAATTTGTTTTAACAATTCATTTCGCTGGCGCAAAACCTGCTTATACTTTGTCAAATGAAACAAATACATCGGATCTAACTGACAAAGTTCCATATCTATAAAATGTCTTCTGGCATCGGGTCCCCGCTCAATGATCTCCAGATCTTCCGGCGAAAAAAATACCACATTGCAGATGCCAAGCAGATCCGCTGTCTTTTTGATGGGAACGCCATCGACTGCGATTCCTTTGGCTTTGTTTCTCTTCAGATGAATGTCCACTTTATGATGAATGCTGCCTTTTAACAGATTCATCCTCAAATGAGCTTCCGGCATATCAAATCGAATCATTTTTTTATCTTTACTTCCGCGGTGAGATCTTGATGTCGAGCAAAAATAAATTGCTTCCAGTACATTTGTCTTGCCCTGCGCATTGTCACCATACAAAACATTCGTATTTTCATCAAACATAAAACATTCTCTCTCATAATTGCGGAAATTCAATAATTCCAAAGATTCAATTATCATATATGATTTACCTTTACCTGATGTCCTTCCAACTCAATCACATCTCCCGGACGAACTTTCCGTCCGCGCCGAAGCTCTATTTCACCATTTACCGATACGATTCCTTCTTCAATCATAAATTTGGCGTCCACTCCGGAACCAGCCAATCCGGCAAGTTTTAGAGCCTGGCCAAGTTTTATAAAATCGTCTTTTATCGTTATTTCTTCCATAATTTGTCTCCTTTACTCAATCAGATTTACAGGAAGAATCAAATAAATGTATGAATTGTCATCACGGATAAAGCATGGAGCTTTCGCATTAAACAAATACAGATTTACTTCTTCTTCATCAATTACCCGAAGTACATCAATCAAAAACTTAGGGTCAAATGCGATTCGCAGATCTTTTCCCTCTTTTTCAATCGTAATATTTTCATCCATGGAACCGATCTTCGTCGTCATTTCCATTTTAATCTCGCTATTTTTTACATTCATAATGACCGGCTTATTTTCTGCTTCACGCAAGAGCAGCGTCGCACGATCGATACATTCCAAAAGATCTCTCTTGTTTACCGTCACTTTTGTCTCGTAATCATTTGTCAGCATCTGATTGATATTATAGAAATTTCCTTCGATCAGACGAGAAATGATGATTGTATTTTCCAATTCAAACAAAACATGGTTTTTTGTGAAATAAATATCTACGTTGTCATCCATTCCACCTGTCAGAATCTTGCTGACCTCGCTCAATGTCTTTCCTGGAATGACTGCCTTCATATCATCGTAGGATTCTTTAAGCTGAATCTTACGAATCGACACACGATGAAGGTCAAGGGACGCAATCTTAAATTCATCTCCATTGATTTCAAACAATTCTCCTGTCAGAATCTTATTGCTCTCATTGTTGGAGATAGAAAAAATTGTCTGACGGATCATTTCCTTCAATGTAAACTGTGAAACTGTAATTTTATAACTTTTTTCAATATTGGGAAGCATTGGAAATTCTTCATGATTCTTTCCGGAAAGATTAAATTTTGCCTTTCCACAAAATAAAAGAATATTTTCATTGTCATCTGCTTCAAAATATACATCGTTTTCCGGAAGCTTACGGATAATATCAGAAATCATTTTTGCATTAACAAGAATAATTCCATCTTCTTCTATCTGAGCCGGAAAACGGGTTTCGATACCAAGCTGCATGTCGTTAGTCGTTAATTTGATCTGGTCACCAGCTGCCTCAATGACAACGCATTCTAAAATAGGCATCGTCGTTTTACCGGGCACTGCCTTCAATACAATATTAACTGCTTCTGCCATATCAGATTTATTGCATGTGAATTTCATAGTTGTGAATAACCCCTTTCTGGTTAATTTGCTAATAAATATAATATTAATATTTAGTAATAGTAGTAATAGGTGTCGTGTAAAAGTGGAAAAGTAGCTTAAAGTTAAATGCTATGCTGGTTTGAGTTACTTTATAACTTTCTCATTTAACGTTTATTTTAAGTGAATGGAATGGGAAACTTAAACTTTGTTAAAAAGTTAATTTAAGTTATCCATGAACTATACTCAAGTTATAAACAGTTAATGTAAAGTTATCCACAAGTTATCAAGGATTGATTTTTTTGATCAGAATATCAATCACTTTTTTAACAGTAGGGTCTGTGTTTATCAACTCCTCTATTTTCGAGCATCCGTGGATAACTGTCGAATGATCGCGTCCACCTATCTTATCGCCAATTTCGGTTGTGGATAAGTCTGTTAATTCTTTGCATAAGTACATACAGATCTGTCGTGGATAGGCAATGGTTTTTTGTCTCTTTTTTGAAACAATCGCATCGGATGAGAGTTGAAAATGTTCGGTTACAATATCAATAATGTATTCTACCGTAATTTCTCTTGCGCTGTCAGGTTTGATCATATCCTTTAATGCGTTTTCTGCAAGTTCCAATGTGATTTTTTGGTGGCTTAATGTAGAAAAGTATTGTACTTTCTTAAAGGCACCTTCCAGTTCACGTACACTGGAGCGTATATTGGTAGCGATGAAACGGAGTACTTCTTCATCGACTTGTATTGACTCTTTTTCTTTAAAATTATTTAAAATTGCCATACTAGTTTCGTAATCCGGCGGTTGAATGTCAACCAAAAGTCCGGAACTGAAACGGGTTCGATAACGGTCATCCAATTCAGGCATATCTCTCGGCGGTTTATCACTCGAGATAACAATTTGCTTATTTAATTGGAAGAGAGTCTCAAATGTGTTAAAAAATTCAAGTTGTGAGCTTTCTTTTCCTATAATAAACTGGATATCGTCAATCAGCAGGACATCGACACTTCGAAATTTTTTACGAAGGTTTGTGGTCGCTGAGTTATCGTGGCTTACTTTATTGGAACGAATGGCTTCAATTACCTGATTGGTAAAATCCTCACTGGTAATATAAAGAACCTTTAATTCCGGGTGATGCTCGATAATGTGTCTCGCAATGGAATGCATCAGGTGGGTTTTTCCAAGACCTGGGTTTCCGTAAAGGAAAAGCGGATTGTAAACATGCAGTGTAGGATTTTCTGCTACATTGAGTGCTGCTGCATATGCCATCGCATTGCTTTGACTGGTTACAAAGGTTTCAAACGAATGACCTTGACTCAGATAAGGATACTTATCGATCAATGACTGTTCTTTTTCTTCATTTAAATAGGAAGAAACACTATCATCTTTTTTATAAACGAAGTTGATCTGGGCGATTTCTTCACCTTCAATGATGCTTTCAACCGCAACACGGATATCAAAATAGTAACGTTCTGTCAATGCTTTGTAGCAATCCCCCTGCTGTGACATGTCAATTTGCAATGTCAATATATTATTTTCATAAGAAATTGCTTCCAGTGGTTCGATAAAAGTTCGTATCGCAGGACCGGAAATAGAACTATTATCCTTTAGATACGCGATAATTTCGCCCCAGCGGGATTTTATCTCATTTTCCATAAAAAAACCTACCTAACTAAAAAAAATCAAAATAAGGGTATAAACATACAAATATATTGTACATCATATATGTTTTTTTTTCAATGAAATATTTACAAAAAAACAACTTTCTTTCATTATTTGCTTGACTATTCGACGATTCAATACTATAATTAGGCTTGATACGGATTTATCCACTCATTTTTATGAGGATATAAGGTTATAGAGAGAAGGAGGTGTATCGAATATGAAGATGACATTTCAGCCAAAAAAGAAATCTAGATCTAGAGTTCATGGTTTTCGTAAAAGAATGAGTACTTCTAACGGAAGAAAGGTTCTTTCCAGAAGAAGAGCAAAAGGAAGAAAAAAATTGTCCGCTTAATATGTATTATGCATAGCATGGCAGGATTGTGCAAAGTCACATGAATGTGTGACTTTTCTTCTTTTTCTTTTCATCGTTGTATCTATAGGATACAGGTTTTCCTGTATCACTTGAATGTATGAGGATATGGACAGTGTTTGAAAAGTTAGGAAAAAACTCAGAATTTAAAAAGGTTTACAAGTTTGGTAAATCGAAAGCAAATCGGTACCTGGTGATGATTTTGGTCGAAAGGGAGAGTGGTCCCAACCGTTATGGATTTTCTGTCAGTAAGAAAGTCGGAAATAGCGTTGTGCGTCATAGGATCACCAGGTTACTTCGTGAATCCGTTCGAACGAATGACGCAAAATTAAAGAAAAGTTATAATGTTGTTATCGTTGCCAGAAACACGGCAAAAGGTAGAAGTTTTCAAGAAATCGAGAGTGCGTTTTTACACTTGTGTCGATTACATGGTATAATGTAGTGTGCGGATGCACACGCAGGTCATCAAACTTTGTTTGGTGACAGAAGGTATAATGTCATGAAAAAGATTTTATTATTTTTACTACGTATTTATCAGAGATTCATTTCACCTTTAAAGCCTACGCCAACGTGTATCTATACGCCATGTTGCTCCGAATATGCCAGACAGGCAATTACAAAATACGGTGCATGCAAGGGTGGTTTTTTGGCTTTGAAACGAATTTTAAGATGTCATCCTTTTCACAAGGGTGGCTATGATCCAGTTCCGTAAAATAGCGATATCAGTTAGTGGAGGTTAGTGAATTGAGTTATTTATATCAATTTTTAGGTTGGATATTAGAAGGGATTGACTGGGTAGTATTTCATACCCTTGGTATTCATAATGTAGGTATATGTATTATTTTATTTACATTTATTGTATATTTAATTATGTTCCCTTTGAATGCAAAACAGCAAAAATCATCTCGTTTGATGACGAAGATCAATCCGGAGATTCTTGCGATTCAGGAAAAATACAAAGGTAAAAAAGATAATGAATCGATGATGAGACAGCAGGCAGAGACTCAGGAGATATATAACAAATACGGAGTTAGTCCGTTTGGTGGATGTCTTCCTTTGATCATTTCTATGCCAATCATCTTTGCTCTTTACGGAGTAATCCGTGAAGTTACGAAGTATGCACCTAGTCTGGAAGGAGCGACAGGTTTTTTGGGTCTGGATCTTTCCCAGACTCCAACACAGTATTCTTCTACGACAAAATGGGCGTATTTGATTCCTGTGCTGGCTGTCGTATTTCAGTTTTTGAATTCTCAGATTCTTCAGGCGAAGAATAAGAATGATAAAGGAAAGAAAAATGCCCAGCAAGACAGCATGCAGCAAAGTATGAAAATGATGAATTACTTCATGCCTTTGATGTCCGGATTTTTTGCCTTGAGTTTTTCAATGGGTATTGGTTTATACTGGATTGCCGCTTCTATCTTCCGAATTGGACAGACTCTTATCATCAACCATCAGGTAGATAAGATTTCTTTGGACGAGCTGATTGAAAAGAACAAAGATAAGGCAGCGAAAAAAGCAAATAAGCGGAAACAGATGAATGAGCAGATGGAAATGTATGCGAAGCAGAGGACAAGCTCCATTAAGACGGCTGCAAGTTATCAGAATAAGGCAGCGACAGACGAAAAAGATGTGAAGAAGCCGTCGTACACTACGAATACAAATTATGAGAAGGGCAGCATTGGTTCTTATGCCCATATGCTGGATGGAGACAGAGAAAAAGATAAATAATGGATTGTCTTTTATGTGATTGGAGGAATTGATTATGTCAAATTGGCAGGAATTTTCAGCGAAAACAGTTGATGAAGCTTTGACGGAAGCGTTAATTAAATTAGAAACAACAAGTGATCAGATTGAATATGAAGTATTGGAAAAAGAAACTACTGGTTTACTCGGATTGTTTAGTAAACCAGCCCGCATTCGTGTTTGTAAAAAAGAAGATGTTCAGGATATTGTAAAAGATTTTCTGAAACGTCTGTTTGAAAATATGCACTTAAATGTAGAAGTAGATATGAAGTATGATGAAGAAGAAAAAGTTATCTATATTGATCTGAAGGGCGACGAAATGGGTCTTTTGATCGGAAAACGTGGACAGACTTTGGATTCTATCCAGTATCTTACTTCTTTGGTTGCTAACAAAAACCGTGAAGAATATATTAAGATTAAGATGGATACAGAAAATTACCGTGAGCGTCGTAAAGTAACGATCGAGAATCTTGCAAAAAATATTGCAATCAAGGTTAAGAAGACAAGACGTCCGGCTACTTTGGAGCCAATGAATCCATATGAGAGACGTTTGATTCATGCAGCACTTCAAGATGACAAATATGTAGAAACTTACAGTGAAGGAGAAGAACCTTTCCGTAAGGTTATTGTAAATGTTTCGAAAGAATATGCGAGCATGCCGCCTCGCCGCAATAATAATTATCGTAAGAAAAATGGTTATAATGGAAACGGCGGACGCGGAGGACGCAAACCATATAATAAATCTTATGGTAATAAAAAGCCATATGGTAAATCTTCCTATAATAAATCTTACAACCGCAATAATTCATATCGTAACCAGAGCAATTTTGGTTCGGATGATAATGCCGGAAAAAAAGAAGATTAATATGAATCAAAAGAGTTGGGCTGAATCTCAGGATTCAGCCTTTTTAGCCTTATTGATATTAGAGTAAAAGGAAGCATGCTCATACATGCGCAGGTCATTAAGTTTAGAAAGGGATGTTTTATGTTTTACGAAGATACCATCGCTGCGATTGCGACTGCCTCTGTAAATGGTGGAGTAAGTATCATCCGAATCAGTGGTGAGAATGCAGTCGAAGTTGCTGACAGTTGTCTGAAATTAAAAAATAAAACTTTGGCAGAAGCAAAAAGCCATACAATTCATTATGGTTATGTGATAGATGAAGAGGGACAGAAAATAGATGAAGTTCTTGTATTATTAATGCTTACACCAAACAGTTATACAAGAGAAGATGTTGTCGAAATCCAGTGTCATGGAGGAGCTTTTGTATGTCAGACAATCCTTGATCTTATATTAAAAAAAGAGGGTGTCCGGATTGCAGAACCGGGTGAATTTACGAAACGTGCTTTTTTGAATGGAAGAATAGATTTGTCTCAGGCTGAGGCAGTTATGGATCTGATCGAATCGAAAAGTAAATATGCGTTGGAAAGTTCGGTTTCCCAGTTAAGTGGAATCGTCAAACAGAAGATTCAGAAAATACGGGATATTATCATGGATGATGTTGCGTATATTGAGGCTGCGCTGGATGACCCGGAACATATCTCACTTGATCTGTTTGAAAAAGATTTTTTAAATCATATTACGAGTTCGATTTCCGAACTTGGAAAAATGAAAAGCAATTATGATAATGGACGGTTGATTTATGAAGGAATTCAGACGGCAATTATTGGAAAGCCAAATGTAGGAAAATCATCTTTTTTAAATACAATGCTTGGAACAGAGCGCGCTATCGTGACAAATGTGCCCGGTACGACAAGAGATACATTGGAAGAAAATGTTAGAATTGGTGATGTATTTTTACACTTAATTGATACTGCCGGAATACATGAAACAGAAGATGAAGTTGAAAAAATAGGAATTGAAAAAGCGAGAGAACAGCTGAAACACTGTGACTTCTGCATTTTAATATTAGACCGTTCACGTGAAATAGAAGAAGAAGATAAGATTCTTTTAAAAGAAATTGAGTCGAAAAAAGCAGTTATTTTATATAATAAATCTGATCTTGAAAATGCGTTTTCTATTGATGAAATAGAAAATATGACAACGAAAAAAATCATTTCTTTTTCTGCAAAAACAGGAGAAGGATTGGATGAATTGCAGCAGTATATCACGCATCAGTTTTTTCAAAATGAAATTTCATTTAATCAGGAAATATATCTTTCAAATGAAAGACAAAAGCAGGCAGTGTCGGAAGCATATGAAAGTCTTCTTTGTGTAAAAGAAAGTTATGATATCGGAGTAGGAGAAGACTTTTATACCATTGATATGATGAATGCTTATGAGCAGCTTGGAAGTATTATCGGTGAAACCGTGGATGATGATCTGGTAGATACGATTTTCAAAAAATTCTGCATGGGTAAATGAGAAAGGTTTGAGGATACTATGAAAAAGATATTAGAAGAAACATATGACGCTGTTGTTGTCGGTGCAGGACACGCCGGTTGCGAAGCAGCTCTTGCTTTGGCTAGACTTGGATTTTCCACGGCCCTTTTTACCGTTAGTGTCGACAGCATCGCATTGATGCCATGTAATCCTAATGTTGGTGGATCTTCCAAAGGGCATCTTGTCAGAGAAGTGGATGCACTCGGTGGCGAGATGGGAAAAAATATTGATGCGACATTTATTCAGAGTAAAATGTTAAATAAATCCAAAGGACCTGCCGTACATTCCCTTCGTGCGCAGGCGGACAAAAAAGAGTACAGTAAAAGAATGCGCCGTGTGCTGGAAGAAACGGAAAACATTTCTATTAAGCAGGCAGAAGTGACAGAATTGCTGGTAGAAAATAATATATTAGTAGGTGTAAAAACTTATACAGGTGCGATTATTCACTGTAAAGCGTGCGTATTATGTACGGGAACCTATCTTAAGGCAAAATGTATTACGGGAGAGATTTCTACTTATACCGGACCAAATGGTTTGTCTGCCGCAAATCATCTTTCCGATTCTTTAACTGAACTTGGTATCAAAATCCGTCGTTTCAAAACAGGTACCCCTGCACGAATCGATGGAAATACTGTTGACTTTTCTAAGATGGAACCACAGTATGGGGATGAGAAACTTGTACCATTTTCTTTTACCAATGATCCCGCAGATATCGAGAGAGAGCAGGTAAAATGTTACCTTACTTATACCAATGAAAAAACACATGAAATTATCCGTGATAATTTGGACCGGTCACCTCTTTACTCTGGAATGATAAAAAGTACGGGACCAAGATATTGTCCTTCGATTGAGGACAAAGTTGTTCGGTTCGCTGATAAGAATAGACACCAAGTTTTCATCGAGCCGGAAGGATTGTATACTTCGGAAGTGTATATTGGTGGAATGTCAAGTTCGATGCCGGAAGATGTGCAGTATGAAATGTATCGTTCTGTGAAAGGACTTGAAAATGCTAGAATTGTTCGTAATGCTTATGCTATCGAATATGACTGTATTGATTCACTGGAGTTGAAACCATCTTTGGAGTGCAAAAAAGTAGAAGGACTTTTTAGTGCCGGACAGGCAAATGGAAGTTCCGGATATGAAGAAGCAGCAGCTCAAGGTATTATTGCTGGTATCAATGCTGCAAGAAAATTACAGAAAAAAGATCCTATTATATTGGACCGCTCGCAGGCATACATCGGAGTGCTGATTGATGATCTTGTAACAAAAGGTACAAATGAACCTTATCGTATGATGACATCAAGGGCGGAGTATCGTTTGATCCTTCGTCAGGATAATGCAGATTTACGATTAACTCCAATAGGATATGAGGTTGGATTGATTTCAAAGGAAAGATACGATGGTTTACTTTTGAAAGATAAATTGATTCAAAAAGAAATAAATCGTATGGAGCATACTTCGGTTGGCAATACAGATAATGTACAAAAACTTTTGAAACAATATGGAAGTACACCATTAAATAGTGGAATTACATTGGCAGAATTGATTCGTCGTCCTGAATTGGATTACGATAAAATTGAACCAATTGATAAAGAAAGAAAACCACTTCCTTATGATGTTTATGAACAGGTAAATATTAATATCAAATACGATGGATATATTTCACGCCAGATGAAACAGGTAAAGCAATTTAAAAAAATGGAACAAAAGAAAATTCCTTCAACTATTGATTATTCAAAAATTAATAGTTTGAGAATTGAAGCGGTACAGAAATTGTCTGAAATTCGTCCAGAGTCTGTAGGACAAGCGGCAAGAATATCTGGTGTTTCTCCAGCAGACATTTCGGTATTACTTGTATATCTTGAAAATTATAATAGAAATGTTTCACGTGAAACATTGGAGGAAGAGTAGTGAAATCAGAATTTAATAAATATGGACTGCTATTAGATGAAACGATGTCTAATCATTTTGAAAAATATTATGAGTTATTGATTGACTGGAATGAACGTATGAATCTTACTACGATTACAGATAAAGATGAAGTGATACAAAAACACTTTATTGATTCCGTTCTTCTTTTAACAAAGTATGATAAGACAAAATTTGAAAAGAAAAATGTAATTGATGTGGGAACAGGAGCAGGTTTTCCTGGAATACCTCTTGCTATTATGTTACCACAGACAAATTTTGTTCTTATTGATTCACTTGATAAGAGAATCACATTTCTCAAAACGGTTTTAGAAAAACTTGGATTAAGTAATGTAACTTTATATCATGGAAGAGCAGAAGACTTTGGAAAAGATACATCGTTTCGTGAACAATTTGATTATTGTGTTTCAAGAGCGGTTGCTCCATTACCAATTTTACTAGAGTATTGTTCTCCGTTTATAAAAATTGATGGAAGTTTGTTATTGTATAAAAGTATAAAGACTGACCAAGAGTTGAATAAATCAAAGCATGCTTTGATTGAATTAAATTGTAAAGTCGTAGAAATCTGTTCTTTATCGGATGATGAAGAATATAAGAGATATATTGTAGAAATTCATAAGATAAATGAAACTCCCTCAAAATATCCAAGAAAAGCGGGAAAACCAAAAAAAAATCCATTGTAGAAAAATGTTTCACGTGAAACATTTTTAAAAATATGCTAGTATTATTAGTAATAGAATGATATAATAGAAACAGAAGGGTAAAAAAATTGTAAAGGTGAGAAAAATATGAGTCATAAAGTTATAGCTGTGGCTAACCAGAAAGGTGGAGTTGGTAAGACAACAACTACCATCAATTTATCTGCTGCATTGGCCGAAAAAGGAAAAAAAGTTTTAATGATTGATTTGGATCCACAGGGAAATGCATCCAGTGGACTTGGTGTGAATAAGGATGAATTGGAACAGAGTATTTACCAGCTTATGATTGGTACCAATTCATTTGATGAGTGTGTACAGAAAAATGTACTGGAAAATCTTGATGTTTTACCTGCAAATGTAAATCTTGCAGGTGTAGAAATCGAAACATTGGATATGGAAGACAGAAACTATATTTTATCAAAAGAAATCGATAAAGTAAAAGATCGATATGATTACATATTAATCGACTGTCCACCATCATTGAATTCATTAACAATTAATTCAATGACAACAGCGGATTCTGTTCTGGTTCCAATTCAATGTGAATTTTATGCATTAGAAGGTTTGAGCCAATTGATCTATACGATTGATTTGGTAAAAGATCGTTTGAATCCGAATTTAAAAATGGATGGAGTCGTATTTACTATGTACGATGCCAGAACAAATTTGTCATTACAGGTTATAGAAAATGTTAGAGAAAATTTGAATCAAAAGATTTATAATACGATAATTCCAAGAAGTGTAAGATTGGCAGAAGCTCCAAGTTATGGACTTCCAATTAATATTTATGATCGAAAGTCTACGGGAGCAAAAGCATATCGAGCTTTGGCAGAAGAAATTATTGAGAAGGGGGATGAAGAATAATGGCAGCAAGAAAAGGAGGATTAGGAAAAGGATTAGATACACTTATTCCACCTAAAAAAAATGAGACGACTGAGAAAGTCGAAAAAGTAGAAATTAAGAAAATTGAAGAATATGTAGATATTAATAAGGTTGAACCAAATAAGAATCAGCCAAGAAAATCTTTTAATGAAGATTCTTTGATTGAGTTATCAGAATCCATTAAACAACATGGAATCGTTCAGCCATTGGTTGTTGCAAAGAAAGATGATTATTTTGAAATCATTGCTGGTGAGAGAAGATGGCGTGCAGCAAAGAAAGCTGGATTAAAAGAAGTACCTGTTGTAGTAAAAGATTACTCACCACAGGAAATTATGGAAATTGCACTGATTGAAAACATTCAGCGTGAAGACCTGAATCCGGTAGAAGAGGCGATGGCTTACCAAAGATTGATCAAAGAATATGATCTGAAACAGGATGAAGTTGCAGAGCGTGTATCAAAAAGTCGTACTGCAATCACAAACTCGATTCGTCTGTTAAAGCTGGATGAGAGAGTACAAAATATGCTGATTCAGGAATCTATCTCAAGTGGACATGCGAGAGCACTTCTTGCTGTAAAAGATGGTGACGAGCAGTACAATCTTGCCATGAAGATTTTTGATGAAAAGCTGAGTGTACGCGAGACAGAAAAGTTGATCAAATCACTTGGAAAAGAAAAGACGCCTAAGCCAAAGAAAAAAGAATTAAAGAATGATTTTGTATACCGTGATCTGGAAGAAAAACTGAAAACGGTTACCGGCACTAAGGTTATGATTAACCGGAAAACAGAAAAGAGCGGAAAGATTGAAATAGAATATTACAATCAGGAAGATCTGGAAAAAATCATTGGTTTCTTTAAATAGAACAAATGTTTGATAAGGAGGATAAAGATGTTTCGTTTTAGTGATTATGGAATCGAATCAGATATAATAATAATTGGAATTGCTGCTGTATTGGTCGTACTTCTTGTATTGTTGATCGTAGCACTTTCTAAAATAGGAAAACTGAAAAAACAATACAACATGTTCATGGAAGGAAAAGATGGCAAAAGTCTGGAAGAAACTTTCCAGAAGAAATTTGAAAATATGGATATTATCAATGATGAATTGAAAAAAATCCAGGGTCATCTGGAACTGATTGATGAGAATCTTTTAAAGACCTATCAAAAAGTTGCTATCGTAAAATACGATGCTTTTAAAGAAATAGGTGGTACACTGAGTTTTGTACTTGTTTTGTTGACAAAAGACAATGATGGATTTATATTGAATTCGATGCATTCAAATAGTGAAGGGTGTTACACATACATTAAAGAAGTAAAGAGTGGGGAAGTATTTGTAGCGCTTTCCGAAGAAGAAAGACAGGCATTGGAGCAGGCGAAAGAATCCTAAGGGGTTCTTTTCCGCCTTTGACAAGGCTGGAAATGCTCATAAAGGGTGGAAATCCTATTAGGATCATTGTATAAAATAGTTACGAAAGCGCAAAAAAAAGCCCTTACCCAGCAGTTGCAGGTCTGCCAAACAAGGACTCGGGAGTACGCCTTTGGGGGTTCGAACCCCAGACACCCTGATTAAGAGTCAGGTGCTCTACCAACTGAGCTAAAGGCGCTTATCTAATCGCAAAAACTATTATATAACATTTGTAACAAAAATGCAAGTATTTATTCAAAAAAAATTAAAAAAGGAAAGAAAAAATATGAGTAGGAATAAAAAGACATATCGGAAAATAAGGGAAGTATTAAAAGGAATCATCTCTAATATGGGATCTGTGATTTTAATCCTTGCATTGTGTACGATTGTAATTGCCATTATAATAAATTGGGAATCTGCAGTCAAAGAGATGCAGCGATTTATAAAAGTAATTATGCCATTTATCTTTGGACTGGTATTGGCATTTTTGATCAATCCATTGGTGGAAAGTGTGCGGAAAATATTGGACAGGTTGTTTTTTCGAACAAAACATAAAAAGGCATGCAAGTATACAAGTGTTGCAGTTTCGTATGCAATTTTACTTGGATTACTGACGGTTACGATTGTTTATATTGTACCGCAGATTTCAGAGAGTGTGAAAGAACTTACAAAGTCACTTGGAAATGGTTACAATTACATTATTCATAATACAGGAAAATTGCAGGAAAAATATCCGTTTCTGCCAATGACGGATATTACGGAACTGATTGAAAAAGTTGTTCCACAAAATATCTTTAGTTATGGACCGGGAATGGCAAAAATAATATTCCCATATATTTATAATTTGTCTGCATCCTTTATTTCTGGATTTATCAATATTATATTTGCCATCGTCATATCGGTGTATATCATATTGGATAAAGAAAAAATAGTGAAGGAATTGCGTCGTTTTATTTATACATTTGCAGCAAAAGAAAAAGCACCATTTATATGGAATACATTCCGCGAGTGTAACCATATATTTAATGGGTTTTTGTTTGGAAAGAGTGTGGATTCTTTAATTATCGGAATACTTTCACTGATTGCAATGAGTATTCTCAGTCTGCCATACGGTCTGCTGCTTAGTGTGATCGTTGGTGTAACAAATATGATTCCGTATTTTGGCCCTATTATGGGTGCTATTCCGGGTGTTATTATATATCTTGTAATAGAACCAAAATATGCGATTATTTATGTCATTATGATACTTGTGTTACAGCAATTTGACGGACTTTATCTGGGACCTAAAATACTTGGTGATCTTACTGGAATCAAGCCGCTTTGGGTTATTTTTGGTATCACAGTCGGTGGTGCATATTTTGGAGTTTTGGGAATGTTTCTCGGTGTGCCGGTAGTGGCAGTAATAATGCATATAATTAGTGTAATTATGGAGACAAAAATGAAGAAAAAAATGCTAAAAGAAATAGAAGTTAGAAGAAATAATAAGCAGGAATAAATTCTATTTTAATAACTTCATAATATAGAAAACAGAATCTACGATACAATCAATTCGTTTTTTTAAGCAAGGCTTTTTTAGAAAAAAACGGCGGAGAGAATTTTGAAAACAGTTCATAATAAACTCCCTTTTTGTTTTATTCTATTTTATGCCTTGCTTTTCTTTGTGTTACCGGTAAGCGAC
Source organism: Lachnoclostridium sp. UBA5890 (assembly GCA_002431395.1). Classification (GTDB taxonomy): domain Bacteria; phylum Bacillota; class Clostridia; order Lachnospirales; family Lachnospiraceae; genus Eubacterium_F. The sequence goes on from DJEU01000028.1 coordinate 23,128, forward strand.
GAGTCGATGGATCGGCATGCCTTTTCCGGAAAACTTTTCTTCGTATTCGGTCATAATATTGCCTTCTGCAAATTCGCTGTGGTGAAGATCATAAGTAACATCTTTTAATTTCCAAGGAGATGTCTCTGAAATCGTTTCCACAGAATAATCAAATAATGGGCGGTTGTCTGTCTTAAAACAGATGACTCCTTCCGGACAAAGTACTTCATCATAGAGCGAAAGAAATACCGGAGAAGTCAGGCGGCGTTTGGCATGACGTTCTTTTGGCCAGGGATCAGAAAAGTTCAGATAAATGCGGTCAATTTCTGCTTTATCAAAAACTTCTGTAAGATTTTTTGCGTCCATTCGGATAAAATACAGATTGGAACATTCTGTCTGCTGTCTTTTTTCAATTGCGCGGTAAAGAACACTAGAATACATTTCGATTCCAATGTAATTAATCCCAGGATTTTGTTCTGCCATTGCGTGAATAAATTTTCCTTTTCCCATCCCAATTTCAATATGGATCGGATTATCATTTCCAAAAAATGTATTCCATTTGCCTTTATATTCTTCCGGTGTCTGTATGACAAATTCACTGGATGCGATAAATTCTTCCGCACCCTTGATATTACGAAGTCTCATAATTTTCCTCCAAAGTTTTGTATTCGCGAATAGTATAACATATTTTTGAAAAATTTTGAAGAAAATAATACAAATTTGCAAGTAACTATTGGAAAAATTGGCAAAATCGTGTATGATTATAGGTAAGCAATAAAATAAATGTAAAGAGGGAACGAGATGGATGAGAAGAAAATAATTCTTGTGTCTGTAAGTGATCTTGTACCTGGAATGATTGTTGCAAGGGATGTATATACGAGAAATAACCAGCTGCTGGTGCCTGCAGATACAAAAATAACAGAATCAATCATAGCTAGAATGACATTTTTTGGAATTATGAGCATTCGTGTTTTTGCAAGCGAATTAGAAAAGAATATAGTTGACGAAGAAGAAGAGATGTATATGACACAGCAGGAGAAAAAAGATTTTGCTGTGTTTAAAGAAAATTACGAATTGACGATAGATCATGTATCAGAAAATTTGAATTCTTTTTTAAAAACTGCAGATGAAATTAATACCGATGAATTAGTTGAAGATGTGGATAAACTTGTATTTCAGTCAAAAAGCAGGTATGAAATCATTAATATGGTACATCATATTCGTACTTTTGATGATGAAACATATCGCCATTCTTTGAATGTGGCAATGATCAACAGTGTCTTTGCGGGATGGCTTGGTATGACAGAATATGAGAGAAAGCAATTGACATTGTGTGGACTGATGCATGATGTAGGAAAGCTTCTTATTTCAAAAGATATTCTTCGAAAGCCGGGAAGATTGACGGAAGAAGAATATGAGCAGATTAAAAAACATCCGCTTCTCGGATATGAAAAAATGAAGGATAAAAATATTCCGGAATCCGTAAAACGAGTTATTTTACTGCATCACGAGAGAGCGGATGGAAGTGGATATCCGTTTGGATTCCGTTTAAATGAAATTGATCCGTATGCTGCAATTACCGCAATTTCAGATGTTTACGATGCAATGACATCCAACCGTGTATACCGGCATGGGATGAGTCCATTTGATGTGATAGAAATTTTTGAAAAAGAAGGAAGAAAGCAGTTTAATCCAATGTTTCTGGTTCCAATATTAAATAATTTGACGAATACCTATCTTCAGCATTATGTGGAACTGAGCAATGGAATGAAAGGAAAAATTGTTTTAATTAATAAAAATGAATTGTCGCGGCCAATGATTGCTACAGATGATAATCAGTTTGTTGATCTATTAAAGCAGCGCGACATAAAAATAACACAAGTTCGCTAGATAATATGGAAAGCGAAAGTAAGAAAGGATAGAAAAAGTGAAAAATCCAATGAAAAAAATAATAAAGTCATGGATCGGGGGAATCTGCCTTACGGCGGCGGTACTTTTGATCCCGACACGAGCTGCGGCAGCTGCCGGACAAAAAGATCTTGCAGTTTCTGCAGAAGCTGCCTGCGTTATGGATCTGCAATCCGGAACGGTTTTATATGACAAAAACATGAATAAGAAGGAATATCCGGCGAGTATTACAAAAATTATGACGACTCTGGTTGCGATGGATAATTCTTCTCTCTCGGAAACGGTCAAATACGACGACCGCGCTTACACAAATTGGGAAAGCCGCGCGTCAAATATTGGTATCGTGGACGGCGAAAAATTGAGCATGGAAGATAGTTTGTATGCTATTATGCTTGCTTCTGCGAATGAAGTTTGTAACGGAGTGGCAATCCATGTGGCGGGAAGTATCGATAATTATGTCGCCAAAATGAATGAGAAGGCAAAAGAACTAGGATGCAAAAATACACATTTTATGAATCCAAATGGATTGTGGAATAAAGACCATTATACATCCCCATATGACATGGCTTTGATTGGAAGAGCAGCAATGCAAAATGAAAATTTTCGTACAATTGCTTCCACAAAATATTATGACATTGGAAAATCGAATAAAAGAAAGCATATTGATCCGATGGGAAACCACCATAAGATGTTAAATCCTGGGAATATGCCTCAATATGGTTATAAATACTGTATCGGTGGAAAGACAGGTTATACCGATAAATGCCGCTATACGCTTGTGACTTTTGCAAAAAAAGGAAATATGGAACTTGTCTGTGTCGTTATGAAAGTAGACGGTTCCCCATATATGGACACCAATGCATACACGGACACAACAAGATTGTTTAATTATTGTTTTGAAAAATATGATAAGACGATGATTCAAGATGACTCGTCCAATGAGATTAACAAAGAGTATCTGTTTACCAACTTTAGTCCATTTTACAGTAAAGATACCAGTTCTTTGCATATAGATTCTAATGCGGGTGTGATCCTGCCAAAAGGTGTAACGCTGGATAAGACAGAGAAAAAAGTAACATACCTGCAGACGCCGGAAAAACGGAATGGAAAAAATGTAATCGGCCGTATTTCGTACACATACAACGGGGAAGATGTCGGTGGAGCAGACATTTATTATGATGAGACCGATGCAGCGACATTAAAAGACAGCATTAATATGACAGAATGGTTTAAAGAAGCCGAAATGGCAGCAAAAAAAGAACCATTTCCGGTAAAAAAAGTGATGCTTATCGTGATTCTGGTAATTTGCGTCATTGGTGTAACTTGTGTGTGCGTGATTCGAATTAGAGGATACCAGCAAAAGACAGAATACCGCAGACGTTATCGAAAAACGAGAAGGCATATGAGAAAACGAGATCGGGATTTTTATACGAAAAGATGATTTAATGTAATGGTTTCATATAAAAATAACATTGTAGTTTTCGCATTTCGGGACCGCTCGCGCTTAGAAGAATACACGTAGCAGTGCATGAGGGCAGGATACGCCCTCTATGCACTGACGGTATTCTAAATCCCTCATGAGAAAAACTACAATGTTATTTATTTGAAAGCCAATACATATAAATTATAAAAAAAGAGAAGTTATCCACAAAAATGTACAAAATTGTGGATAACTTCTCTTTTTTGGTGGAAAAATATTTATTATTCTTTGTTTTTTACATTTTCCACATCTTTTTTCAAACGTTCTACTTCTTGTTTTGCTTTTGTGATACGTTCAATCTGCTCTAAGAAAGCATCGGAAGTATCATCTTTATGTGCCTCATAATATAATTTTCCAATTTCATTATAACAACGTTCGATGGTTTTTTCCTGATTACGAATCTGGCTGTTAAGGGAAGAAACTTCGGAAAATTCTTTTGCCTTGTCTGTAATGCCATCCGCTGTGTTATTTATTACATCGGATAATTTGTCTAAAAAACCTGCCATGATATATGTTCTCCTTTCCTGGTACGAAGTATTTACATTGTTTACTAATATTTTAACCCTTTTTTTTGGCATGTCAAGGAAAAATTTTCTTGCTAATTCCCCATAAATATTATATACTAAAGACAGAGACCATACGACTGGCGGAAAAGTAGGATTACCTACGGGGAGTATGGTAAATGTAGCCGACCGCCTGGGCAGACCGTAAGGAACCCCCAGGCGGTCTTTTCATTATAATAAAAAAGGAGAGAATGCAATGCAGATGTTATCGTTGGAAAAAGAATTGAAAGAAAATGCGTATCCGGGAAGAGGAATCGTGATTGGAAAATCCCCAAATGGAAAGTACGCTGTCACAGCATATTTTATCATGGGAAGAAGTGAAAACAGCCGAAACCGCGTGTTTGTAGAGGATGGAGACGGAATCCGTACACAGGCATTTGACCCATCGAAATTGAGCGATCCAAGTCTGATCATTTACGCACCTGTTCGTGTGCTTGGCAATAAAACGATCGTGACAAACGGAGATCAGACTGATACCATTTATGAGTTGATGGACAAACAGCAGACATTTGAGCAGGCACTTCGTACAAGAGAATTTGAGCCGGATGGACCAAATTATACACCTAGAATTTCCGGTATTATGCATGTGGAAAATGGCGAATACAACTATGCAATGTCTATTTTGAAGAGTAACAACGGAAATCCGGATGCATGCAACCGATACACATTTGCATATTCCAATCCGGTTAATGGAGAAGGACATTTTATCCATACATATATGTGCGATGGCAATCCATTGCCAAGCTTTGAAGGGGAACCGAAATTGGTAGAAATGTCAGATGATATGGAAGCATTTACCAATATGCTTTGGGAAAGTTTGAACGAGGACAATAAAGTATCCCTCTTTGTAAGATACATTGACATCGCTACCGGCGAGACTAAATCTACAATCGTAAACAAAAACAAATAGAAAGAAAGGACGTAACCGATGAAAGAATTAGAATTAAAGTATGGCTGTAACCCAAATCAGAAACCATCACGTATTTACATGGAAAATGGCGAACTGCCAATCAAAGTATTAAATGGAAAACCAGGATATATCAACTTCCTGGATGCCTTCAATGGCTGGCAGTTAGTAAAAGAATTGAAGAAGGCGACCGGACTTCCGGCTGCAACTTCTTTCAAACACGTATCTCCTGCAGGTGCTGCCGTAGGTCTTCCGCTCAGCGAAGTAGAGTCAAAGATTTACTGGGTTGATGATCTCGGAGAATTGTCTCCGCTTGCCAGCGCATATGCACGTGCCAGAGGTGCAGACCGTATGTCTTCTTATGGGGACTTTATTGCACTGTCTGATGTATGTGATGTATCTGCTGCAAAATTGATCAAGAGAGAATTTTCCGATGGAATCATTGCGCCGGGTTATGAACCGGAAGCATTGGAATTGTTGAAAGAAAAGAAAAAAGGAAGTTATGCAATTATCGAAATTGATCCAAATTATGAGCCGGCTCCGATCGAGCACAAAGAAGTTTATGGTGTGACTTTCGAGCAGGGACGCAATGAATTGAACATTGACAAAGATTTCTTCAATAACATCGTGACTGAAAATAAAGAACTTCCGGATTCTGCCAAGATTGATATGGCGATCGCAATGATTACATTGAAATATACGCAGTCAAATTCCGTATGTTTTGTAAAAGGCGGACAGGCAATTGGAATCGGTGCCGGACAGCAGTCACGTATTCATTGTACAAGACTTGCCGGAAGCAAAGCAGATAACTGGCTTCTTCGTCAGTCTCCACAGGTGCTCAATCTTCCATTCAAAGAAGGATTGAAACGTGCAGAGCGCGACAATGCAATTGACAATTATATCGGCGAAGATTATCTCGATGTCATCGGAGATGGCTGCTGGGAGAAATATTTCACAGAGAAACCGCCGGTATTTGAAAAAGCAGAGAAAGAAACATGGCTGAAAGAATATGCGAAAGATGTTACACTTGGTTCCGACGCATTCTTCCCATTTGATGATAATATTGAGAGAGCTTACCGTAGTGGAGTAAAATATATCGCACAGCCGGGTGGCTCCATCCGTGATCAGGATTGTATCGATGCATGTAACCGTCACGGAATGGTTATGAGCTTCACAGGAATCCGTTTGTTCCACCACTAAAATTACATAATAATTTAGGGCTTCCCACTATGCATAAGTGAGAAGCCCTTATTTTATCGAAAGAGTACGCAGTTTCCGCTTTCCCGATAATAGCGGATGCGTTTTTCCAAAGCTGCGCGGTCACATCCGAGTTTTTTGCTCAAACAATCCAAGCAGAGAAATTCGGAAGCAGTGCGGTTCACTAATTTCATGTAGATTGCTTTTTCATCGCTCGTTAAGCGGGCATCGCAGATCATACAGGTTTTGTAAAATTCTTCCATTAAATAGTTACCACCTTTGCTCTTACAACGACACAATCGCACGATGGAACCGTAATCGCAAATCGTTCTTTATAAGTTCCGATGTCTTTATGAGCAAAGCAGTCATAAAGAGAAAGTGCGACACCGGAAGCATAAGAAATACCGATGTCCCAAAACTGCAAAGTCAGTTCCCTGGCGGTGTCCGACAGATTAAATAGACCAATCGCAATATCTCCATCTGCCAAAACTTTTACCAATACAAACGCATCATTTTCATGGAACCACTGCGGCTCCACTTTTACACGGTAGGCACCACGGGCTTCCGGATCCTGGTTGATCGCCAGAAGATCTTTATTTTGCAAAAGATTCCTTGTAAAATCATCGGCTTTGCGGATGTCGCAGCCAATCATAAGCGGCGACCCCATCATGCACCACAAAGCAAAGTGCGTTTTATACTGGGTATCTGTGCATCCACCGATACTTCCGATAAAGTCGTCATTGCTCCCACCGTGCATGCCTGCGACAAGCATGTCCATATCATTATGACAATAATTTCCAGTAAAGGCCTCTTTGTCTATCTGCGAAAGTGCAATTTTACAAATGGACTCCCAATTATCCTGAATATCCGGAGTGGAGCGGTACGAGTGGGCACCGGATTCACGGATCCAATAATGCACATCGTCTTCTCCCCAGTTACAGGCAGAAAAAAGGATGTCGCGGCCGCAGTTTTTCAGAGCAAGACTCATTCGTTTGTACAAAAGCTCGCCGGACATATGGCGCGGTTTAAAGCAATAATCGTATTTCAGATAATCGACATCCCAGCCGGCAAATGTGGCAGCATCCTGAAATTCATGTTCGAAACTTCCCGGATAACCGGCACAAGTGTGTGTTCCGGCGCAGGAATACATACCAAATTTTAATCCTTTTGCGTGGATATAATCGGCGACAGCCTTCATGCCATTTGGAAATTTTTCCGGATCAGCGACAAGATTTCCATCTTTATCGCGTTCGCGAAGACTCCAGCAGTCATCAATGACAATATATTCATAGCCGGCATCTTTGTATCCTTTTTCGACAAAACAGTCGGCAATTTCTTTGATCAATGTCTCATTGATATCCCACGTAAATGTGTTCCACGAATTCCAGCCAAGAGCCGGTAAATATCCTAATGTGTGATTGTTCATAAGAACCTCCTTATAAATTTTTTTTGCGGTACTCACTCGGCGATAATCCCGTTTCTCTTTTGAAGAATTTTGAAAAAGAAAATGGGTCATTGTAGCCGACGGAATAGGCAACATTTTGCACAGAAATCGAACTGTCTTTTAACAGTTCTTTTGCTTTATTCATGCGGAAAGACAACAGATATTCCTGTGGTGTCATGTCAGTTGCATTTTTAAATAATTTACTTAGGTAAGAGCGGTCCAATCCGCAGTGTTTCGCTATTTCACCGATACGAATAGGCTCGCTGTATTTTTGTGATATATAATTGATAACTTTACGTAAATATTTTAAAGAATTATCTATTTCAAACGAGACTGCCTGCTTTGGCGTATCTTCCATCATGTATTCAAATAGAAGATATAACTGCGACATACAATAAAAAGATTTATCGGAATTTGTCAAAATATTATTTAAAGTTACACCGATATTTAATCCATTGGTGACAGGAGTAAATACAGGCGCTTCTTGTGTTACTCCACATTTTGCCAGCAATTCTTCCACTTTATTTCCTTGAAACTGGATCCAGATATAATTCCATGGTGTTTTGGCATCTGCTTCATAATATCCGCGCGTACCTGCGGGGATGACAAATGCCTGCTCCGCTGTTACAGGATATTCTTGATCGTTCATATAGAGTTTTCCACTACCCTCATAAATGTAATGTAATATATATAAGTCGCGTATAATGGGACCAAAACCATAGGAAGGGTCACACTTTTGACAGCCAACCTCATAGAGACGCAGATCCTCGTAAGAATCAAAATTGAAAAAATAAACTTCGTCGTAGAATCTAACAGCCATCATAATCCCTCCTGGTAATAATGTAAATGATATGTGTTAAGTGTATCATTGTACATGGTTTTGTGTCAAGAAAAAGGGATGGAAAAAAGCGATGCTCTATTTCCATCCCGGTTTGGGTATGCTGTACGAGTATCGTATCGTCGTACATTTCCTTCTACTGTGGATGACTGTATGTTATGCCTACGAAGGATATGAATACATCATAAATCACAAAATAGGAAAATACCATGTGTAAATGCGAAATGAGCATGGAAAAATGTGATATCTCCTTAAAGTAGGTACTTCCCAAGAAATGAAAAAGGTTGTATAATGGAGTTACAATGTACGGTTATAGAGGATGGTACTTATGAAAATTGCAATATGCGACGACGATAATGGGGCATGTGAAGAACTAAGGAAAATACTGGAAAATATTTCGACGGAAAAAGATATGATACATATATATAATGCAGGAGAGGAACTATTAAGAGACATTTCGAATGGTTATATTTATGATGTCGTTTATTTGGATATTGAACTGCCCGGTCTGAATGGAGTGGAAGTCGGACAGGTATTGCGGGAACAGGTAGAAAAGCAGCATCTGGATCTGATTTTTATTTCACAGAAGAGCAGTTACTGCGAGCAGCTTTTTGATCTGGAGCCGAGAAGATTTTACAGAAAACCGTTTGACAAAGAAAAGATATTAGCTGATATTGAAATATTGATCAAAGAGCATACGGAACACAGACAGAGTGTTTGGTATGAAGAAAATGGACGGGAGTACCGGTTATTTTTAGAAGACGTTTTGTATATGGAAGCATCGAATAAAAAAATAAAAGCAATTGATAAAAATGGGAAAAAAATTGTTTTAAAAAATACATTGGGCGAATGGGGAGAACTTTGCAAAGAAAGATATTTTGTACGGTGTCACAGATCCTATCTTGTAAATATGCGGTATGTGAAAGTGTATTCACGTAGCGAATTTAAGATGACAAATGAGGATATCATTCCGATTGGACGTAAATATGAAAAGCAGACGAGAGAAATCTGGAATTTACACAAAATGGAGGAAGAGGTATGATCTTTGAGATAACGTTTATTATAGCTAGTTTATTTCAAACATATATATATTATCTGTTTAGTGCGTGTTTTTACCGGGAAAAGGCAGAACCCAAAAGAGTTTTTGAAGGTTGTTCTATCTTTTTTGTGGTAACAACGATTGCATATTTGATTTTTAATGTACCGGTTTTGAATTTTATATCTGTTGTCATTTGTGCTTTTATCATGATTTGTATCTTATATGGCGGAAAGATATCAAAAGCTGTATTAGTTACGGTGTTGACCATAGGAATGATGGCAGTTTCCGAAGCACTTGTTGCAATTTGTATTGGAGCGGTTGGAGTAAATCCGGTACAGCAAAATCCGTACTATGATTCGATTTTTGTTACGATTCTTTTGCCGGTAATACAGTATTTGATTGTAATGATCATAAGAAACTTTGTAGGTCTGAAAAACGATGAGGCGATGCCAAAATCTTATTGGATTGTTACGGTGTCTCTTCCATTTTTGGTAACCGTTTTTATCATTATTTTGTACACAAAGTCAAGTCTGCCTGCGGCGTTTTTAGTAATATGCGGCATTCTTTTATTAGCAATTAATTTTATGACGATTTATCTGTATGATAATACCATCCGAAACATGCAGGCACGAAAAGAGAATGAAATTTTGGAAGTTCAGAATCTTTGTCAGCAAAAACAGGCAGAATCCATGCAAAATATAATGGAGCAGATTCGCGGAGAACGGCATGATTTTTACAAACACATTTCTTCTTTGAACCACCTCGTTAAGACAGAAAAATATGAGGAAGCGAAAAAGTACATCAATGAATTGTGCGAAGAGCGTCATACAGTCGTTTCAAAGGTTGTCGTAGATACCGGAAATTACACACTTGACAGTATATTAAATTATGAATATGAGCGCGCGAAAAGCGAAGAAATAGAAATTGTATATGACTGTGAAGTACCGAAAGAACTGGAACTTTCGCCAAAAGATATGAGCATTATTTTGATGAATCTTCTTGATAATGCGATTGAGGCCGTGCGCAGTGAAAAGGAAAAGAAAATTAAGTGTAGCATTTTATACAAAAAAACGCAGCTTTTGATCCGTGTAACAAATCCGTGCAGCGGGGAAGTGGGAACGATTGGTAAGACTACGAAAAACAACACAGTAGAACATGGGTACGGGCTAAAAAATGTTGAAAAAGTGACAGATCAATATCTGGGAACAATGAAAGTGGAGAGAAAAGATAACAAATTTGATGTCAAAATAGGGCTTAATTTGTAGAAAAGTTGTCGTCTATCCCAAAATTGTTGTCGTCTGTCGCAATTTTCGTTTTTGTAAAAAATATGTGATATACTGATGCATACACAGTTCATCGAGTTTTGAAAGATGAATTGGTATACTTCAGTGTGTCATATTTTTTTACAAAAAAGGAGGGAAAAGAAGATGAAAAAGGGACTAATTACAAAATTGATGGCAAGTTTGTCTACTGTGATGGCTTCTTTGGCAGTTGTAGTAACATCCGGATTGACAAATTCTACATGTTACCTTTTTTTGTATCAGCCGGAATTACCGGAAGGTGCAGAAAAATTACGTCGTAAATAAGGGTGAAAAAACTTGCTGAAAAACTGGTAGAGAGCATGATGAAGTATGGAACGTTATCTAATGAAGATAAGGGAATATATGTGTTTGGGATATATCAGACAATGATTTCTGCGTTAGAGATTCTTCTCATGCTCGTTACCGGTGTTTTATGTGGAGTCGGATGGCAGTGCGTCATATTTTTAGTTAGTTTTGTCGTGTTGCGCCGATATGCGGGTGGTTATCATGCATCGACACTGCCACGATGTGTATTGATGTCATGGAGTATAGTATTTGGTGCCTGTATGTGGGCAAGATTTATCTTGTTTGATATTACGGTACAAAGTTTGTTGTTTCTTTTGGCAGCACTTATTGTCTTAATATACGCCCCGATTGAAGACAGCCATAAGAAATTATATGACTATGAAATACAAAAATATTGGAGATATTCTCTGATTATATTGGGCATCTATAGCATAATATATGTATTTTTATGGATGAATGAGAAAGGAAATTATGCCCAGTGTATTGTAATTGGCAATGTTATGGTTATGATGGTCATGATAATGTCAATGCCTTGGAGAAAGTTAAATCATATTTTTGGACGAAAGAAAAAGAACAGCCAATAATGGAAAAGGAGTATATTGTTATTTACCTTCCAGAAAAGGTGGTGCAGGAAATGAAAGTTTTTCGGATATAATAATTAATAAATACAATCAAAAAACAGAAAGAGAGGACTCTAATTATGAAAAGTACAAAAGCAACAAATAAAATAGTATCATTACTGCTAGTCATGGCTATGCTGACCAGCGGTTTTTGCATTCCGCAGCCGTCTGTCCATGCCGAGACAGAAGAAACAACCACTGTTACAAATACAAAACC
>DJEU01000020.1:0-11638 GCA_002431395.1 Lachnoclostridium sp. UBA5890
CGAAAGTTTTTTTACGCTAACATTGATTTAAGTTTTCGCTTCAAAATTTATCTGTTTTTCGCTTGAACATTTGTTCGTTTTTTTGTTGTAATATTATTGTGTAATTGAAAAGAAAGCAGGATGTGATTTTCCGATTATTAGATGCCCTCTAGTTTACAAAGGAGGGTGATGCCCTATGAACACGCTTGAAGTTTTAACTTTAATGCTAGTAGTTTTCGCGGCTCTGTCTTACATAGACGATTATAATAAAAAGAAATAGCATCCCACTCGTCCAAAGTAGATGCTATTCTTTATATTTGTTTACATTTTACTGAGGGCAAATCGGAGTTACATCCGATTACCTTTCTGATTAGATTATACATCAGGGCATTTGTTTTTTCAAGTGCCCTTTTTAATTATCCTATAATTTTTTTCTATCCCTACAAGAACTTCTACATATCTTCTCCATTGCATTTCTGATAAATTCAAACTGCTTATTCAACATATCAATATCTATTACACCATTACGATCAAGTGCCGTCGCCTCTAAAGTGAACGTCCCGTTGTATCCAATCTTATGAATAAACTCAAAGAATCTGTCAAAATCAATATGTCCCTGCCCAATCGGAAGGGTTCGCAGTTTTTCCCATTCTTTGTATCCGCCGGCATAATCATTTACATGGTAATGACAAATGTGCTTATCCATCCATAACCATTGATATGCCTCGTCATATAATAAATCCATTTGGCTGTGAAATGCCGCCATTTTGGTATCAAATACAAAACAAACTTCCGGATACCGCTCTGTCAATTCACACCAATGCTTCATCGGATTTTCCTGATTACACACAACATTTTCAATCAGTAATTTTATACCATACTTAGCCGCAATATCTTTCAGCTTGCCGTACGCCGCTAAATTGTTCTCAAAATGTGCATCTGATGTAATTCCATCCCACAAATGAACAACGATACTTTCTGCTCCTATTTCCCCGGCGATGTAACAATTTATGTCAAATCTTCTGTAAGCCTCATCAAACTCACCTTTGCTGATTGCCTCTCCTATATGTTTTTCACAGTGCATAACCGGAATATACAACTGCATTTGTTTTAACGCCATTATTAACGCTTCTACCTCTTCGTACCAAGCGGTATACATCATAAATTCAAACCCATCACAGGTTAATTTTGTTGACAGCTCCTTTAATAATTTATAATCTCTATTATTGGATTTACCAAGCAGTGCTCCGGTAGAACACAATATTTTAAACATAATTTTCTCCTTCCAAATTTTCCCACATACATTCCAGCATCCTGCCTAATGCATCAAAATCAACTACTCTTCTCCCCTCATATTGTACACCATCACGATTGAATAATATAGTCTGAATTCCCAATTCTTCCGCAACAAGTAAATTTTTTATGCTGTTATCGATGAAAATGCACTGTTCCGGATTACATCCTAATCTTTTTAAGGAATAGATAAATATCTCTTTGTCAGGTTTGCGCATATGCACTTCCCCGCTGACAATTTTATCCATAAAACAATGATTTATCCGATGATACCCGGTTAAAAATTCGCTCCATTCCAAAACATCATTTGACAACAGGCAAAACGTATATTTCTTACTGTATTTTTCTGCAAATTCCCGGAAACCTTCATCCAATGTGAGGTAGTTTTTTAAATAATCCTCCATCGCCGCCTGCGGACAATCATAGCCAATATATGACAAAAATTCTTTGCTCGTCATTTCTCCCTTCTGGACTTTGGTAAAACATTGCTCCTCCCGAATAATCCTTTTCATTCTGCCTTGCTTTGATGCACCTAATTTCTGCAAAGTATAGGGAACAAAATATCCCTTACTTTCTTTTATTATCACACCATACATATCAATGAGCAATATTTTATTTCTTTCCATAAGATATCATTGTTCCATTCACAAATGTGTATCCGGCATTGACATTTTCTTGAAAGAATGTTGCAATTTCTATATTGCGTTCACAGAAATCCGTTGCTTCCTTCCTAGTCATTCCATGGGTTAAAAGATATTGAATGGATTTTTCTTTTTCTTCCTTCGTCAATCCCCTATTCCAATCATTATATTCGACAAAATCGTGTCTTCTCTGCTGGTAATCTATTCTTTGCGGAGTAACAAAATCCACTCGGTCATTCATTCTAACATCAACTTCTTTGAGTCCCAGTTTTCTCATCAGATGTGCGTTACGCATTGCAGCCGCATAATCTCTTCCCTGTTGTTCCAGTTCTGCTCTCCAATGCTTTTCCATTCCTGTATGCTCACACAATCTAAAATAGTCCATTCCGTCTATATAAAGTCCGTCACATTCAAATTCCCGGTTGGAATCAATGCAAATAATGTATGCTCCTTCTTTGGCAAATTCCATCATCTTCTTTACAAAGCTTTCCGGAGAATCCAGATGCCGCAGTACCGCCTGACATATTACGATATCATAGCTTTCCTTCTCATCATACTCATATACATCCCCATGGATAAACTCCCCTTGCAGCTTATTTGTCTCAAATAATTTACGACCCATTTGTATTAAATTTTCTGCCATATCAATTCCTGTATAGGTACTTCCTTTGGGTAAATATGGCAGAATTAACAGTCCCAAAAATCCAAATCCGCAACCACAATCCAACAGTTTTACTGGTCTGTCTATCTTCCAAACCTTTGTAATCAGGAACTCCATATAGTCATCGTTCCACATATTTTTTCTCGTCCGGAGAAGATATTCCAACTTTGCTTCCCAAAATTCTCTGGTTCCGGTCTGACTTGCAATATACACCTCTTCATTGAATGGCACAATCCCAATCAACTGATCCACAAATACGTCAAAATATTCCGCAAGAATCGGCAAATATGTAATATCCGGCATGGCTCCGCCGTTTTCCCATTTGCTAATTGTCTGAAAAGAAACACCAACGATATCCGCTAATTCCTGCTGTGCAATTTTCTTCTTATGTCGCAATTCCGCAATTCGTAAATTTATCTTTTTCATCTCTGTAACCTCCGACACTACTATTATATCAAAAGTCTTTTCACTTGTCGCGGTAAACATATGAGAATAAATTCAACTTAGAAGCGAAGTTTTCGTCATATCTCGGCAAATCAGGTATCACTGCACATACACAGGAAGCCGTTAAAATATACCTCATAAATCATAACATCGACGCAATATATCTATCATTTTCTGCGGATTGGTTCCTCTTATCCCTAAAGACTTCAAATCCACTTCTTCACCAGCCATCTCCGATAAGAATTTTTTCATATCTTCTGCTATTTCCGCACTGAGAAACTGCCTTGTATTGATAGTAATTAACTGAGCTAATCGGAACACATCATTTTTATGTTTCTTTATGTTTTTACTATCGACATGCTCTCCTTTGGACTTACGTTCTTTTAAATCCAACCATGCTTTTGCCTTAAATGGTATTAGGCAAGTAGGACTTAATACCGGAATGCCATCAATCAACATCTGTCCTGTTTTCAGCAGTTCGTAATACGCTTCATTCAAAAGAATTGCTGACAAACTAGATATTTCGTCATCTACCGGAAGTGGAGTAAGAATTGCATCATCTCCCAATATAATATAATCCAGATTTCTAGAAAAAATCTCTATCATGTACGGATATTCTTTACTTTTGGGAACTGTAAAACGATAAAATTGTGGAGTTCCGTTACTCTTATTTAAGTGTTCATATCCTGCTTCTTTTATATAATCCCAAAATGCTTCGCCAAACTCTGCCGTAATAGATTCGACAATCAAAACAATATCAATATCTTTCGTAGCACGAAAGGGTAATTCCTCATTTTGCATAATCAAATCACATGCGGTTCCACCAATTATCACATATTGGCTTTCAAATTTTTTAAATCTTTCTTTAAATTTTGTAAATCCATTGACCATTACCCCTGTAACCTTCTTTCCTTCAGTTCGTCTATTGCCTCTTCAATTCTCTCATCATCCGTATTTTGAAACGATAGAACAACAGAAATATCATCCGCATTGTTATCATCTGCAAATTGTTTTGGGTCATATGCCCATAATTCAAGTTTAACCTGCTTATCCGGTTCCACCAGTTCTTCTGTCAACAATGTTTTATCATAATCTTTCTCGCAAATTGCATACGTTACAACACGACTTGGATTTAGCATTGTTTTCTCTGAAAGTGCATTTTCTCCTGCAAACACCATTTTGTCCGTAACTTGCTGCTTATCTATAAAACCTGATCTGCGGACTGGTGTAGACAGGTATCTTTTTGCTTTTTCAAACAATTCCAATCGCCCATATTTTGACTCAATGAATTTGTTTACACCATCTTTTGCTGCAAAAAATAAGTCCGAGGCTTCCAACTGCCTTACTGCTCTAGTCAGCGTCATTGCAGTAAACGGAAGCATTTTTTTTGCCTCTGAAATATACAGCCGATTTTTTGTTCCATATAGATATAATAAAAATAACTGCTGAGTAGAGCAAACAAATTTTCCAGTCAGTTTGGGAAGTTCTGTCTCATTTGTAAGTGCTGTTCCAATAAACGGCAGATACACCTGCTTCTCAGTGATAAATGGTATATTGTTTTCAATGAAACTTTTTCTTCGAAATTCTGATATAGTCACTAGTTGAAATACAACGGGTACATTATCTATCTGCTGTATTTTTGCTATCTGTTTTTTTAATGATGGAAGAGTTGCAAGCGCTTCTGTTGGAATAAGCAATATACAACGTTTATCTCCAATATATGCTGTATAAAAACCATAACTTCCTGCAATGTAAAGAGGCAAATCGTCTTGATGGCTCCATGCCACATATTTTATAGAAAGTCCAAAAACATTTGTAAGCATATCGTCTTTTCTCCTTTTTAACTCAATTTATTTCATTTTAACTTACGTAATGTTAAAAGTCAACTTTTTAAGTTATAAATATGATTCCGTCTTTATTCCTATTTACAAATAACGCCTCTAATGATCTTCCCTCTATTCAATCCATTGTATAAAAGCAGTTTTATCGGAGTTGTTATATCCCGCACGTTTATAAAACTGCATCGTTGATTCTTTTTTCGATCCTGTAAGCAGCATCATTTTATAGCAGTTTTCCTTTTGTGCGATTTCTTTCGCATACACTAAACATTCGGATGCGTATCCCCTTCCTCGATAGTCTTCATGGGTAAAGACATTTTCTATAAAAGCATACGGTCTGACATTTCTTGTCAAATTAGATATCACTACACATACACAGGAAGACACTATTTTGTCATCAACTACCTTTATAATAATATGATGATTTTTATCCTCAACGATCGTCTTCCAGGTTCTGCTTAAATGTTCTGACATTTCCGGAACATCGCTTTCATGTAAATGCAAATATAATTCTAACAATCCTTTTAATTCATTTTCATGTATTTCTCTAATCAATATAATACCCTCCACAAAATTTTGCGTTTGACGGTTTCACAGCGATCAATATTGAATTAATAATATCCGAACCTGCAATAATCGCATTCACGCACAAAATATATCTTAACAATTTAAAAGCAAATCCATCTGTCAAAGGCAGAAGAAGCATTGGAATAATGGTTAAAACAAGTAACGGAAGTGTCATAAACACCCAAAATCTTTTTTTACTCATAACCGCATTACTATTAAGCCAAAAAAATATTCCAGAATGAGTTAAACTAATATCTCCAATTTTATAAACTACTGATATATGTAATAATTCATGAACTATGAATAGCAATATAAAAGCACTGCCTTTTATGATCCAATTTGCAAAATTCCATACTCCCATCATCGTTGATATTATAATAAGAACTATCTGTAAACTATAAACAAACTACATAAAATGCCTTCGGAACCATACATTTTTAATAAATGGTTTCCAATTAGAAAAATCCTTATCATTCGCTGGAAGTGGTTTAAATAAATATAGCATGCTTTTCTCCTTTAGTTTTCATTAATCATTCCTACAACCTCCATCGGCTTTTCCATATGCTTAAACCCAACTTTTCTCTGCGAAGGTTGGCTTGTCCCTTCCCGAAGATACCACACCGCTTGTAGCACCTGCATTCCAAATGTCTGCGCTGCCTCCAGTTCGTTGCTTCCACCATCTCCCACGTACAGACACTCGTCTGCTCCGACACCCAGTTTTTCGATACATCTTTCAAATATGGCTGGATCCGGTTTTTGTATTCCTTCGTCAAAAGATAAACAGACAGCATCAAAAAACGGATACAAAACACTTTTCTTTATAACCATTGCTTCTTCGGAAAAACAATTGCTGATCAATCCAATTAATATGCCGTTTTCTTTTAATGTTTTTACCATCGGAATTATTTCTATATGCAGATGTTCAAAAGCCTCTTCTTTACAATGAATGCGCTTTTTCAAAATGTAATTCATTTTCTCCGCAGAAAAGCAGTTATTTTCTCTCAGTACCTTTTCCAATAATTCCTCTAAAGTAACTTTTCCTATCGTTCTTTTTTTTTCTTCCGCGCGCCATATTTTCTGGAATTTTTCTTCCGAAATACCGGTATCTGCCGCCATCTGCGTTCCAAAATACAAGGGGTTGTCAAAAAGAGTTATAAGAGTCTCATACATATCAAATATTACTGCTTTTATCACCCGCATCACCTCAGCTTTTACTCAATGTGTTTTTCTTTCATTGCAATCAGGTATCTATTCTGACAATTTCAGTCAGCGCCTTATTCCGATATACCAAATCGTCCCTTACGGTAAATCCCTGTGTTTCCCAAAACGCATTTCCCGCGCTATTTCTGTCAAACACCACCAGCGCCGCCTTATTGATTCCTAACGCTGATAATTCATTCAGTGCCTCATCAACCAATTTGCCCGCAATTCCCATCCTTCTATAATCAGGGCGAACCGCCGTATGGTATATATAACCACGTCTTCCATCATTTCCCACCATGATTACTCCTATAATTTTGGAATCCTTTTCAGCCACAAGACAGGTATCCGGATTTCTTTGAATAAACTTAGCGATGCCCTCTTTCGAATCATCAAGATTATTCAGCCCCATTCCAACGCACGACATCCATAAATCATACACATTATCATAATCTTCTATTTTCATTTTTCTAATATCCATTTCTTGTGCTCTCCTTTTTTCTGTTATTTTTATAAGCCAAAATTTATTTTCCCATTTTTTTACAACCTTTAAATTGAACTTACAAAAGCATGGATGATTTTCCTGCTGTTTTCATCCACCTCATAGGAAAATTCCGGGTGCCACTGAACACCCATTATAAACTTACGGGAAGGCATATATATCCCTTCAATCAATCCATCTTCGGAAATTGCCATTTTTTGAAAATCAGGCGACAGCGTTTTGACCGCCTGATGATGATAACTGTTTACTCCCATCTGTTCTTTTTTCAAAATATGATAAAGAGGTGTGTCCTTTTGTATCGTAACCTGATGTGCTGTCCTGTCATACGGCGGTTTCATATGGTGATCGATGCTGCTGCTATATTCCCGTTCTAAATCCTGATACAGAGTCCCGCCATAGCAGGCATTCATAAACTGAACGCCCCGGCAGATTCCCAGCACAGATTTATCTTTTTCTATCGCTCTGTCTAAAATATATCGTTCCATTTCATCTCGTAATTCGCAGATTGAACCACAACACGATTTTGTCTCTGCATGATAGACAGAGGGAGACACATCATGTCCGCCGGTCAGCAGAAAGCCACCACATATTTCAAGAAAATAATCCAATTCCTCCGGTTTGCCTGTTAGTGGGAGCATTAAAGGAATCGCATTTTCCGCTTCCAGCATTTTCATATATCCCGGAAGCATCCAATAACTTTCTTTTTCGTCATCATAAAGCGGCATAACACCAATTACTTTTCGCATCACTTTTTCACCTCGTAATTTCGATCTGACATCTTATTTTTTTCCCCATTATACACCAAATGAAAAACCCTGTAAATACATCTCCTACAATTGTAGAATATTTTATCCTGAATAACTCTATATTTTTCAAATTCGCTTTCTGCATATGCTTGCGCTATTGCCGCAGTGATTTTTCCTTTAATTTTTCTGTTCAAACCTCTTTCCGTTGTAGTAAAACCACGGTTTCTATCCCGCGCGTCCAAGGGAACATGTCGACGCATTCTGCGCGCAGCGGCTGATAGCCCGCCTCTAAAATCATCTCCATGTCGCGTGACAGACTGGTAGGCTTGCAGGAAATATAGACAATACGGTCTACACCATACGCAAGAATCTTTCGGAGTGCTTTCGGATGAACGCCCTCACGAGGCGGGTCTAAAACGATAAAATCCGGTTTTTCTTCGATGTCATCCAATGTTTTCAACACATCGCCTGCGATAAATTCACAGTTGGCAAGATGGTTTTCTTTTGCATTTTCACGGGCGGCAAGAACCGCTTCCTCAACGATCTCAACCCCGATCACTTTCTTGGCTACCGGCGCAAGAACCTGTGCGATCGTTCCTGTTCCGCTGTAAAGATCATAGACGATACCACCATCAATTTCTCCGATATATTCGCGCGCCTTCTCATACAATACTTCGGCACCGGCAGAATTTGTCTGGAAGAATGAAAATGGCGATATTTTAAAACGAAGTCCCAGAATTTCTTCGTAAAAATAATCTTTTCCGTATAAAATTTCGGTCGAATCTGCCTTTACCACATCCGACAAACCATCGTTGATCATGTGAAGAATTCCTGCTATTTTTCCTTTCAAATGTGCCGAAAGAAGCCGGTTTGTCCACTCCGACAGATCTCTATTTTCCTGTGATGTTGTCACTAAACAGACAAGAATTTCACCGGTTTTTGCAGCATTTCTTACGAGCAGATGACGCAGATATCCTTCGTGTGACATTTTATGGAAAAAGGTACAGCCCTGCTCCGAAAAATATTCTCTTGTCAACGTAATGATCTGACGGATGTCGTCTGACACAATCTGGCAATGCTCTACCGGCACGATATCATAAAAACTGCCGCGTTTATGCAGCCCCAGTGTCAATGCGCCACCCTTTTCCTGATCTCCAAAAGAAAATTCCATTTTATTGCGGTATTCCCAGATGGAAGGACTGGATACACAGTTGTGAAGTGGCAGATCCGGGCAGACCTGTTCAAAAAGTTTCTGAACCTGCTGCAATTTCAAGTCGCGCTGTCCCTCATAGGACAAGGTCTGATACGAACAACCACCGCAAAATTCAAAATGCGGACAAGGCGGTGTCTGTGTTTCCATATCCGATGGTTCTAACACTTCAAGAAGCTTTCCTTCTTTTTTATTTTTCTTATTTTTAGCAAGACGAAATTGGACTTTTTGTCCCGGCAATGTATTTTTTACCATTACCGTTTCCTCTTCATTTTTAACCATTACTTTTCCTTTATTTGGAAATTTTAATTCGGTTACGCTTCCCTCATAAATTTCATTCTTTTTCATTGATATCTCCACTTTCTATTTTCATTTTTTCTTTCTGCGTCAATTCTCTCCATACAATATGCAGCATTGTTAAGAAGCAGGCAAGTCCTCCGATGATATTGGAAACCGGCTCTGCCAGATATACGCCATTCACTCCGAGATTCCACATGGTAGGAAGCCATAATGTCAGCGGTACGACGATAATTACCTTCCGCAAAAGCGAAAAGAATATTGCCTGCTTTGATTTTCCCAGAGCCACAAACGTAGACTGTCCGGAAAACTGAAAAGCCATAAAAAAGAAGCCGAAAAAATAAAATTTCAATGCTTCTCTTCCGGGTGCCAGCATAGCGGCACTGTCACTGAACATTTTGATAAAAATGTCCGGGAAGATCATGATACAGCCCCATACAAAAGTCGTATAGGCAAAGCCAATAATCGCGGTAAATCGAATTGCCTGTTTTACCCGCCGGTATTCTCCTGCGCCATAATTAAACCCGAGCACCGGCTGCGCTCCATTGGTGATTCCGACAATCGCAATATTTACGATTTCACGAACGGAATTTAATATTGTCATCACACCGATATACAGATCCCCGCCATAAGCTCCGATCGTAATATTACACACGATCTGAACAAGGCTGTTTGTCACTGCCATAATAAATCCCGACAACCCGAGACTCATAATCCGTCCGACAAGTTTTCGTTTCAATTTCATATATTTTCCGGAAATCCGATATAACGTTTTATTTCCATGAAAGAAACGAAGAACAAGGATCATGGATACAAACTGCGAGATCACTGTAGCAATCGCTGCACCTTTTACCCCCATATTCAATGCGAAGATAAAAAGCGGATCCAAAGCAATGTTGATTACAGCTCCACAGATTACGACAAGCATTCCCGTTTTCGGAAACCCTTCTGCGCTGATAAAGGAATTCATCCCCGTTCCAATCATCAAAAACAACGTTCCTGCCAAATAAATCGTCAAGTAGTCATTGGCAAAAGGATACGTCACATCACTCGCACCAAACAAATATAAAATCGGGCGTTTCCATCCGTATCCCACGGCCATGAGCACAAATGCCGTGATGACCAGCATCGTAAATGTATTATTTAATATATATGAGGCCTTCTTTTCATCGCCTTCTCCTCTTGCGATGGAAAAAAGCGGCGCACCGCCCATAGAAAACAAATTGGTAAATGCAGCAATCATGGAAATTATTGGGAACACCAATCCCACACCGGTAAGTGCTTCTCCCTGCGTTCCCGGAAGATGTCCGATATAAATACGATCGACCACATTATATAACAACTGTATCAGCTGGGCTATTGTCAATGGTACTGCCTGCATCAAAATATGACGGCAGACATTTCCCTTTGAAAAGTCATTCTCTATCATGATTTCCCCTGCCTTTCAACGATTAAAGACCATTATACTACAAAAATACACTTTTTACAAACCGGAATCGCTTCTATTTGCTTTTTTCAAAAAATTGCGTTATAATGTTTTTTATAACTTCAATTTCAGACACCATTTATTTTTATGGAGGACATTATGAAAAAAAACAATGAAGAAAGCATCATGGACATTATAAGCAAACTCCGTGATATTGACTATATTAACCCGGAAGACATTCCGAATATTGATCTGTACATGGATCAGGTGACGACATTCATGGATGCCCGCCTTGCTTCCTGCAAGCGCTCCGACGATGACAAGATCTTGACAAAAACCATGATCAATAATTACACCAAAAACAATCTTCTTCCACCACCGGAAAAAAAGAAATATTCCAAGGAGCATATGTTCCTTTTGATCTTTTTGTATTATTTTAAAAATGTTTTGTCGATCAGCGATATCCAGAAAATATTTGCTCCATTGACAGAGATGTTTTTTAATGAAAAATCAGACGACATTTCACTGGAAGATATTTACAAAGAAATCTTCACAATGGAAAAAGAATTGACAAACAATCTTACCAAAGATGTCGTACGACGCTTCCGCAGTTCCCAGGAAATTTTTTCCGACGTGACCGACGAAGCGGAATCCGACTATCTTTCTCGCTTCGCCTACATATGTATGCTGAGTTTCGATGTTTACATCAAAAAGCAGCTGATTGAGCGGATCATTGATGAAACACTCGAAGATCCCGGCAAAAAATAATAAATATAAGGAATGCGCCATCACGGCACATTTTTTATTGTTTTTGTAACTATTCAGGATCAATGT
>DJEU01000020.1:11689-15509 GCA_002431395.1 Lachnoclostridium sp. UBA5890
AATGAATCGTCGTGCTTGCACGTAAGAGGCTTTGATTTTCATACATTTAGATCCTAATAGGGCTCCCCCTCCGCATATGAGCATTTTTAGCCTTGTCAAAGGCGAGAAAAGAACACGAAGTGTTCGAAATGCGAATGTAAGGGAGGGGAGAACCTGAATAGTTACGCTTTTTTCTTCAATACCGTTTTCAGTTTTTCCACCGAAGTATTTACAATTAATTCCAGTGGAAAATTCACTTCACACAAAAGTGCATCGGCATATTCAAAATTCAGAATATCCTCCTCCACATGAGCATCGCTGCTGACCACGACCGGAACTTCATATTTTTCGCACAGGCGCAGAATTTCCTTATCGGCTTCTTTTGCATTCTTTCGGAAACTTTTCGGCGAAAGCGACGCATTATTCAATTCGATCAATGTTCCGTAATTCTTCGCCTCCCGGATCACCGTTTCGTAATCCACCTCATACCGCACGTCATCCGGATGTCCCAGGATATCCACATAAGGATTGCGGATGGCTCCCAGATACGCATTGGTATTCTCTTCCCGGGTTCCGGACTTAATACACGGTGTGTGCAGACTTGCGATCACAATATCCATTTGCTCCAGAACCGCTTCCTCCATATCCAGTTTTCCTTCATAGTCCACAATATTCGCCTCGACGCCGAGCAAAAGCGGCAGTCCGTATTTTTCTCTTCTCGCCACCTTCAGATTCAAAAAATGCAGCGGACCGCTCGAATACGGCATCGCCGGCGCATGATCCGTAATCCCCAGTAACTGCAGCCCCTTTTCCTTGGCAGCATACGCCATTTCATTCATTGTATTGTACGCATGCCCACTTGCATAGGTGTGAGTATGCAGATCCAGCACATAAATATCTCGCATTGTCTTTCCTGCCTTTCATTTGTATTTTTTTAAGTATAACACACTTCGCCCCAAAAATCATCTGTCCTTTAAAGTGCATATGGTCTAATGGGAAAAACTTCCGGCCAGATCAAAACATTTGTCACACGCTTATGGTCTAACAGGAAAAACTTCTGTCCAAATCAATACATTTGTCACGCACGTATGGTCTAATGGGAAAAACTTCCGGTCGGATCAAAACCTTTGTCACGAGTGTATGGTCTAATGGAAAAAACTTCCGACCAGATCAAAACATTTGTCACACGCTTATGGTCTAACAGGAAAAACTTCCGGCCGGATCAAAACATTTGTCACACGCTTATGGTCTAACAGGAAAAACTTCTGTCCAGATCAATACATTTGTCACACGCATATGGTCTAATGGAAAAAACTTCCGGCCAGATCAAAAAAGCCTTTAAGCGCAAGCGGTCCCGAATACGAATTCATTGTCCCATTATTGATCAAGAAAACTCTACAGTAAAGTCTTGCAATCCTCTATTAAGTATGATAGAATGAACACATGTTTGTATTAGATGGAAAGGATGACATAATATGACAGATATACTTGCAAACTTAAACCCTATGCAGAAAAAAGCCGTTTTACATAATGAAGGACCACTTTTGATCTTAGCCGGAGCCGGTTCCGGGAAGACACGCGTGCTGACGCACCGCATCGCCTATCTTATCGAAGAATACGGCGTTGCCCCTTACCAGATTCTGGCACTTACCTTTACGAATAAAGCTGCCAATGAAATGCGGGAACGCGTCGACCGCATTGTTTCTTATGGAGCGGAATCCATCTGGGTAAGCACATTTCACTCTACCTGTGTCAGGATTTTGCGCCGTTTTATTGATCATCTTGGCTACGATCGCAGTTTTACAATTTACGACTCTGACGACCAAAAGAGTTTGATGAAGGATATCTGCAAACATTTGAATATAGATACGAAAAAATACAAAGAAAAAACCTTTCTCAATGCCATTTCTTCGGCAAAAAATGAGTTACAAACGCCGGATCAATACGCCGCCGAAGTGGCGAAAGAATACAACAAAAAAATATTCGGCTCGGTTTACAAGGAATATCAGCGGCGCTTACAACAAAATAATGCGCTTGATTTTGATGACCTCATCATGAAAACCGTAGAATTGTTTCAAAAAAAACCGGAAGTCCTGCGCCAGTATCAGGAACGCTTCCGCTATCTCCTTGTAGATGAATACCAGGATACGAACACGGCTCAGTTTACACTGCTCAGCCTTCTCGCCTCCCGTTACCAGAATTTGTGTGTTGTCGGCGATGATGACCAGTCCATCTACAAATTCCGCGGTGCCAATATTATGAATATTCTGAACTTTGAAAAGGTATTTCCACAAGCGGAAGTCATCCGTCTTGAACAGAACTACCGTTCCACAAAACGGATTCTGGAAGCCGCCAATGAAGTGATTCGCCACAATGCTTCCCGAAAGGCGAAAACGCTGTGGACAGATCAGGAAGAAGGCGAGCCGATCCGTTATGTTCAATTTGGCAATGAATACGAAGAAGCCGCCGGTATTGCCGGAGATATTGCGGAAAAAGTAAGAAATCAAGGAGCTTCTTATTCCGATTTTGCAGTCCTTTACCGAACAAATGCCCAGTCACGTGTATTTGAGGAAAAACTGGTACAGGAAAGCATTCCTTACCGCATCGTGGGAGCGATCAACTTCTACTCCCGTAAGGAAATTAAGGATATATTATGTTACTTGAAAACGATCAACAACCCTGCGGATGACATCGCTGTCAAACGAATCATCAATGTACCTAAACGCGGTATCGGAGCCACGACGATCCAGCGTATCACAAATTATGCAATTGACAATGATATGAGCTTCTATGAGGCCCTCACTCAGGCAGATTATATTGACGGCTGTGGACGTGCTGCGACAAAGATCTTTTCCTTTGTCACACTGATTGAGCGGCTTCGCCATGCCCTGGATGACGATGAACTGACTCTGCCAGAATTAATGGATGAAATTTTTGAAGCGACCGGGTATGTCAAAGATCTGGAAGCCGAGGAAACTGTAGAAGCCAATGCCCGCCTTGAAAACCTGGATGCTTTGGTAAACAAAGTCGCACAATATCAGACAGACTGTGAGGAAGAAACTTCCGATGAAGCCGCTTCTCTCAACGGACTTCTTGAAAATATCGCCTTAGTTGCTGATATTGACACTGTAGAAGACGATGCTGAACAAGTCCTTCTAATGACGATTCACAGTGCCAAAGGACTGGAATTTCCAAATGTATACGTCTGTGGAATGGAAGAAAATGTATTTCCAAGTGCCATGGCTCTCTACGATCTCTCCGATGATGAGATTGAAGAAGAACGCCGCCTGTGCTACGTAGCGATCACCCGTGCCATGAAAAATCTGACACTGACTTGTGCGATGCAGCGCATGAAAAACGGCCAGCCAAACTTCAACTTCCCTTCCCGCTTTATCAGCGAGATTCCTCGTTATCTGTTAAAGCAGACACAGGGTGTCGACACACGGCCGCGCGCGAACTCGCGCCCTTCGATCGATCGTACTGCCACATTGGATGACATTTTCTCACCGGCAAAAATATACTCCAAAGGGTCAAAAAATCCATTTGCGGGAAATCCTTATATCCAAAAAGGAGTAAAGAAACCGGAGGCAAACGGTACCCCGGATTACGGTGAAGGAGACTCCGTTTATCATATCAAATTTGGCAATGGTATTGTCCGCTCTTTGAAGCCACTTGGCTCAGACTACGAAGTTGTTGTTGACTTTGATACCATGGGACAGCGTAAGCTTCGTGCTTCGTTTGCCAAATTATTAAAGATCAAGTAACTATTCAGGCCCCCTTCCCGCACATTCGCATTTCGAACACTTCGTGTTCTTTCTCGCCTTTGACAAGGCTAAAAATG
>DJEU01000020.1:15638-47945 GCA_002431395.1 Lachnoclostridium sp. UBA5890
CATTGATCCTGAATAGTTACGAAAAAAAATGAAAATCTACTAGTATATTTTGCGCGGATATGCTATACTAATACAAAAGGATATAAAACACAACTTTTCAGGAAAGGATGGTAGTGATTATGTGTGGAAAATTTGATGATCTTATGAATAACGCAAAAATCAGTCAGCTTATTTCAAAAAATAAAGCAGAGGAAGAAAGAAAATCCTGCATTTTGTGGGTACTTGCTATTATCGGAGCTGTTGCTTCCGTAGCAGCAATCGCTTATGCTGTATACCGTCATATGACACCTCGTTATTTAGATGATTTTGATGGTGATTTTGATTATGACGAATTTGACGACGATTTTGACGACGATGACGATGTTGACGTTTATGTGAAATCATCCGATAAGTAAAAATTAATTTTGTTTTTTAAAAAGGCAGTTATCATAGCGATATGACAACTGCCCTTTTTCTTATTATTCACGTAACTCTTTTGGCACATTAGAAAGTGCTACCGCAAGTGCTCCAGGTCCGATATGGCAGGACACACTCAGCGACAGGGGATCCATATACACTTTGGCATTCGGATACTCCTGAAGAATTTCTTCTTTAAATTTATCTGCTTCCGCTTTATCGTATGTATAAGCGATATCAATCTCCATCTCTTCGTTTGAGAAACGTTTTTCAAAATCCGAGCGGATTGCTTTAAGCATCGTCGTCTTAGCCTGTTTCAACGTTTTTACTTTTGCATACGAATCCAGTTTTTCTCCCTGAATCTGAAGAACCGGTTTGATGCGAAGAACAGTTCCGATCGCTGCGACTGCCGGTGTCAAACGACCACCTTTTCGCAGATATTTCAACGTATTTACCATAATATAAATACTGCTCTGGAACTTGTCCCTAAACAAGATATCATGAATCTCTTTTGCGCTGTATCCCCGCTCTGCAAGTTCTTTTGCCTGCTGCACACTTCTTCTCTGGGTAACCGAGATACGCTGATTGTCAACGACAAAAACCTTGCCCTCAAACTCTTCTTCCTGTGCTAACATCATCGCCGTCGAACAGGAACTGCTGATTCCACTCGACATCGGAATATGCACGATCTCGTCATACTCTTTCAAATTTTCTCTCCATGTCTGCATGATCGTATCCGGAGACGGCTGTGATGTCGACACTTCGGTCTTTTCATCCATCAACGCCTCATAAAACTGTTCCTGGGTCATATCAATATCTTCAAAATGCTGTACTTCATTAATATAAAAAGGCATCGGGATCACTACAATTCCCAATTCTTTACTTTCACTTTGTGTAATTCCGCTATTACTATCTGTAATAATGCAAACTTTACTCATTCATTCACATCCTCTTCATGAAAACAAACAGGGCTTATCAACCAAAAACGATGATAAGCCCTGACCATAAACTACTATGTTCATTACTCAGTTGCTGCAATAATCTCTTTTTTATTGTAGCTGCCGCAGTTTTTGCATACACGATGTGGCACCATCAGTTCTCCACATTTGCTGCATTTAACTAAAGTAGGAGCAGTCATTTTCCAGTTTGCTCTACGTTTGTCTCTTCTTGCTTTTGAAGATTTATTCTTAGGACAGATTGACATGTCTTTACACCTCCTTAAAAACTCAAAACACTTTTACCATTATACCGTCAATGCGGTTATTTGTCAATACATTTTTTAAATATTATTTAACCAATTCCATGGTCTCACGTGCGATAGCAAGCTCTTCATTTGTTGGAACAACCAAAACTTTTACTTTACTGTTTGGTGTAGAAACAATTGTCTCTTCTCCACGAACACCATTCTTCTCTTTGTCAATCTCTACACCGAGATATCCAAGGAAGCTGCATACATACTCACGCATGATACCGTTGTTCTCACCAAGTCCAGCGGTAAATGCGATTGCATCGACACCATTCATCGCTGCTGTATACGCACCAATATATTTTGCTACACGATATCCAAATACATCCTGTGCAAGCTGTGCTTTCTTATTTCCCTCATCGGCTGCTTTTTCCAAGTCACGGAAGTCGCTGGAAACACCGGAAAGACCATATACACCGGACTCTTTGTTCAAAATCTTCATTACTTCTTCCAAAGATTTATCCATTGCATGAGCAAGATACTCGATGATTGCCGGGTCAATGTCTCCACTACGTGTACCCATTACCAGACCTTCGAGTGGTGTAAGTCCCATACTGGTATCTACGGATTTACCATTTTTTACTGCAGATACGCTGGCACCATTTCCAAGGTGGCATACGATCACTTTGGAATTTTCAGGATCCAGTCCTGCCAGTGCGATCGCACGTTTGGATACGAAACTATGGCTTGTTCCGTGGAAACCATAACGACGTACTTTATATTTTTCATAGCATTCATATGGAAGTCCATACATAAATGCGGTTGGCTCCATCGTCTGATGGAAAGCGGTATCAAATACCGCTACATTTGGCACACCCGGCATAATTGCCTGGCACGCACGGATTCCGATCAGGTTTGCCGGATTGTGAAGCGGCGCAAGTGGGTTACACTCTTCGATTGTTGCCATAACTTCATCATTTATTACTACAGAAGAAGCAAATTTTTCTCCACCATGTACAACACGATGACCAATTGCATCAATTTCTTTCAAATCACTGATTACACCATATTTTTCGTCTGTCAGTTCGTCCAATACCATCTGAACAGCTACTTCATGGTCTGGCATATCCTTATTGATAACCACCTTTTCTCCACCTGCCGGAGTATGGTTCAAACGTCCGTCGATTCCGATTCTCTCACAGAGACCTACTGCCAATGCCTTTTCTGTCTGTGCATCAATCAATTGATATTTCAAAGATGAACTTCCACAATTGATTACTAAAACTTTCATCATTTTTCCTTCTTTCTGCTTTTATTTTCAAATCCGTAACGAAGTCGTTACAAAAAATCATACTTTTTAATTATACAACTGTGGATATGAAATTTCAATAGCAAAAAGGCAATTTTACACAAAAAATATTCCGATGGAATTCGGTCCGGTATGACAAGCAGAGACCGGATCCAATGGCTGCATGATAATCTTTTTCACAAATTCTGACTTTTCCATCTGTTTTGCCACATAGCAAGCATCCTCGTGACAGTCTCCATGACTGATATAAATGGTCTGCGGTTCTGTCAGGCCTGTCAATGCGAGTGTCGTCAACTCCTGCAATGCCTTTTTTCTTCCACGCACTTTTCCGACCTGATGCAGTTTACCGCCATCCTGCATCGAAAACAGCAGTTTTATCTTTAACACACTTCCAGCAGTGGAAAGCACCGCATTAGCGCGTCCACTGCGCCGTAAAAAGCCGAGATCATCCACCGTAAAAAGCGTATGCAGACGCCATCTTCTCTGACAGCACCAGGCATATGCCGCACCAATTTCTTCGCCGCGCCTACGTATCTTTACCGCATCAAACACCAGACTCCCCTCGCCCAAACCTATCGCAAAACTATCGACCGCATACCATTTCCTCTCCGGATATTTTTTTGCTTCATAACTAAGCACCCGCTCCATCATATGAAATGTACCACTCAATTTCGATGACAATCCAATATACAAAATATCTTTTCCTTCTGCCAGCAGTTTTTGTACCAGTTTTTTCGCCGCTCTCTGGTTAGTCATTGACGTTGAGATACGTTTTTCCTTCCGCAGTTTCTCGTAAAACAACGCATAGGATTCTCTTTCTCCCTCAATACTCCCGCTATATTCTTTTTCACCGGCGATCCACGTAAG
The DNA here is from genome assembly GCA_002431395.1 of Lachnoclostridium sp. UBA5890. Classification (GTDB taxonomy): domain Bacteria; phylum Bacillota; class Clostridia; order Lachnospirales; family Lachnospiraceae; genus Eubacterium_F. Next base: position 19,397 of record DJEU01000020.1, read on the forward strand.
TGGCAGTACATAAATACCTTGTTTTTCAATAAATGGTTTTGGCAGATTTGCCGTAGAATCTGTCACAATCGCAAATGAAGACATCCGACCACTCCTTTTTTCTTCTAGTATGTGGCATATTTGAGAAAATTATACATACGTTATACCAATACAATTTCGGAGGGGCACCCATGCTTTTTTTTCTGTTTTTTATCCTGGCTTTTCTTCTGCTGTTTCCGGAAACGGTTTGCAGCGGAGCAAAAGATGGTCTTTTTTTATGGGCCACCGTCGTACTTCCGTCCCTCTTTCCCTTCTGCCTCTGCACCTCCCTGATCCGCACATATACCAGCGGTTCTTTTTCCAAATATTTCCTTTTGTTTGCCGGTATTTTATCCGGGTACCCGATTGGTGCAAAACTTTCGGGCGAACTCTATCAAAAAGGAGTTCTCTCTTATCGCAGTGCCATTTTCTTTTCCGGTTTTACCAACAATGCCAGTCCGATGTTTGTCATTTATTTTGTGGGTGGCTCTCTCCTGCACCTCGGAACCGAACGTTATGTTTTTTATCTCCTGCTATTGGTTTCCTCCTTCTTAGGAAGCTTCTGTACCTGGCTTCTTCTTCGAAAAACGCCGGCGAACGCCCATTTTCTTCCAAAAAGCGCAGAAAAAAAAGAGTCCTCAGACTCCTTATCGCTTTTCGACCAATTTGACCTTGAATTAAATCATTCCGCAGAACTTCTCATCAAAATCGGATGTTATATCCTCGTTTTTTCCGTTCTCACTTCTTTCTTGAAGCAAACGATGTTTTTCGGGGCTCTCCCGACTTCCCTTTTGTGCGGGATTCTGGAAATCACGACAGGAAACCATCTGTTATGCCAAAGTCTCGCGGATTCCCCAATAAAAACAGCCCTTTCTCTTGCCATCACTTCCTTCGGCGGTCTGTGCGCGATGGCGCAGACCAATAGTGTGCTTCAAAAGAATGGGCTGCCTATCTTCTGGTATGCCGGCAGCAAATTATTCAGCGGTTTCTTCGCTTTCTTCCTGTGCCTGCTCTGGCTGCTGTGTTGAGCCGCCCTGGATCTGAGACATCAATTCGCTGCGGTTTGCCTTAATTACTTCGATATCCTGTTTCAATGCGCTGATAAGCATGGTGGACTTGCTTTCCATCTCTTTCAAAGAAGTTTCGATATTTCTTCCTGCCTGAGAAAGCAGATCACTTGTATAATACAACGCAGAGGTACGCACCTGATCGCTCTCCTGCACTGCCTGATTTAAAATCTGCTCTGCCTGGCTCTGTGCCTGCGCCATAATCTGTTCTGCCTGCGCATACGCACTCTGTACCAGATCACTTTCATTCAAAAGCTGTGCTGTCTCCTGCTGTGCCTGACTGCGGATCTGCTCTGCTTCGGCATTGGCTTTCGCTAAAATCTGATCTCTGTTATTAATAATCTTCTGATATGTACGGATTTCCTCCGGTGCACACATACGAAGTGCATCGAGAAGATCATACAATTCATCTTTCGCAACCGTCACCTTATTGGGTGCCAATTTTGCCGGTTTACAATTTTCTACATAATCGTAGATTTCGTCTATCGCTTTTTCAATTCTTGATGGGTTCATATATTTTACCTGATCCTTTCTATCTTTCCTTCTTTACGCGCAGAAAAATGTGCTTATTCGTCTTATATTCCTTTACTTTTTCAATCTCATATACATCTTCATCAATAAAATCAATCGGAGTTTCAAGGGCAGATTCAAAAATCACCAAGGTATCTTCTTTTACAATATCTGACTGTCCGATCAATTGTGCCAGTTTTTCTTCAAATCCTTTTCGGTAGGGTGGATCCGCATAAATAATATCAAAGGTTGTCCCCTGCTTTTCCAGCTTAGAAACCGCATAGGTCACTTCTACCGGAAGCACTACCGCCTGATCTTCCAAATGTGTCTTTGCCAGATTTGCTTTAATGCATCGCAGTGGTTCTTTTCCAAATTCTACCAAATATGCCTGTTTTGCGCCACGGCTCAATGCTTCGATCCCAATGGCACCACTTCCACTAAATAAATCCAAAAACATCGCTCCGGGAACATCGTCCTGAATGATGTTAAATAAAGTCTCTTTAATCCGGTCTGTCGTAGGCCGTGTATCTTTCCCTTCCGGTGCAATCAATGGCAGCCTGCGGGCTGTCCCTGCAATTACTCGCATAGTTTTTCTCCCTTGCAAATATTTTTCATCCCAACATCATTGTAAACGATATTGAACTATTTTTCAACTGTTTTATAACGAAACATTTCCCATATAGGAATTTAATTTTTCCACCAGACGTCGATTTTTCTTATAAAACATCGTGATCTCATCAAAGGCATAATTCTTTGCTTCCTCGTTTGCCGCTTTTAACACCGGCGCATCTTCATAGATATCCGCAAGTGAAAACAGCTTGTCCCCGCTTTGCATCACACCGAAGAAATCTCCCTGGCCGCGCAGTTTCAGATCTTCTCTGGCGATCTCAAAACCGTCGTTGGAGCCGGCAAGGATAGACAAACGTTCTTTTCCTTCTTTGCTCTCTTTTCCATACATTAAAATACAGTAAGACTGCTCTTTTCCACGTCCAACACGGCCGCGCAGCTGGTGAAGCTGGGCAAGGCCAAAACGCTCTGCATTTTCAATCATCATTACTGTCGCATTCGGAACATCAATCCCGACTTCGATAACCGTCGTCGACACGAGGATATCCGTCGTTCCCTCGATAAACCGCTGCATCACTTCATTTTTTTCTTTCGGCTTCATTTTCCCATGCAGACATTCGATCGTAATTCCGGCAGGAAAAATCTCCTTCAACTGTTCCGAATACATCACTACACTCTCAAGTGCAACCTCTTCTTTTTCTTCAACCATCGGACAGATGATATACACCTGTCGTCCCTTTTCAATCTGATCTTTCATAAACCGGTACGCCTGCGGGCGGTAATCCGTTCCCACGACACAGTTTTTAATGGGCAGACGGTTGGCAGGAAGTTCGTCCATGATGGACAAATCCATATCTCCATACAATACCAGGGCAAGCGTCCGCGGAATCGGCGTCGCACTCATCGCAAGGACATGCGGTGTATCTCCTTTTTCCATCAATTTTTCGCGCTGCCGCACCCCGAAACGATGCTGTTCATCTGTGATGACAAGGGCAAGATCCGCAAATTCCACATTATCCTGCAATATCGCATGAGTTCCCACGACAATATTCCATTCGCCTTCTGCCAATTTCTGCTTTCCCTCCCGCTTTTCTTTGGCTGTCATCGAGCCGATCAAGAGCCCGATCTTTACTCCATATGGGGCAAGCATTGCCTCCAAGGATTCCTTATGCTGCATCGCAAGCACTTCCGTCGGCACCATAAAGGCTCCCTGCTCTCCATTGCACACGGCAAGGAATAACGCCATCACGGCAACTACGGTCTTCCCCGAGCCAACATCCCCCTGCACCAGACGGTTCATTGTCATTCCGCCGGTCATATCTTTTTCAATTTCTTCGTAAACTCTTTTTTGTGCCGCTGTCAGTTTATAGGGTAAATCATTTACAAATTCTTCCAGGCTTTTGTTTTTCGTCATGACATGAGAACTCGGCTTATAATTTTTGATGCGGATTGCCTGTAAGGCTGCCTGATATAGAAAAAACTCATCAAATACAAGCCGTTTTCTGGCCTTTCGATATTCCAGCTGATTTTTCGGGAAATGGATGTCATGAATTGCCTTACGATATGCAAGAAGATTTTGACGTTTCCGAAGATCAGCAGGCAGAAATTCTGCAGCCCCTTCCAGCGAACCGATGGCATCACGCACTGCCTTTTCGACAGCATGATTTGTAAGCCCTGCGGTCAAAGGATAGATCGGATGCATCCTTCCAACCTGCTTGAAAAATTCATTTTTACTATACATTTTCGGCTGTTCGAGCACAAGTTTTCCGTTTTTGCGGCCAACTTTCCCTCGAAGAATATAACGGGTTCCCATTTTCAGCCGGTTTGCTAAAAACGGCATATTAAACCACGTAACCGTAATCCGGCCGGTTTCATCTTCGAGCACCATGGATAAGATTTTCAGCCTTGCGGTCGTATGAATCGAAGGACGGCACGCCATAACGCCTTCTACAGCCGCCATCTCGCCTTCTTTTACGTCTGCGATCTTAACCAGATCATGAAATTTATCGTATTCTCTTGGATAATGTTCCAAAAGGTCTCCGACATTCCAAATATCCAATTTATGGAAACGCTGTTCTGCTTTTTCTCCGACGCCTTTTATCTGGCGAATGCTGTCCTCATATCTCATAACTGCTCCGTCACTTATTCTCTGCCGATGTGGATCTCATCTAACGCAAGATCAACATACATACTGATTTCTTCTTCCGGCATTTTGGTATAATCTGCCAGTTCTTCCAATGTTGCCAAACGTCCCCATTCTTCCGCGAGCACTTTGGTCGCCTCGTGAATCAGGTTCGTCTTCGCAACGATAGTATTTTCCATGCCTTTACTTGCCATCTGCTCATCGGCAAGTTCGATCATCCGGCTCTTCACATACCGGTCAAGTTCTTTTTTCACATCGAGAACTTCGGTGTTTCCACAAAGTTCCTCGACTGCCAGCAAAAGACTCAGATTGCCTTCCTGGATCAGATCTTCCAATGGTACACCGCGGTTTTTATATTTTGTCGCCAGGGTTACCACGCGCTGCAGATGGGATTCTACCACGCGGTGAGAAACCTCCGCCTCACCTGCCAAAAGCCGCTCGTACAACATCTGTCTCTCTTCTTCTGAACAAGGTTCCAATTCACGCAGTTCTCGGCGGTATACTGTAATATACCGGGAATCCTCGGTATTCATCGAAGGATCTTTGCCCTCTTTTGTGCTAAATGCTTCTTTCGCCGTGACGCCTTCCACCTCGATATGATGTTCTTCCAGAAATTCATATACCAGTTTAAGCTGGGATTTCTGCAATTTCATATCCTGGCAGAAATCATCCACCTGTTCTTTGGTAATGCGGTTTTCATTTGTCTTGGCAAACTCAACGAGGTCAAGCATCTGCCGCATAAATTCATTCTGATCTCTCATGGCTTTCCTCCAGATTTCAATCTCATTCCGGCTTGCGTTCTGCTGCAAAATGATAGATTTTCTTTACATCATCACTTGCAAGTTTTACATAATTACCTTCTGTCTTACGCTTTCCAAGAAGTTTTTCCGTCATCCGGTCGATATCTTCCGCTTTGGCTCCAATTTCTTCAAACGTAAGCGGCATACCGATTTTCTTTAAAAATGCCTCAAACGCTTCGATTCCTTTTAATGCCGTTGCTTCGTCTGTCTCCTGTGGTTCAATGTCCCATACTCGGGTAGCAAACTGCACTAATTTATGTGGATTGATCTTAAGCACATAGCGCATCCATGCCGGTGTAATTACCGCAAGTCCGGCGCCGTGTGTCACATCGTACATCGCAGAAAGTTCATGTTCGATATGGTGGCTTGCCCAGTCCTGAACACGTCCGACACCACATACATTATTGTGCGCAAGCATTCCTGCCCACATAATATTGGCACGAGCCTCATAGTTATTTGGATCCTCGATAATACGAGGTGCCTCAAAGATTATTGTCTTTAATACTGCTTCACAAAGACGGTCTGTGATTTCCACTTCTTCCGTATTGGAAAAATAACGCTCACAGATATGAATCATAATGTCCGTCGCTCCTGCTGCCGACTGATATGGTGGCAGCGTGCAGGTCAATTCCGGATTCATGATAGAAAATTTCGGGCGAAGATGCTCGGAAGCTGCCCCTTTCTTAAATCCGGTCTCTTCATTATTGATCACGGTATTCATAGATCCTTCGGATCCGGCTGCTGCGATCGTCAGGATTGTTCCGATCGGAAGTGCCTTCTCAATCGTTGCCTTCTTTTCATAGAAATCCCAGAAATCACCATCATAGCAAGTTCCTGCAGCAATTGCTTTGGAAGAGTCGATCGTGCTTCCGCCGCCTACAGCAAGAATAAAATCGACACCCTCTTTTTTGCACAATTCTATGCCTTCATAAACCAAACCACTTCGCGGATTTGGCTTTACCCCGCCAAGTTCCACAAAATCAATTTTTTCGTCTTTCAGACATTTTGTCACACGGTCATACAAACCGGAACGTTTGATGGAGCCTCCACCGTAATGAAGAAGCACTTTGGTTCCACCAAAACGACGGATCAGCTGACCGACATGCGCCTCTGCGCCTTTTCCAAAATCAAAATAGGTTGGTGCATAAAATGTAAAATTATCCATATTAGACCTCTTTTCTACAGTAAGTGAATGTTCCCTCTCTCCGCTTCTTCCACCATCTCATCCGGCCACAGGGATGCCTGTACCTCACCGATGTGCGCTTTTCTCAGGAAGAACATACAGATACGGGACTGTCCGATTCCTCCTCCGATGGTATATGGCAGTTTGCCTTCCAGCACTTCTTTCTGGAATGGAAGATTTTCCCTTTCTTCGCAGCCGGCTTTTTTCAACTGCTCTTCCAATGCTTTTTCATCCACGCGGATTCCCATGGAAGAAAGCTCCAGTGCAATATCCAAAACCGAATAATACACGATGATATCGCCGTTCAATGACCAGTCATCATAATCCGGCGCACGTCCGTCATGTGGTTCACCACTTGCCAGCTTGTCTCCGATCTTCATAAGGAAAATCGCACCATGCTCTTTGGCTGCCAGATATTCTCTCTCTTTCGGCGTCTTTTCCGGATATTTTTCTTCCAGTTCATACGTCGAAACAAAAGTGATATCCTGTGGAAGTGTTTTCTTTATGTAAGAATATTGTACGGACATATAATCCTCTGTCTCCTGCAGAGACTGGTATACTTTGCGTACGATTTCTTTCAATGTCTCTTCGTTTCTCTGTGCCTTCTCTATAATACGTTCCCAATCCCACTGATCGACAAAGATCGAATGGATATTGTCGGTATCCTCATCGCGGCGGATTGCGTTCATATCGGTATACAATCCTTCCCCAACGGAAAATCCGTATCGTTTTAATGCGTGGCGTTTCCATTTTGCCAGAGAATGTACAATCTGTACAACGCGGTCATTCTGCTCGCGGATTCCAAAAGAAACCGGGCGTTCCACGCCATTCAGATCATCGTTCAATCCCGTTTCCGGTGCTACGAACAACGGTGCTGACACACGTGTCAGATTCAGATTTGTCGCCAATGCTCTCTCAAAAAAATCTTTTACTTCTTTAATCGCCACTTCTGTCTCACGGACATCAAGGGCGGATTGATAACCTTCAGGTACCTTCATTTCTGCCTCCTATAAATCACAGTTATTTACAGTTCTTGGGAATGGAATGACGTCACGGATGTTGGACATTCCTGTCAGGTACATCACACATCTCTCAAATCCAAGACCAAATCCGGCATGACGGGTAGAACCGTATTTTCTCAAATCAAGATAGAACTCATAGTCCTCTTTGCGCAGTCCGCATTCTTCCATACGTGCGACCAATTTATCATAATCGTCTTCACGCTGGCTTCCACCGATGATCTCGCCGATTCCCGGAACCAGACAGTCCATCGCTGCAACAGTCTTTCCATCTTCGTTCATTTTCATGTAAAATGCCTTGATCTCTTTCGGATAATCCGTTACAAATACCGGGCGTTTAAATACTTCTTCTGTCAGATAACGTTCATGCTCTGTCTGAAGATCTGCGCCCCAGGATACTTTGTACTCGAATTTGTCATTGTTTTTCTCAAGAATTTCAATTGCTTCTGTATATGTAACATGCGCAAATTCTGAATTTGCAACATGCTCCAGTCTTTCAATCAGTCCCTTGTCCACAAAACGGTTAAAGAAATCCATCTCTTCCGGTGCATTTTCCAGCACATAGCGGATGACATATTTTAACATACTCTCTGCCAGAATCATATCATCCTGCAAGTCAGCAAATGCGATTTCCGGCTCGATCATCCAAAATTCTGCCGCATGACGGGTCGTATTGGAATTTTCCGCACGGAATGTCGGACCAAAGGTATAAATATTTTTAAATGCCTGTGCATAAGTCTCGCCATTGAGCTGTCCGCTTACGGTCAGATTGGTCTCTTTGCCAAAGAAATCCTGGCTGTAATCAATGCTGCCATCTTCATTTTTCGGCACATTATTCAGATCCAGCGTGGTAACCTGGAACATTTCTCCGGCACCTTCACAGTCACTTCCGGTAATCAATGGTGTATGAACATATACAAATTCACGTTCCTGGAAAAATTTGTGAATTGCATAAGCAATCAAAGAACGTACACGGAATACCGCCTGAAATGTATTTGTTCTCGGACGCAGATGGCTGATCGTACGCAGGTACTCAAAAGAATGTCTCTTCTTCTGAAGCGGATAATCTCCGCTGGAAGCGCCTTCAATCTCTACACTGGATGCCTGAATCTCAAATGGCTGCTTTGCTTCCGGTGTCGCTACCAGAGTTCCTTTTACGATTACGGCAGCACCCACATTTAATTTAGAAATCGTTTCAAAGTTGTCCAGAGTATCACTATACACTACCTGAATCGGCTCAAAAAATGTTCCGTCATTGACAACGATAAATCCAAATGTTTTTGACGCACGGATGCTTCGCACCCAGCCGCCGGTCACTACTTCCTTTCCGATATATTGTTCGCGGTCACGAAAAAAGCTTCGTACACTTGTTAATTCCATGTTTTCTTTCCTCCATTGTTCTCTATTTCAATTTCCCCATGGTTTTCCATTTTAAAAAAACCTCTATGAATATTTATACACCATTTTACGGATTATTGCAAGGATATCTCCCTCAGCTTTTCATATTTTTCTTTGGCTTTTTGTGCCGCTTTGGCAAAAAGTGTCTCAGCCCGTTCCGGATTTTCCCACAAAAGCCTCTCGTAACGCAGCTCTCCCTTCAAAAATTCCTCATACGAAAGTTTGGGTTCTCTGGAATCCAAGACAAATGGATTTTCTCCCCTTCTGCCTCGTTCCGGAATAAAACGGAACAAATGCCAATACCCGGAAAGCACCGCATTTTTTTCCTCTTCAACTGCTTTTCCCATACCTTTTCGTATGCCATGATTGATACATGGTGCGTACGCAAGGATCAACGACGGACCGTCATGTGCTTCCGCTTCCACCAAAGCTTTGATCGTCTGATTGTAATCCGCGCCAAGTGCGACCTGTGCCACATACACATTGTCATAGCACATTGCAATAGCCGCCAGATTTTTCTTTTCTTTCTCATTTCCCTGTGACGCAAACTGGGCAACCGCTCCCTGCGGAGTCGCTTTAGAGGCCTGTCCTCCGGTGTTCGAATACACTTCGGTATCAAAGACAAGAATGTTAATGTCCTCACCGCTCGCAAGCACGTGATCCAGCCCACCATAGCCGATATCGTACGCCCAGCCGTCTCCTCCGAAGACCCACTGGCTCTTTTTCGAAGCAAAATCTTTTAACTGCACAATCTCCTGCTGTAAACGGTTCGGATTTTCCAATTGCTCGTAATATGCTGTCATTTTCTGCACCGCAATGGCATTTTGCGTCCCCTCTGACCAGCTTCCCAGATAGGATTGCAAAACTTCCTTTTCTTCGCCTTCCGCTTCTCTCAGGCGGTCATTTGCCGCCTCAAATACCCGTTTGCGAAGGGCCTTCTGTGCCATCATCATACCAAATCCAAATTCTGCATTGTCTTCAAACAGCGAATTCGCCCAGGCCGGCCCTTTTCCCTGCGCATTTACCGTATAGGCACACGATGGAGCGGAACCTCCCCAGATAGAGGAACACCCGGTTGCGTTGGCGATATACAGCCGTTCTCCAAATAACTGTGTTACGAGCTTCGCATACGGTGTCTCCCCGCATCCGGCACACGCTCCGGAATACTCCAGCAACGGCTTTTTAAACTGGCTTCCCTTTACCGTCGTTTCCGGAAATTTATTCAAAACTCCGGAATCATTTTCGTAAGATTCTCCATAATCGTACAATGGCTGCTGCCCCATCGCCTCACCGGATGGGATCATTTCCAGTACATTGTTTTTCTTATTTCCCGGGCAGATGTCCGCACAATTTCCACACCCGGTACAATCGAGCGGAGATACGGTAATCGCAAAGAGCCGGTTGTCCATCCCACGAAGTTCCGTAAAGGTTCCCTCTGGGGCGTGTTCCCGCTCCTCTTCACGGATCACCAGCGGACGAATGCAGGCATGCGGGCACACCAGCGAACACGCATTGCATTGGACGCACCCTTCCGGATTCCATCGCGGGCTCTGGATCCCTACTCCGCGTTTTTCAAAAGCAGCCGTTCCTACCGGCATCGTGCCATCTGCATATTCGACAAATTCGGAAACCGGCAGCTCATCTCCCCGCTGTGAATTCATTTTTCTCTGAATCGTTTTTACATAATGCAAAAACGAAGTCGGTTCTTCTTGTTTTTCTGTTTTTTTATCTTCCAGTTTTTTCCACTCTTCTTTCACTTCGATTTTCCGGAATTTTGTCATTCCTTCTTCAATCGCTTTCCAGTTCTGTTCTACGACTGCCTGTCCTTTTTTCCCGTATGTTTTTTCTGCCGCTTCTTTCAAAAGATCTCGGGCCTTTTCTGCCGGCAGTATCCCACTGATTGCAAAAAATGCCGCCTGCAGGATTGTATTGATCCGTCCACCTAACCCGATTTCTTTCCCAATCGCAAATCCATCAATGCAGTAAAACCGGATTTCTTTTTCTGCCAATATCCGCTTTACCTTTGCCGGCAGTCTTTCCGCTGCCTCTTCCGAAGTCCACGGGCAGTTTAATAAAAATGTGCCGCCTTGCCGCAGATCCTGAACCATGTCATAGCATTCCAGATACGCGGGCATGTGGCACGCGACAAAATCCGCCTGATGAACACGATATGCCGAACGAATCGGCTGTTTTCCAAACCGCAGATGCGAAATCGTAACACCGCCGGATTTCCGTGAATCGTATTCAAAATAAGCCTGCACCTGAAGCGGCGTATTTTCCCCGATGATCTTGATCGAGTTTTTATTTGCTCCTACTGTCCCATCGGCACCCATTCCCCAGAATTTGCACTCATAAGCGCGTTCTCCGGTCATTTCCACCGGATACGGTTTCAGCGAAAGATGCGTCACATCATCACAGATCCCTATCGTAAAATTCTTTGTATGGTAATTTTTGTAAACCGCCGCAATATCCCCCGGTGTGACATCCTTTGATCCCAAACCGTATCTTCCTCCAAATACCGGAACCGACGCATATGGACTATCCTTTAATGCCGCCACAATATCAAGATACAATGCCTCGCCCACGGCTCCCGGCTCTTTAGAGCGGTCTAACACCGTAGTCTGTTTTACACTTTTCGGAAGTGCCTCAAGCAGATGTTTCTTTGAAAACGGGCGGAACAACCTCACCTGCACAAGCCCGATCTTTTCTCTTCCCGCCTGCTGCATGGCATCAATCGTCTCTTTGATCGTCTCACAGACCGACCCCATCGCCACAATAACATGTGTCGCCTCTTTATCTCCATAATAATCAAATAAATGATACTCTGTCCCTGCGCGTTCATTGACCTCATTCATCGTATTTTCGACGATTTCCGGCAGTCTGTCATAATATCCGTTTGCCGCTTCCCGCACTTGGAAAAATATGTCAGGGTTTTGTGCTGTGCCGCGCTGTACCGGGTGTTCCGGATTCAATGCCCGTTTCCGAAAGGCATCCACCGCTTCAAAAGGTATCATTTCCCGTAGAGAAGCCTCATCCCACACTTCGATTTTCTGAATCTCATGTGACGTACGGAATCCATCAAAGAAGTGAAGAAATGGAATGCGCCCCTGAATCGCCGCGATATGCGCGACCGCCCCCAGATCCATCACTTCCTGCACACTTGACGCACAGAGAATTGCACAACCAGTCTGACGACAGGCGTAAATATCGGAATGATCGCAGAAAATGGACAGCGCATGTGTTGCCAAAGCTCTCGCCGCCACGTGAATGACTGCCGGAAGTAGTTCCCCTGCCATTTTATATAAATTTGGTACCATCAAAAGAAGCCCCTGGGATGCCGTGTATGTCGTCCCAAGAGCTCCTGCCTGCAATATCCCATGAAGGGCACCGGCCGCCCCTGCTTCCGACTGCATCTGCCGGATGAGCGGAGCATGTCCAAACGCATTTTTCTTTTCCTTTGCCGCCCATTTTTCTGTATATTCTGCCATCGGTGAAGATGGTGTAATCGGATATACTGCTGCCGCCTCGGTAAATGCATACGATACATACGCTGCTGCCATATTGCCGTCCATGGTCTGTGTATTTCTTTTCATAGAATCCCCCTTTTCCTGCGTATCCCTTTACGCAAACATTGTCTTACTAAAAGGATATGCGGAAAGCGGGAAAATTATTCCTTATTTTCCGGCATAAAGAATCGGTTTTTAAACATAACCTCCATCAATATGCGGTATTCATCTTCATTTGCTTCTGCCTTTAACTGAGCAAAGGTTTCCTCATCCGAATACATTTGCGGACTCATTACTGCGGAAGCCTTCTTTGCCGTCGCATTAAACAGCATGATCTTATTTACGCCCGCTGCGGCATTCCATGTGCTCCAGGTATTCAATCCTGTTACATTCGGGGAACCATTACTCAAAAACGCCCCTACATATTTCTGCATAATACTTGTCAATTCTTTCCTGCCCCCTTTATTCTCTGTACGGATCGCATTCGGCGAAAGTTCCGGATTTTCATTCTTATACGATCCACGCAGGAAATCCTTCGATACCCCATGTGCTGCTCCTACATAGGTACTGTAGGCAGCATCGGTCACTGCCGGATCCGTCCCCCACAAAAAGCGGTACGCATATACCGGCTGATGCAGCGCATCCTGTGAAAGCAGATTTGCCGTCTCTTCGATATAATGTTCCGATTGGAATAAACTTCCATACTGAATTGCCAGCTGCATCAAGCGGTCATACGTAGTCGTTGTGGTCGCACTTAATGCCCCGGTAATATCCGTTTTCATAGCAAAACTGGAAAATTCTGTCACATCGCTTCCAAGGATCACCGGCACGCGATTATAATTGCCACTCGCGATAACGGAAAATCCTTCTTTCGGGATCACCGTTCCATCATTAAATCCCTGTGGAAAAAGATTCAGACGCAGTGCTGAAGAACGGTACATATTGGCAACTTCCGCAGTCGTAAGACTGTAAAACAGATCCCGGATAGTTGCATTATCAGCCGACTGAATATATTTCAATGCCTCTTCTTTCGTCGCATAGCTTCCCCGGTTCACTAATACTGTCGCAAGCTTGCCCTCCGAAGATTCTTCTCCCTGCTCCGGCGTACAAGTCTGACAACCGCCGCTAAAAGCAATTACTTTATGAAATAACCCCTTCATCTGTGGGGAGATCATACAGAACATCACATTTCTTGCTCCCGCAGAAAAACCGGACAGCGTAACATTTCCTGCATTTCCGCCGAAATTTCCGATTTCTCTCTGGACCCATTGAAGTGCTGCCTTGATATCAAGCAAAGTAAAGTTTCCACTATTTTCCTCTGCCGTTCCGGTCTGCAATGCCGGATGACTCAGGTAACCAAATGCTCCCAATCGGTACTCAACCGAAACAACAACTGCCTTCGCCGCCACAGCAAATTTTGAAAAGTCAGTATTGGCTGTCCCCGACGCATTTCCGCCGCCATGCAGGTAAACCATGACCGGCAGATTCTTTTCTGTCGTATTCGGACGATAGATATTTACATACAGACAATCTTCCGTTCCCTTGTAATTTGTCCCATCTCCATAACATGCCGCCCCCGATTTCGGAGTACGCACATTCAATGTTCCGCTCCAGGCGCTGACTGGCTGAGGAGCTTTCCATCGATTGGTTCCGCCTGTCGAAGCCCCATAAGGGATTCCATACCAGATTAACGAAGCTGCATCGCTGCTCTTTGTGCCCTTTACCTTTCCTTTCGTCGTGGTACGGATCGTTCCCTCTGTCACTTTGACACGGACTGTTTTTTTGCTGTTTCCATCCTTCGAATATATCGTAACACGGGTACTCCCGGATGCCAGAGAAGTGACTTTTCCCTTTGCAGATACCGTTATGATCTCCGGATTTTTCACTTCGTAATATAATTTTGTATAGGATGCACTTTCCGGTTTGACGGCTGCCTCCAGACGCGCTGATCCACCAAACGGAATCGTGATCTGAGTCGATGGAACGGTAATTTTCTTTACCGTTTTTCCCACGATCAAGCGGATAGCCACTACCTTTTTCTTATTTTTATCGTAACCACGCAGATATGCTTTCCCTTTCTTTTTGGCAACCAATTTACGGTTTGCCTTCACTTCTAAGATCTTAGGCTGCGTAGACTTCCACGTAAGATTACGGTACTTTGCCAGATCATTCTTTGTATAGGGATGATTTTTCAGCAGTTTTGTAATCGTTTTACTGCTGCCCTTTTCCATCGTATATACAATTTTTTCCTGTGCCTGTATCGTTTTTGCGCCACAAAAAAATGTACCTGCTCCGAAGAGTAGGCACATTAAAAACATCATTCTGACTATCTTTTTTCTATTCATGCGTATGCCTCATTTCTACTCTTGCTGTGATTTTATTATGCTAACAATAACATAAAGCAAAAATATGGCATAATCAATTATTCTCCATTCGTTCGATAATCTTTGCCGTCTGACGATATACATCCAATGGGTCTTCATCCATGAAAAACTGTCCATCTTCGTATAAAATCTTACCATCTACCATCGTCATCCGCACATTTTCCTTGCTTCCGCTATATACCAGATTTTTAAGAATGTCATGCTCCGGCTGCATATTCGGGCGTTTCATATCAATACGTATGATATCGGCAAGTTTGCCTTCTGCAAGGCAATCGCAGTCCTTTAATCCCATTACAAGTGCTCCTTGTGTCGTCGCCATCGAAAGAACATCGTCCGCCTTCATCGCTGCGGCATCTTTGTGATATACTTTCGGCAGTACCGACGCAAGATACATCTCCCGGAACATATCAAGCGCATTGTTGCTCGCTGGTCCATCTGTTCCCAATGCTACCGGAATCCCCGCATCCATCAATCCACAGAGATCTGCGATCCCGCTCGCTAATTTAAGATTTGACGACGGATTGGATACGATCGCGAGTTTGTTTTTCTGGCAAATTTTCTTATCCTCTTCGGACATCCAGCCCCCATGAAAGCCCCCGCCACCATGAGCAAACATACCAATAGAATCCAAAAACCCAAACGGGGAAACATGATACTTTTCATAACATTCCTCGACCTCTTTCTTTGTTTCTGCTATATGCGTATAGACCGGCTTGCGAAGATCCAAAGCCACCTTGGCAAGCTGTTCTAAGGTTTCACGTTTTGTCGTATATTCCGCATGGAATCCAAGTTGACAAGAAACCAGCGGCGACATCTCATTTAAGCGGTAAAACTGTTCTTTCACTTCTTCTACCGAGCTGCAGAAGTCATTCAGACCACTGCACATTACCGTACGAAATCCCACATCGCGTGACACTTCCGCATGGCAGTCAAAATCACGGTACATATCAAAATTCGCTGTAATTCCGCTTGTCAGATATTCCATGATTCCCAAACGGATCAGCCAATATTGATCCTCTTTCGTAAGTTTGTCTTCCATCGGAAAGATTTTTTCGTACAGCCAGGTCTGCAATGGCACGTCGTCTGCATACGAACGAAGAAATGTCATCGCTGTATGCGTATGCGCATTTTTAAATCCCGGCAGGAGAAGGTCATTTTCCACGTCAATCTCGCGGTCCCACATTTTCTGTGGCGCATTTTCCGCATCACCCACATAGGTGATCCGGTTTCCCTCGACATGGAGTTCTCCTGTAAAAATTTCCCGATTCGGTCCCATCGCCGCAATTCTGGCATGATAGAACCGTATCTTATTTTCCTTACATATCATCAATAATCACACTCTGTCGAACCGGCTGTGCCACCATCGGTCTTACCGTCGGTTCTGTCTTCTCGATCATATCTGCTGTCATTTTACTGATTGCCTTATATACGAGCAGGCGGAACAATGGAGCCATCTTTTCTCCAACTTCTGTCACTTCCATATGGTTCAATGGCGTCTTGCTGATTCCACAAGCCATATTGGAGATACATGACAATCCGCACACACGCATTCCCATGTGGCGTCCTGCAATTGCTTCGATCGCCGTACTCATACCAACGGCATCTCCACCGATTGCCTGACACATACGAACTTCTGCTGTGGATTCATACTGTGGTCCGCGCATCTGTACGTACACACCTTCACGAAGCGGCACATTACAGTCTCTCGCTGACTGACGAATGCACTCGCAAAGCTGGGTATCGTAAAGATTTTCCATCGAAGGAAAACGGCTGCCCCACTCGTCTACATTTGCTCCCTGCAGAGGAGACGGCATAAAACTTGCGATCTGATCGGTGATCATCATAAAATCTCCCGGACGGTACATCGTATTCAATCCACCGGCAGAATTTGTCAAAAACAGAATTTCTGCTCCGAGTTTTTTCATGACACGAATCGGAAGAACCACATCGCTGATCGCATATCCTTCGTAAAAATGAACACGGCCCTGCATGATCACTACAGGAGTCTGCTCGATATATCCAAATACAAAACGACCTTTATGACCATCTACCGTAGATACAGGAAATCCCTGAATCTGAGCATAGTCAATCGAATCTACCACTTTAATCACTTCTGCCAAAGCACCCAGTCCGCTTCCCAAAACAATCGCTACCTTTGGCACAAAATCAATTTTCGTACGAATCTGCTTATAACACAATTCGACCTTCTCATATACTGAATTCATTGGTTCACTTCCTTAACAAAATATTAGTTATATTTATTGTAACTGTTTTTTCTCTTATTGTCTAGTCAAATTTGCGGATTTTACTCCAATTTTACTCGAAAAACATCTCAAAAACCAGATTGCTCACATCAATTCCTTTTGCGGTCAGAAAAAGCCGGTCTTCCTCCCTGGCAGCAAGCCCCATATCACAGATTTTCTCAATGGTTTTTCCATATCGGACAAAAGCATCCTCTCCAAATCTTTCCCGGTATTTTCTAAGGGAAACTCCCTTCATGCACCGCATTCCAAGGATAAAAAATTCCACCTGCGCGTCCTCTTTCGTAAGAATTTCCTCAACCGATGCCACCGTCTCGCCCCGGCTAAGCCGGCTCATATACTGCCTTAGACTGGTCTCATTTTTCAAGCGGAACGTTCCTATTTTCGAGCTTGCACCAAGTCCCACACCAAGGTAATCCTCCCCGGTCCAATATTTGGTATTATGACGGCTCTCAAATCCCGGTCTTGCATAATTGGATATCTCATAGCGGGCATATCTTCTGTCCGCAAGCATCTGCTGCGTCAATTCATACATTTTACGATCGGTGTCTTCGTTCACCGGCGGATTGCTGCTATATTTTTCAAAAAATGGGGTTCCTTCTTCGATGATCAAACTATAGGACGAAATGTGCTGCGGTTCCAATGCCAGTATTTCCCGCAACGAATGTTCATACGAAGCAAGCGTCTGCCCGGGAATCGCACTCATCAGATCCACGCTCAGATTTGTAAATCCAGCCTCTCTCGCCCAAAATACTGCCTGTTTCGCCTGCGAAAAGGTATGAATCCTTCCCAAGAGAGAAAGTTCTTTTTCCACCGCCGACTGGATCCCGACACTGAGACGATTGATCCCCAGATCACGAAAGGCCCGCAATGACTCTGCGGTCACGGTTCCCGGATTACACTCCATCGTGATCTCCGCGTCCGGTTTTACCAAATATTTCCTTCTTATTGTCTCCAAAATCGTTCCTATCTGCCTTTCCGAAAGCAGACTCGGAGTCCCACCACCGAGGTAGATCGTATCTACCTCCGCGGGAGACTCCGGCATTTTAAACGGATTACAGAGTTCTTTCTGCAATGCATTCACATAGTCTTCTACTTTACTGCAATCCGTCTCTCTTTTTAAGGGAAATGACAAGAAATCGCAATAATTGCACTTCTTTACGCAAAAAGGAACATGGACATAAATACCCAAAGATCCCATATCAGTTTTCCTCGTCTAATTTCAAAACGCTCATAAATGCTTTCTGTGGAATCTCTACATTTCCAATCTGGCGCATACGTTTCTTTCCTTCTTTTTGCTTTTCCAACAGTTTCTTTTTACGCGAGATATCACCGCCATAACATTTGGCAAGGACATCTTTTCGCACAGCTTTTACCGTCTCGCGGGCAATGATCTTATTGCCGATCGCTGCCTGTACCGGAATTTCAAACAGATGTCTCGGAATCTCCTGTTTGAGTTTCTCACACATCTTTCTTCCGCGCTCATAGGCTGTACTTTCGTGTACAATAAAGGAAAGGGCATCGACCTCCTCTTTATTGATCAGTATATTTAACTTCACAAGACTGGATGGTTCATAACCTTTCATCTCATAATCAAATGACGCATATCCTCTCGAACGCGATTTCAGGGAATCAAAGAAATCGTAAATGATCTCATTCAGCGGCAGTACATATTTGAGAAGCGCTCTTGTCTCCTCCATGTATTCCATTCCAAGGTACACTCCGCGCCGCTCCTGACAAAGAGTCATGATCGCGCCGACAAACTCTGTCGTAACCATAATCTCCGCATTTACTACCGGTTCCTCCATATGCTCGATCTCAGACGGATCCGGGAGATTGGAAGGATTTGTCACTTCGACCATTTCCCCGTTGGTCTTGTACACATGGTATACAACACCCGGTGCCGTCGTCACAAGGTCAAGATTGTACTCTCGCTCCAGTCTTTCCTGAATGACTTCCAGATGAAGCAATCCCAAAAATCCGCATCGGAATCCAAATCCCAACGCTATCGATGTCTCTGCCTCAAACTGAAGCGCCGCATCGTTTAACTGCAGTTTCTCTAACGCATCACGCAGATCCTGATATTTGGCACCATCTGCCGGATACAATCCGCAGTACACCATTGGCTGTACTTTCTTATATCCGGGAAGTGCCTCTGCACACGGATTATCCACTGTCGTCACAGTATCACCGACGCGCGTTCCCTCTACATTTTTCAAGCTTGCCGTAATATAACCAACCATTCCGGCGGACAATTCTTCACATGGAATAAACTGACCGGCACCAAAGGTACCAACTTCCACGACCTCTTCTTCCAATCCGGTCGCCATCATACGTATTTTCGTACCCTTTTTCACGGTTCCATCAAAAATACGGCAGAAAATAATAACACCTTTGTATGAATCATAAATCGAGTCAAAGATAAGCGCCTTCAGCGGTGCTTTCTCATCTCCCTGTGGAGCCGGAATCTTCTGCACAATCTGCTCCAACACTTCTTCGATATTCGTCCCCATCTTTGCTGAGATCAACGGCGCATCTTCCGCCTCAATCCCGATCACATCTTCAATCTCCGCTTTGACACGCTCCGGCTCCGCACTCGGCAAGTCAATCTTATTGATGACCGGCATGATCTCCAGATCATGATCAATGGCAAGATAACAGTTTGCCAGCGTCTGGGCCTCAATTCCCTGCGCCGCATCCACGATCAAGATAGCTCCTTCACAAGCTGCCAGACTTCGTGACACTTCATAATTAAAGTCGACATGTCCCGGAGTATCGATAAGATTAAAGATATATTCTTCGCCATCCTTTGCTTTATATACGATTCGCACGGTCTGTGCTTTGATCGTAATTCCACGTTCACGCTCCAATTCCATATTATCAAGGACCTGAGCCTGCATTTCCCGCTCTGTCAAAAGCCCCGTCTTTTCTATGATTCGATCTGCCAGAGTAGATTTCCCATGGTCAATATGGGCAATAATACAAAAATTTCGAATGTTACTCTTTTTTATTTCTGACATAATTTAACATTTTCCTTCCATTCAATATTCTTATGGACAAGTATACCATAAAAAGAAAGGAAATTCTATAACTTTTTGACTTGGATTGAAACCGGGAGGTCTTCTTTGACAATACTTTTAATATTCCAGTTCCCGATACTCTATTTTTCCTTTCAACGCTTTCTTATATTTTCCTGTACTCTCTGCCGGCACGTTTACCTTTCCAATACCATGCTGCATCGGATACTGAATGTCTATATAATCCAGCCGCACAACCCCCCAGGTCAAAATCCGGATCTGTGTTTCCGGCGTATTTTCCATACTGGCATGCATCCTGCTTTGCTATTTTCGGAACATTTTTTCCTTTAAATATCAACTTTTTCGTTGTCACCTGCAATGCATTTTTTCCAATGCTTTTTACAGATTTTGGAATAACAAGTTGATTAAAGCCACAACTTTCAAACGTTCCCGCCTTTATCGTACGAAGTGACTTTGGCAGATCAATCTTTCGCAAACTGTAACAGTTGCGGAATGTCTCTTTTTCAAGTGTGGTTAATTTCTTTGGCAGTACGACACGTTCCAATTCATAACAACCATCAAAGGCATTTGCTCCTACTTTTTTCACACTTTTCGGGATTTCCACATCTGCTAATTTACTACAATACATAAACGCGCCCTCTTCAATCTCCTCAAGGGAATCCGGCAATGTAACATCTTTTATCCGGGAAAATGCCAGACTTTTCTTTGCAAGTTTCTTCATTTTTCCCTGAATAAATACCGTTTCTACTGTTGTATTTCCATAAAATGCATTTGCCGCTATCTGCGTTGTCTTTTTGGGAAGCATCAATGTACCTTTTGCCACTCCGGCATACAAAAGTTTTTTACCATTTTTCGTATACAGTGCCCCTGCCTTTTCCATCATATACGGATTTTTCGCTGACACTTTAATCCTACGAAGTTTCGTGCAATTTTCAAATGCACCTTTTTCTATCTTCTCCAAACTTTTTGGCAGTTCTAATGCCGTCAAATCGGATCCGTGAAATGCTTCGCCGGCAATCGTTTTAACTCCATCTGCAATCTTTACCGTTCCGGACTGTTTGCTGCTAAACACTACCGTTTTCCCATCTGCTGTATAAAGTATATTGTATTTCACCTTATAAACAGGGTTCCCCGGTGCAACTTCCAGCTCTTTGTCTCCCCAATTCACCCCACCAAAATCAATCTGCTTAACCGTAGCCGGAATAACAATTTTTTTCGCATAGAAAATGCCACCCTTCACAGCTGTGACCGTATAAGTTTTTCCATTTACTTCCACTTTTTCCGGAATCCTATATGTTTCTTTCTGTTCATTATCCGTTATACTTTCCAGCGAAACGGTCTGTCCATCCGCATTTACTTCATAAAATGCCTTATCCTTTTCAACAGTCTCCGCATATACCCGCGGCGAAAGGATTAAACATAACATTAATGAAAGTAACAATAGTATTGATTTCTTCATAGAAAAGCCTCCTTTTTGGGAAAACGACTCTTGCCACTTACTTGTTTTACTTCATTATAGCATGATTTAATACACACTATAATCCTCCATCATTTTATAACCATATGAAACATCTTTGCTCTTTGTCGGCTTAAGTGTTATCACATTTCCGCTATTTTTCACTTTTAATTTTTTCTGCAGAAAACCTTCGCTATAAATTTTAAGTTTCTTTTTTGTTTTCTTATACCATTTTTTAGATACCTTTACTGAGGTGTCTTTTGTAATTGATAATTCTCGTAAAGCAGTCAATTGTGACAGATCAATCTGTTTATTTGCAGCGTAATACTCCAACTTTTTAATTTTGTTCTTTGCCGCAAATTTCACCTTACAGCTTTGTTCCGGGAACTTGAAAAAAGTCTTTTCTTCCATTTCCCCTGTTTTTAAGTTTGTCAGATAACTTTCTTCGCCATTTTGCACTGCAACTTCCGTTAATTCTTTGTTTTGAGACAAATCCAAAGTCTTAATCTTCGTATTTCGAATGACTATTTTTGTTAGTTTTTTATTTTTAGTAACCTTTAAACTTTTAGTGTCACAATTATCCAATACCAATGTCTTTAATTTTTTGGCTTTAGACATATCCAGTTTTTCAATCGAAATTCCCTGCAATGTTATAGATTCCATTTTTTCCATCTTTGACATCTTTTCAATTTCTGCTTGAGTAAGCTTTACGCATCCGCTGTTTTCATATAGACCATTTAACACCTCAGCTTTTTTGCTTTCATTGTCAACACGTACATCTACCTCTTCTTTGGATACCGCCTCCGCCATACCTGGTTTTGAAATAGCAATCGCAGAAACTACTACCAAACCACCCAATAACATCATAATGCTTTTCTTCATAAATTCTTCCTCGCTTTCGTTTTTTAGTATAACATACCTTTTCTATAAAATCACCATTTTTTGACAGACAACAATTTTGGGATAGACGACAAAAATATTTCTATTAATTGTGCTGCTTGAGAATATTCCCAAGCAGCATAACTGAAATAGTTCTTTTTGTTATATCGGTCTCCTTAAACAACCGAATTCATTACAATATCGTCACTTTTTTCTTTGATGCCTTTACCTTCTTTTGATTAATACCGTTTTTCACAAATACACAAGCCCAATTCTTTTTATTAAATGTTTTTCGAACCCAGCTTGATTTTGCTTTGATGCGAGTTGTTTTTAATGTATGTAAATCTTCTAATTTTGTAAGATTCCGGACATCTAAACTGGTATTATCAACAAAATAGTAAAGTGTAGCAATGTTATTTTTCTTCGGAAACCGTATCTTACAACTAACTTTTTTCTTTGGTTGATAATAGTAATATCCGGACTTCTTTTCGCGCTTTGGTTTTCCTGTATACACCTTGACAGAAGTAAGTTTTGTATTCTTTCTTAAATCCAGTGAAGCCGGAGTTATATTAGCCAATTCAATGTCTTTCAAAGCTTTATGCTTTGACAAATCCAAGGCTTTCATTGTCTGATTTGTTCCATCCGGCAAAATAATACGAAGCACTTCTAAGTTTGGCATATCTGACACATTTAAACCTTTAGATGGAATCTTAATATTTATCATATGAAAATAGCTCAACTGCGCAAGTGGAATTTCCTGCTGAATTTTTTCATAAGAAACTGCTCCATAACGTGAACTTTTTACCCAAACTTTTTTCAAATTTGCGTTATTTTTCAATGAACCCTTTTGTATACTGTAATCTCTTATCAAAATTTCTTCCAGATTAAACAGATATTCTATTCCTGTAATATCCATAACCTCTGCCGGACGCCCTGTAGAAAAATCCGTTAGTGAAACAGAAAATGTTTTTTTACTTGCGCTTTTAACTCGTCCCTCATCTGGCGTAACAGATATCCCAGGTGCATATCCGTACCAATGTTCTGAAAATTTCATGTCCGTATACCACCAAGTATCTTTATATCCCACACCTCCAATTTCTGCATAATAGACATCCTCACGTTCTGCTTTGCTCAAAATCCCATCTTTGTTGACATCAAGAAATTTTTCTACATTTTTTCTGAAATTCTCATCCGGAAAATGCGCCTCATCTATCAACACATCCTCCATATACTTTGCCTCTGTTTGTGCAGCCTGAGCCATACTTGGTTTTGAAATAGCAATCGCGGAAACTACTGCCAAACCACCCAATAACATCATAATGCTTTTCTTCATAAATTTTTCCTCGCTTTCTTTTTTAGTATAACATACCTTTTACAACATCGTATATATTTCGATCCGCTTGAAATACACCTTGCCCTTTTACACCAACGTTTCCATTTTTATATAAGATTACTTGTCTTTCTCCCGAATCGCCTTCAAAATTCATCGCTAAATATTTGTCCGCATCGCTTTTCTCTGTCATTTTTTCAAGACTAAGATCAGATAGTTCTGCAAATATTTGCTTTATTGTGACTCTGCAAGTAATTTGTTTTTCTCTGTCCCCGTGAACAGTCACACGATGCAAGTTATCCTCATAAAAATCACGTGTAAAAATTTCATTGCGATATTTTAATGAAATATCACTCAAGGTTAAATTCGGATACACTTTTACACAGCATTTAAAATTCTTTTTTCCTATTGTCGCCGTAATCACTGTAACTCCGGATTTTTTTTGCCAAAATCAAGCCACGTTTGTTTACCGATGCTATAGACAAATCTCTTGATTTCCATACAATATTTGCCTTATTTTTAGAATTTAAAATTCTAAGCTGACCTTTTTCGGTTTCCTTTAATATAAGTTGCTTGATGTTTATTCTACTTGTATTTGTATTTTTCAGTCGTATCTTCTTCAATTTTGAATGAGAATAATTATTACTGTCACTATCGTATCTGTCTTCTGAGGTATCGTTCACCACACCGTAATAAGACTTTCTCAGCATATGTCGTTGCATAAACCCAGAGGGTATTTCAATATTTTCAAATTGAATATAATACTTGTCTGTGTCAAGTTTTTTTGCACCAGCGATCTTTGTATTTTTCCCTTGAATAACAAGCGTACCTGCATTTGCATTTATCTTAAGTGTTAGTTTTTTTACATTCGGTCGAATTACAATACGCGCCCCTGGACAGTCCGTAAACCAATCTCGTCCCAAATATATCTTATTATACTCTTTTCCAAAATTAACTTCCTGCAATTCTTCATTATTAGCAAATGCAAACCGTCCAATGTTTTTTAGCGGAATACCCGCAATCTTAAGCATATGAATTCGACATCCTGCAAAAGCTGATTCACCGATCTTCGCCACTTTATACTTGCCGATTTTATGTGGCACCTCATATTCAAGTGGAACATTATCTGCTTTCAATATTTTTATAGTTTTCTGCTTTGCATTGATAATTTCATACGTATACGTAACTCCTTTTTCTGTCTTTGTCGCTGCACAACTCACATTTGAATAACATAAAATTACAACAAAGCAAACGCATAACATAAATAGTCGATAAAAATACTTCATAGGCAGTATCCCCCTCTTTCGTTTTTTAGTATAACATATCTTTTCTATAAAATCACCATTTTTTTGACAAGCGGCAAAATTTATGAATGAACGACAAAAGCGCTTTCTTTAATTGATTGATAACGCATCTTTTTGTCTAGTTTATTTCGGTATTCACTACATTTTCCTTTTGGTACTACTACAACACCAATTCCTCTAATAATATCATAATTAAACATTTCATCAAGATATTCCGGCACTTGCTGTCCCGCTTCATTTTCTCCAAACAAACACACTTCTTGATTGGCTATTTGCGGAACTTTTTTTCCTTTAAATTTTAGAATACCAATTGTTGTCTCCAATGCATTTTTCTCAATTTTTTTAACCGATTTAGGTATTATAAGTTTTGTAAATCCACAATTCTTAAATGCTCCACTTTTTATTATCTGAATTTTATTTGGCAAAACAATTTTACGCAATGAAGGACAATTCATAAAGGTATTTTTGTCTATTACTTTTATATTAGACGGCAACTTAACTTTTTCCAGTTTTCTACATCCAATAAATACATCCTTGTCAATTTTCTTAATTGACTCTGGAAAAACAACCTTTTTTAGATTTTTGCACTCTCTAAATGCCCCTTTACCTACTATACGTAATGTTTCAGGAAGTTCTATATTCCGAATTCCGGAATATGCAAAACCTTCGTTTCCCAGTTTTTTCATCCTACCATTTATCACAACTTTTTTCACAGTTTGATTTCCAGCAAAAGCACACCTCTGAATTTCTATCGTCTTTTGTGGCAATATAAACGTTCCTTTTGCTACCCCTGCACTTAATAATTTTCTTTTGTTTTTACTATATATCGCACCATCCACTACCGTCATATAAGAATTACTCGAGGATATTTGAATTTTTTTCAGGTTTTTACAGTTTAAAAACATTTCCTTTTCAATATTCTTAAGGCTTGCAGGAAATATAATTTTTTGCACCCCACTTTCTGCAAATGCCTTTTCCTTAACAGTCTCCACACCATCAATAACATTTATTGTTCCGTCTTGTTTTCCACTTTTTAACAATGTTTTTTTATCAATCGAGTATAAAACATTATCTTTAACCAAAAAACTTTGATTATTTGAATTTACCTCTAACTCAAAACGATATAAATCTGAAACTAATATTTTATTAACAGCATCCGAAAATACAAGTCTTTTTGCCTTTAGTTTCTTTACTGCATTCGAAGCTATTTCATTAACAATATACGTTTTCCCATTTACTGAAACTTCTCTAGGGAAAATATATTCCGCTTCATTAGGCGCCTCATTTCCCACATACTCTTCGTAAACAGCAGTCATTTTTCTGTCATTAAGATTATATCTTACATTCTCTTTAATGACAGTCTCTGCTAAACAACTTGGAGAAATCAATAAACAGGTACACAAAATCATTCCATATTTCAATATATTTTTCATAATCTTTTCCTCTCTATATTAATATTTTTATATCTGTAACAACTCAAAGAAAACATTATACAACAAATAATGATCATAACCACCTGCTTTGTTGTGGTTTTCTTTCTACATTCCAAAATACTTGAAAGAGTTTAACACCCACACCTCATTTACTAGTTCATCCTAGATATACTAAACTTTTCTGATACCTCCTACATTGTTTTTAGTATGGTGACAAGACAACTCCATTAACAACATAGGAGGGAATTCACTCCTGTATGTAAAAAAACACTGAGACAATCACTTTAATTCATCATTCGGAATGGATCCTCCTGATTCCAAGCAAGTGGATTATAAAGCCAGCTCCTGTCTCTCAAAAGTGGTGCCTGAACAGAGACTTTGTTTCTAACCACTTTTATGTTTTGAAATTTTGTTCGACTTCCTCTCACATAAAAGGATAACTTTTTCTTTTGATAACGTTCATACGTTTTTTTACTGATTTGTATCTTTTCTCCACCTTTTACCTGCAAATATTTCAATGACTGAAAATCAGACAGATCCGGAACTTTTTTCGATACTGTAAATTCCAAATGGCGAATTTTATTATCTTTTGCCACTTTAATTTTCTTAATATCCAAACTCTTTTTTGTTGCATACGTTACCTCTACAAGCGGATTTTTCTTGTCACTCAAAATATCTCCCTCATACATTACATATTTCTTGCCTACCTTACGCTTTCGGTAATCTTCCTGCAGTTTTTTAACGTCAGAACTTGTTAATTTTCGCTTCTTATAGATATTTTTTATTGGCGTCAAATAATCCTGCCGTTTATATTTTCCGCTTATGATCAATTTTTCTAATTTTTTATTTTTTCGCAGATCCAGGACTTCTGTCTCTGTATCTCGTAAAATAAGGCTTTTCAAATTTTTATTTGCACCAAGATCCAGTTTTTTAATCTCAGTAATCTGAAAAGGTTCGCAAAAAACAGTTTCTTTATCCAGACAGCCAAACTGTAATTTTTCCAAATTGACTGCTTCTTTCAATGAAAGCGTATCAAATTGATATCCACATCCAAAACACAAGTTCTTGATTTGTGGAAGCGGCATTCGTTCTTTAAATTGTTTCCATTCTTCTTTTCCAAATGCGAATGCCTCATCTGTCCTCTTTGGAGCATATGTGTCTACCTGTTTGTCATCTCCAATGAACAAATCCGTTAGGTTCTTATTTTTCAATAAGGAGCCTTGCGTATAGCGGTATCCTAAAATTTTCAATTTTTTCAATTGTCCGAAATACTCTATTCCCTTTAAGGACAGCTTCTGACCTTCCTTCATGTGTTCTCCTGCATTTACATCTTTGTTATTAACTGTCGATATGATTGTCGCAAAAGAATACTCTTCTTTTTGAATAAGAGTTTTATCTAATTCTCCACACATGACAGACACTTCCGTCACACAATTACGCTCTTCCAGACTCAGTTTTCCATCTCCATTCTGATCAATTTTTCTTGCAAAATCACGCAATGCTTGTGATGGAAAATTTTGTTCATTGATCTCTATTAATTCTGCTGCTTGAGAGAAGTTCGCCGGCAGTAAAAATAGAATTAACAATAACGTAAATAAAATCGTTTTTTTCATAAATTTTTCCTCGCTTTCGCTTTTTTCCAGTATAACATACCTTTTCTATAATATCACCATTTTTTGACAGACAACAACAATTTAAGGATAGACGACAAAAATAGTGATTAATCAGCTTCTATCTATTAGATACTTTAGAATGCCAAAAGGTTCACAATAGAAAATTTTTTAATGGCGCTGGTCTGCTACAAACACATACCAGCGCCATTGCAATTACCTATTCCACTATAATGTATTTTTCAAATCCCGCTTCATCTACTACACAATTATGTTCCGGAGCAATAATAAAGTTCTTTTGTTCCTGTTTTGGAACTAAAATCTTATTGTTGCTTGATTCTCCCAGTTGAAATGCTAACACAGAACTTTTTACATTATCAAACTGAAATGCTTTTCCAAGTCGTAATGTAATTGCTGAAAACATATGAGATGTATACCAAAACATACCATCCATATTTTCTACTGCAGAAGTGTCAAAGTTATCTCCCAAGTCTAGAACTGCCTTCTCAGATGGTGCATCTGCCCGATACTGGAAAAACATATAACTCATATCTTTTACCCCCGTCGTATACAAATTTTCTATTCCATCTACCCGTCCCACATCACAACACAAATATGCAGAATTCGAATTTGCAACAACGCC
>DJEU01000021.1:0-50741 GCA_002431395.1 Lachnoclostridium sp. UBA5890
ATGACTTGCTTTTCCTTCTTCCGGGGTGCTGGGCTTCTCTTCATGGCAGTTGCTCACCACTGCTACGACTTGCTTTTTCCTTCTTCCGCGGTGCTACCCTTCTCTTCACGCTGGTCACTCACCACTGTAATGACTTGCTTTTCCTTCTTCCGCGGTGCTACCCTTCTCTTTGGGCTGAAGACTCACCTCTGCTACGACTTGCTTTTTCCTTCTTCCGGGGTGTTAGGCTTCTCTTCATGGCAGTTGCTCACCTCTGCTATGACTTGCTTTTCCTTCTTCCGCGGTGCTGGGAAAACAAGCAACCTGCGTCGCCTGTTTTCTCTCTTTTCGTTGCCTTTTGCCGCTTCACAACCCGAGAAAGGCAACCCAATTTTACTTTTTCCTCTTTTTACGTTGCTTTTCTAGCTTCTTGCCCGCCCTAAAAGCAACCTACGTCGCCTGTTTTTTCTCTTTTCGTTGCCTTTTGCCGCTTCACAACCCGAGAAAGGCAACCCGTGCCACTACACAACCTACCGCCTCCGGGGCGCCCCCTTCGTTCTACCGGGGACCATCGGTTTTCGCGAGGGATTTAGAACGCCGCCGGTGCATCGAGGGCGTTCTTTGCCCTCATGCACCGCTGCGTGCGTTCTCTAAGCGCAAGCGGATCCCGAGGCGAAAACCGATGGTTCCCTCACTCAAAGGTAATACTCGCATACGCATCGACGGTCCCATATCCCCACTCCCGGCTCGGATACTCCTCGCCTCGTGGGGCGGCTCCGCGGATCAAGAGCTCCGGCACGATGTTTCCGTTGAGTTCGGCCACATCAAACTGCTGTAAAAAGAGTGCGGCGATGCCGGTCGTAACAGCGGTGGCGACGCTGGTTCCGGTCATTGTGCCATATTGTCCGCGGGGATAAGGGCCAAAAATTTCCACCCCCGGTGCCGTCACATCCGGTTTGATGATGCCGTTCGGCGTGAAGCCCCGGCTTGCCTGCGCGTAAAAGGCATTATTGACCGGGTTGTAGGCAGAGATTGTAATGGCATTTCTCGCATTTCCGGGTTCGCAGATTGTCGTATCCGGATTCGGGCGTGTAAACACCGTTTCGCCTTCCAAAAATTGGGTGATAGGAAGCCACATATGGTAGTGCGGATAATCCTGCCGGGAAGTGACGACAATTTTCCACACGCCAGGCTTCGTGTCCTCGAAGCGGAATAAGATCACTTGATCCCTCGTCTGTCCCTGCACACGGCCGGTTCGGATCTCAAGATTTGTATTTTCGATGGGAAACCGTTTCTGTCGTTGTAAGCCATCTTCTGCCCGCGTTAGTCCGAGCGAACTTCCCCCTGGCGAAATTACATCAAACGACACACTTCCGGGTGTCTGCCACCACAATTCGCAAACAAACCCAAGACTCGTCCTCTCAACGTCGATCTGAATTTCCTCTTCCTTTTTGGTAATTTCATAATGATGACCGGCGGAACCTTCATTTCCGGCGCAGGCGACGATACTTGCCCCTGCCATATTATTGATATCAATGAGATGACAGAGTGGAGAAGCTCCGTCGTGATTTCCGAGACTGCTCCCCATGCCAACGCAGATTGCAACCGGTCGCCCCAGAGAATACGCCACTTGCAGAATATACATAATTCCTGCCATAATATCATTTTCCTGATAGCATGGCACTTTTGACGGCACGCGGTAATATTCGCGGTAACTGTTTTTCGCCTCTTTGCATTTGACAACGATAATCTGAGAAAGCGGCGCAATGCCCGAAAACTCCCTGCCTGGAATTTCGTTGCCTGCTGCCACGCCTGCCAAAAATGTTCCATGACCGATTTCATCACGCGTCGGCAGATAGGAGGATGGCTGTTCCTGTTTTAGTGCCTCATTGATCTCCTGTTCCGAAAATACGCGGCCATAATCAAACTGCGACGGACCATCCTCGCGGATCGTCTGATCCCAGATGGAATGAAGGCGCGTCGTTCCATCGGCATTGCGGAATGCCTCATGCGTAAAATCAATGCCCGTATCAACAAATCCCACGATCACACCCTGTCCATAAAGATCCAAATAAGGCTGCCTGCGAATCCGCATCACGCCGGCAGCCTCCAATGCTTCATATCCCATAAGCCCATATACGTGTGGCACGGTGCCATAGCCAAATTGATTGATCGTCTGACTGTCAATCCTGCTTTCCTCGCGGTATACGATCGTTCCGCCGCTACTGATCCGGCTGTAACACGTGGGCCGGTATCTCTCCACCAACGTCTCTTCTCGGATATATGAAGAGACAATATAATCCAATACCTGTTCCGAATAAATCGCTTCTGTACAAGTCACAAGTCTGCCTCCCGGCTTTTTTACCAAGTATATGCAGAAAATCAAAATTTTTTCACAACATCTTCTTTCTCTTAAAATAAAGGATCAACAGCAGTACAATAAGTACACTGGCAAAGATCACGCCGGGATACCCGCTCCGCAATTCTGGCATATTTTGGAAATTCATACCATACCATCCCGTGATGAGTGTAAGCGGAAAGAAAATGGTCGATATCACGGTCAAAAACTGCATATTGGCATTCTGTCTGGCATCGACGTAACCCTGGTAGGCATCGCGAACCTGTCCGGCATATTCAAGAAGATGCACCGTCTTTGACATAAGGCGATCGGCGCGGTCCGTCACGGTGCCAAAATATTTCGTCTGTTTTTTGGCAAAAAATCCATTTTCATTGGTCTCCAATTCCCGTCCGAGATCCATAAGCTCATCGTAATAACTGCGAAGCGTCAAAAGTTCTTTGCGAACCGGCGAAAAATCGGTGAGAAAATGCCCCGCATGCCCTTCCGAGATGCGCTCTTCCATCTCCATCAAGCGTTTTTCATATTGAACCAATAATTCGAGATCACGGTGAATAAATTCTGTAATATAATAATAGAGAAACTTTTCCTTCGTCATTTCGCGATTCCTGTTTTTTCGCTGAATCCGCCGAATCAAGCGATACGAAAAATCGCTGTTATCCACAAGCACAATATTTTTCTCGTTGACAAAGAAAAGAATGGCGTAGCGTTTTCCCAAAAGATCAAGAAGTTTCGGGATATAAAATGACCCGATCATGCACTCCTGCTGGCTTTCCACCTTGCAAAATCCGATATCCGAAAGCTGCACTTCCCCTTCGTAACGCATCTGCGCCTGTTCCAATGCAGCCTTTGCGCCCGCTTCTGTCGTCACAAAAACCCGGGAAGTCATGTCCTCCCCGAGTTCCGGTAAATCTGTCTTTTTCTGTTCCCGCAGGCATGCTCCCAGCATGAAGATCATACAGCCGCCTCCAATTCCAGTTTCATTTCTTCCATCTGCTCTTCTTCCAGTTTGACAAATACGACACCATCCATCGTCTCCTCTGCAATGCCGACGCAGTTATCTGCCACACGATCCAGATTATAAAGAATGCTGGAATACGCCTGTGTCAATGCCGGATCGCAGATTTTCTTCTCGACACGGTTCAAATGCGCTTTCGTATTTTTCTTCTGTGCCTTACGCATTTTACTGCGGTTTTTAATGACAATTTCGGCCTCAGCGCAATCGCCATTGATGACGGAATCCATTGCCTCCGTAAATAGATTTTGTGCAATTTCGATGCATTGGCGAAGTTCGGTGACCGCCTTATCGGAAAGATCTTTTCCCTGCAGCTGCATGTTATCACTCGCTGCCGCAATATCCGCACACCGGTCTGCGATGCGGTCAATATTGTTCGTCACAAATAAAAATCCTGCGGTCTGCTCCGACTGCTGCTCCGTGAGCATTCCACTCGAAAACAGTTTGGTAATGTATACTGAAATACACTCTTGAAGTTCTTTTACGGTCTGATACGCATTTTCATACTGCTGTCTCGCGTAACTTCCGCCCACGCCGCTGATGCTGTCTTTCAAAGCACTGACCATCATTTCGCTGTAATTTGCCAGTCGTTTCATTTCCTCCGACACAAGATACATCGCCGGCAGCGGTTTGCCGATCATTTTGTCATCGAGATACTGCGGCGCCTGATCCATCGCTACAGTCTTGTCCTTCCCGCGAATAATTGAGGTGACAATTTTTACCATGACCGGAATGAGTGGCAGCCAGACGATCGTACAAAATACATTGAACGACGTATGTGCATTTGCAATCTGTCTTGAAATGACCTCCACTTCATTTCCTTTTGGCGATATAAACTGTACAAATTTGGCAAAAAACGGAATGATAAATACAAAAACAATACTTCCGCTTATATTAAATATACTATGCGCAATCGCCGTTCTTTTGGCGTTTTTCGACTGTCCGATCGAAGCTAACAGAGCCGTAATAGTCGTTCCGATGTTGTCGCCGAGCAGAATTGGGATCGCTCCGGTGAGTCCTATTACACTTGTCACGCCATCCGGCATTGGCTGCGATGCAAAGTTCTGAAGTACCGCGATCGTCGCCGAACTGCTCTGTACCACAAGTGTCATCACTGCGCCCAAAATCACGCCAAGCACCGGAATATGTTTTACCTGAACCATCATATCCACAAAGATCGGACTATTTGCTAATGGTTTCATAACACTTCCCATGATCTCGATTCCTTCAAAGAGCAACCCAAATGACAAAATGACCATTCCGATGTTTTTTACCTTTTCTTTTTTTCCTAAAAACTGGAGCATAAATCCGATAAATATGATGGGATAAATGTAATTGCTGATTTTAAAGGCCATCAGCTGCGCTGTCATGGTCGTCCCGATATTCGCACCAAAAATAACGGATATCGCCTGCGGCAGGCTCATAAGTCCGGCACTTACAAATCCGATGACCATAACCGTGGTCGCCGAACTGCTCTGCAAGACCGCCGTAACAAGAGCACCCGCCAGCGCACCCATCAACGGATTTTTTGTCAGAAAACTAAGAACTTTTTTCATCTTTTCCCCGGCAGCCTTCTGCAGCGCATCACTCATGGAATTCATTCCAAAAAGAAACATTGCGAGGCCACCCACCAAACCAAATATAATTTTCGCCGTCTCGTTCATAAGTATTTTCCTCTTTTCTCCTTCATTTTCTTTTACTTTAACACCGCATTGTATAATCTAATTCTTGTTTGTGTAAAAGTTAAGTAAAATTTGGGAGAAATCAGGAATATCACTAAAAAATAAGTGCTTCTTCATGAACCATTTTATAGAGTGCTTCGATATCCGGATAGAAATACCGGTCTTCGTCAGCAAATGCCACTTCTTCCCGAATCCTTTTCTGCACTTTCGCTGTCGCCGTGGAACTCTTCAATGGTTTCTGCAATTCGATGGCCTGCGCTGCCACCATAAATTCAATTCCAATAATATATTGTAATTTTTTGGCAATATCAATAGCTTTCTTACCTGCAAAATAAGCAAACGAAACAGGAGATTCCTGCTCTGCACAAGTTGGGATGCTGTCAATGCTGCAGGAAGTTGCCAGCACTTTCATCTCGTTTAAAAGTCCGGCAGCGGTATACTGCGGAATCATAAAACCGTTGTTTAAGCCCGGATTTGGTGCCAGAAATGCCGGAAGATCATTGTTCAGATAACGATTCACCATACGATCCACACAGCGTTCTGCCAGATTTCCTACCATGGCTGCTGCCATACCAAGCATATCCGCGTGGCTTCCTACATAACTTCCGTCGAAGTTGCCGCACATCAGAGCCACACCGCCATCTTCGGTTTCAAACAGTTCCGGATTATCACTTACACCGTGCATTTCATCCACAATAACTTCTTCCGCCTCCAGCACAATTTTCTTTGCTGCGCCGAGAATGTGAACCATTGAACGAAGCACATAAGGATCCTGCACACGTACATTTAGATATTTTTCACAAATCTCACTGTCCGCCAACATTTCACGAATGATTTTTGCGGACTCTATCTCCTCTGCGTGGTTTTTTGCTATATGAAGCCGTTCATCCAGCGATTTAATGGTTCCCTGGAGTGCTTCAAAGACCATCGCGCCAACCACATCAAGATTTTTTACTGCAATCTTCATTTCATTTACTGCGAGAAGCCCCATTGCTGTGACAGAAGTCGAACCATTCAGAAGGCTCAGTCCCTCTTTGCAGGCAAACTCAACCGGTTTCAATCCTTTTTTCTGCAATACCGGCAGACTTTCCACTTTCTTTCCGTCTTCCCAGACATAGCCTTCCCCCATATAGGTAAGAGCAATGTGTCCTTCGACAGCGAGATAACCGACAGAACCATCTCCCGGGGCAAATGGATAAATTCCAGCATTCAGAAAATCTTTAATCAAGGTTATTGTATCTAATTTAATTCCCGATAGACCCTTTCCGGTATTTAAGATCTGCATTAACATAATTGCACGTACTTGTTCTTCCGGCAATGGCTCACCTACCGACACCGAATGCGAGCGCACAATATTTTTCTGCAGCTGAACGGCGTCATCCGGTTTTATAACATAGCGTACATTTTCACCGAAGCCCGTTGTCACACCGTATATCGCCCGGTTTTCCTCCAAAAAATGATCGATCATCCGGCGGCTTTTCTTAATTTTTTCTACCATTTCTTCACTAAATTCCAAAATGGCTTCTTTTTTTACAATCTGCATAAATTCATCAAGTGAAATTTTACAGTCTGTCAATACAATCGTTTTACTCATTTTTTCTGCCTTCTTCCTATTTGTAATAATCCAATTTCTTTTCGATAATATTAGCCGCTTTTCCGATAATGCAGTTCATGATCAGATAAAACACACCTGCTACGATCAACGGTACCGTAGAGAAAAAGTGTGTCATCTGGGTACAGGCAACTTTGAAAAGTTCTGCGACACCGATTGTCTGTGCAAGAGAAGTATCTTTTACCAATGTCATCAGCTCATTCGTATAGGGAGGCACAATTCTCTTGACCACCTGCGGAAGAATTATTTTCATAAATGTTTCTGTCTTCGAAAAGCCTAGAATCGAAGCTGCTTCGTACTGTCCCACCGGGATGGAATCAATTCCCGCACGGAAGATCTCACACGTATATGCCGAGTAGTTCAAAGAAAATGCCAGGACAGCTGCCCAAAAACGAGGCAGTGTTGCATGAAATACATAATACGGAGCAAAATAGAAGAACATCAACTGCAGTATCAACGGGGTTCCTCTCATAAGCAAAAGAAATGCTCCAATCGGCATACTCACTATCTTCAGACGATTTTTTCGACCGATCGCCAGGAGAATACCAAGTACGACCGAAGCCGCAAATGTCACAAAGAAAATTCCCAGTGTCGTCGTGGTTTCTTTGAGCATCAGCTGAATCAAATTTATCAAATCACTTGTCTCCATATGTCTTTCCTCCTTTTATTTTGCGGCGGAACATCGCTGCTCCGCCGCCTCAGGTATTGCGCCCGGCGCAGTTTATCAAATCTTTTTGCGGTTTCTTATTCTACACAAGTAATGTCTTCGCCAAACCATTTGTTGCTAATTTCTGCCAATTTCCCATCTTTCTTCATTTCCTGAAGTTTTTCATAAACACCATCGCACAGCTTCTGGTCGCCCTTTCTAAAAGCTACACCAAGTTTGTCTGTGGAAAGAGATTCCGAAAGATATCTGTATTTTCCATCGTTCTGCTTCATATAATAACCTGCGATCAGAGAGTCAATGATAACGAAATCCGATCCGCTGACATCCAAGTCAAGCATTGCTTTTACATTATCTTCCACATAAGTAAGATCACCAAATGTGTCTACGATACCTTTGGCATCTGCGTTTTCAAGTACGGAAGAACCTGTCTGTACAATACCTTTCTTTCCTTTCAAGTCATCGAGTGTCTGAATGCTGGAATCTTTCAAAACAACGATTTCAGAACTCTCTGTTGCGTATGGTTTCGAACAAGTCAATGCTTCTTCACGCTCCGGAGTAAGACCAAACGCATTCCAGATACAGTCAATATTTTTTGAACTAAGCTCCTGCTCTTTTGCTTCCCAGCTGATCGGCTGACAAACCAGTTCGACGCCAAGACGTTTACAAACTTCTCTTGCCAGATCAATGTCGAATCCTACGATGTTATTGTCGTCGTCGCGGAATCCCATCGGTGGGAAGTTGTCATCTAGTCCTAATACAAAAGTTCCTTTATCCAATACATATTGTAACGAATCATCCTCACCCACTGCTGCGCCGCTGGCAGATCCATTGGAAGAGGTTGATGTCGAAGTATCACCACATCCTGTGAGGCACGCCATACCCATTACCAGTGTCATCATTAATGCAATCAATCTTTTCATGTGTCATTCCTCCTAAAATATGTTTTGTTTGAGCATTCACCAAATAGCCAAAGCTGTCCGGCGGTTTTCTGCTGCAATAATAAAAAAACGAGTGGCATTTATACTTTTTATAAACGCCCTCGTTTATATTAGCAATTATACTGTACCATTTTCACATTGTCAATACTAAATTACGAATTTTATTACTTTTTCTTTGTATTGGTATATATGAATTTGTTTTTATGAAACATTTCCATATTTACCAAGAAATTCTCGTACACGTGGATTTTCCGAATGGAACATTTCTTCCGGCGGACAATCTTCCACGATAACACCTTTGTCCATAAATACGATACGATCGGATATTTCTTTGGCAAACAGCATCTCATGCGTTACGATCACCATCGTCATATGAAGATCTGCCAAAGAACGGATTACTTTCAAAACTTCTCCGGTAAGTTCCGGATCCAGTGCGGAAGTTGGCTCATCAAAAAACAAGATTTTTGGTTTCAATGCCAAGGCACGTGCAATCGCAACTCGCTGTGCCTGACCACCGGACAACTGATGCGGATAAGCATCTGCTTTCGTTTCCAAACCAAGCTTTTTCAGCAATTCCATCGCTTCTTCCTTTGCCTGTTCCGGGGGAACTTTGGCGATACAGACCGGAGCCTCCGTGATATTTCGCAGCACATTCCAATGTGGGAACAGATTAAAATTCTGAAACACAAGCCCGATTTTGGATTTGATCCGTTTCAACGTCTCCGCATTTTCATATACAACCGTTCCACATGTGGTTTCTACCATCATATCTCCATCGACAAAGATCTTTCCGCCATCAATGGTCTCCAGATTGGTAATGCAGCGAAGCAGAGTAGATTTTCCGGATCCTGAAGATCCTATGATGGATACGATTTCGCCATCATCCACCGACATATTGATGTCTTTCAGAACTTCCAATTTTCCAAAGCTTTTTTCAATCTTGTTTACGCTTAGGACATTCTTACTCATAAAGCCACTTCCTTTCCAAAAAAAATAGAGCTGACACGTCTGATACCAAACGTTCACTCCATTGTGAATCCATTTCTTTTCGTTTTCTTGTTCTTATACAAATTCAGGAACACAGTCGGAAACAATATCTAAAAGTTCTCCTGACCGGACAAGCTGATTCATATATGTTACATCTTCCCGCAATTCGCGGTCCTTGTCAAGTTTTTTCACCTGACTTCGTATTTTTTCCTGAACCTTTTTATTAACCGGCGATGGTTCCCCGCCTCGTAAATCAATTGCCTGTGCTCCAAGCATTAACTCGAAAGCAAGGACGCTGTATGTATTTTCAACGATCATGCGCAGTTTTCTGGCCGCCGTCGTTCCCATACTTACATGATCTTCCTGATTGGCAGAACTTGGTATCGAATCCACACTCGCCGGATGCGCATACACTTTATTTTCCGAAACCATCGATGCTGCACTGTACTGGCATATCATATAGCCGGAATTCAAGCCGCCGTCTTCAATCAAAAATGCCGGAAGTCCTTCGCTCAATGCTTTATTTACCAATCGTTCAATACGCCGTTCCGAAATGTTTGCAATCTCAGAAATCGCGATTCCAAGAAAGTCCATAATAAAGGCAATCGGTTCTCCATGGAAATTTCCACCGGAGATTACTTCATGTGCTTCCGGAAATACGATTGGGTTGTCTGTCACGGAATTCATCTCCGTTTCAAGCACCGTTCTGGCATATTCCAATGTATCGCGGACCGCTCCGTGAACCTGCGGTACACATCGAAGTGAATAGGCATCCTGCACACGCAGGCCTTGTGATTTTTCCAATATTTTACTTTCTTTTACCAATCTCCGAATATTCGCTGCTACCGTAATCTGTCCCGGATGAGGGCGAACCGTCTGCGCTTTTTCATCAAACGCATTTGTCAATGCGGTCAAACCATCCATCGTCATCGAGGTAGCCACATCTGCCAGTCTCGCGGCACACAAACTGTCGTAATAAGCAAGTGTTCCTACCGCCATCATTGCCTGCGTTCCGTTGATCAGTGCAAGACCTTCTTTGGCATGAAGCTTGCAGGTTTGGATTCCCGCTTTTTGCATGGCTTCCGCTCCCGGCATCTTCTGCCCTTGGTAAACGGCTTCCCCTTTTCCTATAATCGGAAGAGCCATATGAGCGAGAGGAGCAAGATCCCCGCTGGCACCAAGAGAACCCTTTTGCGGAACAACCGGATGAACTCCTGCATTAACCATATCAACAAGAATCTGCACAACTTCCAGGCGGATTCCGGAAAAACCGGCACAAAGTGCATTCACCCGCAATGTCATCATCACCCGGACTACTTCTTCCGGATAAGGATCTCCAACCG
Source organism: Lachnoclostridium sp. UBA5890 (assembly GCA_002431395.1). Taxonomy (GTDB): domain Bacteria; phylum Bacillota; class Clostridia; order Lachnospirales; family Lachnospiraceae; genus Eubacterium_F. The sequence goes on from DJEU01000021.1 coordinate 10,580, forward strand.
CCACACAATGACTGAGAAGCAAGTTATTTTGCAATGTTTCTATATCTTCACCATGAATACGGATTTTACTGAAATCACCAAATCCGGTATTAATTCCATATGCCACTTTTCCCTGCGAAATAATTTCTTCCACAACGGTACGTGACTTCTTTATCCGTTCTTTCGCTTCCCGGCTCAAATGAATTTTTGCATGATATCTCGCAACCGCCACAACTTTTTCTACTGTGAGGCTGCTTCCATCAAGTTCTACTTCCTGAATCAAATTTGGTTTTATCAATTTCAACACCTCCTTGTAGTATATATGTAGCACACTTTTTTCCGTTTGTCAACATATTCATATATACTTTTATAAACTTTTAAACGTTTTTATGCCATTTTTAATCCATTGGTATATATGTATATGGATTTATCTAGTCCAACTCCTCTTCCGGCCAGTAAACATTTGGCAGCCCGGAAAACGCAGCCCGGTATCTCTTTTTCATTTGCGGATCCGGCGGTTCCAGACCCGTCAATCCATAATTAAGTCCTGAAATCTCGTACTTACCGACACCATAACTGTGATACGTAAGCGGTTCAATCCGTTCGATTCCATTCATACTCTGCAAAAATGTACAAATAGCTTCTAATTCTTCCCTATTGTCATTCAATCCGGGGATCAGTGGGATACGAACCCAGACTTTCGCCCCAGACTTTTGCAATTTGAAAATATTTTCCAGAATATTTTGATTGGACTGTCCGGTAAGTTCAAGATGCAGTTTTTCTGTATACGCTTTGATATCAAACAAAAATAAGTCCGTATACGGCAGTATTTTCTCATACCATTCAAACGGAATGCACCCTGCGGTATCCACGGCAATCGGTATTTTTTGTTTTTTCAGTTTTTGTAAAAGAGGCAGAAGATTCTCATATTGAAGCATCGGTTCACCACCGGAAAAGGTCACGCCTCCTCCGGATTTTCGATAATAAGCCGTGTCTTTTTTAATCTCCGTTTCCAATTCTTCCGCCGTCATCTGCTGCCCCTGCATAGAAAGGGCTCCATAGAGACACTCCTCTACGCATTTTCCGCAGGTTTGACATCGCTCGCGGTTCACCGTATGCCGCCCCTCCCGGATTTCATGCACGCCTTCCGGGCAGACCTGCACACATTTTCCGCAACATACACACTGTTCTTTATGAAACTGTAAAATTTTGTCACTCGTTATATTTTCCGGATTGTGGCACCACAGACAGCGCAGATTACAGCCTTTCAGGAAAACGGTGGTCCGAATCCCCGGGCCATCGTCAACCGAAAACCGCTGTATATTTCCCACTCGTAACTTTGACATTCGACCGCCTCCTTACGAAATCTTTTCGTACTCCGTACGCGCGATGATCTCATCCTGTGTCGCTTTCTGCAGAGAGTGGAAATACGCACTAAAACCGGATACTCGCACGACAAGATTTTTATATTTTTTCGGATCTGCCTGCGCCGCTTCAAGTGTCTCTCGGGACACTACACTAAACTGGATCTCCAGCCCCCCTTCTTCAAAATACGTCTCAATCAGAGCGCGGAGTGCCATGATATGCTGCTTTGTTTTCATAAACTGTGGGCTTAATTTGATATCCAGCACCATTCCATTGGTAGAGCGGTTCAATTCCAATGAAACGACAGAATTTACCAGAGCTGTCGGGCCATGTGTATCCTTTCCCTGCACGGAAGCCACCGAGTTAGAAAATGCCGTTCCGCCGAGTCTTCCATCCGGTGTGGCCTCTGTCCGCATTCCCATGTGCGCATGATCTTCCACCGAGTAAATTCCCGTGACAAAATTGCCGCCCCGCGGTGTTTTAAACTGCTCCACGGTATCGGAAAATAAATTCAACAGATCTTTTGCAATATTGTCAACTTCCGGATTATCATTTCCAAATTTCGGGCATATGTCACTGACAAAATGATGCAGTTTCTCATAGCCTTTAAAATCCGCTGTCAGCGCATCTCGAAACTCTGAAAGCGTTACCAGTTTTTTCTCAAAAACCGCTTTTTTGATTGCGATCAGGGAATCTGCCGTCGTCGCGATACCACAGGCATTTACCGCGGAATTATTGTACTTTGTACCACCTTCGGTAAGATCTTTTCCACGTTCATAACATCCACGCATAATTGATGACAAATACGGCAATGGATAACATTTTGGCAGCATCCGGTCAAAGAGATTGACACACCTAGCCACCAATTCCGTAAAAGCCTTCAATTCCGCTTTGTACCAGTCATAAAATTCGGCAAACGTGTGGATATCCTCACATCGTTTTCCCGTCATTAGCGGATATTCGGTATGATTCCAAACATCTTTTCCATCGTTTAACATTAATCCGATCAATTTCGGCCAATTTAACCGTGATATCTCAACCATGGTAAATTCCTCACCGGGCGTCCCCATTTCCACGCAGCCCACAATACCATAACGAATCGCGTCTTCTTTCGGAACGCCTGACCGTATTCTTGCATCAATACACGTTTTATCATAAAAGATTCCCGGGAACCCGGTCCCCGTCTGAATCAAAGCAACCAATTCTTCCCAGCTTTCTTCCGGAAGATCATCTGTATAGCGGAAACTCAGCGAAGGCTGGTCATAGCGCAGTTTTCTGGTCGAATGCATGCACAGATAGGTTACCTCATTATAAGCCGGATTTCCATTTTCATCCGTTCCGCCAAGCGTGATATTTTGGTACGCCTGCAGATTTGCACTGAATTTGATCCAAAGTGCATCAAGAATCTCTGCTGCCTCTTCTACGGTCAATGTTCCGTTTTCGATGTCTTTCTTATAAAACGGATATAAATATTGATCCATCCGACCTAAAGAAATCGAGGACGGAATGCTTTCACAGATCATAAGTTCATGCAAAAACCAGAGAAGCTGCACCGCATCAAAAAAGGTCTCCGGCTTTCCCTCGCTGATTGTCTGGCAACTATTGTAAATTCTTTCCAGATACTTCTTTTCCTCCGCATTTTCTGTCGCTTGCAGAAGTTCCGCTGCCCGCGCAGCATACCGCTTGATGTACTTTATGGCTGCCTGATCACAGATAAGCATGGATTGAATGACATCTTTCTGGTGACCCTCATACTTTTCCAAGGCTTCTTCTCCTTTTTTAACAAGGGCAGGAAGACCGAGTTCCAATACATAATCATATCCCGGCAAAATGTGCCCGGAATGCCAATGTTTGAACAGCCAGGTCAACGTTCCTTTGGCAAAATAATTCCAGTCCTGCATTTCCTTACTGTCTGCGGTCAAACCAAGTGCCGCCATAATATCGCGGGCTTCCCGCTCTCCATCCAATTCAATATCGGGGCGGTAAGCCGGATCAAAATCTTCCTCCATCGCGATCGGGAACGTCGTATTGTAGCCATAATGATAAGGATATCCTGCCAGCACATCCTGTTTGATGATGCGGATTGATTTTTTCTCCAGGAATTTTGCAAACCCAAGGGCAAACTGCACATTTTTTGATTCGTTTGGACAACTGGCAAAAATTTCCTCATAGATGGCATCCCGCAGCGGAATCTCTTCCCGTTTAAACGCCTCTTCTCTTGTATCGCTTAAATACTGTATTTTTTCCGTTACTTTCAATGCTTCTTTCATCTCGGCACCTCCTTAATACTCAAGCGGTTTCATACAGGAAAATCCGCCATCCACCAGCAATTGGTGTCCCGTGACATAATTCGAGGCGTCACTCGTCAGATAGATCGCTGCCCCAACCATCTCGTCAACATCTGCCATGCGTCCAAAAGCATGTACCCGGTTTACGGCATCGTAGTATTCCTGCTCACTTCCATCGAGCATCGGTGTCATCATCCATGTCGGCGACAACGTATTTACATTAATATTGTATTTCGCCCAGCAAGTCGCAAAACTTCTTGTCAGGGAATGCACTGCTGCTTTGCTCGCCTGATATGGCATCGAAGTGTAAGAATGGCAGACAACACCTGCCATAGAACCGACATTTACAATCTTTCCGTTAAAATCGGGATGTTCTTTCTGCCAGGCGATCATGCTCCGGCCGACAGCCTCGTCCACATACACGGTTCCGATCACGTTTACTTCCATAATATCATGAAGCAGTTTCGTATCAAAATCTTCCGTATCGCCCCACGGCGCAATTCCCGCTGTATTGATCAGCGCATCAATGTGTCCGTATTTTTCTGCGATTGCTGCGACCGTCTCATCTACTTCCTCTTTCTTTGTCTGATCCATCGCGATCACATCAAGGGATACCCCTTTTTCCTGCATGATTTCTTTCGTCTGTGCAATCTTTTTTACTGTGGAATGTGTCAGAATTACTTTTGCCCCATTTACGGCATAGGCCTCTGCAAGTTTCAGTCCCAGTCCGCCTCCTCCTGTAATAAGGACAATTTTATCCTTGATAGAAAATAATTCTTCGATTTTGAGTGTTTCAATGTGGTTTTTCATAGATTATCTCTCCTTTGCTCTGTGCGGATCTGATCCCATACTGCAAGCATCGTCGCCGCAAATATGATAGCACAGCCAATGATCATACGTACCGTAAATACTTCGCCTGTCAAAAGTGCTGAACTTACTGCCGCAATCAAGCATTCCGTCGCCAGCACCACAGAAGCATGGGAGGAAGTAGCATACTTTTGTGCGTAATTCTGCAAAAGCCTCGTCACTACACCATTTAGTATAACAAGATATGCCATTCCAATCAGTGGTTTCATAGACATACTATGAAAATCCGGTGCTTCTTCGACAAATACAGCGATCACCAATGACATGACGCCCGAAGAAAACATCTGTATGATAACAAAGCCCATCGGCTCTACTTCCTTAACACATTTTCCGATCAGTGTGATCTCAATGGCAAAACACAGCGCCCCCAAAAGACCTTCTATCTCGCCAAGTCCAAGGTGCATTGTACTTCCATCAAAGCATAGAATTGCAATTCCCAAAACTGCCAAAAGACAAAATAATATGCTTTTCCACTCTAATGCCTCTTTGCTGATCAGTCTTGCCACAAACGGTGTCATCAATATGTAAGTAGCGATCAAAAAAGATTCTTTGCCCGCAGATACCTGCTTCATACTTGCAAACTGTAAAACATTTCCAATTACAATGATGACACCGACCAGCACACCGGATCGAAATGTCGCAAAGTCCATATGAATCACTTTTTTTATAAAAAGGACTCCTAAGATAATCCCCGGTAACCCAAAACGGATCCCGGTTTCATAAAATGGGTCAAACCCCTGTGTCGCCCAGTTGGTCATCGGATACCCGAGCCCCCACAAAAGCGACACAATCACTAACGCAACATCAGAAAAAATAGCCTTGTTTTTCGTCATTCCATTCTTCGCCTGCCTCTCTGCGCCAATACTCTTTGGCGCTGGCACCAAGGGAAACGATAGAACCTTCATCTAAAAAGTAACGATATACAATAACTTTAATATCCTCTTCCATACCAAGCCGGACGATCTCCTCCCGGATCTTTTCCTCGTCTGAGACCCCTACCACAATCGCATTGTAGCGGTCTAACTGTTCCAAAAGGCTCGAGTATTCGTCATTTGCCTGATATGCTGTGATCGGTACTTTTACAGACAGATCCACAAACTGCTCATAGATACTTCGCAGCATCCGTTTGCTGTGATACAAGGCTGCAACTTTGTCATTTTCTTTGATCTTAAGACTATCTCTCACAGCACTTCGCTCAAGAGAGATCGCCGCACGCAGTATCGGTCTCGATGCTGCCGCTGCCAGATCCGGATAATGCCGGGCGGTTGTCGCAATCATATCATAGTTTTTCTCCAGATATTTAATATGGCGGATGGCATCTTCCAAAACAAAACAGTCCACTTTAAAATTGCAGTCTTTTTCCAGTTGTTCCTGAATCCCTCCAAAGAACTCATGCGTACAATCTACCCACGCAAACCGGATACGTTCATTTCCGTCAAGATGGTGCATAATATAATCTAACACTTTCTCTTTCACTTCGTCTTTTCTCAGATGATGGCGGTCCATCTTCTGAAGCATGACATCTAACTGCTCCTCCATATATTTGCTTTCCTTCTCCGATTTTCCACCGGCTACGAAGGTACCGCTTCCTTGAATGATCTCGACTTTCCCCTGATACTCAAGTTCCTTAAACGCCGTCTTTATCGTTCCCCGCGATACTCCAAGCAAATTACATAGTTCTCTCTCTGTCGGCAATTTTTGTCCCAGATTTAGTTCTCCCGTTTCAATCTGCTGTATAATATAATTGACAATCTGTTTATAGATTGGTGTATTTTTATCAAAGTCCATCTATTCCACCTCCTGGCTTTTATCCAGTAATTCCTGTATATATAACAAGGATCCCTGATCCACTTTCAGCACATATTCGATGATCCGTTTCCCCTCTTCTTTTTCCTTTGCCACCAGTTCCTGTACTTTTGCCGGTGCATCTTCCGAAAAACTCTGTGGGATGATGATTGTCTCTGTGTCTAACTTTTCCATATTTTCTGTCTCTTCGTATGAGATCATACGCAGCGAAGCATCGTTTCCCATCTGGTTTACTGTCATTTCAACAGTTTCCAGAAAATGGTAGCTTTCACATAAGACAACCGCTTCTTTTTCTGTAAATGATGCCAGTTTTGCCAGCGTCTTATGGGCAACTTCCAAAATAAACACTTTTACCGGAACATTGCAGCCCCAAAACACATTGCGGTATTCTTTATAATGTTCTCTCGATATAAAAATATAATCATAATTGTGAAACAAAACATCTTTCTGCTTCACAATCGTATCCATATCGGAAAAAGAAACATCCACACGCGAATAGCCATCGAAAAAATGGCGGTAAACCGAGTGCATTTCACTCGCAGTTTCTATCACTAAAATTCTTATCTTTGCCTTCTTCTGATAAAAAACATCCATTTTCTTTAAAAAGCTCCGATAAATCTCGCGATACCCACAGGCATACATACTTCGGATCCGCGTAAAAGTATTATCTAATATAGAATCCACACTGGTGACGATGTCCTGTTTTTCCACTTCGCTGACATAGGTTCCGCTTCCCTGTACCTTTCGTACATAGCCGCCTTTCTCCAATTCACTCAACGCTTTTTTTACCGTCCCCATCGAAACTCCGAATTTTTCCCCAAGTTCCGTCTCTGTAGGAAGTTTGTCGTTTTCCTGCAGCTTGCCTTCCTGAATCTGCCTTATAATGTTGTTTTGCACTTTCCGGTAAAGTGGCTGCGTCTTTTTTTTGTTCTCCTGTGATGGCATCCGCACCATCTCCCTTCTCTTTTCATTCTCTATTCCAATTACTTTTTAAAATCCACGCACTTCCCATGCCCACATGGGTGTGTCTGGCTTTTTACGACCTTAGTATAGCATACCTTTTCAAAAATATCAACACCATTTTAAAATTGGTATTGACATATTCTATTTTTGTGGTATGATTTAAGAAAAAATAAGCATTATTCATATATACCATTTCAAGAAAGGACTATATGTTTTATGGAAAAGATAGCAATTAACATCAAACGGCTGATACATAATCTGGATTCCCTCGGGAAAATCGGATGCAACCGTAACGGCGGTATCGACCGTGCGCTGGGAAGCCAGGCAGATTACAAAGCGAGACAGTGGATATTGGATTACTGGTCCAATACACTTGATCTTGAAGTTCATATTGATTCCATTGGAAATTTATGGGGTATGCGAAACAGTGGCTCTTCTCTTCCACCGATCGTCATTGGCTCACATCATGATGCTGTTCCCAATGGCGGACATTACGACGGGGCACTTGGTGTACTCTCCGCCACCGAGATCATGCAGACTTATCAGGAACAGGAAGTATTGACGGAGCATCCCCTTTATCTTGTTTCGTTTACCGGCGAAGAACCAAATCCTTACAATGTTTCTACATTAGGAAGTAAAGTGTTGTCCGGGCGGCTGACGACAGAGGATCTTCGGAAACTCACACACCACGATACCGGCGCTCCCTTTTCCGAATGTCTGGAAGAAATCGGCGGGTGTCTGGAAGAAACAAAAACGGCGAAATTGACAAACAAAGACATCGGTGCTTTTATCGAACTGCACATCGAGCAGGGAAAACGATTGTACGAGCATCAGGACTCGACCGCCATTGTCACATGTATTACCGGCATTTACCGTGAAAACATCACGATCCACGGAACCGCCAATCACGGTGGAACCACCAATATGCCGGACCGCCACGATGCCCTGCTGACCGCCTGCGAATTGAATCTCGCATTCGAATCGCTGTTATTGGAAGAAAATGACAAAGAAACGGTCGGAACCATCGGATTTATGGAGGTTTTTCCAAACGCCGTAAGCATCATTCCGGATAAAGTACAGCTGACCCTTGAAATACGGACATGCCAGCCTGAAAAACGAAAACGCATTTTGGAGAAATTGACTGCCGCCTGCGAAGAAATTTCGGAGCGGCGCGGCACCACAATCGAGCGGACATTGAATCTGGATCAAAAGGAGATGCCGATGTCTCCGCTGATACAGTCCGCATTGAAAAAGGCAATGATCCACCAGAACATTCCTGTCCACGAATATGTGAGCATGGCAGGACACGATGCCGCAAATATCGCGCGCTTCACCGAATCCGGCATGATCTTTACACAGAGTGTCAACGGAAAAAGCCATTGTGCGGATGAATATTCAAAGCCGGAAACCATCGAAGAAACCGTCAACGTACTTGCCGAAGCAATACCAATCTTAGATAAGGAGATGAATGCACATGCAGCAGTTATATAACCCTCGTTACTTATATCTAAACGGAACTTTTGTATCCGGACAGGGGATCATTACCCAGGGAAATAAAATCTTAGACATCGGTCCCTGTTCCGTACTGAAAGACAAATATCCCTCTGCGCAGCCTTGCGACTGGAGCAGCCTGGTTCTCATCCCTGGAACCGTTAACGTACATAACCATTGTTTTCAAAGCATATTGCGCGGGCTTTCCTGCGACCGCCCGTTTTTGGAATGGCGCGACAATGCATTGTATAAATTTTCCAATCGTTTTTCACAGAAAGACATATACAACGCGGCTGTTTTTGCTTTTGGCGAAATGATGAAATATGGAGTTACCACCGTATGTGATTTCTTTTACCTTCATCAATTCGGAAAAGAAAGCGACAAAATGATCATTCAGGCGGCAAAAGACGTCGGCATCCGGCTCGTCCTCTCCCGCACAATGTACGACTGGGACGGCGCACCGAGCGGATATGTAGAAAATATCGAAACCGCCGTCCACAATACGGAAGAATTGATGCAGGAGTACAATTCCGATCCTTCCCAGATGACAAAGGTTCTCCCTGCACCACACAGCCTGCATGCCGCCTCACCGGAGATGGTGATTGCGGGACATGCATTGGCAAAAAAATACAATTGCGGCTACCATATTCATGTTGCCGAGGAGCCATTTGAAGTAGAGCAGGTCAAAAAAGAACACGGCGGCCTTACCCCGGTAGAATTTTTGGATTCTCTCGGAGTCGTCGATGACACCATGACGATTGTCCACGGTGTCTGGCTGAAAGACAGCGAAATCGATACCCTCGGAAAAGCACATGCCCACCTCGCCTACTGCCCTTCCAGCAATATGTTTCTGGCAGACGGAATCACCGATATCCCACATATGCGAAAAGCCGGTGTCCAGATCGGGCTTGGCTCAGATGGTGCCTGCAGCAATAACCGCATCAGTATTTTTGAAGAAATGCGTATGACATCTCTGCTTCAAAAGGCCAACACCTGCGATGCCATGTGTCTGAACTACAACGATGTATTTAACATGGGAACCAAGGACGGTGCATCGCTTCTGGGACTTCCCGCCGGCGAGATCAAACCGGGATATCTGGCTGATTTTGTCGGAATCAGCATTGATGACATTTCCATGCAGCCAATCTCCGATTCCGGGGAACAGCTATTACCAAATATTGTATATTCCATGCAGCCTTCTGCGATCCGGCGCGTCGTTGTCAACGGAAAACTGACCGTAAACGACTGCAATCTACTGACGATCACAGAAACTACGATTGTAAATAAAGTAAGACAATTAATGAAAAATATCGGTGCGTAAGGAGGTGTGATTATGTCGGAAAAATCCCTTTTGATCAAACATATTTCGCAGCTGGTAACTCCGACCGGAAATTCGATGCGCTGCGGAGCACAGATGCAGGAAGTCAAAAAAATTCACGACGCGGCTGTTTTTATCGAAAATGATACGATCCGCTTTGTCGGAACGACGGCCGAAGTAGAACATTCTCTTGCACAAGCCGGCATCAAAGCAGAAACGTGTATGGATGCTTCCGGGAAATGCGTTCTTCCCGGTTTTATCGACAGCCACACGCATTTTATCTTTGCCGGCTACCGTCCGGATGAATTTATGATGCGCCTTTCCGGGGCCGCCTATCTGGACATCATGAAAGCGGGTGGCGGGATTGCTGCTACAGTAATTCCTACAAGAGAAGCTTCTTTTGAAACCTTGTATGAACTCGGAAAGAACCGGCTTTCCATGATGCTCGCCCAAGGGATCACAACCATCGAGGGAAAAAGCGGTTACGGACTTGATCTGGACACCGAGCTCCGCCAGCTTTCCGTAATGAAATCGCTGGACAAAAACGAGGCAATGGATATCGTTCCGACCTATCTCGGAGCCCATGCTGTCCCTCAGGAGGCCGAAAGCACCCAAAGTTATGTGGATTTTATGATTGAGAAAGTCCTGCCCGAAGTAAAATGTAAAGATTTAGCAAAATTTTGTGACGTTTTCTGTGAGGAAGGTGTATTTTCTGCCGAAGAATCGGAATGTCTTCTCACGGCTGCCAAAGAAATGGGATTTGATCTCAAACTTCATGCAGACGAAATTCATGCCATCGGCGGAAGCGAAGTCGCCGGAAAACTCCATGCCGCCTCCGCCGATCACCTGCTTCATATAACGGACAGCGGCATTCAGGCACTTCGTGATAATAACGTGATTGCCACTCTGCTGCCGGGCACCGCTTTCTCCCTGCACGCTCCGTTCGCACCGGCACGAAAGATCATCGATGCCGGATGTGCAGTCGCGCTGGCAAGCGATTTTAACCCAGGAAGCTGTTTTATCAGTTCAATCCCACTAACGATCGCACTCAGCACGATCTATATGCAGATGTCTCTGGAAGAAACAATCACTGCGCTTACACTAAATGGAGCAGCAGCCCTTGGTATCGCAGAAAAGACGGGAAGCATCGAACCCGGTAAGCAAGCCGATCTTACGGTACTTTCCTACGACAATGTAAATTTCCTTGTATATCATACCGCAGCAAATATTGTGGATACCGTAATTAAGAAAGGAAAGATTGTATATGAAAATAACGCACCTAACGCCTAACAATTATAAGACGGCAACCTGGTCCGGGGGAAGCAGCACAGAATTGTATCTTACACCGGAAAATGGTTCCTATGCAGACCGTCATTTTCTGATTCGGATCAGCAGTGCGACGGTGGAGGAAAGTCCTTCGGAATTTACCGCACTTCCCGGCATTACACGAACGCTGGTCCCCCTTACAAACACCTTAACTCTTACCCACGAGAACGCCGCTCCGGTCATCCTGAAACCAGGTGAACCCCATACCTTTTCGGGAGCTGTCAAAACGGTAAGCGAGGGAACCGGCACCGACTTTAACATCATGACCACCGGCAGTCTCATAACCCATGCTGCCTGGCACAATTTAACTGAATCAGAATTGTATTCTGTTTTGCCAGAATATAATTCGTATACATTTTTCTTTATTGTTTCCGGTGACATTGAAATAAAAGCAGCCGGAAACGCACCAGAGACGTATCACCCCGGAGATTTAATGGTCTGCGAACCACAGATTCTCTCCCCTGCGGAGGAAATCACACTTACATCAGCAACTGCCGCCTCTTATCTGGCGGTCAACATAAACAATCGCCTGTAACAGGCAGAAAAGAGGTATTCTATGGATAACAAATGTATTGAAAAAGCGATGACGATCAAGCTGGATGACACTTTGCCGGAATATCCGGAAATTCTTCCCGGTTACCGCCGCGCACCAAAACGAGAAAGTAAAATGACAAAGCACGATATTGCAATCGCACTGAAAAATGCGCTGCGCTATATCCCCGAAAAATATCATGAGCAGATGGCTGCCGAATTTATGGAGGAACTGCATACCCATGGCCGAATCTACGGATATCGTTTCCGCCCGGCCGGCGCGATTCACGGCAAGCCGATTGATGAATACAAAGGAAACTGCATTGAGGGAAAAGCCATTCAGGTTATGATTGACAACAACCTTGATTTTGATGTAGCCTTATACCCTTATGAGTTGACTACTTACGGAGAAACCGGTCAGGTCTGCCAGAACTGGATGCAGTACCGTCTGATCAAAAAATATCTGGAACAGCTTACCGACGAACAGACATTGGTTGTCTGCTCCGGCCACCCTCTGGGCTTATTCAAATCTCACAAATTTGCCCCACGTGTTATCATCACAAACGGTTTGATGGTAGGCGAATTTGACAATCAGGAAGATTTTAACCGCGCTGCCGCAATGGGCGTAGCGAACTATGGACAGATGACTGCCGGCGGCTGGATGTACATCGGACCTCAGGGTATCGTACACGGAACCTTCAACACACTTCTCAATGCCGGACGACTGAAACTCGGCATCCCGGCCGAAGGAGATCTGAAAGGACGCCTGTTTGTTTCTTCCGGTCTCGGCGGCATGAGTGGTGCACAGGGAAAAGCAGCCGAAATCGCAGGCGCTGCCGCCATCATTGCAGAAGTTGACAGTTCACGTATTCAGACCCGTTACGACCAGGGATGGGTCAGCAAACGTTCCGACGATCTGGAAACCGTCGTCAAATGGGCTCTGGAAGCCAAAGAATCAAAGACACCTTGTGCGATCGCTTACCATGGAAATGTCGTAGATCTTCTGGAGTACCTGATTCAGCATGACATCCATGTCGATCTTCTCTCCGATCAGACATCCTGCCACGCACAGTATGCCGGCGGATATTGTCCACAGGGTCTTTCTTTCGAAGAACGGACCAAAATGTTAGACGAAGATCCGGATAAATTTGTAGAAGAAGTAAACAAATCTCTGAAACATCATTTTGAATGCATCAAAGAACTGCACAACCGCGGTACCTATTTCTTCGATTATGGAAACAGTTTTATGAAAGCTGTATTTGATGCCGGTGTACCGGAAATCTGTAAAAACGGCGTCGATGAACACGAAGGCTTCATCTTCCCATCTTACGTCGAAGACATCCTCGGTCCACAGCTGTTTGACTATGGATATGGCCCATTCCGCTGGGTATGCTTAAGCGGCAAGCCGGAAGATCTGGATGCGACAGATCAAGCAGCCATGGAATGCATCGATGTCAACCGCAGATATCAGGATAAAGACAATTATAACTGGATCCGCGATGCCAAGAAAAATAAACTGGTTGTCGGAACACAGGCGCGTATCTTGTATCAGGATGCCATCGGTCGAATGAATATCGCACTCCGCTTCAATGAATTGGTACGTGAAGGCAAGATCGGACCTGTCATGCTTGGACGTGACCACCATGATACCGGCGGAACAGACTCTCCATTCCGTGAAACATCCAATATCAAAGATGGTTCCAATGTTATGGCAGATATGGCGACACAGTGTTTTGCCGGAAATGCAGCGCGCGGAATGTCAATGATCGCCCTTCACAACGGCGGAGGTGTCGGAATCGGCAAATCCATCAACGGCGGTTTTGGTATGGTGCTTGACGGAAGCGAGCGCGTCGATACCATCTTAAAAATGTCCATGCCTTGGGACACTATGGTCGGTGTTTCCCGCCGTTCCTGGGCCCGCAATGAAAATTCGATTGAAACCTGCATCGACTACAATGCAAAATATGGAGACAAAAACCACATCACCATCCCATATCTTGCATCCGATGAGATTGTAGAAAAAGCAATGGAGAAATATGTATGAAAAAGCAACGAAATGTCGCAGAATTTGTAGTCCAGTGCCTCGAACAAGAGGGAGTTGAATACATCTTCGGCATTCCCGGTGAGGAAAATCTGGACCTTATCAATGCGTTATACGATTCAAAAATAAAATTTATCACGGTCCGCCACGAACAGGGTGCTGCCTTTATGGCGGATGTGTACGGAAGGCTCACCGGCCACGCCGGTGTCTGCCTTTCCACCCTTGGTCCCGGTGCCACCAATCTGGTCACCGGGGTAGCCGATGCTGACAGCGACGGTGCTCCGCTGATCGCTCTGACTGGTCAGGTAAGTACAAATAAAATGCACATTACCGCCCACCAGTTTTTGGATCTGGTTCAATTGTTTGAGCCGATCACAAAACGCAGCAAGCAAATTGTGGAACCGGCCTCTGTCAACGAGATTATCCGCCTCGCCTTCAAATACGCAGAAAGTGAGAAACCCGGAGCCTGCCACATTGACCTTCCCGTCAACATCGCAAAACTTCCGGTGGAGGAATCCGAAAAACCATTGATCCGCCGTCAGCTTCCGGTCGAACTTCCTTCGGAAAATGCGATTAAAGTGGCGGTGGATACAATCAATAAAGCAAAGCGCCCTGTCATTTTGGCAGGAAATGGTGCCGTCCGTGCCCACGCCGAAAAGGCATTGACATTATTTTCCAATCTTTTAAAAATTCCTGTCATCAATACTATGATGGCAAAAGGAATCGTGCCCTGCGACAATGCCTATTCCTTGCTTACCATAGGCACCCCGCAGAAAGATTATGTCAATAAATACATTGAAAGTGCGGATGTCGTCATCACGGTCGGTTATGATATCATTGAATATTCCCCCGACAAGTGGAACTACCAAAACAAAGCGTCGATTGTACATATCGATGCCAGACCGGCTCATATCAACAAACATTACCAGCCTGTCATTGACGTTGTCGGCGATATCTCTATTTCCCTCCAGAAACTAGTAAGTTTATGCAAGGAAAAAGAAGATCCTATTCTCGCCTTTCACCTGCGCCGCAAAATGGAACAGGAATATGTACAATATGCGAAAGACACCGCATTTCCGATGAAACCACAGAAAATTCTGTTTGACATTCATCGGATCATGGGAAAAGACGGCATCTTGATCTCGGATGTCGGAGCTCACAAAATGTGGATCGCCCGCCATTACAATTGTTATCAGCCAAACACATGCATCATATCCAACGGTTTTGCATCGATGGGAATCGCACTTCCGGGTGCCATCGTGTCCAAAATGATCTACCCTGACCGCAAAATTCTCGCTGTAACCGGCGATGGTGGATTTTTAATGAACGTGCAGGAGTTAGAGACTGCCGTCCGTTTGAAACTTGCATTTGTCGTACTGATTTTTAACGATTCCAGCTATGGATTGATCAAATGGAAACAGGAAGATTATTTTGGCAAGAGCCGCTATGTGGATTTTGACAATCCCGACTTTTTAAAACTGGCAGAGAGTTTTGGCTGCAAAGGCTATCGTATTCAGGCAGCCGACGAGCTTCTCCCGACTTTGAAAGAAGCTTTTTCCCAGGAAGTTCCAACCGTGATCGACTGCGCTGTCGATTATGGTGAAAATCAAAAACTAACCAAACACTTAGAAGACATTTATCACCTGCCGTTGGAATAATATGGCAGAAAAAGAAAGGAGCCTGCACTATGACTATCCCTACACATTCTATCGAAGAAATGAAAGATCCCAAAGAAATCACGTCCGTAACACTTGGCACATCTCCGGTTTCTCTGGAAGAATTTATCGCTGTGGCACGTTACCACGCGAAAGTAGAATTTTCACCGGAAATGGAAGAAAAAATCACTTCCGTTCGAAAACTTGTCGAGAAATTTCTGGAAGAGTCACGTCCCATCTATGGTGTAACAACCGGCTTTGGCGACAATGTTCGACACAGCATTTCAAAAGAAAATGCGAAGCAGCTGCAGTTGAATATCATCCGCTCTCATTCTACAGGTGTAGGTGAACCACTGAATGAAGAATGCGTCCGCGCCATCATGTTCGCTATGCTCACAAATGCAAGAACCGGATTCAGCGGGGTTTCTCTTCCTACGATCACACAGATCAAAGAATTGTTAAACCGCGGTGTCGTTCCTTTTGTTCCGGGCGAAGGCTGTATCGCCGGCTTAAGCGTCGAGGGACATATTGCCCTCGTTCTTGTGGGAGAAGGATACGCCTACGTCGATGGCAAAAAAGTACCTGGTGCGGAGGCGCTCACCAAAGCCGCACTCTCTCCAATCACATTGGGAACCAAAGAAGGTCTTGACCTCCTCAATGGCTGTCTGGGTGCAATCGGTCTTTCCGCCCTTGCCCTTTACAATACGATTCAGTGTATGAAATCTGCCGATATTGCTTCCGCGTATTCATTTGAAACATTGAAGGGAACGAAAAAAGCGCTGGATCCTCGTCTGATGGCAGCAAAATGCCGCGAAGAACAGGCAGACACCGCAAAAAATCTTCTCCACATCCTCGAAGGCAGCGAGATCATCGATGCGAACACCGACCGCACCGTGCAGGATCCTTACGTACTCCGTTGTGCCGCACAGATGAGCGGTGCGGACAAACGTGTCATCAAAGAGACCTATCGTGCCATCTGCGAAGAATTTAATTCCTGCTGCGACAACCCGGTTATTATCCCGGACGAAACCGGTGAAGACGGTGTCGCTCTGATGGAGGGTAACTTTGACGGTTCTTACACCGCGATGCATATGGACAGCCTCTGTATCGCTATGGCGCATCTTGGCAAAATGTGCGAACGCCGTACCGACCGCCTCGTCAACCGCCATTTCAGCGATTATCCGGGATTCTTAGTTAAAAATCCGGGATTAAACAGCGGTTATATGATCACGCATTATACCTCTGCTACACTCCTGATCGAGATCCGGTCGATGCTCACTCCATCCAGCGGCGACTCAATCCCGGTTTCCGCAAATCAGGAAGACCCGAATACCTTCACTTATGTTTCTGCGATGAAAGCCTACCAGTGTTCCAGAAAGCTGGAATATATCGTTGGCATCGAACTTATGACGCAGGCACAGGCCAAAGATTTTATTACCGATCTGAAATCTGCTCCCGTCATTGAAAAAGTGCATTCCCAGATCCGAAGTGAAATTCCTACCGTAGAAGAAGACCGTTACTTCTACCCGGATATGGAAAAAATAAAAGATATGGTTCATGAGGGAACCCTCGTAAAGACCGTAGAAAAAGAAATCGGACATTTGCTTTTCTAAAAGATTTATGATTGCCAAAAAGGTACGAAACCCGAACTCGTTTCGTACCTTTTCTATCTTCATTCTAAAACAAAAATCCTAACGCATGTACAGCAAATGCAACTATCCACGCAATCACGCATTGTGCCACTACTGTCAAAAATGCGGCTTTGCTGCTTCCCATTTCCCTTTTCACGGTAGCAACCGCCGCCACACATGGCGTATACAACAATGTAAATACTAAGAAAACAAATGCCGTAAATGGCGTAAACAACGTATGTATCTGCGATACATCTCCTCCCAGGAGAACCGTAAGTGTCGATACCACACTTTCCTTGGCTGTAAATCCGGTGATCAATGCTGTGGAAACACGCCAGTCACCAAAACCAAGCGGTTTAAAAAGCGGCGCCGCAAAACTTCCAATCATTGCCAGCAAGCTTTCGTCCGCTGATTCTGCGACATTGAGCCGAATGTCAAATGTCTGCAGAAACCATATGATGATCGATGCCAGAAAGATAATGGTAAATGCTTTTTGGATAAATCCTTTTGCCTTTTCCCAAATCAGCTGCACTACACTTTTGGCAGAGGGAAGGCGGTAATTTGGCAACTCCATCACAAACGGCACCGGTTCTCCCTTAAACTTTGTCTTTTTCAAGATCAATGCATACAAAATACCGCATACAATTCCAAAAAGATACAGGCCGACCATCACAAGTGCCTGGTATTTTCGCGGGAAAAATGCACTGATCATCAACGTATAAATCGGCAGTTTCGCACTACAGCTCATAAACGGCGTGAGCAGGATCGTCATCTTGCGGTCACGCTCACTGGAAAGCGTACGCGTTGCCATGATTGCAGGCACCGAACAACCAAATCCAATCAGCATCGGCACAAAACTCCGTCCTGACAATCCCGTCTTTCGCAGCAGTTTGTCCATGACAAATGCCACACGCGCCATATATCCGGTATCTTCCAAAATTGACAGGAAGAAAAACAATGTCACGATCGTCGGCAGGAAACTAAGTACACTTCCCACACCCTGACAGACACCGGAAACCACCAGATCATGCACAACCGGGTTAATCTGGACTGCCGTAAGTCCCTTGTCAATCCACGAAATCACAGCATCGACCCCCAAGGCCATAAGGTCTGACAGCCAGGCTCCGAGAAAATTAAATGTCATCGCAAACACCAATGCCATAATACCGATAAAGCACGGAATTGCTGTATATTTCCCAGTCAACACACGGTCGATCATCATACTTCTGTGATGCTCTTTGCTCTCATGCGGACGCACCAGTGTCTTCTTACACAAATTTTCAATAAAGGTAAATCGCATATTAGCAATGGCTGCTTCTCGATCTAATTCGGTCTCTTTTTCCATCACGGCAATGATCTGCTGAAATGCCTGCTTTTTCTCATCGGAAAGCCGCATCTCTTTTTCGATCAGATAATCATTTTCAATCATTTTTGTCGCCGCAAAGCGAACCGGAAGTCCTGCTGCCTTTGCCTCTGGCTCCAGCATATGTACTGCCGCATGAATACATCGATGCACCGCTCCAATCGGATCTTTCTCCTGGTTGCTGTCCGGGCAGAAATCAATTCTTCCCGGCGGCTCCTGAAATTCTGCCACATGCATGGCATGGCTGATAAGTTCATCAATTCCTTCATTTTTTGCTGCCGAAATCGGCACAACCGGAATTCCAAGAATTTCCTCTAACTCATTGACACGCGCAGAACCACCATTGGCACGCACTTCATCCATCATATTGAGCGCAAGTACCATGGGAATTCCAAGTTCCATCAGCTGCATCGTCAAACAAAGATTTCGTTCCAGATTTGACGCATCCACAATATTAATAATTCCCGTTGGTTTAGAATCCAGTAAAAAATCCCTTGTCACAATTTCCTCATTGGAATATGGTGAAAGGGAATAAATCCCGGGAAGATCTGTCACCGTCGCCTCCGGATGATTACGGATCGTGCCATCTTTCCGGTCTACTGTCACACCTGGGAAATTTCCAACATGCTGATTTGCACCGGTAAGCTGGTTAAAAAGCGTGGTTTTTCCACAATTCTGATTTCCGGCAAGGGCAAACCGAATCGGCGTCCCCTTTGGAAGTCTTCTTGCTTCATCTTCTTCTCTTTCCTTTTTCGCTTTTCCCAATTCTCCTACTCCCGGATGAGGGACCGCCTGATATGCCCGCTCCTTTTCCGGATTGCATGTTTCCTCCGGATGGATTCCGTCAATCTCGATTTTTTGTGCTTCTTCCAGACGAAGTGTCAGTTCGTAGCCACGAACTTTAATCTGGACCGGATCCCCCATCGGTGCAATCTTTTGTAAGGTAATCTCTGTACCGGGTGTCAGCCCCATATCAAGCAGATGATGGCGAAGTGCCCCTTCGCCCTCTACTGCCTGTATGTATGCACATTGCCCCGGCTGTAATTCATTCATTGTCATTTTATTCTACAATACTTTCTTGATCGCAGCCATCAGCTCGTCATACGTTTCATATGCCGGAAGCTGTGGGTATTCTGCCTTGATCGCATCCGTGCTCTTAAACAAAAATCCTGCTTTGCTTGCAAGAATCATTCCGATATCATTGTGGCTGTCTCCACTTGCGATTGTATCGTAGCCGATGGACTGGAGTGCCTTTACTGTCGTCAATTTCGACTGCTCGCAGCGCATCTTAAATCCTGTGATCTCGCCATCCTCTGCCACAACAAGTTCATTACAGAATATCGTTGGATATCCTAATTTTTTCATAAGCGGTCCGGCAAACTGGGAAAATGTATCGCTGATGATGATAACCTGTGTCATGCTGCGAAGTTCATCCAAAAACTCTTTTGCTCCCGGAATCGGATCGATCGTTGCAATTGTTTCCTGGATCTCCTTCAAACCAAGTCCATGCTCTTTCAAAATTCCAAGTCTGAAATTCATCAATTTATCATAATCCGGTTCGTCTCTCGTCGTCTTTTTCAATTCCGGGATTCCTGTCGCCTCACTAAATGCGATCCAGATCTCCGGCACCAAAACTCCCTCTAAGTCCAAACATACGATTTCCATTTTTCCGCTACCTCCGTACTTTCCAAATTTTGTAAGTAGTAATTTTGCTGATTTTTCCAGCCTCACCATCATTATTATAAAATATCCCTGTCACTTTGACAAGTGTATATATGATTTTCCTGCACTTTTTGTAGAAAAGCAGAAAAAACGGGGGCATTTACTACCTGTTTTCCAGCTTGCCGCGATAATATTCATAATGCTCTGACAAAATCTTGTCGGCATTCCACGGCTTTTTGTGTCCTACGTAATGAATGACCGCCGGATTTTCGCGGTGGAGGTCAGCATACAGTTCTTCGCTGTAACGGTTTCCGCTTTGAAGCTGTTCTGCCACGCAGGTCATATAGTTCCAGCGGATATCAAGAGGAAGTACTCTGCCATCAAACAGCATATTGAGGACATCCTGATCACTGAATGTATATTTGTGTCCGGCAAGCAGCTCGTAGATCTGCGGCATGGTAATCCTCTGCCTTGCCTTTTCCAAATCCAGCAAAAGAACACCGGAATTAAAATAGTCCTCCGGATGCTGCATTCCCAGTCCGTCTGTCCGGTAGTTATCCACATTATAGGGATAATCATCAAGATACACCGCGCGCCTCGTCTTCGAAAGCACCCGGAAATCCTCCGCGCGCACTGCTGCCACTTCCCGCTCGCCAAGTTCTGTGTCAAACAATTTGCTTACATCGTCAAGAAAAATCATATCGCAGTCAAGATATAGCATTTTCCCATAATTTGTAAACATTTTATCAAACAGATACAAACGGTAATTAATGGCTGCCGTATAGTACGCATTGGCAGTTTCCGGAAAATGTCCGCGGACCGGCGCAATGTCGATAAAACGAATCCGCACTCCATTTTCGCCCTCTGCCAGCTGCAACGTCCGTGCTTTCGCCTCTTCCGAAATGTTTTCATACAGTATCAAAATGTCATATAACCGCATTTTATCCCGGTTACAAAGAAGCGAGTAGAGGGCGGTTCGGAGTGGCTCCGCATACCCTTCATCGCTTACAAAACAAATATTTACCGGCGTTCCAAACGCCGTCTGAAGTGGATAATCTTCCATTTTTTCTCCTTTTAGTTTGTTACTATCTTTTGTTTTCCACCGATGCCACGTTTTTTCAGCCATTTTTTGTATGCCTTCTTCTTTGCTTTTGGCACTTTCACAACGGCTTTTTTGTGAATCTTTGCAAATGCTTTTGCGCCGACAGATTTCGCCTTTAATTTTGTGGATTGGATCGTAACCTTTTTCAGGTTTACGCATTTGTAAAATGCTTTTGTCCCTATCTTCTTGATATCTTTTCCGATCACAACCGTCTTCAAGTTCTTATTGCCGGCAAATGCCTTTTTCGCGATGGATGTTACCTTATAGTTCACACCATCAACCTTTACCGTCTTCGGAATTACAACTGTTTTTGCTGTCTTTTTGGCTGCGCTCTTTGTCAACTCGACTTCCGGTGTTTTTCCGGAAGTTTTCGTCACAGTATAAGTGT
The DNA here is from genome assembly GCA_002431395.1 of Lachnoclostridium sp. UBA5890. GTDB lineage: Bacteria > Bacillota > Clostridia > Lachnospirales > Lachnospiraceae > Eubacterium_F. Next base: position 32,356 of record DJEU01000021.1, read on the forward strand.
CACCTTTTTTTGACTTAATCTTTGTTCCAGCTGTCTCCGGTGCCTTGGTAACTGCCGGTGCTTTGGTTTCACCTGGTACAATAACCGGTTTGTCGCTTGGTGCCGGTGTCGCGGTGGATTTGTTGCCCTCTGACGGATTGGCCGAAGGGGTACTTCCCGGATTTGTACCTGCCGGCGTAACGGACGGACTTGCCGCCGGTGTCACTGTCGGACTCGCCGTTGGACTTACGGTCGGCGTCGCAGTCGGGGTCGGAGCGGCTTTGATCGTATAGGTCACTTCGATCACTGCGTCGCCCATTGTCACCGATGCCTTGATTGTTCCGGCACTTGTCAGATCGGTTGTTGGTTCGCCGTCTCTCGTGTAGACAATTTCCGCGTCAACATCCGTCTCCGCTTCGTCCCATGTATCGCTGTATGCTTTATTTAATACGGCTTTGTGTTCCGTGCCATTACACATGGCATCTTCTGCCGTCAATGTCATCGTTACCGTATGCGAAGAATCATCCGTACATACGCCGGTCAGCACATTCCCCTCTGCCGTATAATTGAGTTTATGCTGCGGTGTATCCGGCAGTCTGGTATTGGAATATCCCATCGTCTTACAACCCCGATAACCATAATAAACGGTTCCGTGGGAAGTATCTGCCACAGGAACGGCATCCCGCTCTGCGTCGTTGTCGATATTCTGATACCAGCTCTGGCTTCCGTCTGTCGCACCCTTGTTTAACAGGCTGCACACTTCGCCGGAAGCAAACTGCTCTGCCGTCTTTCCGGCATCTCCGGACTCCACTTCCGCCTTATAATATGTATTTTCGATCGTACTATACGGAAGTTCGTGGGCAAGCGGCCATGTCACTCCCTCTCCATGAAACATAATATCACTGGCAAAACATCCCCGGATCGTACCAAAGTTTCCACCGACGAGGGCACCGTATTCCGTTGCTTTACCAAAAGAAGAATCCTTCGTTTGCGCTACAGTTTCAATCGCAGCACTTTCTGCCGAACAATTTTCAACGATTCCATAATTGTCTCCACAGATAATCCCCTGTCGGATAGTCACACCATCGTATTCACTTAATATGTTCTTAAAATGCACATTTTTAATCGTACCAAAATTTTGCGGTGTGATAACCTCACAACTTACATTGCACGTTGTCACATTTGAAATGGTATGGTTATTTCCATCGAAAACGCCATAATACTTCGTCCATCCAAGCAAATAAGGGGTGTATACCTTACTATAATCAAGATCTGCATCCAGAAGAATATTGATCGTATTATCTATATACATCATGTTCTGAATCTGTGTTATATCATCTTCCGATTGCAGTTTCACATACCACTCGCCATTTTTTTGAACGGATGGCACTCGCTCCAATACGATATTGTTCCCTGACGGTATCGGATCCCCCGGATAAAATATAGCATAAACATAATTATTTTTTTTCCACATATACATGCTGTCTGACGGCAACACATCTCCGGCAAATGGTTTTCCGTCCAGAGTTACCGTGCTGCTCTTTTTAAGCGTGAGTTTCAGATTGCTCCCAATACTAATCTCTGAAAGCTGCTCTCCGCTGTCATCAACATACGTATAATAATTTTTGCCGTCATAGTATTCCGACTTCATCGTAAAGCCGTCAACTGCCTTGATCTCTTTTTCCTCGATCGGCGTACCATCTTCTTCTGTTAATTTTAATGTGACATCGTGAACAACCGGTGGATTTTCCGTATCTGCCACCATCGTTCCTTTTAGATTTTCACTGTCATACTCATAATTGAATTTATACAGCGTACCATCTTTCATCTTAATCAAATTAGCACAACACGGGAGTGCAGCGTTCTTCCATTCTCCGTCTGATGTCGTCTGCATCCCCTCGACCGGGTAACCATTGATCTCTGCCACATCTGCATTTTCCGGAAGCCCCGTCAGATCAAACAGATTTATCTCATTTCCATACGCATCCAGCGTATCCTCAAGCACAAATCCGTCACCCAGTTTAAGATTTCCCCCGATAATATGTGTACTCGGAGAAGAAAATGCCACGACATCCCAAGGAGTCGTTTGAAGCCATCTTATCTGGATATCTCCTCCCCTAACTTGTATATTTCTGTATGCCTGAAATAAGATTTGCTTACCGGAAATTGCATCAAAATTTTGATCCCAGCTTCCTCCGGCAATTGTAATGTCATTTGCTAACAACACCGTACTCACATCTGCGTACCGGCATGTTGATACAATCTTCCCCCCTGTCATCGTAAACCTGTCAATATTCTGGAGATATCCCTTGATATCAAGGTTTCCACCCTCGACTGTCAGGCTGCCGGCTGGCTGCACCATGTCACCCATATTACCACAAATTACCATTTTACGTTCACTTAAGTTGTTCTTTTCTGCCCCGGGGGTAAGTTTCAAGACCGCCTCGCTGTCTTTTACCGTCATTTCCCCGGTTACCCGGATAACCGGGTTTTCCTCTGCCACTGCGGACATCAGTTCAGAATCTGACTCGACGTAAATATTGACATTTCCAAAAATATCCATAACCGGAAATATCGGATTATATATGATACTTGTCGTCCGTGAACGCACCGCATACTTGGTTCGATTCTTTATCGTCGCTCCGTCAAAGGTGATATTTGCCTCGACTCCCTCTGGCACTGTAATATGCGTGTCGATCAGCTCACCATCGATCTCGTTGCTTCCTTTGATCACATAATTTCCATTTTTTGTAATATTGATCTCGATGACTTTTACCGACATTTCCTCGCCATAGTAATCCACAAACGTTTTATTCGTTATAAGGGAAGCGTCATTTGACAGATCATACGTAGTCACGTTTTCCGTCGGTATTGAAAGCGCCTTTACTTCCGCGGCTTTCGTCTGTCCTTTTGCATGCGCATCAGTATACGTCGTAAATGGAATACTCGTAACCAGCGTCGCCGCTAATGCCGCGATGCTGATCACTTTCTTTGCCCGTCTGCGGAGGGATCTCCGCAGATTTCGGTTTCGCTGGTTCCGGTTATAAAAATAACTTTCTCTGATCATATTTCCCTCCATCGTTATCGGTTATCTTCTATCGTTACAGATCACTTGCCTGTAATCTTCTGTTTTCCGCTGATTCCACGTTTTTTCAGCCATTTTTTGTATGCCGCTTTCTTTGCTTTTGGCACTTTCACAACGGCTTTTTTGTGGATTTTTGCAAATGCTTTTGCGCCGACGGATTTCGCCGTTAATTTAGTTGTTTGGATCGTAACCGTTTTCAGATTCGAACATTTATAAAATGCTTTTGCCCCTATCTTCTCGATATCTGCTCCGATTACAACCGTTTTCAGGTTTTTATTGCCGGCAAATGCTTTTTTCGCGATGGATGTCACCTTATAGTTCACGCCGTCAACTTTTACCATCTTTGGAATTACAACTGTTTTTGCTGTCTTTTTGGCTGCGCTCTTTGTCAACTCGACTTCCGGTGTTTTGCCGGAAGTGTCCGTTACTTTGTAAGTGTCGCCTTTTTTTGACTTAATCTTCGTTCCCGCTATCTCCGGTGCCTTTGTAGCTGCCGGCGCTTTGGTTTCGCCCGGTGCAATGACCGGTTTGTCGCTTGGTGCCGGGGTCGCGGTGGATTTGTTGCCCTCTGACGGATTGGCCGAAGGGATACTTCCCGGATTCGTGCCTGCCGGCGTAACGGACGGACTTGCTGCCGGTGTTGCAGACGGGCTTGCCGCTGGCGTCATTAATGGGGTTGCTGACGGACTCGCCGTTGGGGTCGGGGTCGGTGCTGCTTTGATCGTATAGGTCACTTCGATCACTGCGTCGCCCATTGTCACAGATGCCTTGATTGTTCCGGCACTCGTCAGATCGGTTGTCGGTCTGCCGTCTCTTGTGTAGACAATTTCCGCGTCAACGTCTGTCTCGCCCCAGGCATCACTGAACATTTTATTTAATACGGCTTTGTGCTTTTTTCCATCATATGCCGCATCTTCTGCCGTCAATGTCATGGTTACCGTGTGAGAAGAATCTGCTTTACATACACCTGTCAACACGTTATCTTCAACCGTATAATCCAATTCATGAGATGGGGTATCGGACAGTTCGGTATTGGAATATGTCTTGATACATCCCTGATAGCCGCTGTATACCGTGCCATGGGAAGCATCCGCCACCGGAACCGCATCTTTTTCTGCGTCATTGTCAATGTTCTGGTACCAGTACTGGCTTCCGTCTGTCACGCCACGGTTTAACAGGCTGCACACTTCGCCGGACGCAAACTGCGCTGCTGTCTTTGCGACGTCGCCGGACTCCACTTCTGCCTGATAGTACACATTTTCCAGTTTACTCAGCGAAAAATCCTGCGCAATCGGATAGCCAGATCCTTCTCCGTCGAACGTGACTCCACTTGCAAAACTTCTGCGGATCGTACCGAAGTTTGCACCGGCAAGAGCACCGTATACATTCAGTCCTTCGATCAATTCTTTTATATCATTTGGACCAGTATATTCATCTGCCGTTTCAATCACAGAACTTTCAACCGAACAATTTTCGATGGTTCCATAGTTATTTCCACAGATAATACCGCTTCGCGTCACATTTGCATAAGGTTGCTGAATGCGAATATTATTAAAATGCACATTCTTGATGACACCATAGTTTCGTTCAGGAAGCACATATAACTCTGTGTTCTCCATATTTTTAATCACATGACCATTTCCATCAAATATACCATAATAAAAACTGTTATATTCGGGGAACAGACTCTCTGCTTCCTCGTTTTCAAAATCCAGGTCATTCACTAACACAACATTTAACGAACTATTGTTATAAATCTGGTTTCGGACCCACCAAATCTCATCCGTGCTCCCAAGCTCAACAAACCATTTGCCTTCTCTCTTTTGGGACGGAATGGTTACCAGTCTCGCGTCCTCCTTCATGACATCTCCCGGATAAGCCAAGGCAGTACAATCTGTCCATTCCTCTCTGCCATCCGGAAGTATTCCATATATGGATCCTTCGGGAACCACATTTCCCTCAATTTTCTTCCCATCTACGGTGATCACGGCCGTCTTTTTTTTAAGTGTCACTTCTGTATTGCTTTCGCATATGATGATCGGATTGGCATCCGTAACTTCTTTGCCTTCTTTATCAAGGCACTCATAGAAATCCACGCCATCAAAATACTGCCCCTGTATCGTGAAACTATCGGCAAGTTTAATGGTTTTCTCTGTCACGCTGTTATTTTCATCGGTATATTTCAGTGTAACATCATGTACTTTCGTTTCCGTATTCGGCTCCATTGATTCGGTGACCGCTGCATATTTATATCGATAGAGATTTCCGTCATCTAGTTTAATGATATTGCACCTGGCTGGCAGCGGTATATTTTCCAATTTTCCTTCCGATGTCGTAGTCAAATCTGCTACTGGCACTCCATTAATCGCTTCCACTTTGGCATTCGCCGGCAGATTTTCAAGAGTAGTCGAATGCAGCTTGTTTGCATAGGCATCGAGAGCATCAAAAATATATATGCTTTCATCACTCTGTATCGTTCCCCCTATGATTCGGACTTTGTCAGCACCAAACGCAGGACAATCACCACTCTCTTCTTCTCCCCGAAGCAGGTTCAGACTTCCCCCGGAAATCGCAATGCTGTCATACGCCCCTATTATCCCTAAAGACGTCGAAGCCCCTTGCATGTGTTCCCATACACCCTCGGAAATATTTATGTCTTTCGCCAAAATAACCTGACCGTCATCCACTTTAGACGTAATCGTTCCTCCGGTCATTGTAAATTGATCTATGTTATAGATTCTTCCCGTAAAATCCAGTTTTCCCCCATTGATTGTTACGTTTCCCCACTTTCCGTTTTTGTATCCATAGATTACCTGTTCCTGCGAATATACGCCCTCACCGCTTCCCACAGCAAGTTTCAGACTTCCCGTACCTTCCTGCAAGGTCATCTCCCCGGTTACACAAATCACCGGATTTTCCTTCGCAGCCGCAGAAGTGAGGGATGAATCTTCCTGTACATAAAGATTCGCTTTTCCTTCAATGTCCAAAACCGGAAACAACGGACTATACGAAATGGACCCACATCCGCCGAAATCATCGCCATACAGGTCATCATTTTTTATCGTGGCACCATCAAAAATGATGTTTGCTTCGACTCCCTCTGCCACCACGATATGGGTATCGATCAGGGCACCGTTGATCTCATTGCTTCCTTTAATAATGTAATTTCCATTTTTTGTAATATTAATTTCAATGACTTTTACCGTCATCTCCTGACCAAAATAATCCACGATTGTTTTGTCCGTTATAAGTGACGCATCTGACAGATTGTAGGTAATGGCATTTTCCGTCGGTATCGAAAGTGCTTTCATTTCCTCCAGCGTCGTCTGTCCTTTTGCATACGCATCGGTGTACGATACAAATGGAATGCTGGTAAGCATTGTCGCCGTCAATGTTGCGATGCAGATGACTTTCTTTGCCTGTCTGCGAATTTTTCTGTTGTTAAAATAATTTTGTCGTCTCATAATTTTCCTCCAAGTCTTTATTTCATACTATTTCTATCTTTCATCATTTACCCGTAATCTTCTGTTTTCCACCGATTCCACGCTTTTTCAGCCATTTTTTGTAGACCGCCTTCTTCGCTTTTGGCACTTTCACAATGGCTTTTTTATGAATCTTTGCAAAGGCTTTCGCGCCGACTGTTTTCGCCGTTAAACTGGTGGATTTAATTGTAACGAACTTTAGATTTGAACATTTATAAAATGCTTTTGCACCTATGTTCCCAATCTCTGCTCCGATCACAACCGCTTTCAGGTTTTCATTGCCGGCAAATGCCTTTTTGGCAATGGATGTGACCTTATAATTTACTCCGTCAACTTTAACCGTCTTCGGAATTACAACCGTTTTTGCTTTCTTTTTGGCCGCACTCTTTGTCAGTTCAACTTCCGGTGTTTTGCCGGAAATGTCCGTCACTTTGTAGGTGTCGCCTTTTTTTGACTTAATCTTGGTTCCTGCTGCCTGTGGTGTTTTGCTGTCTGCCGGATTTTTGGCTGCTCCCGGCGCACCGGTTTTGGTTGGTGCAGCACTCGGTTTATCGCTTGGCACCGGTGTCTCGGCTGTTTTGTCACCCGATGGCACATTCGCCGAAGGGGTGCTTCCCGGGTTCGGATTTACCGGGGTAACTGTCGGACTTGCTGTTGGCGTGCCTGCCGGCGTCGCCGTCGGTGTTCCTGATGGACTTGCTGTCGGTGTTGCGGTTGGCGTTGGGGGCGGTGCTGCTTTGATCGTATAGGTCACTTCGATCACCGCGGTTCCCATTGTCGCCGATGCCTTGATTGTTCCGGGACCCGTCAGATCGGTTGTCGGTTTGCCGTCTCTCATGTAGACGATTTCTGCGTCAACTTCTGCCTCGCCCCACGCATCGCTGTATGTCTTATTTAATACGGCTTTGTGTTCTTTTCCGTCATACGCCGCATCTTCTGCCGTCAATGTCAGCGTTACCGTGTGCGAAGGATCTGCTTTACATACCCCTGTCAGCACGTTGTTTTTGACGGTATAGTTTGCTTCATGGAATGGTGTAGTGTGTAGTGCACTATTCGAATATCCTGTCACGGAACATCCGTCATATCCCTTATATACTGTCGCATGAGTTGAATCTGCCACCGGAGCTTCATCCCGCTCTCCGTCATTGTCGATATTCTGATACCAATGCTGGCTTCCGTCTGTCACGCCCTCATTTAAGAGACTGCACACTTCACCGGACGCAAACTGCTCTGTTGTCTTGGCAGCAACATCACCGGTCTCCACCTCTGCACCTGCCTCATAATACGAATTTTTGATCGTACTCTGCCGCAGTTCATGCGCGATCGGGTAGACCTCTCCGTCTCCCTCAAACGTGATGTCTTTGACATAGCTTCCCTTAATCGTACCAAAGTTTCCTCCTGCCAGAGTACCCCACTCACACAGTCTGTCATACATCTTGACTTGTCCTGTACTACTATCTCTTTCTTTTGCATACGTAGGGATCGATGCTCCATTTACAGAACAGTTTTCAATCACCCCGTAGTTTGCTGTACAGAAAATACCACTTCGACCGATGTTGTAGTTGTAGTCAGGACTTTTCATCGTTATATTTTTAAAGTGAATATTTTTTATCGTTCCATAATTTACGGTTGTAACAAAATAAAACTGTTGTACTGCTGCATTCGAAATCGTATGCCCATTTCCGTCAATCGTGCCATAGCAGCTACTATAGTAAAGAGGATACGATATTTCCCCCTCAGAAAGATCAAGGTCTGCACACAAAAGAAGATTCATATAAGGCTTATCCACATAAGAGATCATAGTAAAAAGTTCAAGATCTTCTTTTGACTGGATTCTTACAAACCACTTCCCATCCTTTTGCTCGGATGACAGAGTTTTGTAATCCTCATTTTCCCGGATCGGATCCCCCGGATACGCGGCCCTGTAATAGTTATATCCGCTTGATTCTTCCTTATAATAATATAAAGTCCCCTCCGGCAGCACCTCTCCGGTAAATTGTTCTCCGTCCAGCGTCGCCGTAGGCTGTTTCTTTTTCAGGATCAGTTCTTCGTCCTCATGAATCGAAAGTTTGTCATATAGTTCATTCGCATTGTTATAATATTCATAACGATTTTCTCCGTCAAAATAGGTATTTTGAATCGTAAACCCATCTGCCACCGTAACGACTTTTTCCGTATTCTCCTCCGGGAAGTTTAAGGTGACCTGATGTGTGCTTATTGGTGTCGTCTCGTCTTTTACCATCTGGTCGGCACCTGTCTCTTCGTCTTTCGAATAATCGTATTTATACGTTGTGCCATCTGCAAATTCAATTAAATTGGAAGAATATGTAAGCGGTGTATGTAAAGATCCTTCTTCGGTTGTCCGCACATCTTTTACCGGCAGCCCATTGATCTTTGCCACTTCTGCAGCTCCCGGAAGTCCGGTTACCTCAAACAGATTTACATTGTTTCCATAGGTATCGTAAGCGGTTCCGAGTTTCAGTTTGTTCCCTTCCAGTTCAAACACCCCTCCGCTGACGCGTACATGATCTGCCGCCAGCACTGTCGCAGCCGCATTTCTATTTTCATTTACTTTTATCTTTCCGCCACTCACCGTTATGCTGGAGGCTGCGTCAAATACCTTCAACTCATTATAATTAGCTCCGATAAAGGGAATATTGCAGGTTCCCCCTGTCATCACAATATCGTTCGCTGTTAAAAACGAGTAATCCTCATCCAGCTTCGTGATCGTTCCTCCGGTCATTGTAAACCGGTTTATATACGAGAAGTCTCCCTCAATTTCAAGATTTCCTCCTTCCACGGTTACACTTCCGTGCTGACGTACTCCGGCTCTTTGCCCCGAAATTGCATCACACGCGCCTTTCAGTGTCAAAGTCGCTGCACTTTCTTTCAATACCAGTTCCCCGGCCACCTCAATGACCTTGCTGCTCAATGACTCCTGTCCGATCCCGGTAAAACTGGTATCGTCCTTTACATACACGTTTGCTTTTCCTGCGATATCAAGAATAGGAAAAAACGGATCATTATATTGCCTGGAACTTGTATCGATCTGCTTACAATATTTGTCATCATTTTGAATGACTGCCCCATCAAAGATAAGATTTGCCTCGACTCCCTCTGCCACCACGATATGGGCATCGATCAGCGCACCATTGATCTCATTGCTTCCTTTAATAATGTAATTTCCATTTTTTGTAATATTTATCTCAATGATTTTTTCCGTAATTTCTTCCCCAAAACAGTCCACTACCGTTTTGTCCGTCAAAAGTGACGCATCCGACAGAGTATAGGTAATGGCATTTTCGGTCGGTATCGAAAGCGCCTTCATTTCCTTCAGTGTGGTCTGTCCTTTTGCATACGCATCGGTATAAGTTACAAACGGAATGCTTGTAAGCATTGTCGCCGTCAATGTTGCGATGCAGATTCCCCTTTTTGCCTGCCAATAAAATTTTTTTCTCATCCCTTTATCTCCTTATTTTCCTTTTAACATTTTACTCTTGAATTTACCATATTTTTATACTTTTTTCAATCTTTTTACAAAATTGTCGCTATGACAACAGAATTGTTGATTGGGAAAATAAGACCTGCATTACATAACAAGAGGCTGCGCTTTTTTGCACAGCCCCTCTTTCTCCGTTTATCGGATGATTTCAAAATACGGAAGCACATTGGAAATGTACGTATTCAGAATGTCTGTAAATTCTTTTGCCTGCTTTTCGTCCATGATCTCGCCATACTCGATCGTGTAAGTATATCCGTCGCGGCTTTCAATATAGGTCATCAAATCATTTTTCTTTTCTACCTGCTCCGGAGAATACTCGCCTTTAATCTTGTGGATTGTGAAAAATGGCATCTTCACGCCGTTTTTCTTTGCCATAAACATCGCATAGGATTCTTTCTTTTTGAAGTCAGCATTTTTGACATTTTTCTTTTCCTTCACGGTAATAAGTTTCACAACGTCTTTCGGAAGTGCTACTGTACAATTTGTAGCTTTGCTGCGAAGTTTCGTGCGCTGTACCAATTTTACATTTGGATTAAGCACTATGGTCTGACCGCCAAATGTAACGCTGACAATATCTTTTGGCTCAATGACTTTCTGGAAGCCGATCCGGCGGTAACCTGAAGTTTTCTCATCGCCCCATTCCTCATTGACATCGTCGCAGAAACGGCTGTCTTCACGGGTTCCGTCAGCAAACTGTACGACTACGCGCTGCGTCTTTTCCAATTTATTCCACTCTTTGGCTGACATGTGTGCTTTTCCACTCTTTGTAATCTGGAAGTCAACTGTCACGGAAAGCGGCGAGATGCGGATATCTTTCCAAAGTGCTTTCTCATCCAGAAGCGAGATATTTTTATTAACTTCTTTGGTTGTAACATCTGCCTCGGTTTTGAATGTCCAATCCAGTTTCCAGCTTCCTTTTTTTACCAATTTGAATTTACCTTTTGCATCGCGGTAGCCGATATTTTTCAGTGTAAATGCAACGCTTTTGCCATTCAGATTGACATCTACTCCCTGCTTGTTGATGCCGCTCACTAAAACGTTAAATGTCGTTGTCTTTCCATCAACACCTGCCATGTTTGGACCATCTACAGTGTAATCATATGTGGCACCGTCATCACCTTTTACAGCCAGTTCTGTTGTCTGAAACTCGTATTTTTCCGGTTTTTCCGGCAGATTTTTTACTTTCAATACGGCGTAAAAACGTGTCGTATCTCCAATCACCTGACTTGTGGAAACGCTGACTCCATTATTGGTTGTGGATGCCTCCGGCGTGCTGACCATTTTTTCGATTTTCTGCGATGGTACTCCCGCCTCAATATGGAAGAAGTTGCGGATGCTGTCATCAAGTCCAAGTGCCGCCGCTGCCTTTGTGCCACCAATTCCTACTAATACTACAGCGGTCACGGCTGCAGCTGCTTTTCCGGCTGTTCTCCATCTTCGATTCTTTTTGTCTCTATTTTCATTGACTTTTTCCTGCTCAATCTTTGTCATTGTCTGTGCAAAGATTCTCTTTTTCTCAAGGTCTGTCATTGTGATCCCCTCCTGTTCTGCCTTTTTATTTTCCTCTCCAAGTCCCTGTAACATATTTTCTAAATCACGCATAATATCCTCCTTTCGCCGCTTTTCTAAGCGGTCTTAATCCCTCTCTGTAACAACTGCTTTTTCAAGCGCTCTCTGCCTCTCGCCAGCCTGCCTTCTACAGATTTTACAGAAATTGACAGTGTCTCTGCAATTTCCCGAATGCTGTTCTGCTCATAATAGCGATAGATAAATATCTCGCGGTCCGGGCTTTTCATGTCTTCAATGAGACCAAACAACATCTCATTTTCACTCTGCTGCACGACCGCTTCTTCGATATTTTCCGTCGAAGCCATCTCCGGAATTTCGTCAAAATCTTCCGTTGGCTTTTGCTTCGCCAGCGCTCTCTTCTTGTCGAGCGCCGTCTTGCGGGCAATCCCATACAAGTATATCTTCAAACCTTTTCCATTTTTGATCAATACCTTGTCCCGGGACTTCCACAATCCGACGAACGCATCCGATATCGCTTCCTCCACATCCTGGATTGGATATCCGGCAAGTATGGACTTGCAGATACTTTTGACAGCGCCCCCGTATTGCTCTATCGCAATTTCAATCCCTTGTGCGGCATCTACTTTTATTAGTTGTAATAATTGTTCTTCCGGCATCTTGCACGCCTCCTTTATCTTCTTTCTGAAAGACCTTTCACTTACCTATTCGTATATTATATCGAAAAACCCTCGGGTTGGGGAAATTTTTTTGTCTGGAGGCTTTTGTTCTTTGGGATTGGCTTGGTGGACGCTCCGCACACGCCACAGACTTGCTTTTCTTTTTTGGCGGGTGCTGGCGGTCCTCCGGTCATGCTTTTTCCGCAAATCTCCCTTCCGGCATGACCCATCTCGCCTTCCTGGTCATGCCTACTCCCCAAATCCCCCTTCCGGCATGACCCACCTCCCAAAACACCCCCTCTGCACACACATATCTCGCATAAATGCTCCCCCTTCCCGACATAACTGAAAAAACCGAGCCCGGCGCTCCGCGCCGGACTCGGTCCCAAGCTTCCCAGACTCCCCTAACTCCCCATTTTTTCCAAACTCCCCGATCCCCATATCCTTATCTTCTCAACCCGCTTCCACCTCGCAGATTGCTTTTTCCAAAATTTGTAAGCCTTCGTCAATTTCCTCTTTCTTGACATTCAGCGGGGTTGCAAACCGCATGCCGTTTCCGTAAACTCCGCAGTTCAGAGTGAGCATGTGGCGTTTCAGGCAGCCAGCCTTGACGGCGGTCCAAAGATCCGGTGCCGGGCTTCCGTCCTCGTGGGAAAATTCAATCGCAACCATCAGTCCTAGGCCGCGGACATCCGAGATACAGCTGTGGCGGCTCTGCATTTCACGAAGTTTCTCTTTCAGATAAGCGCCCATTTCGTTTACATTTTTAAGGAGACTTCCGTCCTCGAAAGCATCCAGCACCGCATTGCCGGCGGCGGCTGCACATGGGTTTCCGCCAAACGTCGTTCCGTGGGTACCGATCGGCCATTTGTCCATGATTTCCGGAGTCGAGATGACCGCGCTCATCGGGAGACCGCCAGCGATGGCTTTTCCTACTGTCATAATGTCCGGCACAACATCAAAATGCTCGCTCGCCCACATTTTTCCGGTTCTTCCATAACCACACTGGATTTCGTCGAAGATGAGGAGAATGCCATGCTCGTCACAGATTTTGCGGACTTCCTGCACAAATTTTTTGCTCGGAACGACGTAGCCGCCTTCGCCCATAACGGGTTCCATATAAATACACGCCACGTCTTCCGGATCTACGACGTAACGTAACAGTTTTTTCAATTCAAATAAAGCGTAATCGGTTCGTTCCTCCTCGTCAAGTCCCGGCGGGCAGAGATCCTTTCCGGGATATGGGGCAAAATACACATTTCCCATGAGTGGATTGTAATGCCTGCGGTATTTGGAATTGGAGCCGGTGATCGCGGTCGCTCCGACCGTTCGTCCATGGAAGGAACCCATAAACGCAATCACTGCACTTCTCGCGCTGTAAGACATTGCCAGTTTGAGGGCGCTGTCCGTCGCCTCGGCACCGCCATTGCTGAAAAAGATCGAGCTCAATTTTCCCGGTGCCTTCTCAGAGAGCCGCTTTGCCAGCATCAATGTCGACTCGTAGTTTACAAGGTTAAACGACGCATTCACAAGATTTCCCGCCTGCTCCTGAATGGCCTTCACGACAGTTGGGTAATTGTGCCCCAATGCATTGACGGCGATTCCCTGAACAAAGTCAAGGTAGCGGTCGCCATTGACATCGGTGAGATAGCACCCGGAAGCACTTTTTGCCACCAAATTCGTCTGCTTATAAAAAACGGGACTCAAATACTGTTTGTAATCTTCAAATTTAATCATAATAAAACCTCCATTCTAGTGTAACTGACTATTCATATGCTTTTTCCAAAATTTCTTCGACATCCTGCTCCGTAATCTTCACCGGGTTGACCGCAAGAAGGCGGTATTCCATCGTTCCCTTGATAATCGCCGGGAACATTTCTTTCGTCACGCCAACCTCCGTCAATTTACTCGGGATCCTCAGATCCGCAGCAAGTTTTTGCACCGCGCTAATGGCACAATGTGCCGCCTCCCATTTGCTGAGGCCCGCGACATTTTCCCCAAGCAGTTCTGCAATCTTTCCAAACTTTTCCAGATTTCCCGGAATATTTTTCTTGATCACATACGGAAGCATCATGGAATTGGCGGTTCCATGCGCGACGTGTGCCACGCCTCCCATTGCCTGCGAGATTCCATGCACCGCGCCCAGACCGCCGTTGACAAAAGCAGTTCCGGCAAGTGTGCTCGCGACTGCCATTTTTTCGCGCGCCTCCAGATTCATCGGATCGTGTACCGCCGTTCGGATATTTTCCCCGATCAGGCGAATCGCCATTTCGCCGTAGGCATCACTGAACGGATTCGCATTGAGCGAAACATAGGACTCAATCGCATGCGTCAATGCGTCCATTCCCGTCGTCGCCGTGATAAACGCCGGCATATGTATTTGCTGCAGCGGATCAATAATGGCAAATTTTGGCATTAGGTATTCGTGTGAGACAGACAATTTAATGTCATTTTCTTCATCCGTTATGACGCTCGCCGCCGAAACCTCGCTGCCGGAACCCGCCGTCGTCGGCACAGCGATCAACGGAAGCGACGGATTTTCGACCGTTTTGCTTCCACCGAAAAGGTATTCTTTGACGGAGCCTTCATTGGTAACAAGCATGCACATGGCTTTCGCGGTGTCGATCACGCTTCCGCCGCCGACCGCGACGCACACATCACAGCCGCTGTCTTTCAGCACTTGCGCCGCCGCATCACAGACATCGATCGGAGGATCCGGCTGTGTGTCTGTGAAAAGCTGCACGGAATACCCTTTTTCTTCCAATGATGCAATGATCTTGGCAAATTCCTCAGTTTTGCCAACGTGTTTCCCGGTAACAATAAATGGCTTTTTTACGCCCATTTCCTCAAATATTTCATACAATTGAAATGATGTGCCTGCGCCAAATTTGACTTTGGTCGGGCTTTTAAATAAGAAATCTTTCATGCCAGTCTCCTTTCCTTATACAACACAACGAGGCACAAAAGGAATTTTCCTTTCATGCCTCGTCGCATTTCTTACTTATTTGCGCTTATCTTATCATCTTTCTTCGATTCTGTCAATAGGTGGTTGTCAAATATATCGCGAAAGCACCTGATAAATGAGTGCCGGGTCGATTGGCTTCGGAAGATGGCAGTTCATGCCCGCCTCCAACGTCTCATTCTTTTCTTTGTCGAATGCATTGGCTGTCATTGCAATGATTGGCACTTCGGAAGCATCGCTCCGCTCCATCGCGCGAATCCGCTTTGTCGCCTCCAGTCCGTCCATGACCGGCATATGAACATCCATCAAAATAATATCGTAAAATCCCTTCTTGGAATTTCCAAATTTTTCCACCGCCTCCAGTCCGTCTGAAGCGACATCCACGACACAGAGGAACTGCTCCAATACCGTCTTCGCCACAAATACATTCAATTCATTGTCCTCTACCAACAGGATGCGGGCACCTTTCAATTTTTCTTCATCATACGCCACTTCCTTCTCCTTTGCTTCTGCCTTCGCTGGTTTTACGTACAGTTCAATCTTAAATTCCGTTCCTTTTCCGAGCTGGCTCCGCACCTCGATCGTGCCGCCCATTGCATCCACAAGACTTTTCACGATCGGCAGTCCCAGACCGGTTCCTTTTACACCGTCTCCCAGCTTTGACCGTTCCTGCAAAAATGGATCGTACAGATGCTTTTGATATTCCTCACTCATACCGATTCCATTGTCGCGAACATAATACCGTACTCCAATTTTTCCATCCACATTCTTTTCTTCTGGCGCAATCAGTTCCGATATAAATTCAATTGTTCCACCGGATGGCGTAAATTTTGCTGCATTAGAAAGCAGATTAAAAAAGATCTGATTAAATCGCAAATGGTCCACCAAAATGCATTCCATTCCGCAGTTCATTTTAAAAACAAAATGTATGTTTTTCTCATCCATCAAAGGTCGGATTACCGTCTGAATCGACTCGGAAAATTCTTCTTTGGTAAAAGGACTTTCGTTCAAAACCATTTCTCCATTTTCAATTTTACTCATGTCCAAAATGTCGTTGATAAGCCCGAGCAAAAATTTACTGGAAGTGTCAATTTTATTTAGATAATCTTTGATAATCTGCATATTTTCTTCTTTTTTTGCTAAATGGGTCAGCCCAATGATTGCGTTCATCGGCGTGCGGATGTCATGACTCATTCTGGACAAAAATTCGGACTTCGTCTGCGCCGCCAATTCAGCTTTCTTAGCCACAATGACCAATTCGTCATTTTTTGCATGGATTTCCCGGTACAACTCTCTCCGCTGCGCATCTTCCACTGCGATATCGCACCAGATGTAAATCACCGCATAACTCGCGTTTATGATGAGCCAGCCCGGGTGCGCCAGCTGAATCCAAATAAAAATCGCCGTTATTACAAAAAAGGAAAGAAGCAAAATAGCATTGAACCGCGGTTTGATCTTTTTCCAATTGAAACATACAAGCAGGAAACCAATGGCTGAATACAGCATAATAGATCCGACACCAACCGGCATAAATAAAATGCCTCGTTCGTATACAATATTTTCGGAAAGTTTGAAAAACAGACCGGTAAATGGATTGCTGAGTGCTATAAGTGTATATACTCCATAGGGGATCATCATAAAGGCAATTCCTTTGAGAAGCCGCGGCAAAGAATAATCGCGGTGAATCAGAACATACGCATATCCCACCCATACTGCCGCCAAAAGAGGCATGCTAATGACATATATTGTCATGGAAATCTGGTAGACCCACCAATTTGTCACATCGTTCATTGCCGTCGAAGAAACAATGTCAATCACATCGCTGATGATACTAAAAACGAGCACAAAATAAAAAGAATCGCTTTGCAGATTTTGCGGCACATTATCATTTTTCTGCCGCTGTTTTCGCTCTCTCCGCAAACCGAATTCCTTGATAAACATAATTAAAAAAACTGCTAACGCAAACAAATCTGTCTCTATATGCCACATTTTCATTTCCTCCATGCTTTCTCTTCTGCAACCGTTTCCCTTTTGGGAAGTTTCTTAAATACCGTGACCACGACACATTTGTTCCGCCGCACTGAATTCTTCCATATTTTAGCATATTGGCGTGGAATTGTCAAATGATTTGAATTGAATACCACACTTTTTTCAAAACCCTGTCACATTATTCTGATGATTATAATTTTTCATCTTCACCTGCCATTTATTTCCTTCATGTTCATAATAGCGATACGTTTTTTCATTAATTTTCCCGCTCTCCTTCAGTTCCGCCATGCGTTTCCAAAACCTCTCGTAATCTGCCTTTGCCGCATCTTTATAATTGTTAGAACTGTTCATTTGTACGGAAGTCAGTAGCTGCTCCAATTCCGCGATTCTCTTTCTTCCAAACATTTACATTTCTCCTTTCCATGTCACTTTCGGCTGCGCGCCATGCTCCCCGATGTGCTTCTCCATCCAAGCCATATTGTACCAGCGTCCAAACTTAAATCCGCATTTGTAAAATTCACCCACCATACGAAATCCCAAATGCTCATGAAAATGTACGCTGTTTCGTGTCAGATATTCATCCTGGGTCTCCGGCACTCCGATACACGCTTCCATATTTTGGATGCCCATTTCGCGCAGTTCTTTCTCCAGTGCCGCATACAACATGCCGCCAATCCCGCTTCGCCGCAGTCCCTGTTTCACATAAATCGACGTTTCTACCGCAAAATCATATGCGGCACGTTCCTTAAAGGCACCGGCATACGCATATCCCGCCACTTTGCCATCACAGATTGCCACGAGATACGGATATTTCTTCTTTGTCTTCTCGATCCGCGCGCGAAATTCTGCGGCACTTGGCACCTCGTATTCAAATGTGATCGCCGTCTCCTTCACATAAGGAGTGTAAATGGCAAGCAGTGCTGCGGCATCGTCCGGTACCGCCTCTCTGATCTGTATATTGTGTTCTGACATCATATCGCCTCGTTCTTTTTTTAATAAGTATAGCACAAAGGGAGAGAAATGGGCAATAGTTCATGCACGACTTGTTCTTGTGTGGGCACAGCTGCCAGCTTTGTTGCCGCTGGTAAACAACTCTATTGCCGGCGCGGCTTGGGCGCCTTGTACCTCTGAAACTATCTGCTTTTCCTCTTTCCACGGTGCCAGACTGGGGCTTGGGACTGCTCGGCACCTCTGAAATCAC
>DJEU01000021.1:50855-52955 GCA_002431395.1 Lachnoclostridium sp. UBA5890
TTTTTCTTTTTCCGCGGTGCAGGACTGGGACTTGGGGCAGTGCGGCACCTCTGAAATCACTTACTTTTTCTTTTTCCGCAGTGCCGGACTAGGACTTGGGGCTGCTCGGCACCTCTGAAATCACTTGCTTTTCCTTTTCCCGCGGTGCAGGACTGGGACTTGGGGCTGCTCGGCACCTCTGAAATCACTTACTTTTTCTTTTTCCGCGGTGCAGGGACGCATCACCGCCCAAACATCTCTCTTCCACAGCCTTAACTCCCCTCAAATATACTCCTCCGCCCAAACACCGCACCAAAAAAGGCGCCCCTCCGGGCGCCCTCTTATCCGGCAAACAGCTAACCATCGTCTTCGCTGCTTTTACTGCTGTACTTCAAATGTCGTATAGACATCTTTTTTTGCTGCCATATCTTCTGTCACTCCATCTTTCCCTTCTGCTGTGGTGTCAATCCCCGCTTCTTTGCCAGTCAGAATCTCTGTTCCAACTTTTATATCGACGGATTTTTGAGAGCCATCCTTGTATGTGGCTGTGCAGGTGATCACCGTGTCTCCGATCAACTGCTGACGTGCTTTCAAATCTTCCTGCAGATTTTTTCCGACATTTTCAAACAGAGCCGAATAGCCTTTCTTTGACAAATTGCCTTCCCCGACAAATGCGATACGGAAATTCTTTTCCGGTTTCTCTGTGCCGCTGACCGTAAAGGACGTGTATTCGTTCTGGTCATAAAGGGAATCAGCTTCCGCTTCGGAATCCGAAAAATCCAATGCGACACCAAACTTGTTTTCCGGTTTTTTGCGCAATTTACTCTCGGAAGCGATCAAATATTTGGAATTCTTTTTGGCAGCTACTGAGAAATAACCTTTATTGATCGTATATGTGACGCTTTTGATATTGTCGCCCGTGCAGCTAATCGGGGCAATGATCCAATACGATGCCTTCTTTCCACTTTCATCTTCATCCCCACTCCAGGCACTTCCATAACTCGTACTCGCTGTCGCATATATTTTCGGCTGTGCCTTCTTGGACGCCTCTTCGCCCTGAGTCGATGCACCGGAGGCTTTATTCTTTTTCACCTCTGCTGCACTGACCGTTACCGTAAGGGAATTTAATACACCATGTGGTGTTGTCTTTGTCACTGTTGTGCCCTGCTGCGCCGGACTCTTTCCGATATCTGAAAAATGTCCGTATCCGATGCCTGCCACAAGTGCCAGACAAGCTGCTGCCGCAACCGTAGATTTTATTATTGTATGTCTTCTCATAGTATGTTCACTCTCCATTCGTGGTGCCCTGTCCCAGACTTCCAATTCTTCCTCGGAAACTTCCGGTCTAAGGGATTTCCTGAGAATTTGATCCAATTCTTTATCGTTCATAATCTGCAACCTCCAATTTCTTTTTCAAGATACTTTTCGCCTTGCGCAATCGACTCTTTACTGTGTTTTCTGAGATTTTCAGACAATCGGCGATCTCTGCGATCTTCATGTCAGCCGAATAAAACAAGTAGATCGAAGTGCGGTATTTTTCCGGCAGTTCACTTACCAGATTTCGCACCAGTTCTACGGTTTCCTTCTTCAATACCTGATTCTCCGGAGTTTCCTCCGAAGTCGACATCGAAAGCTGATCCCCGCTCTCCAAATGTGCCTCATAACTTTCAAAAGATGCCAGCCGCTTTCGCCAGGCAAATTTTCTCCGTTTATTCTTCCACAAAAAGATTGCCACAGACAATGCATAACTCTTTATGTTTTTGTCAGAATCCAATTTATTTAATTGTTCAAGCAATGTCAACATTGTGTCCTGATACAATTCCTCGCCCTCAATGTCACTTGCTGTCGTCATTTTGCAGAAGCGAAGGATATCCGGACCATGCGTAAAAACATATTGGTCAAATTCATGCTTTGTCATCTTTGTTTCCTTTCCCGGCAATCATTCCGGACTAACTGCCTTTCAATTCTATATTGTAATAACCCTCAAAAAAGTTTATAATTAATTCGTAATTATTTAATTACATTATTGTAACTATTCAGGATCCAATGTATGGAAATCAATGAATCGTCGTGCTTGCACGTAAGAGACTTTGATTTCCATACATTGAGATCCTAATAGGG
>DJEU01000021.1:53036-63372 GCA_002431395.1 Lachnoclostridium sp. UBA5890
ACGAAGTGTTCGAAATGCGAATGCGGGGGAGGGGCGTCCTGAATAGTTACATTCATTCAAACCAAAGAAAGAGGACTTACTTATGAGACAATTAAAAATAATCCGCCTAACCATCCACAAGATGCTGCGGAATATCCACACTTTTGTACGCTGGGGGCTTCTCGCCGCCGCAACCGGTCTTGTTATCGGGGGCTTCAGCACTCTTTTTGCCGCCTGTCTTCGTTTTGTAACCGATTTTCGCACCGAACGCCCGTGGATGATCTTTTTCCTGCCGCTTGCCGGCATTTTCATCGTATTTTTGTACGGACTTTTTCAATATAAAAATGATAAGGGCACAAATATGGTTTTGTCAACCATTCATGCCGAAACCGAGCTGCCTTTTAAAATGGCACCGCTCATCTTTATCTCGACCGTGATCACCCATCTTTTCGGTGGTTCTGCAGGACGTGAGGGAGCCGCACTGCAACTGGGCGGAAGCATCGGAAACCAGCTTGGAAGGTGGTTCCGGCTTGACGACCGCGACCGCCGCATCCTCGTTATGTGTGGCATGAGTGCCGCTTTTTCGGCGATCTTCGGTACGCCGATTGCCGCCGTCGTCTTTGCCATGGAAGTCGTCAGCGTCGGAGTCATGTATTATGCAGCGCTCGTTCCGTGTGTATTTGCTTCGCTCATTTCCTTCAAAGTGGCCAATCACATGGGGATCGGACCAAATGTATTTCATTTGCTCGACGTGCCGAGTTTCCAGTTATTGCCAAGCATTAAAGTGATCGTTCTTGCCATGCTGTGCGCCGGTCTGAGCGTTTTGTTTTGTATTATATTGCATTCTTTGGGGGATGTCTATCGCGCGAAATTAAAAAATCCGTATGTACGTATCGTATTTTCGGCAGTTATCATTATTCTGCTGACATTGTGCCTGCAGACCGATGATTATATGGGAGCCGGCGTACCGGTCATTGCGCGCGCGATTCAGGGAAATGTCCACCCAACTGCCTTTTTCTGGAAAATTGTATTCACTGCGCTTACGCTGGAAGCCGGTTTTAAGGGCGGTGAGATCGTGCCTTCGTTTTTTGTCGGTGCGACATTTGGTTGTCTGTTCGGTCAGATTGCCGGACTTTCGCCATCGCTGTGTGCCGGTCTTGGGATGGTTTCCGTGTTCTGCGGTGTGACCAACTGCCCGATTTCGTCGCTCCTTATTGCGTTCGAATTATTCGGCTACGATGCCGTACCATATTTTATGATCGCCATCAGCGTGAGCTTCCTGCTGTCCGGCTATTATGGGCTTTACCACGATCAGACGATCGTTTATTCCAAATACCGTTCCCAGTACGTAAACAGAAAGGCACGAGACTAAGCTCGTGCCCTCTGTAACAATATAGAAAGATATTCAAAATCATCCACACAGTCGTTTTTCAAATTCGGTCTGTGGCAGCGGCTTGTCAAATACGTAGCCCTGCACGATATCACAGCCGGCCTGCGTAAGATACTGCAGCTGCTCTTCCGTTTCCACTCCTTCTGCCACGATCCGTTTTCCCAGCTTTTTCACCAGGTCTACGATACTAGTAAACATAATCATGTCCTTTTTCTTGCCCTGATATTCCTGCTCCAGCGGAATAAATGAGCGGTCAATCTTAATCACGTCGATATTTACGCGTTTGATCATATTGAGCGAGGAAAATCCGGTTCCAAAATCGTCAATGGATGTCATAATTCCATTTTCTGCCAACTGGCCGACGATCTCAGCCATTCGTTCGTAATCCTGAAAGTCCTCACTTTCTGTCAGCTCAATTTCTATATATTGGTGTTCTACACCGTAACGGTCTATAATCTGCAAAATATTTTTTACGAGATTTTTTTCCTGAAGATGTTTTCTCGAAAAATTGACTGAGATACATACCCTGTTTTGACCGTTTTCCTGACGTTTTTTCTGGAACCTGCACACTTCTTCCAGCACGTAATAATCCAGTTGGCAGATACTTCCTTCCTGCTCAAGCTGCGGCACAAATTTCCCGGGTGCGATCACATTTCCATTTTGAACCCAGCGCACAAGTGCCTCGGCACCACAGCATTTCTTCTGTGAAATGTCCACTTTCGGCTGATAATATACGACAAATTCACGCACTTTCAATGCCATCGGGAAATTGGAAATAATACTCTGCACATGCATCATCTGCATCTTTATATCATCGGTGTACATCGCCGCCTTTCCGGCTCCCTTTTGTCTCGCTGCCTGATACGCGATGCTTGCACGCCCCATCACTTCGCGCGGCGCATGAATGTCATGAAGCGAACTGATTCCTACGGTCGCACCAAAGACGAGTTCCTTTGTTTTCTGCGGCGTCTGATATACCATTCGAATGTTTCGCAGACTTCCCACCACTTCTTTCGCATGCTCCGTTTTCAGTAGCAAAAGAAAATTGTCGCCTCCGAGTCTTGCCATTCTCTCGTCCTGCCACAAACCGGAATTTACTTTCTGTGCATAATTGCGAAGCACAACATCGCCCTGCTCATAGGAAAACACTTTATTTACATATTTAAAATTGTGAACGTTAAAGAAAACGATCTGATACTGATCCAGCGTCTTTTCTGTCATTTTCCGGCCGACAAATGCCATAAACGCTTCCGGTGTCAGCACTCCGGTAGAAATGTCTGTATTCATGATCTGCGAGATCATATGACTCATCATAAACCGGCTGTAGTGCACATAGGTTTCACGGAACAGATAATGAATCGTGTCATTTTGCTCTTCTGTCAATTCCTTTCCCGGGCAGATTCCAATTTCGAAAACCACTACGCCCCCATCCGGCAGATTATATTGTTTTACATATCCATTATTTTCCAGTCCTTCATTTTCCCCATACAGCACCGCTTCGTGCTTTCTCCCCTGTGGATAGATCTTTGACACCGGTGTCTCCAAACGTACTTTCACACAGCTGAGCGGCAGTTCTTCCGCCAGAAGTGCCATCGCTCTGCATACATTTTCATCATATTTTTCCAGAGTCACTGCATCACAATTCAAGAGCTCGATAAACGCTCTCTCCATCTCTTCTCTATTCATCCAAATTCATACCTTTCTTTCTCGGATACAAAAAAGTGCATCCTGCTCAACCTTTTTCAAGTTTAAGAAGCAAAACACACTGTTTTTCACTACTTATCCCTTTTTTCGAAGATCATGCGAAAAATGAATCGCACCAATGGTCCACAATAAAACATCTGATACAATATCGCCATTGGGAAATTCATCGCCCATGTCTGAATCCAAGTTCCAAAATCCTTTGTGTCCTTAAAAAGAATGGTTGCGATCAAACTCATCGTTGGGCACATAATACAGCAAATACAGATGGAAATGGCATAGGTGATAAATTGTGGCCGGTCATCGGGACGCATCACCGTAAAAGCAAGTCGGCGCGCCAGTTTTCCAACGACAAAAAATTCTAAAATAAATGCTGCCGGAACCATGATCGGCATCTCATGAAGTGCGGCCAGAAATGTCTCTCCCCGTACTCCGCCCATGTTCAGCGCAACATTGTAGACAATCATTCCATACACCATGATTGTCGCCATGATTAACGTAAATACTGCATCTTGAAATTTGTTCTTTGGCATAAAAAACCTCCTAATAAAATAATAATAAACGTTGTTTCTTCCTGTGTTGTTCGTTATCATCCCATAGGAGTGTGCGTTTCCAATTAAAACCATATTCTTTTAGAAATTTTAACACAATTTCAGCTCATATGCAAGTGTTTTTATTGACAACCCGGTGCCTGTTTTGCTATCCTTATACTAACACATGTAAGGAGGGACTACATTTCATGCAGCATTTACTTACCCAGATCGTAGACGGTCTGTATTCGATCGTCAGTACTCTTGACAACCTTGTATGGGGATGGGCTATGATTGTTCTTTTGTTGGGAACTCACATTTTTCTGACAATTCGTACCAAATTTATCCAGTACAAAACGATTACGAAGGGAATTCCGCTTTCGGTGGCAAAGGAAGAAGGCGCGGATGGCGAAGTCAGTCAGTTTCAGGCGCTTGCTACTGCTCTTGCCTCGACGATCGGAACCGGTAACATCATCGGAATCGGTACCGCGATCGCACTCGGCGGCCCCGGCGCGGTGCTTTGGTGCTGGCTGACGGGTGTATTTGGTATCGCGACCAAATATGCCGAATCACTGATTGCCGTCAAATACCGCGTAAAGACCGAAGACGGCCGTATGCAGGGCGGCGCAATGTATGCTCTTGACCGCGGTCTGAATCTCAAATGGCTGGGCACTTTGTTTGCTGTCTTTGCCGGTTTTGCTTCCTTTGATATCGGATGCGCTACGCAGGTCAATGCGATTGCCGAAGTGTGCAACACAAATCTCGGCATCCCGCGCTGGCTGATCGGCGTTATTGTCGCCGCTCTCGTCGCTTTCGTTATCTTTGGCGGCATCCAGAGCATCGCCCGCGTGTGCGAAAAACTGGTTCCTGTCATGGCGGCGTTTTATGTTCTCGGCTGCCTGATCATTTTATGCATGAATTATGACTATATTATTCCGGCGATCTCGACGATCTGCCGTCTTGCTTTTACCAAAGGCGCTGCTGCCGGCGGACTGGTCGGCGGAGGAATCCGCTACGCGATCCAATACGGAGTTGCCCGCGGACTCTTCTCCAATGAATCCGGTATGGGATCTGCTCCGATCGCGGCCGCCGCTGCCAAGACGAAAAATCCGGTGCGTCAGGCACTTGTTTCCTCAACCGGTACGTTTTGGGATACCGTTGTGGTCTGTCTGATGACCGGACTTGTGCTGGTTTCCACGATCATGAAAAATCCGGCGATCAACGCCAATGAGATCACCGACGGAGGCATCCTTACGACGCTTGCTTTCGGTCAGATTTCCGTGCTCGGGCCATTGATCCTCGTCGTCGGAATCATCTGTTTTGCCTTTTCCACCACACTTGGATGGGCGTATTACGGCGAACGCTGCGTCGAATATTTTGCCGGTAAAAAAGCGCTCGTGCCTTACCGCATTTTATACATATTAGTGGCACTTATTGCACCGGTCATTGCTCTCGATCTCGTCTGGCTGATTGCCGATGTGCTCAATGCTCTGATGGCGATTCCAAACTTGATCGCCGTGCTTCTCCTGTCGCCGGTCATTGTCGCCGAGACGCGAAAATATATCAATAATCTGGATGCAACAGATGATACGCCGGTACCGGTAGTGAAGACGGGAAGGAAATAACTCATCAACATTTTGGAATAAAAAGGAGGACCGCAGCCCTCCTTTTTCTGTCATGTTTCTATTTTACTTTTACACGAACTTTCTTCGCGTATCCGTTTCTTGCATATACATATACGATGCATTTGCCTTTTCTTTTCGCCTTGATACGTCCGTTCTTTGAAACGGCCACGATCTTTCGATTGTTGCTTGCAAATCGAAGTTCTTTTGCATGTGCATTCGATAACGGTTTCTTATTCTTATCTACCAAAATGGTCTTGCCTTTAATCTTTGCACGCTTTCCAACCTTCAAATTGAACGTTTTCTTTGCTAATTTAATGGCTTTGACATTGGTACTCTTTGTATTTTTCCGTCCAACGATGTGCGCAGTAATGGTTTTACCAAGTACCACTTTCCGGTCACCATTCATCTTATATGCCTGCACATATATTTTGTAATTCTTCTTCAGTTTCAGTTTTTTGCCATTAACCTTGCGGATCTTTATTTTACTCTTATTACTATTATTTACCGAATTCAATGACTTGGCTGTGAATTTCTTTCCACAGTACTGAACATACACATCATAACCGGCTGCTTTTTTCAGTTTTCCCCAAGAAACCCGAATCTTATTACCTTTCTGGCTTACTTTCAGCTTCGCATTCATAATCAGCGAATTTTTCCTCAACTGTTTGGCAGAAACAGATGATACTGCCGGTTCCGTCACGGTTGGTTCTTCAGACGGCTGTTGTGGTGTAACGGATGGAGTTGCCGATGCACTCGGGGTAGCCGATGATACCGGGGATTCACTGACAGATGGTACCGGTTTTGTCTCTTTGTCATATGCCAATGCATAAACTGAGAATTTCTGCGCCCATACATACAGATAATCGCCTTCGATATAAAATCCTTCATGTGATGGATTTGTTCTTTCTGCTTCTGCCAATTCCGGAAGCAGCTCAACCTGTTCTGTCACACCATCGCTATGTTTGCGGTACAACATATAGCCGGTGCGGTTCTTTTCTTCATCGGAAAGCGGTTTTGCCAACAATACAAGGTCTTTTGTATCCTTGATATCAAAATCCTCTGATGTTCCATCCGCATTCATTACTGTCATCAACACTTTGAAATCAATAAACTCATCACAGGTCTTCTCCTGCGGAATCTGGTTTACAATATCCGCGTCTTCATTCTTATTGTCTACTAACAATTTAATATCTACATTTCCTTTGCCGCTTTGGACTGCCTCTACTGCCTTTTTATTTTCGGTAAAGACATCTGTATTATAAATCTTATCCAAACCGCCTGCTGCCACATCCGGTGCATTCAACTGCGTTTCTACCGTTGTATTTTTAGCAGAAACCGCTGTATTTCCCAGGGTAGTAGACGATCCATCCTTCACAATAACCATCGTAGTGCTATGATGCTCTCCATCGGATACAACTAAATTGTATACTCCATCCGGAATTTTATCGAAGGAAACATTTTCTCCGCCTTTTACATTTTCAGCTTTTTCTACTTCTGTATTTCCGACTTTCAGCCCCACTTGATAACTTTTGTTTTTGTCATCCGGATCACCCGCGATGACCAGATCCACTTTGCCGGCAGCGCCATTGTCTTTTGACTTGTTGTAATCTGCGACCTTTGCCTGATCAACCGTCTCTATCAAAACATTTTCTGCCTTTTCTTGTGTTTCGGTAACTGCTGTAACATCTGACGATTTGTCAACATTCTTTTTGGCCTCTTCTGCCTGCTTGCGGATATTCTCTTTCGCTTCTTCTTTCTGTGCATCCGACAGATTTTTCAATTTATCCACTGCCGCAATGCCGTTATTCATTTTCTTCTCAATATCTGCTTTCACAGCATCTTTATACTTTTCAAATGGCACAAAATTCACTTGAATCGAGGACTGATTTCCCGCTTTGTCCACGGCGATTATTTTTTGTACTTTTTCACTATCACAAGTAAGTGTGAATGTACCATTTTCTACTGCTACTTCATTTTCTTTCACGTAATCATCTGTGCCATCTGTCACATATACACTATCCAGATTCTCCTCTGTAATATGCACGGTGTAAGTGTGGCCGATATACAATTCCTCGCCATCCTTTACTCCCGTGATTACCGGTTTAACGGCATCTAATACCATTCCATCCGTAGAAATATAACGAATATTTCCGGC
Organism: Lachnoclostridium sp. UBA5890; assembly: GCA_002431395.1. Taxonomy (GTDB): domain Bacteria; phylum Bacillota; class Clostridia; order Lachnospirales; family Lachnospiraceae; genus Eubacterium_F. The sequence goes on from DJEU01000021.1 coordinate 60,417, forward strand.
ATTATCTTCCAGTTTCGCATAAATGACTGCCTTCCGGTCTGGTGTAACAGAGAACACTCCCTCGTATGTTTTCCATGCCTCTGTCTTCAAAGTGCCCACTTCTTCCTGAGTCAACGCCCTGTCTGACACATAATAGGAAATACTCTTAACTTTTGAACCGGCATCTTCTGCCGTGATCGTAACATCCTTGCTTTCGTTAAAGAACTTACCAAATGTAATAGTGTTAAGGAAGTTAGTCCACTTATTTTCCGCTACATCAATTTGTCCCGTTGGTTCTGTCACATCGGCGATGCCTTCCACTGTGATCTGTGTATCTGTCGTGATTCCGGAAATCTTGTACATTCCATCGCTCTCTTCTGAAATAACGCGACTGTTTGATCCATCTTTATCGGATGCTTTGACAGCAAAGGACTCTTGTTTACTATATCCGTCTGCCACATCCAGCGTGAGGGTTGCATTGCCATTCCACACTGTCTGTGAGACATCACTTTTCAAGGTATAACCAGTCTGCTTTTTCGGAATAATAATGTCTAACTTGCGTCCTTTACCAACGGTAACCTCTGTCACATCTGACGCATTGTAGTTTTTCTTTTCTGCCTCGCGCACTTCATAGGTTCCTTCCGCAAGCAGCATATCAGGATCCGTAACGTCTTCAAATGTCTCTTCCCCTTTTTTACGATATTCCATCGTGGTCGTCAGACCTTTGATCTGACCATCTGCTTTCTTTTCTATCGTCTCATCAACTGCGGTAATCTGTGGTGCTTCCTGTTCTGCCTTGTCGATGGTTAATACCGCATTTTCAAACTGAACATTGTATATATCACTCTCTGTCGGAGTGTAATACCCTCTTATCTCATAATTTCCGATTTCTTCTCCTGGCTCTCTTTCAAAAGATATACCATCGATTTTCGCATCCGATGTCTTCCCTGATATAGTAAGCTTATAAGAAAATTTGGGATCTTTTTCTCCATATTTTTTCTTTGCATTTTGTATAATAACCTTGACTTCCTTTGGCAGGATTCGGGCTGTAAGTTTCCCGTATAAGGTGTAATATCCTGTCTTCTCAACCTTATAATAAATGGTCTTATCTGTCCTCACATCAGAAAAGGAATATGGTTCGCTGCGGTATTCTCCATCCAAGCTGGTACTATAACTTACCGTCGCTCCTTCCACACTTGTCTCCGCTTTTATCACATGAGATTTTTCGTCATATTCTCCCTCATAGGAGGTTTCAACAACATCCTGGAACATCTTCATCGTTTTTACCGTCAATCCCTCCGATATTTCAGAAGAAAGCGCGGTATCTGTTGCCATATAACGTGTCTTAATAACATACGTTTTCCCAGACTCCAATTCCGTAAAGGATACTTTGTTATCTTCGCCCGGAGTTTTCCAGGTTTTACCATCATCAATGCTGTATTCCTGACCGGAAGCTCCATTGATAACAATACTGTCTGTCGTTGTTATTACATCACTACTCTTGATTTCATCCGGAGCGCTATTGTCTACATTTGGTGCCTGTGGATTCTCCGGTGAGTCCGGTCTTCTAGGAATAGAAATAGAAGCCGGATCATAGTTCGTATCCTCCGTCGCACGTTTCTGTATCGTCAGTATACTTCCATACCATTCGTCCTGAAATTTGACACCGAGTTTTTTCTCTTCATCGTATTTTCCGGAATCCACAAGAGTTCCATTTTTATCAAACAATTGATATGTCATATCATCCTTGATTACCAGCTTCCAAGTCTTGTCACTTGTATTCTGTGTAATATCATAAGTCCCTGCTCCATCAAAACCACTGATGGATTCCTCTTTATAACTGATAGAAAAGCAAAGGCTCTTTTTCAGTTTGTCTAAAGAAGCTTTTACATCCGGATTCAAACTGGAATAATATGTAAGTGAATCATTTCTTCCTGCTTTTATCGTTTCCAAATTGAACGTAAGTGCAATACCTGTGTCTCGTTCCACATATCCATTCGTATCAGATGTAGTCATCGAGATATCCGAATCCTCCGCATAATTTTTTTCCGTAACCGGTGCACTGTCCCACAAATAACTATCATATGCACTACCAGGTGCCAGACTGGTCATGATAGAGGCCTTGGCTCTATTATCAACCGCGAGGAAAAAGAAACCTCCCAAAGTAACCGGTCCTCTGGAAACTACCATTGCATAGTTATCTGCGCCGGCACTTTTTGTTAAAACCGGATTACAAACCACTTTATTATATGTATCATAGGTCCCATTCAACTGCTGATCTTGATCCGGGTCAAAACTTCGTATAAAGCGGGCATCCTCAATCTTCTTATCTCCCAGATTTTTTATCAAAACATCCGTTTTATACTCCAGATCATCGACATCAAAGGTGTAAACGATTGTAATCTGTATATTTTCTTTGGTCACGCCCTGCACCTGTGCCTGCAGTGTATCCCCGGATGAAATATTCGTAGCCTGTGGCTCTGTCTTCCAAGCGCTGACAACGGTTGCTGATGTACGATCTGAAACTGCATAACTATATGTTTGTCCATCTATTTTATAGGCAAATGTCCATCTTTCTTCCGGGCTTCCCGGCAAAAAGAAATCTCCCATAATCGGCGAATTTCCTACATTCCAGCCATCCTGATCTGCCTGCAGCCCGAGTCCCCGGTAATCATCATGAGGGTGAAATGCCTTATCTGTATGGCTTGAATTATTTACAGAATCTTTCGGGAGTTTCGATGTACCAAAACTTCCGTGTTTACTGATTCCTACTTCAATATAATTTCCTCCCAAAAACACATTTCCATCACTGTCTGTACAGGATCTGGCTCCCGGCAGTCCGGCAGCCGCTTGTACCTGCTTGATATTTTGTGGCAGACTCACGGAAGTAAGTATCATTGCCAACGCTAACGTCCAAGCAGATAATTTATGAATAATCGTTCTTTTCATTTACAAATCCTCCTAGTATAATAATGGT
>DJEU01000014.1 GCA_002431395.1 Lachnoclostridium sp. UBA5890
TGAGCTATCATCGCAAAGGGAAGGAACGCACCCCAGAAGAAGGAAAAAGCAAGTAGTTCAGAGGTGAGCTATCGTCGCAAAGGGAAGAAAAGCACCCCGGAAGAAGGAGAAAGCAAGTAGTTCAGAGGTGCAAGGAAACGCCCCCACGGCTACGCCGTGTCGGCAGGACGCTGCCGGCAATAGAGTTGTTGACTGGCGTCAACAAAGTCCCCTCCTCAAAAAAAGTAAACTTGCCATAATTTTGAAAAAATGGTATGGTAAATTATACAGTAACAGTAACTATTCAGGATCCAATGTGTGGGGTGGGCGTCCTGAATAGTTACCAATAATGTTTTAGGAAAATAAGATATGGCTAGGAGGAAGATGGGATGGATTTTCCAAGGAAACTGAAAAAATTATGGAAAGAATATAGAAAACCTTCTATGTACGAGAAAGGGTATCGCGATGAATTCGATCAGGGGTATGAAAAGGAAAAAGACTCCTATCAGCGGTATCAGTCTGTCATAAAGAGAAAAATTGAGGTAGAAAGTGATATCGCATACGAGAAAGGTTTGGCAGTAGAGAGCCGTGAACGAGATCAGGAATTGACAAAGCAGTTAAAAGAAAACAAATATTCATTTGAGGAGCCTTGTGTGATTTTGAATCCGTATGGCAGGACGCCGCTTTGTGCATATGTGTTGTTTTGGACGGAAGAACCTTGTGCAGTGCAGTTTACGGTAAAAGGAAAGACAAAAGAGGCAGATATCTGTGAGAAGATTGCCACACTTGAAAACTGGCACAGGGTGCCGGTATATGGATTGTATCCGGCGATGGACAATGAAGTAAAACTGGAAAAGATTGACAAAAGCGGAAAGGCCGTTGCGGAAAAGAAACTTACGATACAAACGAATAAACTGCCGGACTCTATGAATGATTTGGTACAGGGTAAGAAAAAGACGGTGGACTCCGCGATGAAACTAATTTTAGCAGTAGGAAAAAGTATGCCATATCCGGCTGCTTTTGATGAACAGGGAGACATTCGCTATATGATGCGGTTCCGACCGCGTGGCTATGGATTTTTTCCGGTAGCAAATGACCGTTTTATTGTGATGGAGCGGCAGACCCTTCTTCCTACGCAGCTGATTCCACATTCGACGCAGATGTATGAGATGGATTATTTGGGAAGAGTGTACCGGACGTATTATGTTCCCAATGGCATACACCACGATGTGTGTGAAATGACACCGGGAGGCAATTTGCTCATTGCCAGTAATTCCCAATGCGGACATGTCGAAGACTGCATCGCAGAAGTGAACCGCGAAACCGGGAAAATCGAGAAAGTGTTGGATATGAGGGAGATTTTTGGCACGGCGTACCGGGATCGAACCAATTGGGTGCATATCAATTCCTTGGATTATGACGGCAGTAAAAAGCAGGTTTATTTCTCAGCGAGAAATATTCACACGATTGGCTGTATAGATTGGAAAAAGGACAAGCTCAAATGGATATTGGGTGAGAAAAATATGTGGAAAGAACGTCCTTTTTCGAAAAAACTTCTCTCGACGCCGGAAAATATGCCATGGCATTTTCAGCAGCATTCAGCCAAATTGATCCGGGAAAATCTGGATGGAAGAGAAGATACGATCCATATTATGATTTTTGATAATCATTGGCATGTGCGAAGAAAAAATAAGTTTTTTGACAATGATGAGCAATCTTATGTTACAATATATACGATAGATGAAAAAAAGAAAAAAGCGTGGATTGAGAAACGTTTTGGCGGAATTAAGTCAAAAATCACATCCAATGGAATCTTGTGCGCTGAGAAGCGGCGGTTATTTTATATGGGTGGATTTTTGGCATATCCGGAGAGATATGATAACCGTGGCGGCTATATTTATGAATTTGATTATGACACCGGCGGCACATTGAATGAATATTCCCTGCGATATTATTTCTTCCGTGCATTTGAACTTCGTATGAATATGCAGGATCTGTCGAAGGCGATGGATCTGTATGAGGAGCCTTGTGTTGGCTGGCTGCAGCCATTTGAAAGATGGGAAGAACAGGTCAGCCGTCCCGAGAAAAAGACATCAGAGGCACCGATACAATGCAAGCAGGAGAGAATCCGACTTCGTTTGGAAGATCAGAATCTCCAGATAAAATCCAGAGATCATTTGATTGAGCAGGTTGTCGTAAAGGGCAAGCGGAATACGTATCAAAAAGATTTCCGTAATCCGCCGAGAGAACAGGATCTTGCCGCCGAAATGGAATATTATGTGTCAATTCCATTATACAATCTGTCAGACGATATGTATGAAGTATACGTTCGTTTTGGCGGAGAATTGTATGACAGTGGAGAGACATTTACAATCCACAGCCGGAGATAGAAGGAGTAAATGAAGTGAGAAGACGATGCGTTCCCTTAGGGATCATGGCAGGCCTGGGAGTATTGATGTTATTGTTACTGCCGGTGCAGGTACAGGCAAAGCGGAGAAGTGTGCAGGCAAATAGTGTCAGAACATTGGAGCAGGCAACGAAGAAATTGGAAAAAACTGGTGGAATTATATGGCTTGGAAATCGGACATACCGCTTGAAAAAGAGCATAATGATTCCCTCTAATGTTACCATACGAGGCCGGAAGAAAACGGTAGTTGACGGTTCCTTGTTAAAGGGCAGAACGGCATTTGTAACAAGAGATACGAAAGAAGTTCATGTGCGATGGATCCGTTTTACAAAAATACAGAAAGGAAGTGCCATTAAAGGCATCCGAAGCCGGAACATGCGGATTACAGATTGTTCGTTTACCGGCGGAGATTATGGTGTTTCCTTTGAAGGCTGCTATCGTCCGATTGTAAGTAACAATACATTTACCAAACTGGGACAGCCAATACGGTTTAACATTTCTAAAAAGATAGTAAAAAAGAGAGCCGGGAGACGTATTATTAAGCGGATGGTCATTACAAAAAACAGTATCACCGCAAAGCGCATCGCACAGATGAAAAAGAATACGGTGAAAAAAGTAACGCATTATTATGTGACATTTTCCAATGATGGAAAAAAACAAAAACGGCTGTTTTATTACCGCGATAAGTCGGACAATAATTTGTATCTGCGGCCGGAGACACGCCCTTACCGCGAGCGGTATACCGATGAAGACACCTACCGCGGAAATACGAAAGGGTATTATCAACTGCGTTCTTATATGGAACAACTGGAATATTGCGGCGGCGGAACATTGACACTGAAAAAAGGAACGTATTATATCAGTAATGCGGTGTGCATTCCGTCCAATGTAAAAATTGTGCTTGAGGACGGCGTTGTGATCAAAAAGACCAAAGCTATTTACCAGACAGAACTCGATAACCACAAAGTCATCTTTATCTTTGTGCCGCCTTCAAAGGCAAAGAAAAAAGAGTCGGTAAGCGGTTACGGCGGAACGCATGATGTGACAATGACAGGCATCGGAAATGTCGTGATCGACTGCAATAACAAACTGCCGGGGCGCGGTATGGATATGGGACACTGCCGGAATATTGTCATAGAAAATCTGACATTTCATAATCAATACGGCTCGCATTATATAGAACTCAATTCGTCGCAGAATGTCATTGTAAGAAATTGTAATTTCTGGAAATTCCGCGATTATAAAGGCGATACATACAAAGAGGCCATCAATATTGATGGAACCGATTATGCGGTCAATGGTTTCAATCATGTGTGGTCGAAACATGATAAAACGGTGTGCCAGAATGTCGAGATCACAAACTGTAAATTTACAGATCTTGGGACGGCGATCGGGTCACATACGTACATTGCCAATCAGGGGCAGCAGTGTTATCATACGAATATCCGCATTACCGATAATGTTTTCTTTGGTTCGACAAACTGTGCGATTCGGGCAGTGAATTGGAAAAATGTGTTGATTGCAGACAACTCGTTCCGTGATATTGGGATTCAGAATGGAACGAAAAATTTCTCCATTTTTATGGGAGGGGTTGTTGATGCAACGGTCACGAGAAACGCATTTGCCAATGTGTACGTACCGGTTACGATCCGCCAGCAGGTTCAGTACGAATTGGAGCGTAAAGCCGGATATCCAATCAGCGAATGCCAGATCACAGATCAAAACTGGGTAGATTTGCTGAATACCAATGTAATCTATGGTGCTGTATTTAAGGCAGCAGTGCGGTATACCAAAGATTTACAGCTGACCGATAAAACTTTAAAATATTTCTATGAATAAAAAGAAAATGACATATTTTGAGAGTAAGATAAAAACAGTAACAGATTTAAAGAAAGGTGAGAATTCTATGAAACGCAAAATTGTTATCGCTGGTGCGGTAATTGCGTGTGCGGCAGCATGTCAGCTTGTCAATGCAGATGCGGCACAGGCAGCGAAGAAATATACCATCAGCAAAACGACGAAACCATGCAGCAGTGCATACATAAGGGACAAGGGATACAATGCCAAATCCAAAAACTATTTTACGATGAAATCGTATCTTGAAAAATTGAAGAAGCAGGGTGGCGGTACCCTTGTTTTGAAAAAAGGAACTTATAAAATCTGCTCGACATTGACTGTGCCTAGCAATGTAACCATTCAGTTAAAAAATGGTGTTGTGCTGAAAAAGACGGACAAGACCGGAAGCAAGTCATTGAAGGCCGGAAAAGCGATGTTTAAACTAACAAGTGCGAAAGCTAAAGATTACAAAGGCACGAAAAAAGTTGTGATTACAAGTAATAAAAAGGCTACGATTGATCTTGGCAAAGTAAAGAATGCCGTTGCGATTGATATGGGACATAATTATAATGTTACGATATCAAATTTGAAATTTCGCAATAAAAATGCAGGAACATACATTAATATCGCCGGAAGCCGTACGGTGAAAGTGACAAATTGTACATTCCAGGGTAATGCCGCTTATACCGGAGGAAATTATCAGGCAGCAGTACTGATCAACTCCTATGGAAGCACTCCGTGTAAGACTGTGAAGGTAACCGGAAATACCTTCACAAATCTTGAAAATGGTATCCGCACGACCAAATACAAAAAGCAGGTCTATTCGGCGGGGGTTTCCATTTCAAAAAACAAATTTAAAAATATGACAGTTAGTGCTGTAACCGGAAAAATGTGGACGGGTGCAGCAATTACCGGAAATACGGTTTATCGCAGCGATGCCAGCAAAGGAACTGCGTTTGCGTTCCAGCTGTACAGCATGACAGAGCCGGAAATCTCAGGAAATAAGATTGACAAGTGCCGTACACCGATTTATTTTGGAAGAGCTTCGAAAATTGACAATTCCATCTCGGCGGCAAAAATTTCTTCGATGGAAAATAACACAGTAACAGATGCTGTGGTTTACTATGTCATTCAGAAGCATGACTCAGAGACAAGATTGTTGTATTTTAAAGATAAAAATGATAAAGATTTCCGCATCACACCGGAGACAACACCATATCGAGGACATTACGAGACGGTATCCGGGTATACGGCAAACAGCGGACAGGCTAAGACGTACTATGTATTCCGTTCGTATATGGAGCAGTTAGAGTATACCGGCGGCGGTACGATCACGGTGGCAGCCGGAACGTATACATTGAGCCATTCTGTCTGCATTCCGTCCAATGTAACGGTAAACTTTGAAGATGGCGTAAAGATTCAGAAAGTAAAAGCGGTAAATACCAACCTGGCAACCAACAAAACGATGTTTGAACTGGTGCCACCTTCCAAAGAAGGCGTGAAAAATTCAGTGGGCGGATACAATGGTTCCCAGAATGTAACGCTGCAGGGAAATGGAAGCACGATTTTTGACTGTAATCAAATTGTAAATTCAATGGCAGTTGTTATGGGACATGCCCAGAATATTAATATCCGCAACATTGCATTTACAAACGAATATGGTTCACATTTTATCGAATTAAATTCGTCAAAAAATGTAACGGTGGAAAATTGTTCCTTTACGGACTTTAAGATTTATAATAACAAGAGTCATAAAGAGGCGATTAATATCGACTCGACCGACTCTAACAACAATGGATTTAATTATGAATGGTCCAATCATGACCGCACTGCATGTGACACGGTTATGATCAATAACTGTATGTTTACCAACATGGGTGTAGCGGTAGGAAGCCATACGTATTCCGTAGCTATGAACGATGTAAATACCCAGGTTTACCATGAAAATATCACGATTCAGAACTGCAAAGTAAGTCAGACTTACAATGCCGGTATTCGGATGCTGAACTGGAGAAATGCCGTTATTAAAAATAATGAATTTCTTGGTATCCAGGGACTGGAAGATAACAAAGGATACAATTACACATGTATTCTTGTAAAAGGAGCTGTAAATCCTACGATTACAAAAAATACGTTTGAAAAAGCAGGAGCGAAGAAAAATTACGCAGTTGTCATTTATGAGAAGACGCAGCCAGCAGTAGATGGCGCAATTGCAGCAGGATACGCCGATACGTATAGTGTGCTGAGCGAAGAAAACCGTGCGGCCCTTCGTGACAATACAGTAAAAGGATTGTGTTATAAGAGATTCCTTACGAAGTATGCAGATGGCACCAATGACTTGTACACGGAAGATGGTACTACAAAGAATCCAAACAATCTGTTTAACAATTCAAACAGTGCTTCGGAAGGAGACAATGCGACGATTCCGGATGATGGAAAAGAAGATGCAACCGAATAAAATTATCAATACTTAACGAAAAAGTGGGGTTGTCGATTGACAATCCCACTTTCGTACGTTATAATGAAACGATGAGAGATCATGCCGTTGTGTGCGACACACGGCACAGGTAAGATGCTCCGACAGGGAGCAAAGAATGGAGGAAGTCATGGCTGAAGTAAAAAAGAATATTCTGACAGAAGAAGGATTGAAAGCACTGGAGTCAGAATTACAGGATTTGAAAGTAAATCGTCGTAAAGAAGTTGCTCAGAAGATCAAAGAGGCGAGAGAGCAGGGAGACCTTTCCGAGAACGCCGAGTATGATGCAGCAAAAGAAGAGCAGAGAGATATCGAACTTCGTATCGAAGAGATAGATAAAATTTTGAAAAATGCGGAACTGGTTACCGATGATGACATTGATTCCAGTGTAATCAGCATTGGATGTACTGTAAAAATCAAAGATTTGGAATATGATGAAGAGATGGAGTACAAACTGGTTGGTTCGACAGAGGCAAACAGTCTGAAAGGAAAAATCTCCAACGAATCACCGGTTGGAAAAGCATTGATCGGTGCGAAAAAGGGACATACTGTTATGGTTGAGACCCCAGCCGGCTTATTGAAATATAAAATTCTTGAGATTACGAAGAACTAATTGGAGGATAGAGAAGTGGCAGAAGATATAAATCAGTTGTTAAAGGTCAGAAGAGAAAAACTGGCAAATTTGATCGAAGCAGGCAAGAATCCATTTGAGATCACAAAGTGTGATGTGACACATCACTCAATGGACATTAAAGATAATTATGACAAAATGGAAGGAAAGACAGTAACCATCGCCGGACGTATGATGTTCAAGCGTGTGATGGGAAAAGCTTCTTTCTGTAACGTGCAGGACCTGAAAGGAAGCATTCAGGCATATGTAGCACGTGACAATATCGGAGAAGATTCTTACAAAGATTTCAAAAAGTACGATGTCGGTGATCTTCTTTCTATCACAGGTGAAGTGTTTAAGACAAAGACCGGAGAAATCTCCATTCATGCGACAGATGTGGTTCTCTTGTCCAAGAGTCTTCAAATTCTTCCGGAGAAATTCCATGGTCTGACGGACACAGATATTCGTTATCGTCAGCGTTATGTGGATCTGATCATGAATCAGGACGTAAAAGAGACATTTATCAAACGTTCCAAGATTCTTCGCGAGATCCGTAACTTCCTTGCAGACAGAGATTTCATGGAAGTGGAGACACCGATGCTTGTAGCCAATGCCGGTGGAGCAGCAGCCCGCCCATTTGAGACACATTACAATGCTCTCGACGAAGACGTAAAACTTCGTATTTCTCTGGAATTGTATTTGAAACGATTGATCGTCGGCGGTTTGGAGCGTGTATTTGAAATCGGCCGTGTATTCCGTAATGAAGGCGTAGATACCCGTCATAATCCGGAATTTACCTTGATGGAGCTGTATCAGGCATACACAGACTATGAAGGTATGATGGAACTCACAGAGAGCATGTACCGCTATCTGGCAGAAAAAGTATGTGGCAGTGCCGTAATCACCTACAATGGCATCGAGATTGACCTTTCTAAGCCATTTGAGCGCATCACAATGATCGACGCCGTAAAGAAATATGCAAACATTGATTTTAATGAAATAAAGACAGACGAAGAAGCTAAGAAACTTGCTGATGAGCACCATATCGAATATGAGGCTCACCACAAAAAAGGTGATATCATCAGTTTGTTCTTCGAAGAATTCTGCGAAGATAAACTGGTTCAGCCAACTTTCGTTATGGATCATCCAATCGAAATCTCACCTCTTACCAAGAAAAAACCGGACAATCCGGAGCTGGTAGAGCGTTTCGAGCTTTTCATCAACGGATGGGAAATGTGTAATGCGTACTCCGAGTTGAATGACCCAATCGACCAGAGAGAGCGTTTTAAAGCACAGGAAGAGGCATTTGCTGCAGGAGACGAGGAAGCAAACCACACCGATGAGGACTTCTTAAATGCGTTGTCCATCGGTATGCCGCCGACAGGAGGTATCGGTTACGGAATCGACCGTCTGGTAATGCTTTTGACCGATTCGCCAGCGATCCGAGACGTAATTCTGTTCCCGACGCTGAAGAGTCTGGATAAGTAAAGTGCCGAAAATAAGGCGTTTCAACAGTGTTGATACTACATGGTGCTACAATTAGTGCTACAAATATACAAGTTTTGATACGTTTCAGTACATGATAATAATTTATGCACCTGCGAAAAGAGAATCATAAAAAGGTTAAAACCCTTTTCAGAATGAGAGATCATTTTGGAAAGGGTTTTTTGTGTTATAGAGAAAATTTATATGAAAGGTGGTGATGGAGATGTTAAAGGTAAGATTATCTGGCACCAAAAAGGAACTTCGCTGGTTTTTAAAGAAAATGCAACGAGATTGCCGGTGGCAGGTAAGAAATATTTCAAATTTTAGTTCTATAGAAAGAACGAATGGAAAGTATAAACGCTTATATGTAGATGTTTATCGAAATGAAAAATAACCAAAAAAATACGGAGGGTCAGAATTATGTGTAAAGTAATCGCCATATGCAATCAAAAAGGTGGTGTATCCAAGACTACCACAACAGTAAATCTTGGAGTTGGTTTAGTAAGAGAAGGAAAGAAAGTAATTCGTTCCGATGAGGAACTGGCAGAGATGATTGAAAGTGTCAGAGAGCATGGTGTACTGGTGCCGGGAATTGTCCGAAAACACAAAGAAGGCGGCTATGAGATTATTTCCGGGCATACAAGAAAGCATGTATGCGAAGTTCTTGGATTAGAAACAATGCCGGTATTTGTGAAAGAAATGGATAACGATGAAGCCAGCGTAGTTATGGTAGATTCCAATATTCAGCGGGAAAACATCCAGCCGAGTGAAAAAGCAAAGGCATACAAAATCAAGTATGATGCCATGAAGAATCAGGGCAAGGCAGGAAACAGCCTGAAAATGATGTCCGAGGAAAGTGGCGAAAATTATAAGATGATTCAGCGTTATATATGGCTTGCCAGATTAAGTGATGCGCTGCTGGCTTTGGTAGATAATAAGCAGCTTGGATTGGTTCAGGGCGTCAGCCTGTCTGTTCTTTCGGAAGAAGAGCAGGGTATGGTTTATGATGCTGTTTGCCGGTATGGGAAGAAAATATCGACCATACAGGCAAATGAGATAAAGAAATTCAGTTTGGAGGGGAAATTAGATGCTGACAGATTGGAAGAGTATCTTTTTTCGACACCCAAGCAGAAAAAGAAAAAAGAAATTACTCTGAGAAATGAACGACTGTCAGAGTGTTGTGGTCAAGCATTTTTGTAACATTTGTGGCTAAAAAAATTCATTGGATTGTTGCTTGGATATTACCGGAGTCTCCCGTGTATGTAAAGGATGCTTCGCACCGCCTTTGGGCGGCTTTGTCCTTGACATACACGAAAACCTCCTGGTAAGGTGTAATCAAGCAATCCATTCGAGCATTGTATCGCGTTAAGCGATTCTAGCCTGATAAGGTGTTAAATATCCATTGAAGCTATGTGGACGCACATGATTGTATTCAACATATGCGAACTCCTCTACAGCCTGATAGAGAGCTTCCTCAACATCATATTCATACAGATAAATCAGCTCACTCTTCAAAGTGTTGAAATATCTCTCCATTGGAGCATTATCATAGGGACATCCTGCTTTACTCATGCTTTGTGTCACATGAACCGATTCGCAAAACTCTACGAATGCTTTGGAAGTAAATTGTGACCCTTGGTCTGAGTGCAGAATTAATTCTCCTTTCAGGGCCGGCTGCGATTCCAACGCTTTCTTCAGAGTACGAATTGCAAGATCACTTGTGATATGCCGATCTGTTATGCTGGCGACAACACTTCGATCATGTAGATCTATGATTGTACAGTTGTAGCGTACTTCATGGTTCTCCAAAAACAAATAGGTAAAATCTGTACACCATTTTTGATTGATTTTATCTGCTGTAAAGTCCTGCTGTATCTTATTTTCAAATACTTTATGTGGTTTTCCATGCTCATATTCCGGCTTCTTCGGGCGAACGATAGATTTCAATCCGAGTATGCAATTCATGTACTTGTGGACAGTTGCCGTACTGTATGAAAAACCTTCACGCTCTAAGTATACCTGCATGGTGCGATACCCGGCTACTCCATGGTGTTTGTGATAAATATCTGCAATTTTTGACAGTACTTTCTCCCTACGGGCATAATAATTCGCCTTCCGATGTTTTCGGTAGTTGTAGTAAGCATTTGGACAGATATCAAATCGACGCAGGAGCCAGCGCAGACCAAATTCATTATGATGTTGTTCAATAAATCGATAAGCCTCTAATCGATTTCCTTTGCAAAGAATGCCGCCGCTTTTTTTGAATCAAAACGATCATTATGTACTTTTCGAATGTTGATATTTGTGCTATTTTTAGTAATGATAGGATTAATAACCGAGCAGTTAAAACCCTTATCACGAAGATAGCAGAAGAGTGGATAATGATAAATTCCCGTGGATTCTAGGAAAATGCGACTTTCCAAAGAATACAGCTCTTCTGCTTCTTTTATTTTAGAAACAGCAGTTGTAAGGGAATTCATATCACTATGTAGGATTTTATAAGGTTTTCCTACGAATTGTTGATTTGGTAGCGCAATAGACATCCAGGAGAAGTCAGCACCGACATCAATACCAACAGAGATGAATAAATCATCGAAATTGAAAATAATTTTGTTTGACATGAGCAATAGCTC
>DJEU01000006.1 GCA_002431395.1 Lachnoclostridium sp. UBA5890
AGTGGCAAAAGAACGGTGAAACACCCGGAAGAAGTAAGTGATGTGCTTTATGCACTTAGCAAGGATAAACGTTTTTTGGAAACAGATTTAACCCCTAAAAGAAAGGAGGAATCGCAGATGGGACCGATTTCAGATGTGTTAGATGAGATAGAAGCGATTGGGTTTGAGAAAGGTGTCGAACAAGGAAAAGTACAGGAGCGCAAACGTTTAGAATGCATCAACCGCTTAAACGCAGCACTGATCAAAGATAATCGTACGGCAGAACTTTTTCAGGCAACGCAGGATCCTGAACTTCAGGAAAAATTGATGGAAGAGTACGGAATTAAATAATAATGAGCTTACATAAAAGTGTGTGGTAAAAAGGAAAGACCGCCAAATGGATGAAGAATCTGTTTGGCGGTCTTTTTGTAGAACAAGTTTGTGCTTTGAAGTGTTAGGTTAAAAAGAATCTTTATTTATATCCATAAACAAAGAATTTTGCGGAAGAGTAAGTGAAATCTTCACCATTCGTAAAAAAGAAAGGAACATCCATGCTGTTAAATACAGTTAAACTATTACTAAAACTTACAGGAGATTCAGAAGCACCGACTACCTTTCCGGAAGCATCATAGAACAAACAATATTTGCATGTGCTTCGGCGTCTGTGCTAGTAGCTGTATAAGGAATTGCATAGGTATTGTCAGAAGAATCCTGGGTTACTCTGATACTGTTGGAAACATTGCTATAAGTTAATTCGGTATCAACCGATTTACTGATGGTAGACTTGGATACGTCAACAATGCTATCGGTATCGGAAACAACGTAGCCGATTAAATATTGAGATTCACCTGGATTCAGTGCTTTTCCGGAAGTATAATCCGTCGCGATAACTTTATTATCACTGGTTTTAAGCTGGTAATTGATCTGATAATATGAAACAGCGACACTATTGTTGTTTGTAACTGTAAATAATATGGTTCCGTCGGCTAACTGCTGTGTAACTACACCAAGATTTTCTGCAAGAGTGCTGCTGGAAATGGTGTTGGTATTATTTGTTACATTTGGGGCCTGTGTGACAGTAGGTGTAGGAGCAGCAACCTGAGGAACTGCCGTTGGAACCGGAACAGTAGGTGCTACTACTGCAGGTTTATAGTTCCCGTTTACTGTAATCTTACAAGTGAGTTTTTTCTTTTTCACTTTCGCTGTGATCTTTGCAGAACCTACATGTTTTGCTTTTACAATTTTTAATATTAATAAACACAAGCACAAAACTACATAGCAAGTATATCAGCTTAAATATCCAAAATTTTTCCGAAAAGTTCACTTTTGGAATATTATGGAAATGCCAAAAACAACCAGAAAGTGAAAAAAACGGAAAAAAATTTGAACATTCATAAGATATAATGGGAAAAAGACTTAAGATTAACGAACGAATGGAGGAGAAAATATGCCAATTGTAGCAGCGATATCATTACGATTCAAATTCCATTTAATGCTAAAAGGGATAAAGTGGCAAGGAAGATACAAAAAGTTAATGGCAGCTTAGACGAGAAGAAAAAAGAATATAAAGACGCGATAAAAAAATTAAATGTAAGTTGATTTAAGGAGGTAAGAAAATGCCAAAAATATGCAAATCTTGTGGAGCAATGAATGGAAATCAAGCGACGATATGTTCACGTTGTCATAAGCCTCTGCAAAACACAGGAGCACCGCAGCAAAGACAGACCCCGCCGACGCAGGGATATACAACACGACAGACCCCGCCACCGGAGAAAACTACAACGTGGCAGACGCCGCCAACACCACCCGTACCACCGGTACAGTATGAACAATATGAAGAAAAAAGCAATAATACCATGAAAATAGGAATTGGCTTTGTCATCGCAGCGGTTGTTCTGGTAGTTGTTATTGTAGGAATAAAAATGTTTTTGGTTAAACCTGAGTCAACGGATGAGTCGGGGACCGTTTCTGATTATGATATGGGACCGGAAACGCAATACGGTTCAAGAGAAGAAGCAAAGAGTCTGGCAGATGACTTTATGGCACAGAAGGGATTCCAAAATTACCAATTTAGCGAAACGACGTTAGAGAATGCTACTTATGTGGTTACCTATTCTATTAATGAAGAGCATACAATGGTAAAAGTGTCTGGGAATATTTCTGTATATGTGGAATTTTATTTGACGGATGAACAGCGGGTATCCAGTCATGTAGGCTTATATCATCTGGATCAAACAAAACTTGATTGGAATAATGCGGAAATATCCGGTAACTGGTACGTAGATACGGAACGCAGAAATGAGTATTTTAATGTTAGCTGTGCTGCGTCGGAGGGAGAAGTAACTTTAGAATACAATGGAAACCGGCGGGGAGATGATGAAACGTGGAGCGGAGCAGAGAAACTTCCGGCAAATTTACAGGAAGCTACACACATTGAAGATGATTTAGAATTTGGGTATGTAAATAGCGTTAATTTTAATATGAATACTTCGCCTCTGATAAATGTAGAGCTTAGTGAATGGACCCAATTTTATATTTTGGCGGATGGGGCAGCGATTCAGCGGGAAAATAATATACAAAATCTGGCAAATTCAGACATGCTTATGATGGAAAAACAGTAATACATAAATGGAGGAGATGGTTGTATGAAGTGTCCAAAATGCAACGTTAATATTCCGAATGGTTCGGCAAAATGCCCGGTGTGTGGGTATTCGTTTCAAACAGGAGGAACGGGTGGGAAAACTTATACGAATAAATATACTGGGGGAAACACTGTGGGAGGGCACACAGGAGGAACCGGATATTCCGGTAAACAGCCGACGGGGACTCAAGGTACATATCAGGGCGGCAATGTATCCGGCGATATTATTGTGGACCCATCCGAATGCATTATAGGGTCGTTAAGAAATTCTATGGCTACATCATTTATGGTGGGAAATGGATTTTCTAAAACAGAAGTATTTTTTACCGATAAAAGATTTTATGCAAAATACAAAGATGTTTCTATGAGGCGGGGAAATGGAAATGTAGATGCCATCATTGATCTGAAGGAGATAACAGGAACATTGCTTCGACAGCATAACCCGATACACCTTATTGTTTTTGCTGCTCTTTTTGCGATTCTTGGATTTGCTGCAGCTGCGATGGCAATTCCGGTAGCATTTATTGCAGGATTGGTACTTGCAGGAATCTTTATCTTCAAATGGTATTTTGAACGAATGATGGTACTTGACATTTCTTTCCAAGGGGACAGAATCAACGTAGCATTGTATAAATGTTCTTATGAGAATGCGGATCGTTTTCATAAAGAATTGCGAAGATATCTGGCACAGATAAAAAATGTATAAAGCGAGGAGATAACTATGGATTACCAAAGTATATCGAATGAAGAACTGGAAAAAATGGTCGCTAACAAAGATGGAGAGGCGATCTGTGAATTGGGAGAACGTTTCTTTTACGGAAAAAATGGGAGCCCCCAAAATCTGACAAGAGCATATCAGCTGTTTCATAAGGGAGAAAAAAGAGGACTTGCGCGAGCCTATGTAGGATTGGGGGAAATGTATCGGCAGGGACTGCTCATGGTAAAAAATGAAAACCTTGCACGTGAGTATTATCAAAAAGCAAATGTACCTTATCCAAATGGAACTCCGATGGGAGCTGCACCGGTTTATCAGGAGCCGGAAGTGCCGGTAAACACGAATACCAAGGTCATTACGGATCGAGACCTCGCGATTCGCTTAGATGAAGCTGAAAAAACGCGGGAAAAAGAAAATTATGACTATGTCAAACAAATATGTCAGGAAGTTTTCCGTGACATCGCCGGTGCAAAAAATGGAATCTTTACGTATCAGGGAAATGCGGATATCCGTGACTTTGAAATACAGGCAAACTGGATCATGGCATATCGAGCATACAATCAGCAAAATTATCAGGAAATGGAAACATACCTTTTGCAGGAAAATGTTACAGGGTTATATCCATGGGGACGGTATCTTATGGCAATCAGTCATAAGATCATGCATCAGCCGGATATCGTTATTGAGCAGGATCTTCAGTCGCTGATTATGGTGTGCCAAAATAAAAATTTATCGCAGTCGGAGCGGGGAGACGTCAACGTTATGATTGCGGACTTGATCATGGAAGGCTATGGAAAAGCAAATGGAGCCAATGAAGAAATGGCGAAAAAGCATTATTTAGAAGCAATCAATTGTGGAAGCGAATATGCGAAAGAACAATACGCAGCATATGGATTTTAGAGGAGTGTACTTATGGATTACCAGGGAATGACAGGTAAAATTTACCAAGTAGAAGAGAAGCGTATGAATGGTGGAGGAGAGGGAACCATTCATGGAATCGTAGGAATGAACGGGTATGTGGCAAAGATATTTAAGCCGGATAAACGAAGTGCGGATCGAGAAGAAAAACTTCGTTGTATGGTAAAAAAGGGTGCCACAGTAAAAAATTTGGAACATATTACCTGGCCGTTAGATGTTATTTATAATGCGGAAGGCTTTGCCGGGTATATCATGCAGAAAATAGAAAACGTGCAGTCTCTTACTGCGGTTTACAACGGAGATAAGTACAATCTGCGTTTTCGTCTGCTGGCCGCCTATAATCTTTGCGCGGCTGTGGAAACGGTACACAATATGGGACAGGTGTGCGGGGATCTGAATCCGCAGAATATTTGCATCAATTTGAACGTAAACGATAAAGCAAATGCTTTCAAAGTGACATTGGTAGATGCGGACTCCTATCATTTTAGCACGGAGGAAAAAACGTACCGGTGTGAAGTGGGGCTGGCGGATTATCTGGCACCGGAAATTCAAAAAAAAGTGTCCGGCGGTGTTACATTACGTAATGCTCCATTACCAACTTTTACCAAGGAAACAGATTTGTTTGCTCTTGCAGTACATGTATTTTGTCTGCTTATGAATGGTTGTCATCCATTTGCTTGTGCGAAGCGAATGAATGGAACGGTGGAAAATACAATGAGTCAGATGACTTCATCAAGCCAGCGGGAATCGGTAGTGGCACCGCAGCCGATCGAAAATATAAAAGACGGATATTTTCCATTTTATGACAGCCGCGAAAATGTGACAATCCCGATTTACGCACCACCATTGTCAAGTCTGCCGCAAGAACTCAGAACGCTTTTTATCCGAACTTTTAAAGATGGTTACGAGGATTCGACAAAGCGCGCAACGGCAGAAGAATGGTGCCGTGCAATGCAGCCATTGGTACAGCAGCTTCAAGAATGTCCGAAAAAGCATGTGTATTTTAAGCAGGCAACAGAATGTCCATTTTGCCGTGTAGATGAAAATATTCGTTTGATGTTTGCTACCAAAACATCGAAAGAAAAACCGGTCAAATCAACAGGAAACGGAAATGCGGGAAATGTTGGTTCTTCCGGAGAAACAGGTACAACGAGCGGAGGAGGAACTAATGTGCCGCCGAAGAAGAAAAAGAAGAAAGCGGGTTGTGTAAAGACAGCTGCAATAACGTTTTTGGTTATTATTGTGGCATGGTTTCTGCTTTTCGTTCTTACAACAGTTATATCAGGTGTAGCAAGAAGAAATAATACAGATAATGTATATTCTGTATCTCAAGAGGGAGAACAGGATTTTACTAACTGTGGCATGAAAATGCAGGTGCCGGAAGGGGCTAGAATATACGATAGTATGGGAAGTGTGTCTATAGATACAAACCAATTGCGTTGCGGGGGAATTTCATTCGATGTCCCCGACGGCGGTGGCGAAGTTAATGTTGCATTTTCATTGTAAAGAGAGGAATTGCTATGGGAAAAATTTACAGAGGAACAAGCGGGGCGCAGTATCAGATTGAAGAACAGCGCTTGGCTGGTGGTGGAGAGGGAAGTGTTTTTGGAATACAAGGACAACCTCAGTTTGTAGCCAAAATTTACAAGGAAAACAGGCGGACGAGCGAGCGTGAACAAAAACTTTGTCATATGATTCAATACAGATTGATGCCAGATCAATTGAAGCAGATTACCTGGCCGCAGGACGTGCTTTATGATGAAAATGATTTTGCTGGTTATGTTATGCCGAGGCTGGATAAAACAGATTCTTTGGTTTCGATTTACAGCAATGGATTTGATAATAAATATGATATACGTTATCGCGTTTTGGCGGCAATCAATCTATGCGTTGCCTTAAAGACCGTGCACGAGATGGGGCAGGTATGTGGAGATCTCAACCCGCAGAATATTTGTATCAATTTAGATACGACAGATGCTGTCAATTGCTTTCATGTAACATTGGTAGATACCGATTCTTATCATTTTACTGCGGATGGTAAGACATATCGCTGTGAAGTGGGATTGGGAGATTATATTGCTCCGGAGCTGCAAAATAAAATGGCGCAGGGATATGACCTTAAAAATGTTCCGCTGCCATCTTATACGAAAGAGACCGATTTATTTGCGCTGGCAGTACATATATTTACGCTTTTGATGAACGGTTGTCATCCATTTGCCTGTGCAAAGGAAAATAATGTAAAAGTAAGTGACATTGCGCAGATTCAGGAGACAAGTTTCCGGGATTCGTTGGTAGCACCACAGCCGATTGAAAATATTAAAAATGGATTTTTCCCATTTTTTGATAAAAAAGATGGGATTACTACTCCGATTTACGCCCCCGCTTTTCAATATTTACCGGAAGAAATACAAGTGCTGTTTATCCGTACTTTTGTTGAGGGCTATGAAGATCCTTCTAAGCGTGTTACCGAAGATGAGTGGATCGCTACCTTGAAAAATACAAAATTTGTGAAGCGGGAATGTGGAGCAAATGTGGCAAAAAAAGTGCATTATTTTTTCGAACATAATGTGGTATGTCCCATATGTGCCACACAGGAAAGAATTGTAAAAATGTTTGGCGGAGACCCAGTCGATCCGCCAACGCCACCACCGGAGATAAAAATATCAGAGTCAGAGCAAAAGATTTGGAAATCTCCGGTTGAAGTCAAGAGAGAACCGATTGCTGCTATCCTGTTAATGTTTTTTATTGCTTTGTTGACGTTGCTTCAATGTAAAGAGAATATGCCATGGATGTATAATATTATGCTTCTATTATATGCCACGTTTATGTATGCAGGAGCATTTGCGCTAGCAGCTGGTATTAGGGTAGAAAGTCAAAAACAACTTTGGGTATGGTTTTCTTTGATAGCGGGCATCTCAGTTTGGTTGAGTTTTAGTTCAGCTATTTTGCAGCTTATTTGTAATGTAGATTTGTTGTTTATATGGTTTGGAATACAAATACATAAGAATGAGAAAAAAACAAAGACGAGTAATCCAAGGTATTGGTGGCTCCCAGGTGTGCTTTCGATAGTTATGGTCTATGGTTACAATTACTGTGAAATAGTTAATAGGTATAGCGTCACAGAAGAGTATATAAAAGAAATTATTATAGCGCTAATGAAAGTTGCCCTATTTTTTGTCTTAGGGTATTGGATGGCATATCCGTACAAAAAGAATAAATAATATTGGAGGAAAAAAAGATGAGTGAACAATTAACGATGGAAGAATTTATGGGAGGAAGTACAAGCATCAATTCATTTGGTGAGCAGCACTTGGCATGTGTTTTATTGCTGGATACTTCCGGTTCTATGAGCGGAGATTCTATTAAAAATCTGAACTCAGCGATAGCACGTTTTAAGGAAAACGTAAACCGGGATCCGATTGCGAGAAACCGCGTCGATGTTGCGATTGTCAGTTTTAGTACCGGGGTCGAGGTAGTAAGTGACTTTGAGCCAATTACGGATATGCCGACGCCGGAGCTGGTTGCGCGGGGAAGAACCGATATGGCAGCAGGAATTCAGACGGCGATTGATATGGTAAAGCGACGGACAGTATTTTATCAATCATTGGGAACTCCGTGTCACAAGCCATGGATTTTTATGATTACGGATGGTGTATCGACATCAAATTATCAGGACATGCTGGATGCGGCAAATCGTATCAAAGAGGAAGAAAACAAAGGAAGTCATGGGCGATTGAGCTTTTGGGCACTCGGTATCGGAAGTTATGATTCGGAAGAATTATTTGGATTGACAAAGAGAGTATTAGAATTAAAATCCACAGATTTTGATGGAATCTTTGACTGGTTAAGTGAAAGTATGTCTTGTATTTCGCAAAGTCAGGTAGGAGATCAAGTGAGCTTTGGAAATCTTCCGGATGATGCCAGAAAAGCAAAGGAAGACCGTGCCATTGACGAAGGCTGGTACTAAGATATAAAAATACAGGAGGTAGTGTATATGATTACATATGGTTATTCGTTGCAGGGAAAGTCACATATTGATAGAAATACGGTTTGTCAGGATTCCAGTGTAGCGGTGAAATTGAAATCCGGATATTATCTGGGTGTTGTAGCAGATGGAGTGGGAAGTGCGCCGCATTCCGATGTTGGATCCAGAATTGCAGTGGAAAGTCTGCAGGCGTATTGTGAACAATATGTAAAAAAAGGGATGAAGGATGTAGAATTGGAAGATATTCTGCGGGACGGATATGAATATGCGTTTCGACAAGTGGAAAAGTTTGTCACGCAGCAGGGCGGTTCGATTGCGGATTATGATACGACATTATCCTCGGTACTTTATGATGGCACAAAGGTAGTGTTTGGACATGCCGGAGATGGTGGAATCATTGTTCGTAAAAAAGATGGAACCATTACCCCGATTACAGAGCGGCAGAAAGGGGCGGATGGCACTTCTGTCCGACCACTTCGTGCAGGAAATTCATCTTGGGATTTTGGTATATGCAACGATGAGACGGCGTCGGTCCTTTTGGTGACGGATGGTATGCTGGATGGTGTATTTCAGCCGGTTCTTGTCAATCTTCCATCCAGCGCGATGGAGCTGGCAAAAGGAACATTTGCCAAAAACAATGTTTATGTTACTGCGTGTGAGTTTTTTATGAATCCCAATATGGTTTATTTGAATCCACATGTAAAAAATCACGAGGCATACATGCAGCATGTTTTGAAAGGAAATCTGGAAAAAAAGGATCAAGATGATTTCTTGAAATGTATGATCTATGGTTATACAAAAACACTTGGAAAAGAGGAGGTTCGCCAGCTTTGTGAAGCAATTAAAAAGTATTATTTTGCAGTGTGGGCGGTTACCAAAGTAACGGATGATAAAAGTGTTGTCTGTCTTATGAATGAAAAGGCAAAAGTAACACCAAAAGAGCAGAAGTATTATCAGGAACCAAACTGGAAATGGCGTCAGGAATGTTATCAGGCACTGCTGTACGGAAAAGAACTGCCACCGGCTCCAAGTGATGATCCGTTATATACGGGAGAGAAGACTATGGTACAGAAGCCACTTAGAAAGGTGCAAGAAAGAGAAATGGTAGAGCCACCAATTCACACACCACCAAAACGTGTACCGCCAAAAAAGTCGCGAAAGGTACGTTATCTTGTTATGACAGTAAGTGCCGCGATGATCTGCTTGGTAATCGGTTTGATCGTAGGGGTTAGCCTTGGTAATAGGACAAGCAGCAAGGATAACAGGACAAACGTAGTTAAGGAATCCACCAGTTCGTCGAAGTCAAAAAGAAAAGAAGGCACGTCGTCTGCACAAACTGAGACATCAGATGTGGAAAAAAAGATTGATGTGAAAACGGAAGCGGAAGAATTTTGGAGTTATTTAGAGAGTGTGGACTCAGATGAAATGAATGATGCGCAGGTAGAAGAATTAAAAGAACAGATGGAAGAATTCGATGTGTTTGATAGGATTGCTGCGATAGAAGGATTTTCAGGCAGCTCCAATAATAGTGGCACATCATATGGAACAAATGGGTCTAAACCAACAAACACTCCGGCTTTAACAACATCTCAAACTTCCAAAAAACAAAATGGAACGGTAAATTCCAAATTGGATGATGCATTACAAATTTTAGAGGAAATGGATGAATTGGATGACGAGCAAAAGGACGTGTTTGAGAGAGAACTTCTTTGGCAGTATTGTGATAAAAAGGAAGAAAATGCAAATAGTTTTGCTGAATTAAGAAAGACATTGGAAATGGTATTGGATAACGATAACTAAGTACCACGGAAGGATGAGCACAATGGCAAAATATTGTATGCGATGTGGCGAGAAAAATGAGGACGGAGTAAGTGTCTGCAAGGGATGTGGCATGCCTTTGGAGGAATCGCCGTCCCATAATGAAAGATTGATATTCGGATAAAAAGAATCTATGTAGATATGGCAGATGGAAGTGTGTATTTGACCTATCTTCCGATCAATGTAAGATGTTATTCGGATCCAATGTATTTGGAGGCCGATTTAAGTAAAGATCTTTCTTATATGATACGGACGATGCCAAATCTGCAGGGCAGTGGCAGCAAGATCATTGAACAGATGTTAGACGAACCGGCGTGCTTGTTTGCCAGCATTATGGCGTCGATACGGCAAAGTTTATCAATGTCAACAGAAACCGGATATTAATGGCGATAAGGAGGAACCGAAGATGGGACAGATTTCAGATGTGTTAGATCAAATAGAAGCAATCATGTTTGATAAAGGTGTTGAGCGAGGTGTTGAGCAGGAGCGCCAACGTGTCAATCGTTTGCATGCAGCACTGATCAAAGACGACCGTACAGCAGAACTTTTTCAAGCAACGCAGGATCCGGAACTTCAGGAGAAGTTGATGAAAGAGTACGGAATAGAGTAACTGGTAATAAGCAGCTTATAAAAAATTGTGTGGTAAAAGGAAACGACCGCCAAATGGATGGAAATCTGTTTGGCGTTTTTTTAATGAAAAAATTGGAAAAAAATTTGAACTTTTGCCTGATATAATAGATAAAAATATGGAATGATCATAAAAGAGGTAAATGCAAATTATATCAAGAAATTAAGTTAGGAGGCGGTTCATATGAACACGAAAAAATGGTATCATTTGTTCTTACTAACCGGATTTATGATGTTGGTTTCGCTGGGAATGTCCGTTAAAGCGGATGCGGCGACGATCATGGATCTGGAGAGAAAATTCCCCAATGGGGCATATTGGAATCATGTAGTTCAAAGCGGTCATCGTTATTCCAATTATAATGATGTAGGAAGCTGTAATAATCCGGACGGCTACACATGGACACCGTGTAATACACACAAGGGAAGTGTTGGAGTAGGCGGTTATGATTGTAATTCTTTTGGGGGAGGCATGCAGTGTAATGGATTTGCACGGAAACTTGCGTATGATCTGTATGGTTCAATGCATTCTTCCTGGGGGAGAGGAAATATCAATACGTTGAAGCGAGGAGATGTTATTCATTATAAAGCGGCAGACACTGACCCTAGTTATGGACATTGGGGCATGGTTATTGGCAGAAGCGGAACAACTGTTACGCTGGGAGAGGCAAACCGGAATGGAAACTGTAAGATTAGCTGGGGACGTACACTTAATCTTGCGACCGTTACCAGTTATGAAATTTATTCTGCTCCGTATGAGGCTACATTTGATGTGGCAGATACCCAGGCCCCAACGATCAGCAATGTCCGCATTACCGATGTAAATGCGGATGGCTACACCGTTGTGTGTGATGTTAGTGACAATGTGGGAGTGAGCAAAATAGAATTTCCATCTTGGAACATTGACATCCATCAAGGGGAGGATGCAAACTGGATCGCAGGAAGTGTTTCCGGGAATACGGCGTCGGCGCGAATTTCACTTTCGGCGCTTAAATCAGGGGCGATCCAAGGGAGTTATCTCACAGATATTTATGTCTGGGATGCGGCAGGAAACCGTTCTTCCGGAAGATGTCCGATCGTATATATTGACCGGACGGCGCCGACATTGAGTGATGTAAGGATTGTTGAGCAGGATTCCAAGGGGTATATTTTGGAATGTAAAGCCTCCGATGACAAAGCGGTTGACCGCGTGCAGTTCCCGACGTGGACCGAGGTAAATGGTCAAGATGATCTGGCGGCAGACTGGATACATAATTCATCCATAACCGGAACCAAGGTAGGAGATGATGTGTATCGTTTCCGCGTAAATATATCTGAACATAACAACGAATATGGCAGATATGTTACCCATGTGTATGTGTTTGACAAATGCGGAAATAGCGCGGTGATACCAATTGACACAAGACTTGTCGGAGGTTTGGCACCGCAGAAGATTTTGAAAAATGGAAATGCACTGTTGACCCTTTATAATGAAGATTATTCCTGGAATGATATCAATGCGCTGGCTGCGGGGATGCGAAGCAGTCTGGCAGAGATTCCGGATGAAGAAAAAGACAATGTAATCAAGGATTTTGTCGCGAATCAGATCCGGAAATATTATTACATTGGCGCGAGCGTGGAAGAAAAGGGCAAGGCTTGGAAATGGAACAGTGGAAGTGAAATGAGTTACACTAATTGGGAGGACAATCAGCCCGATTGTGCCGGAGATAATGAATTTTATCTTGGTGTGACGCAGTCAAATGGTAAATGGAACGATATGCCTTCTTATTTTAATGATGGCGGATTTATCGTTGAGACGCCATTGGATATGAAAGCGGATGCAGAACTCGAATATGATGGAAAAATAGTCAAATTTTTCAAAGCATCGCTTCCTTATAAAGTGGCGCAGAGATTTTGTGAAGAAAATGGCGGATCGCTTGTAAAAATTGATTCGCAGGAGAAAAATGATGCCATTGCCAAAAAAGTAGCGGAAATCGACGAATGGACTTTTTTCGTCGGTGCGACAGATGAAAAAGAAGAAGGAACCTTTGTCTGGCAGGATGGAAGTCCTCTAACTTACCAGAACTGGGCGGCTAACGAGCCGAATAATGATGCGATATGCGGCGAAGAAGATTATGTACAGATGTACCGGGATGGAACGTGGAACGATCTTCACGGCTGGAGAAATACAATCGGTTTTATTGGCGAATTTGACAAAGAAGCGGATCCGACACCGACGCCGACGGCCAAACCACAGGAGACAAAGGCACCTCAGGAAAGTGCGGGCCCACAGGAAACAAAGGCACCACAAGCAACGAAAACGCCACAGAACACGAGTGGTTCTCAGGCGACAGCAAAACCACAGCAGACAAAACGTACGCAGACAAACAAGACTTCAAATACCGGAAATTCATCTTCGGGAAGCAGCTATAAAACCGGTTCCACATACAAGAAAGTGACACCGAAGCGGGTAACCGGAGTAAAAGTGAAGAAGAGCGATACAAACGAGTGGAAAATTTCCTGGAAGAAAGTCAAAAAAGCCGATCATTATCAGGTGAAATTGGCGAGAAACCGTGCTTTTACAAAGGGAAAGAAACAGGATGATCGTTATTCTACGGCAGACTATTTCTGGAACTTAAAGAAAAAGAAAACCTACTATATTAAAGTGCGGGCCGTGTATTATAATTATAATAATGCGACGTATTATTATGGGAAATGGAGCAGGATTAAGAAAACAAAAATAAAGTAAATGTGAATGGAAAAGAGAGTTGCCGGAAAGTTAAGAGGTGGCTCTCTTTATATTTCAAGAGAGCGGGTCGAATAGTCTACAAATGCGGACATGATGTTCAAGTAATTTTTCTTGCTGATCGGAACGGACTGGCCGGTGGAGAGGGTAATCTGATAGCGGGCTATTTTCACGATGTGAGCCATGTTGACCAGATAACTTTTATGTGCTCGGATGAATGTGGAACTCGGAAGATCCTCTTCAATTTTTTTCAGCGTTCCGGAAAAGGTGTGTTTTTCGCCGGAAGTTAAATGAACGGAAAGATCGTGTCCATAGATTTCAAAGAATAGAATATCGGAAACAGGAAGTGCCAGGATGCCTTCTCTGGATTTGACGTAAAAACTCTGCTCTGCATGTTTGCCAAAAAAGCGCTCAAGCGCTTCGTCCAGTTTTTCAAGTTTTTCCGTTTTAATAAGGTAATGCAGCGGCGAGACATCAAAACTTTCCAAGGCGTAATCACTACTGGAACTTAAAAAGATGATGTCTGTGTCGGCGTGAAGAGAACGCAGACAGCGAGCCGTCTCAATTCCGGTCGTGTCTTGGAAAACGATATCCAGAAATAGAAGATCAAACGATTCACCCTGTTCAAAACGGGAAATCAGCTCGAAAGGAGTGTCAAACGATAAAATTTTAAACATGATATTGCGGCTGTTTAATCTTGAAATTAAAGCTTCCTTTAATAGAGCTGCAAATTGAGAATCATCGTCGCATATGGCAAATCTGTACATTGACAGGCCCCTTTCTGTTCTAATCTTAATGAACGCAGCTTCATGCCTCTTACGTGCAAGCACGATGCTGCATGAACCTTCGTTCATTGATCCTGAATAGCTGCATGTTGGTAACTATTCAGGACTTCCCCCATCTACATATTCGCATTTCGAACACTTCGTGTTCTTTCCCGCCTTTGACAAGGCTAAAAATGCTCATATGCATGGGGAGCCCTATTAGGATCTTAATGAACGCAGCTTCATGCCTCTTACGTGCAAGCACGATGCTGCATGAACCTTCGTTCATTGATCCTGAATAGTTACCTTTTTCCTTAGTATACGAAAAATTTATACAGTTGTCAATTTGTTTATAAAAAATTCCCGTTTGTGTTATATGAGGGATTTTTATGAAAAAAACAAGACAGCAATGGATTTTTATGGTATAAATTAGAGTAGGGTAATAGAAAAATTTTAGGTATAAGGAGGAAATGTGTATGAAGCATTTGAGAAAACGCTTGCTGGCGGTATTCCTCGCGATGGTCATCATCGTGACTAGCGTGGGAACTTCATCATACGCGTATGAAGCAGAGAAAAAAGGTAATTTGTCCGTAACAGGAAACGATGGAAAGATCATCGAAGAAGAGGAGTCCTGGGAGGAAAAATTCCCAAATGGAACATTTGCCTTTAAAAATGATTCCATAACGATAGAGGAAGGAAAAAATGCAAAAGAGCAGAAAATAACGATTTATCGTCTTGGAGGAACCAAAGGAAAAGCGACAGCGAAAGTAGCGATCGCACCAGCGGTAGCAGCGCTTGATGAAGACGAAAAAGAATTGGTGTATGCCAATGCGGCATCCAATAAGGATTATACCGTTAAAGTGGAAAATCCGATCGGAACCGATGGAACGATGGGAAAACAGCAGGTAAGCAGTTCTTATGATGTGGCTGCAAAGAAAGCGGATGGAAAAGTAACACTCTCATTGAAAGAGGTAAAAGGTGAGTATGTCCGTTATTTTTGGCATGTAAAAAAAGATGGAAAATGGGAAGCTGTTTCCGGAGGAGAAACGGAAACACTTGTTGTAAGCGACAAGGATTATGAGCAAAACGAATATATTTGTGTAGTAGAAGCTGATTACAAACTTAGTTTGTCAAAGACGACAGGAAAAGAGAGTTCACAAAAACTGTGGATTAACTTAAACAGCCGTCATATAACAGAGGAAGAAACATACGAAAAGGGAAGTTACACCGATGTAACACTTGACCGGGAAATGCCATTTAAGACAAGTTTTCTACAGGTAGACTTTGAAGATGGCGAATGGGTAAAGGATATCGTTGTCAAGGCGACCGACGACGATGAGCACGAGGCCGAAGAACTGGCATCCTTTACTATTTATGATGTGGAAGGGGCAGCGTTTACAGAATCTGCCAACCGTTTGTCGATGTGCATCAAGGATGACGAGGAAAAACTCGAAAGCACTATGGGATTTGCTCTTAGCCAGATAAGGGTAGACAAAAGTACAGGCAAGGCGAAGATTAAGTTGACCAGAACAGGAGCGACACAGTATGTTTCATCTGTAGATTACAAGACTGTGGATGGAAGCGCGAAAGCGGGAACGGATTA
Organism: Lachnoclostridium sp. UBA5890; assembly: GCA_002431395.1. Classification (GTDB taxonomy): domain Bacteria; phylum Bacillota; class Clostridia; order Lachnospirales; family Lachnospiraceae; genus Eubacterium_F. Next base: position 15,773 of record DJEU01000006.1, read on the forward strand.
CGCCAAGGCAGAATCCACAGCAAGTTTCAGTGGTGGTATCGAAAGTACAGAGATTGAGATTGAACTTCTGAACGACAACAAGAAAACAGAAGAAGACCGTTACTTTACGATTCAGCTGAAAAATGCGAAGGGTGGAAATATCAAACAAAACGCACAGGAGATTCGCGTTAATTTGTTTAACACAGATACAGCAGATAAAGACAATGTTGCGACCGCATCGAAGAGCAAGGAAGCAAAAGATGCATCGGCGCGTGTCAAAGAAAGTGACACGGCGATCACAGAAAACGGCGGCAAGGATGTAAAGAGCAAAGCCGTAAAAAGTAAGAATAACGTCGTAGATTATGAAAAAGTTACCGATAAGTCCGGTGACATGAATGCACAGGAAGCAGGCGATTATTCTTACAAGATCAGTACCAGTAAACTGAGCAGCCAATGGGGCAGAAACTGCAACCTGACAGACAATTATACGGCGCAGACTGCGAGTGATGAAGGCGGAAACTCGAAGAGTGGCGGTGACATCTTAGTGGCAAAGCGCCGCGCCAATACCTATTATGAGATTGATGATCTGGTAAATATGTACAGTAAGATGTCAGGTTCTTTCTGGGCAAAGACCAGTTATAGTCTGTTCTGGTTCAGAGAGTATTATAGTGGATTACTTGTTGGAATTGGGAATCAGAATTTTGCAGCCAACTTAACAACTCATACAGTTGACAGTGGAGATGGGCACATGAAAGACCGTCTCAGTGAAGAGTCAAAGAAAGCGGCAACAACTATATATACAAGATTTGGAAATGGCTCCGAAACCAAAAAATTTGAGGTGAATCTTGATAATCTGGCCGAAGGAAATAATTTCCTTGCATTTAAGTCTGCTATTACAAAACGTGATGGTACGATACGAGATCGTGAAACAAAAGTAAATTCGGTAAATATTAATTTGTACCGCCGCTGGCTGAGCAAACAGACGACCTTGAACATCAATCTGGGTGACAGCAAAGACAAAGATCGTATGGACCGGTTTTCCAGCGGAAATGTGCGAGCAGTAAAAGAAGGATTGAAACCAGAGGTCTCAATAGAAAAGGGTGGTTTTGATTCCAATGGAAAATTTTACCTCGGAACAGAACTGAAGGTAAAAGGATCCGATAAGCTTGGAGTTTACCGACTGGATAAAGTAGAATTGAAAGAAGGAAGCAAAAGTATTTCTTCGAAAACGGGATTTGATAATTCTACGACAGTGAAATATTCCGATAATGGAAGAAGACTGTCTACGACCGCAGATTATTCCTTAAACTGCGAATACAATCGTTATCAGACATTGGAGATCAACTGTAAGACGTCTATGACGGAAAAAGACACAGATCAGGAAAAAGCAGATAAGTTTGCAGCAATCGGAAAAAATATTAAGGTGGATGGAAAAGCCATCGACTTGAAATCCAATGCCAGAGAATATAATTATACATCCTCTGATAAAGTGATCAACTTCAATAAGATCAACTTTGGTCTGACAGATGGTACCAAGATTCTTTATGGAGATAAAGTATATGATGGAGATTCAGACATTATAATTACAGATTCTGACATCGTCTCGAATACCATTACATTTTCGGTATATACACCGGATTCCGTCAGTGTTGTAAGAGATCCGGAAATTATCAGCGAGAAAATGGTAGCCATCTACAAAGACAAAGATGGTGATGGTAAATATACCGAAGCAGGAGATGGATATACTCCGATCAAAATCCTGAAAGCAGGCGAACCATATCAGATTACAGATTTTGGAAAAGATGTTGTGATCAAAGTAGACTATTCGGTTCAGCCGGCTTCTTTGAATGTTCCGCCGGGAGCGACAGGAAAAGAGACATTTCAGGTGGTTCCGGGATTTGTAACGACGCAGACCTCGGAAGAACAGAAAAAGAATATGACCGAAGAGCAGAAGTCCTACCGTGATATCACGGCGAAGGACGGAAGCGTGAAAATGTATGGCGCTGTTTCGAGCGGAACGGTATCTTTCCTGTCCGGATACGATGCCAGTCCGGCGAAGATGAACAGCAGTACAAAGAAATATGAGTGGACACCGGATTGGAAGGGAAATCTGCGAAATGCCTATAAAAATCCATCGAAGATCAAGGTGTATGAGACGAAGATGCCAAACGGATTTACAGCAGCTTCTTCGGATGCACAGATTAATGGATATCTTGGATGTCTGCATGGAAATGAAACGTATTATATCACTTCTCGTGTGACAAGTGGAAATGAAGAGAAGATAACGTCGACCAAACGAGGTGGCTTCTATACGGTTCCGGAACCGGCGGCACAGGCGTTTGAATCCGAAGAGGCAGGAGCGGCTGAGGCACCCGAAGATAAAGATGGAAAAACGGCAAACCAGCCAAGTATAGCAAATACCTCCCCAGGGGTAAATCTGCCGGGAATTGAAATCGGACTTGGTTATGGAACGTTTATGATGGGTGATGATGAAATCGGATTTTCTATCGGAACTCCTATCTTTGGTATGAGCAAAGAAGGTGGTGAAAACGCTGAAAAAGACGTTATGGGCGCAGAAGGCTTAAAGGAAATGAAAGAGGCGATGTCCGACCCATCCAATAATATCTTTAAGCAGTTGAAAAAACAAGCTGGTAAATCCGATGGAACCGGTAACAGCGGACAGTCGGCAAAAGCATCCCCGACGAAAGCGGCAGAAATTGACATATCTGTCAATATGTCTTTTGTATGGAAATATAGTAAGCTGACCGGTAAATATGAGTTTTCTTCTGCAATGATTGCTTTGGCAATTGAGGGAAGTGTCCGTCTGCAGTATCGATTCCAGTGCTGTCCGATTTTTTACGTATATGTTCAGATCGGCATGGAACTTGAGGCGCAGACCGGTATTGAACTTGAGAAAGAGGAAGTTACAAATGCGGATGGAACGACAAGTATTAAAAACAATGTTTCGTTTGCAGGATTAAGCTTAAATCCGAGCCTATATGTAGAAGCCGGCGCCGGAGTCGGAGTTGACCTGGCGAAACTGGAAATTTATGTAAAAGTATCCGTCTCGTTCGCGTTTACGATAAATAAGAAAACGCAGGTAGATGAATTTATCACATCGGCGGCGGTTGGCTTCCGAGTGGTATTCCTGTTCTTCTCCTATGAAATGGACGTTGTCGGATGTAAGGCAGGATATGATGCGTCCCGAAAAGAGGACGGTGATGAGCCGTGGTTCTTTTCCTGGCAGGTTGCCGGGAGGGATATGGGAGGAACCGAAGAAGAGGTTGATAACGATGTGGCAGGAGCTGCGGTAACCGTTTCCAAACCGAAAAATGTATTCCGGCTGCAAAATATCAATTCTTCAGATGATAATGCCGCACAGGAGGATATGTCAGCACAGGCGTATGATGTAGATGGCATTGACGAATTCCAGGTAAGCGGCTATGGCAGTAACGCTTCTGCGGTAGAACTGGGAAGCGGTTTTGATAGTGCTTCGGATTATAAACTGCTGACTGTAGGAGATACGAACTACGTATTGTATACGGTAGGCCGTAAAAAACCGGGGCACAGCCTGAATAATACCCAGCTTGTTATGTCAAAACTTTCCACGACAAGTACCGGAGTTGGTGGAGAAGAAGGAAAAGATTCGATGGGACTTGTCAATCCGATCGATGAAACCTCAGCGACCAAATATATCGTGGTAGATCGTAAAGATGGAAAAGAAGAAAGCACTGGTGATTTGGATTACGACGCGGTTGTTGAAAATGGAAAGATCAAAGTGACCTGGACATCTTACAGTGAACAGGCGGAGAAGACGATTCCGGAAAGCTTGTCATCCGATGAAATGCTGAAAGAGGCCAGCCAGCTGGTAGAAGTAAAAACGGCAGAATTTGATACAAAGTCACCGAGTGAATTTACGAATGCAGTAGTTCTCAGTGAAGGCAATGGATACCGATTCCTTCCTTCCGGCTCGACATCGGATGTTCACGTGTATGCCGATACCGAACCTTATACCGAGGCAGAACTTACTGCTCGCGAAAAAGAATACAAAGAAAAATATGACAAAGCAGCACAAGGAAACGATTCCAATAACGAATCCGGAACCGGAGATCCTTATGCAAAAGCGAACTATCAATATGCCTTGACGACAGATTACCTGTATGGAAAATATTCCCAACTCCATTACAGCGTGAAACAGGGCGATGGAACGTATAAGACTTACGATCTGGAGCCGACGGAGGAATGGAAAAAACAGGGAACACGTCTGGAAAATGTACAGATTACCGAAGGAACAGACAATGATTACTTCATTTCTTACACCACTGAGCAGAAGGATAAATACGGTGACTCAGATGAATATGCAAAGATCAAGAAACTGTATGTTCAGAAGGCAACGATCCAAAAGCAGGATGTGGCGGTAGAAAGCGGAAGCGTAGAGCAGAATTCCATGAAATTTGAGACGCCGGTTCTTTTGAAAACGCTTGTTGATTACGATGACAGCGATGACAACGACGGTGTATATGTCGGCGGAAGCTGCGAGGAGAAAGTAGAATCTCCAAGCTTTACTAACTTGAAATTCCTCAACGGGAAACTGTCAGATACTGGAAAAACAGAAACATTCCTGATGTACAATATGAATGGAATTACCTATGTGATCAAAGAAAAGAGCCTTGAAAATGCCCTGAACAGCAATAAGGCAGCGATCACGGTGGATCCATTGTTTACGGTAGATAAGGAACATGGAAACTCACAGGCAGAAGCGACCATCGGTGTAGATGGAGATGGAAATATTTCTGCGGTTTATACGCAGACCGTAACCAATACGGTAAATAATGCCCTTTATGTGACGAAGTACGATCCGACAGTCGGAAAATTCGGAGAGGCATTTATGCTTGCGATGAATCATATGCAGGTATATGAGGATTCCATATCGAATCAGTGGACTTCCGAAGATACGAGAGCAGCCTTCTTTGACAGTAAGAAAGGCGGCGGAGAAGATCAGTTTATCTTCAATGCTCCACAGATCGCACTGGGAAAACCGACGACAAAAAATGAAAGTGGAACATTGACAATTCTTACCAAAGGTACGATGACAAAATTGAAGAAATCCACGATGGATTTTGATGGGGAAAAGTATACCGAATATGTTCCAGACTCCAATAATACAGCAACTTCCGGTATTTATGCGATCACGTATGGAATCGGAGATCAGAAGATTGGAGAAGCATCGATCACATTTGATAAGAACAATTTTGTATCCGGCGCGGAACTGAGTGGAAGCGTTTCCTTCCGTAATACCGGAGATGTGGCGATTCGAGGAAGCAAGGCAAATCCAATCTATATCACATTGAAGGCAGCAGGCAAAAATGGCAGTGCGGCAGCAGACCTTGCTCAGTGGAAAGTAGAGAGCAATATTCTTGCCGGACAGCAGGTGACGACGGAAGACATCGTGTGTAAAGCACTTCCATCAGATATTGCCGGAGGAACGATTTACTTTGATGTACAGGAGGATCCGTCGTATTCGAGTGCAAAAGCATTGAGTACAGCCGATGCCGATGATGGATGTGGAAAGATTGTTGTCGGTGAAAAAGCAGAACTTTCCATCGACAGTTTGGAAATTACTGCCAGTGACACATTGGAAAAACGAAGTGTAAATAATATTTCCTGCGTTCTTGCCGATGTGGATATGACAGTAAGTAACCTTGGTGTAAAAGATGCTTCCAATGTAAAATTCCAGGTAAAACGAAGCTCCGGAAAAACAGATGGAAGTGAAGATAAATACGTTCCTTTGGAGATTGGTGGAAATCTGATCCTGGCAGAGGATGGAAAAGAAACCGCTCTTATTGGAAATGGAAATGACGAGGGTGTATTTGATTATCTTGCGTACAGCGATACGTCGGGAATCATCAGTACGGATCAGAAAATCGCAGCCGGAAAGACGCAGGAGATCAAAGGGAAAATGGTAATTCCATTGAGTGCATTTGATCCGGAAGACTCGGTAGGTGCCGCAAATCTTCAATTTACCTTGAAGAGTGATGCCGGCGAGTATGAGTCAAGCAACAATACGGCGTATGGTAAAGTAGTACCGACGACACGATTTGACTGTCTGGATAAAGTTTCTCTGACAGTGGGAAATCCGGTCAACTTTACCCTGGCGACACAGGCAGCGATGGATTCTTCGAAACGAAGCAATATTACGCTTACGGAAATGAAGATCAATAAAGATGGCAAAGTAGAAGTGACAAACAACAAACTTCTGCAGAGTGCAGCGTATAATGTGAAGACAGGATACGTTACCGTCACCGCACAGAAAGAAGGTTCCGGTGTTCTGCGAATTGCCGATACGACGACAGGCTCCTTTAAAGATATTACGTTTGTGGCAACGGTTTCGGGATGCAATATACGGACCGATAATCCGGTATTTGAATTTACCAATGCAGTTGGTGGACAGAAATGGGAAGATACGGACATCGGTGCGGTTACTGCAGGAACCGTACTTCCGTACAACAGCGATATTTGTACCGGTGGAGAAGGAAATACCTTCACATTTACGACGTATGCGAGAAGCATTGACTTCTATTATACCGGTGATATCGAAGTTTCAAGTAATAACAGTTTTGGTTTTGTAACCAAACAATACAAAGACCGCGACGGAGAAGAAGTAGCCGGCGAGTATTACAAACGTCATACGGTAGACTTCAACAATACGGCATTGAAAAAGCATATCGTTACGGTAAAAATCATCAATGGCAGCGCTTCCTTTGACCGTATGGTGGAATATTATTCCGAGCGAAGTGAGGGAGACACCGGACGTGATGTGCCGGAAGATAATGTAAAACCGACGATCGTGATCGGAAAGACACTTCCGACAGGCACAACGAAACTTCAGCCGGGAACGATTCTGGAAATTCCGGTTTACGCTTATGATGATGTGATGCTTAATTCTGTCAGCATTGGCGGAAACGGAGCAGATAAACTGGTTAATAACCAGTTTGCACAAGGAACGTTAAAGATTAAGAAAAATGGAACCTACCACGTGATCGTGGAAGACAGTTCCGGAAATATCACACAGAAACACATTACCATTGATTGTTTCGAAGAAGAGGCAGAAAAGATTGACGAAACTACAGACGATTGGCCGGATGTAACATTGAAACTGGTCGATGAGAATGGAAGTGAAATCACGGATTATACAACGGCAAATGCCTATATTGCTTACGATATCAAAGCAGACCGTAAAATCAAATCCGTAGAGATTCAGAAAGTGGATATGAGTACCCAGAAGGCGACTGATCTGGGAAGTGGCATTAAAGTAACAGGAACGCCGACAACACTATCTGACAGATATGATGTCAACCTTTTGGAAAATGGCTATTATCAGATGAAAGTAACCGATTCGGCTGACAATGTGACGACTGCCATTCTCAGCGTAGAATATTTGACAAAGGGACCTCAGGTGTATCTCTATACAGCAGACGGTGTAGAAAACCAGCTATTCTACTGCGTAGGAGATGAAGACAACGAGATCCCATTGAAAGAAGTTGCTGTATATGAAGGAAAAGTAACGGCAGCCAATGAGAACGGTTTGATCGAGGTAGAAGGAAAAGAACCATTGATGCGTAAGTCTTACACGACACAGACGATGGATTCCGGAACGGTAATTCTGGATGAATCCACTTCTACCAAAGAGTTTACGATTGCTGCACAAGATGTATCCGGTAAATTGACAACGTATATTTATACGGATGAAACCTGCTTGAACAGCCTTGCTGTTGGTAGTGCGGAAGATATCGCATATGGTGTAAAACTCAATGAAGAATTTAAACCATATCAGAGAAATTATACGGTAGATGTTCCGTACGGATATCCGGAAAATCAGCTTCCGGAAGTATATGCTACCTGCGGAAGTGAAGCATTGATCAACAAGAACTGGGATGGCGATGTATTGACCATTAAAGTTACCAAAGGCGATATGGAAAATACGTACACACTTACTTTGAAACGTAAAAAATGTACGTGCGACATTTCCATTCGTACCTTTGATGATTATGTTGACGTGCCAAAGACAGGTGAAAAACCTTCCCGTCAGTTTGATGTACAGACGGATGTGACACTTTGTGAAGTGCACAAAGACCACGTTGAGGAAAATGTGAAGCTTTCTTATGAGCTTACGGACGAAGCAGAGAGAACAATTCCGGTGGAAACAGGCTCTGTAGAAACTGCATCGGTGGAAAGTCCGATTTTGGAAAATAAGGCAGCATCAATCCAGGGAAATACAATCGTATTTAACCGTATTGCTGAAGGAACGACGCCAAAAGAGGTTCATGTTAAAGTAAAAGCGAAGACGGATTCCTGCGAACGATCGAAGATCATTACGTATACCGTCCGCAATAAATATGATGTAGATCTGCTGGTAACGGAAGGTGGTACGGTACGTTGTGGAGAAGATACGCTGACTGCTCAGAGTGAGACGGCTTCGGCAGAACAGCCATATCATTATGACGCAAATACCGGATTTGAACTGGAAGTGACGGCAGCCGAAAAAGCAGGTTATGAATTTACCGGCTGGTATGATTCGAGCGATAAGCTTCTTTCAAAAGAGAAATCGTTTGTTTATACCGTAGGAAAAGACGAGACGCTTCGTGCTTTGTTCAAAGACATTGTCAATCCGGAAGGTTCGATCACATTGACTGATCTGAATGGCGCACAGAATGTGACAACATCGGATGAAGGTGATATTCTGGTTTCTTCCAAAGGTTTCCAAATGGAGATTACGGGAGAAGATAAACATTCGGGTGTAAAATCGATTTCTTACCAGATTGTAAAACGAGGCGAGAAGTTGGATAAAAATGGAAAATGGATTTCCTACGATGGAAAACCGATTTCGCTTGAAGACGAGATGGATTTCGTGGTATATGCGAAGATTGTAGATCAGGATGACAATGAAGTGATTGTCTCCTCGGAGCGTGCAATGATTGAAAAATCGGCAGCAACCATTCATCTTGCACCAAACTTTACCGAAGACAAATTTACCAATAAGAAAGATGCTGCGATCGTAGCTACGGTACAACAGGGTACGGCGGCATTGAAAGAAATCCGTTATGTTGTCAATGGTGAAGAGAAGACTACAGAGGAAACGGCATTTGGTATCTCAGATCTGCCGGATGGTGAATACGACGTGATCGTTTCTGCCAAAGATATTTTTGGCAAAGAAGTTTCGGCTAAGGTATCTGTGAAGAAAGATGTGGCAGAGCCGATCCTTTCGATTACAGGTGCTCCGACAAGTTCCGTCGAAAAAGCGACACTTGGCATCGAAGCCGATGGCGGTGTTTCCGGAATAAAGGAAATCCGTGTAAACGGAAAACCGTATACCGGAAAAACGTACGATGTGACCGAGAATGGAACGTATGTATTCGAAGTCGAGAATAACGCCGGAAGCGTTACCACAAAGACGATTACGATCCAATGTATCGTGAAACCGACGCCGGCACCAACACCGACACCGGTTCCAGGTTCATCAGACAATGCAGCACCGGCTCCGGGGGCAACAGAAGCACCGGCCGTGAACAAAGACCAGCTGCCAAGAACCACATTTGTCCGCCGTAAGAAAATTGGAAAGAAAGGCATTCGCATTACCTGGAAAGGGGTACGTGGAGCACAATCCTACAATGTTTACCGTGCGAAGAAGGCAAATGGCAAGTATAAATTGGTAGCAAATGTCAAAGAGAGTTGCTATACGAGCAAGAAGAAAAATGCACGCAAGTATTATTACAAAGTTGTTGCAGTAGCCAAGAAAAAGGCAAACAACAGCGAAATGAGTGCATACGCGATCTCCGTCAATGTGGATAAAGCAGCCGCATCAGCAGCTCAGGCGGCAGCAGGAAATACTGCAGCCTCTGGCAAGATCAAAACCCTCAAAGGCAAAGTTACCAAGGTGAAAGCAAAGGCCAAGAAAGGCAAGATTGTTGTTTCGTGGAAGAAATACAAGAAGGCCAGTGGCTATATCGTATACCGTGCAGAAAGCAAATACGGAGTTTACGATGAATTTGCTGTAGTTAAGAAAAATTCTTTCAAAGATAAGGATTCTGTAAAAGGAAGAAAATTTTACTACAAAGTACGTGCCTTTAAGAATAAGGGCAATGGCAAGATTTTAAGCAGCATTTCGAAGAAAGCCAGTGTAAAAGCCAAATAGAAAACAATTTGTATATAATAACAGAACACAGACGGGGCTGTCGCACGAAGAGATTCGTGTGGCAGCCCTGTTTGTGTTTGGTGGGAGTGTCGGGGTGTGGCTAGGGGGAGGAAAGTTTGGAAGGGATGGGAGGCTTGCTGGCATGGGGCTGGCGGAGGCAGCGTAAACAGAGGAAACAGCCGAAATATGTTGCCTTTCCCTGGCAGAAGTTGGCGAAAAGGCAACGTAAAACGGGAAATTAAGTAAAATCCGTTGCCTTTTCCCATCAGCAACCCACGCGGGGAAGTTTCTTATAGCTTCCACTCCATATCTTTTTCCCACTTACCTTTTGGGCGCGGATGCTTACCTGCATTTTCTTGCTGTAGGTTAAAGTGATTTTCGTTTTCTTTGTGTAAAACCACCGTGTTTCGCCGTTCTTTTTGTTTTTAACACGGATTTGGTATCTTGTTGCTGTTTTGCATTTTTTCCATTTTATGGTAATCTTGTGCTTGCCCTTTTTTCTTTGAGTTATCTTTTGGATCTTAAGTGATTTGGTATTAAACTTTTTTCCCGGGGCGGCGGTGCTGTCAGGTACCGAGGTGTTACCGGGCGAAGGGGTTCCCGGAACCGCCGAAACCGCCGGTGAAGGACTTATCGTCGGAGTTGAAGTCCCGGCAGGCGTTCCCGTAGGGGTAGGAGATGCCGAATCCGTCGGTGAAGGGCTTCTAACCGGAGTAGTGGATGGAGTGGAAGTTCCGGCAGGTGTTTCCGTAGCCGTCGGAGACGCCGAATTTGTCGGCAAAGGCGTTTTGGTCGGAGCCGGGCTTCCCGAAGGCGTTATTGCAGGCGATGGAGATGTCGACGCCCCCGTCTCTTTTTTCAGATCCTCGATGATATGCTGCAGCGAATTTTTCAGATTCAGGCGTGGGGTCATATAAATGAGGCCGGAATCTGCTGTATAAGTATAAACAGAATCACTCATAAGTAGATATTTCTTGGTATCTGCAAGCAGATCTTCCCGGTTTTCGTAAGTTTTATTTGCTTCGAGAACCCCCATAATTACTGCTGCGCTGCCGGCGGCCATAGGGGAAGCCATCGAAGTTCCGCTTTTTTCTGCGTACGAATTGTAGCGGGTGGTAGAGAGAATGGACTCGCCCGGGCAGAGGATGTCGTAAGGGGCAGGGGAAGTATCCACAAAATTCGAAGAAGTCCAGCATCCATCTGCTGTATTACCCGCCATTACGCCAATCACGTAGGGATAGGCGGCAGGGTACATGGTGGAGTCCGAAGAGGCTCTTCCGTCATTGCCGGCTGCTGCGACAAGAAGACAGGAAGAGGAAGCTTTTTCCAATTCTTCGGCGAACGTGCTGTTTTTATTATAACTGCCAAACGACATATTGATCACGTCTGCGCCATTTGCGACCGCGTATTCGACCGCTTTTGTGGCATTGGCAAACGAAAAACTGTTTTTGGAATTTCCCGCTTTTAAGATCATAATTTTTGTATGATATCCGACACCGGCGTAGCCAACTGCATTGTTCGGATCCATGCCAATAATTCCGCTGACGTGCGTGCCATGGCTGGAATTAGAATCATCTTCCGGGGCTTCATAACGAAGTGGAGCGGAGGGATTATCCGGGACCGGAGTAGGAACATTGTTAATAAAATCCACGCCGTAAATATCGTCGATGTAGCCATTGCCGTCGTCATCCACATTGTCCGTGCCATTTCGTTCTGCTTCATTGATCCAAAGGGAATCGGCGAGATCCTCATGGGACAATTCTGCACCGGTATCAATGACTGCAATCACAGTCTCTTTGACCGGATAGCCGTCCAGGACAGCAGCGGTGTCATCGGCGCCGATCGCCGCAAGGTAATACGGGGAAGCGGAGAAAGACGAAGATTCTGTCGAAAGTGCCGATGCCTGTGAGGACATCGCGTCCGGCTCGGACGGCGTCCATACAAACATGTTAAAATATGGGAAAAGCAATAAAACAATAAATACAATACAAATCCGTTTCATATAAAACCCCCTTTGTGCTATTTGCTGCTTCCAGTTTACCATATTTAGAAATGTCTTACAAGGCTTGCAAAAACACATTTTTTTCATAATGTTGGTGTTGTAAGATGGCCCGTTCTGTGATAACATCATACATAAGGAGGTGGTCTGGTTATGCTTCAGAACAAACGAAAAACCATAGGGGTATTTGCGGAACGAGTAAAAGATGAATTTCAGATGCGGCTGTGCCAGGGAATTATCGAAGAGGCAGAGAAACAGGGATATAATGTGGCAGTTTTTACTAATTATGGTAAATATGGATACAATAATGAGCATTTTATTGGGGATCAGATGATATGGGATTTGCCGCGTTATGAGGAATTTTCTGGTGTGATACTGGCATTGGATACAATGAGTGAAAAAAGCAGCCGGCAGAAGATTGTTGACAATGTGCGGGAATATTGTCATTGTCCGGTGGTCAGCATTCGTGAAAAAGTAGAGGGAGCAGTGAACTTTCTTGTGGAAAATACGACGGGGATGGCAGGACTTATCCGGCATTTTATTGAATTGCATGGAAAAAAGAGACTTTGCTTTATGAGTGGACCGGAAACGTATTGGGATGCGAGAGAGCGGATGCAGTGCTTTTTAGATACGATGAAAGAATATGAACTCCCGGTAACAGAACATCAGATGTTTTACGGAGACTATTGGTACAATATGGGAGCTCAGGCGTGTGACTGGTTTTTGGCAGAGAAAGAGATGCCGGAAGTAATTTTATGTGCGAATGACCACATGGCATTGGCGGTGGCAAGCGAGTTGATCAAGCGGGGAATCCGTGTGCCGGAAGATATCTGCGTCAGCGGATACGATGGGCTGCTGGAGACGCTTTCCTTTACACCGGCGATTACGACGATGCGAGTGCCTTTCCAGAAAATGGGAAAACAGGCGGTGGAGTTGATTGCAGAAAATCAGGAAACCGAGGATTGGAAAAAAATAAAAAAAGTTTGTTTTGAAGCAGAAATTTTGGCGAGAGAATCCTGTGGATGCATGGCAAAAGCGGGCGAAAAGATTATTTTGGAGAAGCAGCGCGAATACGATGAAATGCAGGCGGAGCACAACCGGGCAACGCAGTTTGACTATATGTCCATTTACCTGAGTCAGGCAGAATCCATCGAAGATATCGCAGATTATATCGCTGAATTTCATAAAAATATGTATGGTATCCGAGACTATGGGCTTTGCCTCTGTGAAATGCTTCACGATGCGCAGGGGTACCAGTCGTATACGGAGCAGATGGAATTGTGTGTTTATATTAAGGATAATGAGAAACAGAACGGGATACGTATCCCATTCGAACGGCGGGAACTTCTGCCGGAAGAATTGATCCGTGATAAACCTCAGGTGTGGTATTTTGCACCGATTCATTTTCAGGACAGCTGCTACGGTTATGAGGCTTTCCGATTTTGGAATTGGCAAAATACGGCAAATTTATTCTTTCGATGGAATATCAATATTGGCAACAAAATTCATGATCTACTCATTGAAGATAAGATGAAAACGTTGATCGATGAACTTGCCTATATGTACGACCGCGACGAATTGACCGACTGGTACAACCGGCGCGGACTGGAAAAGCAGGGTGTCAGACTGTTGGAACAGGCAAAACAGGAGAAGATTCCATTGTTTTTGTGCGTTATCGACCTCGATGGAATGAAGCAGATCAATGATAATTTCGGGCATATCGAGGGCGATTTTGCCTTGAAGAAAGTATGTGAGACGATTTCGGGGGCGTGCCGGGGAGAATATTTGTGTGCGCGTACCGGCGGTGACGAGTTTGTCGTATTGGCAAAAAATGTAACCGAGATGGAAGGCCGCGCATGGATGCTGAAAATGGAAAACGAATTGGAAAGATTTAACAACTCGGGTGAAAAACCGTATGCGATTCATGCCAGTTACGGAATTACGAGCCGTGTACCTGGGGAAAATGAGAGCATGCAGCAGTATATCAAAGAAAGTGATGAAAAAATGTACCGTTATAAAGTGATGAATAAAAAACGGCGAGGTGAGGAACTCCGTTGAGATAAGGTGGTATGTCAGAGAAAATGAAAAAGAAAAGCAGACAAAATTCCGTGCTTATGGGGATGCTGATCTGTATTGTCATTGCGTTTGCCGTGACCCTTGGCGGCTTTGCCATTTTGCGGAGACAGATGGCAGAGACCGGTCTTGAGGAGACGAAAGAGCAGTCTTACGAGGCGCATTATGCCTTTATTGTGGACAACCCCGAAGACGAATATTGGCAGCAGGTGTATGAGGCCGCGAAAGAAGAAGGAAAAAAGCAAAACATCTATGTGGAGCAGATTTCCGACAATGTGTCGCAGACATATGAGACAAAAGAATATATGGACATCGCGATTGCGGAAAAAGTGGATGGAATTTTACTGCAATCGTCTTCCAAGTCCGTGGGAACGGAGATGGACGCGGCGATGGAAGCCGGAATCCCGGTCGTGACGATGCTTCATGACAACTATAGTGGCAGACGGTGTGCGTTTGTCGGCGTCAATGACAGCAGTCTCGGAGACAGCTATGCAGAGTTGATACAGGAAAATATTTCCAAGAAGAAAAACGATGTCCTTGTGCTGATGGAAAAAAACGGAGATCTCGGAGAGAGCAATCTGGTTTTGCAGACCATTCGGCAGAAAGTGCAGGGAGCGAAAATCCGTGTGCAGCTTCTGGAAGGAGAAGATGAATTTGCGACAGAAAAGGCGGTCCGAGACTGTATATTAGATGAGAAACAGTGCCCGGATGTGCTTGTCAGCCTGTCTTTGACAGGAACGGCATATGCTTATCAGGCAGTCGTTGATTACAGTAAAGTAGGTTCGGTCAAGATCATTGGAGCCTATGAAAATGACGAGATCCGGCGAGGGTTGGAAAAAAATGTCATTGCCGCGAGCGTATCAATTGACCCCGAGGCGATTGGACAGACGACAATCCGGACATTGCAGGAATATAAGAAAAATGGTATCGTAAACGAATATCAGATGATACAGCAAAACGTGATAAGAGGCGGAAAATGAAGCGAGCATCGATTAGCACAAAAATGATCGTATTATTGATATTTACGTCGGTTATGACATTGGTGATCAATGTCATGATGTTTCTCAATATCAATCAGGTGCTTGTTCAGATTGAGCAGGTATATGCGACCAATGTGCAGTTAAATGAAATGACAGAAGAACTGGATAAGGTGCATTCGGAGATGTTGGAATATTTAAAAACGAGAGATTCGAATGTCTTACAGGAATATTACATCAGTCAGCAGAATCTGTCAGAACAGCTGGTCCAGGTGCAGGAAGAGACGATGGACCGGCAGACCAGTGTCTTGAAAAATAATATTTATTACCTTGGAAAAAATTACCTGAAAGTGTCCGAGGAGGCAGTAACGGCAAAACGGGGAAGAGACGTTCAGACTTACGGAGACCGTTACGAAGAAGCCGGAAAAATAAAGGAATACCTCAATGGCTACATCAGCAGCCTGAATAATATACAGTTTCAGGGGAATTCCAATAATTACCTGCTTTTGCAAAACTCCCTGTATTATATGGAAGTTGTCGGAACGATTATGTTCTTCGTCGTCGTATTGTGCGATACGATCATGGTCGTCATGATGACGAGACGCTTGACGAGGCCGTTGAAAATTTTGTCCGGGCGCGCGAAGGAAGTCACAGCGGGGGATCTTTCCGTGGATATCCCGGTATTTCGCACCGGGGATGAAGTCGAGAGTCTGTCAAAAGCCTTTGACAAGATGATGGGCAGTATCCGTGAATACGTCGAAGCGCAGCGTGTCAGCATGGAAAAAGAAAATGAGATGCGCGAAAATGAATTGAAAACGCAGGCATTGTTAAAGGACGCGCAGTTAAAATACCTGCAGTCGCAGATCAATCCGCACTTTCTATTTAATACATTGAATGCGGGGATGCAGCTTGCGATGATCGAAGATGCCGATAAGACGGCACTTTTCATTGAAAATATGGCAGAGTTTTTCCGCTACAATCTGTCACGTATCAACGAAGATGCAACACTGGCAGATGAAATTCAGCTTGTCGATCATTATATTTACATTCTCAATGTGCGTTTTGCCGGAGATATTCATTATAAGAAGGAAATCGAGCCGGGACTGGAAAATGTTCTTGTGCCGTCCATGATCTTGCAGCCACTTGTGGAGAATGCCGTGCAGTATGGCATCCGTGGTGTCGAGTGGGAAGGATGGGTTACACTGCGCATTTGGCAGGAAGCCGGCACCGTTTATATCGAAGTCGCCGACAATGGACGTGGCATGAGCCGGGAACTCATCGAACGTGTACTGCAGGGAGAAAATGTAAAAAATAGGAAAAATAGCAAATCCAATGGAATTGGTATTTACAATGTATTGGAGCGGCTGCAGATGTATTATACGACGGAAGATGTATTGGAGATCGAGAGTGACGGCGAAGGAAAGGGAACGCGGTTTATTCTTAAAATTCCGAAGGAGGTGAGACCATGATAAAATTACTGCTGGCAGATGATGAAGGAATCGTACTCGAATCCTTGCAGCGGATCGTGGCGAAAAATTTTGGAGATACGTGCGAAGTGCGGACAGCAAAGACCGGACGAGCGGTGATCGAAGTCGCAGAAGAATTCCGGCCGGATATCGCGATGTTAGACATTCAGATGCCGGGAATCAATGGTATTGAGGCGATTGAAGAGATTAAAGCATTCTGCCCGAGGACCTGTTTTATCATTATGTCTGCCTACGATACATTTGACTATGCGAAAAAAGCGATGTCACTCGGGGTTATGGATTTTATCACGAAGCCCGCCAACACGTCGCGCATCGTCTCGGCGCTTGAAAAAGCGATGGAAGAAGTGCGCAGACAGCAGAGGCGATGGGAAAAAAGTCTGGAATACAAAGAAAAACTGGAAGCGGTTGTGCCAATCATTGAGAGTGGAATGATTTATTCGATCTTATTTCAGGACAATTATTCAGGAGATACAGAGCGCTTCCGTGAATTGCTTGACATTCCGGGAGATTATGGCATGATTCTTGTGATCGAAGTCGGCGACGCGATCGAAAACCGCAAGATGACAAATGTCGTCGGAATGTCGGTAAAAGCGCAGAAATTTTACGATGAATTCCGCCAGATCGTGAAGGAATTTTTCCCGGCGACGGTTGGCCCGGTCATGACAAATAAAATCGTCGTTTATGTGCCGGCGGCCGCTCCGGAAAAGGAATACAATGAGCGAGTAAAAATCATCGAAAAAACCGATAATATGATACAGAAACTGATTTCACGTATCGAACTGCAGTTTCGCGCCGGTGTTGGAAGCATCCGCCCGGTGGATGACATTTATCCGTCATATCAGGAAGCCTGCCTGGCGTTGAAAAAGGCTGAGGGAACGGTAATGCATATCAATGACCTTGTGGCGGCGCAGGATGTCGAGGAAAATTATCCACTGGAGACAGAAAATGCGATGTATGTGGCACTCAAACGTGGTGATGTGTCAAAAACGCTGGAAGAGGCTGCACAGTTCTTTGACTGGATGCAGAAAAATTATGCTTCTTGTCTCGACGATGTCCGCCTGAAAGTGTTGGAACTTGTCATGTATGCCGAGCGAATCGCCTTTCACGAGGGCGGAATGTCGTATCATTTCCGCGACCGAACGAATTATCTGGCGACGGTAACCGGTTTCACCACGATGGATCAGCTGCAGAGCTGGTTTCTCGACTATATGAAAGCGGCGGCAGAGATCATTCATGCGAAGGCAAGTGAGAAATATAGTGACATTGTGGCGAATGCGAGAGATTATATTGGGAATAATTTCCAAAAAGACATCTCTCTGGATGAAGTGAGTCGTGTTGCCAATGTCAGTCCGTATTATTTTAGTAAAGTATTTAAGGAAGAAACCGGCGAGACGTTTGTCGAATATCTGACGGGACTTCGGATGGAACACGCAAAAAATCTGCTGCGGGAAAAGGAAAAAAGCATCAAGCAGATCTGTGTGGAGTCCGGTTACAGCGACCCGAATTATTTCAGCCGGATTTTCAAAAAGACGGTTGGTGTGACCCCGTCGGAATACCGCGAAGGTTAGAAAGAAGGAACGTATGAAGCAAGTAACTATAAGAAGGATCTGGTTTTTGCTCTGTGTGGCAGCAGTCATTTTGCTGACCGGATGTGGAGCAGGCGAGCCGGAAAAGAAAAGCGACTCGGAGGGAATCCGGATCGGATTTTCTTTTGATTCCCTTGTCATCGAGCGGTGGCAGCGGGACCGCGATGTCTTTGTGTCGCGGGCGCAGGAACTCGGAGCTGCCGTCAATGTGCAGAATGCCGGGGGAGATGTGGCGGCGCAAAAAAAGCAGATTTCGTATTTTATCGAACAGAAAATGGATGTGATCGTCATTGTGGCAGCGGATACATCGGCACTCAGCGATGTGGTCGCGCAGGCAAAAGAGCAGGGGATCCACGTCGTCGCCTACGATAGAATGTTAGAAAATGCCAATGTGGATCTGTATCTCTCGTTTGACAGCGAAAAGGTTGGCGAGATTTACGGCGATGCCATCACCCGGAAATTTCCAAAAGGCGCACAGATACTGGAAGTTCTTGGCTCGCCGGAAGATTATAATGTGAAATTGTTGGAAAAGGGGCTGGCTTCCAAATTAGGAAGCGCCTATAAAATAGTAGAAAAGAAATATGCGGAAGGGTGGATCGCAGAACGGGCGTACGATGCGGTATCGGAATATTTTTCCAAAGGAAAATCCTGTGATGTCGTGGTGTGCGGCAATGATGATCTTGCGACGCAGGCAATTTTGGCACTTTCGGAAAATCAGAAAGCCGGAAAAGTGTATGTCCTCGGACAGGACGGCGACCTTGCCGCCTGCCAGCGTATCGTCGAGGGGACACAGGGCGGCACGGCATTTAAAAACATTGATGAGCTTGCCGAGACGGCAGCAGACCTTTGTGTGAAACTTGCCAAAGGCGAAGACACCGGTGTGACGGCGACGATGTCCGATGGTACTTACGACGTGCCAAGTTACCAGCTTTCCCCGGTTTTCGTGGATTCGAAAAACATTGATCAAGTGATCATCGAGGGTGGCTTCCATACGAAAGAAGAAGTATATCTCAATAAAAAAGCGAATTAAGAGCAGTAGCACAATTTTGTAATCAAGATTGTGCTACTCTTTTTTTGTGCGGCTAGAAAAATCGCAAAATTGTCCATTTCATCGTAAAGCATTCCTATTTCCCTTGTGATATATTAAACCTAAAGAAAATCATGAGTGGTTACACAGCAGAATAAATAGAGAAGGAGAATGGCTATGAAGATGATAAAAAAATGGATCGCTTGCCTGATGGCAGTCGGAATGATGATTTCGCTGACCGCCTGCGGAGTAAGCGGAGATCAAGTGGCAGTCAATAAGCCACAGCAAAAAGACCCGGATGCGAAAAAGCGGATCGCGGTTTCTATGCCGACAAAGGATCTGCAGCGCTGGGCACAGGACGGAAGCAACATGAAGGCGCAGCTTGAAAAACAAGGATATGTCGTAGATATCCAGTATGCGAACAACGATATCGCAACGCAGGTCAGTCAGATTGAAAATATGATTGCTGTCAATCCGGATGTTCTGGTAGTTGCCTCTATCGATGGTTCGGCACTTGGAACCGCTTTGCAGGGGGCGAAAGGACTTGGCATCCCGGTTATCGCCTATGACCGTCTGATCATGCAGAGCGACGCCGTATCGTATTATGCAACATTTGACAATGAACTTGTCGGAGAACTTCAGGGACAGTATATCGAAGATAAACTGGATCTGAAAAATGCAAAAGGACCATTTAATATCGAACTTTTCACCGGTTCTTCCGACGATAACAACTGTAACTATTTCTTTGGCGGTGCGATGAAGATCCTCCAGCCGTACATTGATTCCGGAAAACTGGTAGTTCGTTCGGGCTCAACGACATTGGCAGAATGTGCGACAGCAAACTGGTCTACAGAGGAAGCCCAGAAGAGAATGGAAAATATTCTCGCAGCATACTATCAAGATGGTACAAAATTGGATGCGGTATTGTCCTCCAATGACTCGGTAGCAAATGGTATCACCAATGCGCTGGTCGCTTCTTACAAGGGCGATTTCCCAATCCTGACCGGTCAGGACTGCGACATTACCTCCGTAAAAAATATCATTGCCGGCAAACAGTCGATGTCAATCTTTAAAGATACGAGACAGCTGGCATCCAAAGTAGTAGAGATGGTAACAGCGATCATTGAAGGAAAAGAAGTTCCGGTCAATGACACAGAAAGTTATGACAATGGAAAAGGAGTCGTGCCAACGTATCTTTGCCAGCCTGTCTTTGCAGACCAGGATAACTACAAAGAAGTGTTGATCGATTCCGGATATTATAAAGAATCTGATGTGAAGTAAGGAGGGGTGACCGATGGCAGAATATATCTTGGAAATGAATGGAATTACCAAAACATTTCCCGGCGTAAAAGCACTGGATAATGTCAATTTGAAGGTGAAAAAAGGAGAGATTCACGCACTGGTCGGTGAAAACGGAGCCGGTAAATCGACATTAATGAATGTCCTTAGTGGAATCTACCCTTATGGAAGTTACGAAGGTGACATCGTTTACGATGGAGAAATTTGTAAATTCAAGGAAATTAAAGACAGTGAGAAAAAAGGTATTGTAATTATCCACCAGGAACTCGCACTCGTACCGTATATGACGATCGCAGAAAATATGTTTCTTGGCAATGAGCAGGGCAAGAAAATGGCGATTGACTGGACGAAAACATACGGTCGTGCCGAGGAGCTTATGAAAAAGGTAGGATTGAAAGAAGATCCGCATACTTTGATCAAAGATATCGGAGTCGGCAAACAGCAGCTGGTAGAAATTGCCAAAGCACTGGCAAAAGATGTAAAACTTTTGATTCTTGACGAGCCGACAGCATCGCTCAATGAATCCGATTCGCAGGCGCTTTTGGAACTCATGCTTGAGTTTAAAAAGCAGGGAATGACATCGATCATCATTTCCCATAAATTAAATGAAATTTCATACGTGGCAGATAAGATTACGGTTATCCGTGACGGCTCCACGATTGAGACGATGGATAAAGAAGTGGATGATTTCAGTGAAAACCGTATTATCCGCGGCATGGTTGGACGAGAACTGAGCAATCGTTTCCCGGCCAGAGAAAATGTTAAGATCGGCGAGGTTTGCATGGAAGTCGATCATTGGACCGTTCATCATCCGATGACACCGGCAAAGAAAGTGGTCGACGACGTATCCTTTTATGTACGCCGTGGTGAAGTGGTCGGCATCTCCGGTTTGATGGGAGCAGGTCGTACGGAACTTGCGATGAGTCTGTTTGGACACAGCTATGGAACCGGCATCAGCGGAACGATTAAGATGAATGGAAAGGAAGTTCATCTGAAAAATGTGCGTCAGGCGATCGACCACAAACTTGCCTATGTGACCGAAGACCGAAAAGGCAATGGATTGATCTTAAGCAATCCGATTTACACCAATACGTCTCTTGCGAAAATGGACAAAGTC
Organism: Lachnoclostridium sp. UBA5890; assembly: GCA_002431395.1. Lineage (GTDB taxonomy): Bacteria > Bacillota > Clostridia > Lachnospirales > Lachnospiraceae > Eubacterium_F. Next base: position 37,509 of record DJEU01000006.1, read on the forward strand.
AGTCACTACGGTGTGATTGACAAATTAAAAGAAGTTCAGATCGCAGAAGATTACCGGCAGAAACTTCATACGAAAGCACCGTCGGTTTACCAAAATGTGGGAAACCTGAGTGGTGGTAACCAGCAGAAAGTGCTTTTGGCAAAATGGATGCTGACAGATCCCGACGTATTGATCTTGGATGAACCGACACGAGGAATCGACGTCGGAGCCAAATACGAGATTTATTGTATCATCAATGACCTGGTGGCAGCAGGAAAATCCGTCATCATCATTTCTTCGGAATTACCGGAAGTGCTTGGCATGAGCGACCGCATCTATGTCATGAACGAAGGTAAAATGGTGGGCGAAGTAGACGGAAAAGAAGCAACACAGGAAATTATCATGTCATATATCATGAAATCAGGAAAAGGAGCGTGAATGAAATGAATCAGGTGAAAGAAGCTTTGAAAAAAAATACAATGGTGATCGCGCTGATCATCGTTGCGATATTCTTTACATTTATGACAGACGGAGCACTCCTCTTGTCATCCAACGTTACGAACTTAATCGCACAAAATGGTTATGTCGTTATTCTTGCAGTAGGTATGTTACTTTGTATCCTTACCGGTGGTAACATCGACTTGTCCGTCGGCTCGATCGTGTGTCTGGTCGGCGCTGTAGTTGGTAAACTGATGGTAAATGGCGGCGTCAATATGTGGGTAGCCATCGGAGCTGGTCTTCTCGTAGGACTTGGAATCGGTGTATGGCAGGCATTCTGGATCGCCTACGTCCGCATCCCTCCATTTATCGTAACTCTTGCCGGCATGCTCTTGTGGCGTGGTGTCGCTCTCCTCGTACTGGACGGCCTCACAATCTCCCCAATGCCGGATGAATATATCGCATTGTTTAACAATTATGTACCTGGTTATGGAACCGCTCTTGCAGCCGGAATCCTGATCAGTGCAGGTTATATCGCTTCCGTTATTTGGAAACGAATCAAAGCAAAGAAAAACGGATATCAGCAGAGCAACCTTTATGGCGATATCGCAAGATGTGTTATCATCACGGCAGTGGTTATGTTTGTCAGCATCAAATTGTACAACTACAAAGGTCTGCCGACAATCCTCATTCTTCTTGCTGTAATCGTAGCAGCGTATGCTTACTACACATCCAAAACCGTTTCCGGCCGTTACTATTACGCAGTCGGCGGTAACGAAAATGCAGCAAAACTCAGCGGTGTTAAGACAAATCGAGTATACTTCATCGCTTATGTCAACATGGCAGTGCTTTCCGCAGTCGCAGCTCTTGTCTGCATCGCCCGTTTCAATTCCGCAGCACCTACTGCCGGAACAAACTACGAAATGGATGCAATCGGTGCCTGCTTCATCGGTGGAGCTTCCGCATACGGTGGAATCGGAACCGTACCCGGCGTAGTAATCGGTGCCATCTTCATGGGTGTCCTGAACAACGGAATGTCTATCATGGGAATCGACGCAAACTGGCAGAAAGCCGTAAAAGGACTTGTCCTTCTGGCAGCCGTAGCCTTCGACGTAATTTCCAAGAAAAAACAAAGCAGCAAATAAGAAGAACCGTGAATTGCGAATGCTGCTGAGCGGCATTCGTAATTCATAGGAGAAAACTTCATCAACTTATATTACGGGGGACCAGCCGGAAGGCTGGTTCTTTTGGCGTGGGAAGAGTTTTGGGGGCTTTTAGGGCGAAGGGGATAAAGCTGATTGGAGAAGGTTGGGGGTGGCACCCTGGAAGAAGGGAAAGTAAGTTGTTACAGAGGTGAGTCGCCGCCATAAG